>CAZEAN010000169.1:0-11028 GCA_964510225.1 uncultured Isosphaeraceae bacterium
GACACATTGGGGGGCTTATGGGACACCTCAATGGCTTGACACACAACGGGCATGGTCTGGAATTCGTCGAAGTACCACTCGGTCACGGTTTAGTAAACGGACTTAATGCAGGCCATGGAGTCGGCGGACTCGGTGCGGGACACGGAATCGGATCCAGCCAGGGCCTCTTCGGAAGTCATGGCTTGGGTCTCCTCGGTGGCAAAAAACCGCAGAGTTCCCCTCAGTCGGTACCCACTAGCTCTTCCCAAGGCGGACATAGTTTCCTTAACCACAATAACGTCACCTTCGATGGTCTTGGCAGTCTTGGTAGCCACGCTGGACTCGGCGGCCACGGTCACGTGGGTGAACTGGGTCAACCAGGTTGTGGAACCGGGATCCCGGGATTGGGGATGGGATGTGGTGATTGCCTTGGTGCAGGACACCTGGGCGCAGGGCACTTGGGTGCCACGCATCATGGGGCTGGTCTCCTCAAAGCCGGCTTCCACAAAGGTCTCTTGGGCAAACTCGCCCTTCCTCATCCTGGCAATAAAATTCGGTACTTCGTGGGCCCTGGAGGGCCTGTCCCGCTGACACCAGGTTACGTTCCTTACATCAACGTAACCCGATCACCCCGAGACTTCTTCGCCTTCCCACCTTACGTCGATCGAGCCTTCGACTACTGATCTAGACCCAATGACTGAGCGACGTCAACCGGCCCGGCCCCTCAATTCTGGGGTCGGGCTCTTTATATTCTTCTCAGGGTATACACCCACCCAGCCCTCAGCTTCGTCTGGGAACGGTACAAGGAGTACCGCCAGGGATCTAAACACCGGTTAGGAGGAGAGAACGGATGTTGCAACTCCGACTACTGCAATTGGGCCTCGGATCAGTTGCATTGTTCCTGGGGATAAGCAGTGGACCTATCGTCAATGGTCAGACCTATGGACCGACCGCTGAGGAACTGCAACGTGACATTGAAGAGGAAGAGGCTGCGCTTGCTGAGGCCGATGCCGCCATCAGAGAAGAGGAAGAGGGGCGAACATTCCCCGCGGTAGCCGATTATCGTCAGCGCAGCGGTTTGATCACCCGTTACACTCCATTACAGTCAAGCCTTCCGGTAGACCGAGATCGCAATCTCTGGTTGGGCAATCGCTACGAGCCTCGAAAACCGCATCGTCGAGGCAAACATGTTAATTCTTGGAAAGACGGCGGACTTTACGGACTACCACTTCCTGCTGCTTGCACCCGTTGTGTCTCGCCCTACTTCCGAGGGACCCCAGGTGCAAGCACGGTCACGCCGAAGTGCAAGCGACCCACTTTCTTGGGTCGCCTCATCGGAAACTTTGTCCATCCCTTCAAACCGGTTGACTCGTATTACGATGGCGGATGCTACGTGCCGATTTATGACCTTGATCCGGTTGTGCCCGGCCCCGGTCCGTTCCCATTCCCCTTCTTCGCGCCTAAACCGACAGGCAACTAAATTAGATCTTGATCGATTCACCATCGAAAATCGTCATGATTATGTCTGGCATCGATAGGAAATCTCGCGGTTGACTGATTCCTCCTCGGAGCATCCGAGGAGGTTTTTTTGTGATTCTCGTGGTCAAGTAACGAACCCAGTTACCCCCCAAGAGAGTGACATTCATCAAAAGATCGCAACGTGGTTATGAGGGGGGAAATGGAACGATTGACGCTCTCTTCTTGACAACGGGGATCTAGAGTTCCTATGGTGCATCGACTCTATGCGCGAAGCCTCCTTGCGCGCTCATCCGTTGTCAATACGGGTACCGGCCTCAGGGCGTAGGCCTTGCCCGGGACCAACGCCGTCATGCAGCATGCCAGTGATGGCCAGGGAACACGCTCCGATGGACACTATGCTACACGACCTGGGACGGATCGCACAGGATCTCCAGATCCGACGCGTCCAGGTTGAGAACGTCGTTGAGTTACTCGATCAAGATAACACCGTCCCGTTTATCACCCGGTATCGGAAAGAACGGACTGGTAATCTTGACGAAACGCTGATCCGCGAGATCCAGCTTCGCGTCGGGCGACTCCGAGAACTGGCCGATCGCAAGAGCACCATTCTCCGATCGATCGAGTCTCAGGGAAAACTGACCGAAGAATTCGCGGAGATGATCCGCCGCGCGGAGACTCCTCAGCAACTTGAGGATCTCTATCTGCCGTTTAAGCCCAAGAAACGGACCAAAGCGACGGACGCTCGCGAGAAAGGGCTCGAGCCGCTGGCGCTCCGGATCTGGAATCGTGATGAGACCTTACTGGATCTCCAGGATGCCGCCCAGGCGTTCCTAGATCCGTCGAAAGGCCTGGAAAATAACGACCAGGTCTTGGAAGGGGTTCGCCACATTCTCGCTGAGTCAATCAGCGAACTCGCGACTGTCCGCGAAGCAATTAGGCGGGTCACTTGGCGCTTAGGGCGCATTGTCACGAAGAAAGCGGATCAGGTCCCGGAGAACCAAGGGGCAAAATATTCCGATTACTTCGATTATTCCGAGCCCGTCGTCCACGTCCCACCACACCGTGTCCTCGCGCTCAATCGAGGGGACAAAGAGAAAATCCTCAAGGTCAAGATCGAGGTCCCTCGGGATGACCTCGAACGGACGATGCGAGCTCAGCTTCCGCTAGAAGGGCATCCGCAGTCCGAGTTTTTTACATCGGCTGCCTTCGACGCGATGGACCGGCTCCTGATGCCGAGCATCGAACGCGAGGTCCGTCGCGAACTTACGGAACGCTCTGAACTTCATGCGGTTGGAGTTTTCGCGCGCAATCTCAGAAGCCTCCTCCTTCAACCTCCGATTCAGAAGCAGAAGGTTCTCGCGATTGACCCAGGTTTCAGGACCGGCTGCAAAGTCGTCGTACTCGATCCCGGCGGCGAAGTTCTTGAGCATGGGGTTGTCTTCCTGATGCCCGCCCACCGTCGCGCTGAGGGGAAGGTCGTCTTGAAGGACCTGATCGGCCGCCACGAAGTCGAGGTGATTGCAATCGGTAACGGTACGGCGAGCCGCGAAACCGAAGAGCTGATTGTCGAGATAATTGACGAAGGCACGAAGTTCCACGAAATGGCACTTCGGGGTGAAACATACGTCCCGCCCCCGCCACCGAGTGATGAACAAGCGACGGCTGCGGCAGTCGCTGAAGGGGCCGGTGTCGAAGATCTTCCGCTGACCGCCACACCGGAGAGCTTTGGCGAAGGGCTTGACGGTGCCGCAGCAGCCGACAAGACCGCAGCACCTACTTCTGAGGCCACACCCACGCCTGAGGGACACGAAGAACCACCCACCCCTCCTGAGTCAACGGAACCAAGCGCGCCCTCTGGATCAGAATCGCTGACCCCAGATGCAACGACCGAAGACTCTACTGCTGCAAGCAATCCAACGCCCACTGAATCTGAGCCCGTCGATGGTGGCGGCGATCAAGCTCTTATCGAGACGGCTTCTACAGAGAATGCTCAGAGTGAGTCAGGGACGGAGACGAACGGGGAACCGATACCAGATCCCGCGAGCCAAGCAACTGAGAGCCCAGTAACAACGGCAGAACCGAGCGGGGCGGCCACGACAGCTCCTCCCGAGGTATCACAGCAACCAGCCGAAGAGGCATCCACTCCCGCAACGCCTCCTGAATCCTCAGACTCAGAAGCCACCGGGGCAGACGTAGAAGCACCTCCGGCTGAACCTGAGGATTCGAACAGTACCGAAGCTAGTGAAGAAGAGCCGACTCAACCGGACAACCGAGCCAGCACAATCCCCCCAGTTTCAGGGAATGCACCGACGGACGAGGAGCTCAAGAACCTGAACTTGCCGCCAATTTCCGGCGGTTCTCCTGAGAGCGACGAAGAGTCTGAGTCAAAGGCTGAAGATCAGCTGGGAGATCAGAGCCCCGAAACAACCTCGGCCACCGAGGAGGGGTCGCCAGCTCCTACTCCCGAGAAAACCCAGACCGACACCGTTGTATCAACGGTTGCAACGACTCCAGAATCTTCTGCTCTTCCATCGAATCCTCCAGCACCAACGGTACCTCCTGATTCGTCGACAGAGCAACGCAGGGACGCCACTGAATCTCCGTCCGCACCTGTGGCGACTCCTGCTGCATTAACCCCAAGTGCTGAAGACACATCGACCCTGGATGCTGATTCCTCGATGACGACGGACTCGGCTCCGCCTCCCGTGGAGCAACCAAGCATCCCTCCCGAAGCGGCGACTGCCAGTTCGTCAGAACGACCTTCGACCACTCCCCCGCAACTTGAACAGCCAGACTCAGCGACAGAGCCTCTTGAGTCAGGCTCGACTTCGGAGCCGTCACCGGCCTCTTCAGCCGATCCGACCTCCCCAACAAACTCCACAACGGAATCAGAGCCTCCACAGGTTCCGACACCTGAGACGACAGAAGCCCCTAGCGTCGAACTTTCGGAATCTGCTCCACTTCAGACCGTGAACGAAGCCGCGAGTCCAGAAACAGCGGCAGCAGTGACTGAAACACCCTCTTTGAGTCCGACGCCTCCAGCAACTCCCGAATCTGATCTCGCTCAGTCAACAATAGCAGAGACGACCACAGCTTCTTCTCCTGAACAACCACAAACTGACATCGGAGTGGAATCGGCTAACACGACAACGACGACACCGACACCGCCAACGTCAACGTCAGTTTCTCAGCCTTCGATGGCGTTAACCCAGCCCCCAATAGGGCCATCGGGCAAACCCCAACCCGGGAAGCCGGTACCGTTGCCTAAAAAGCAGCGTGAGAAGCCGCCCAAAGCCGCGAAGCCACCGAAACCTCCGAAGCCGAAGGGTCCTCCCCCGCCTCCGATGCCTCACCCGGCTGACCCGATCATCGCCAAACTTGCTTACGTAATCGTCAATGAAGCCGGGGCAAGCTATTACTCCACCAGCCCAGTTGCGAAGGAGGAGTTTCCACAGCTTGATGCGACCACCCGTGGAACGATCTCCATCGGCCGTCGACTTCAAGACCCGCTCTCAGAATTGGTCAAGATTGACCCTCAGAACGTTGGCGTCGGCCTCTACCAACACGACGTCAGTGCCAAGCAGCTGAAGGAGTCACTAGAGGCTGTTATCGAGAGCTGCGTGAACTTCGTCGGTGTCGATCTCAACACGGCGAGCGCTCCACTTCTCCGCCATGTATCGGGGTTCAATGCAATGACCTCGAGGCGTTTGGTTGAGTACCGCCAGCAGCACGGACCGTTCCAATCTCGCGAACAGATCAAAGAAATCGACGGGATTGGTGAAGTTAGCTTCACTCAGTCTGCCGGCTTCTTGAAGCTGTTCGAAGGACAGAATCCCCTTGATCGGACCTGGGTGCACCCCGAAAGTTATCAGGTCGCCGAAAAAATCCTCGCCAGGTTTGAATTCGAGCTCGGAGCGCTGAACGATAAGGAGCAAGTTGAGGCACTCCGGGCTAAGTTTAACGCACTCACCGAGGAGCAGTTCAGTCAACTTGCTGAAGAACTCGAAATCGGCGAGCCAACGCTCAATGACATTCTCGAAGCCCTCGCCCGACCTGGCCGTGACCCCCGAGAAGATCTACCGAAGCCTGTCTTCAAAAAGGGTTTCCTCAAGCTCGAAGATCTCCAAGCTGGGATGCACCTCCGGGGGACAGTCCTAAACGTCGTCGACTTCGGTGCTTTCGTCGACATCGGTCTCAAGGACTCGGGTCTGGTTCATATTAGTCAGTTGGCCAACCGGTATATCAAGAGTCCGCATGATGTGGTCAGTGTTGGCGATGTCGTCACGGTCTGGGTATTGAGTGTGGATCAAGGACGACGGAAGGTCTCCTTGACGATGGTCCCGCCGGGAAGTGAACGTCCCCGAGGTCGTGGGCCGGGACAAGGTGGCGAGGGCGCCGACCCGGAAGGTGCCCCCGAAGGTCGACGTGACGAACGTCCCAGTCGTGGAGGCGGAGGGCGTGGTCGGAATGGTCCCGGCGGTGGTGGCCGTGGCAGAGGAAGGCAGCCGGAAGGCCAGCAACAAGCGCCCTCACGAGACAAGTCAGCTGAGGCTCCTCCTTCCGACGACCAGAAATCTCAGGGACCTCGACCAGGGAGCGGTCGGATCCCTGGCCCTCCCATGCGTGCTCAACAACAGCGGGGACGAGGCGGTCCAGGCGGGCGTGGTGGACCGGGTGGTCGTGGTGGACCGGGCGGCGGTCGAGGCCGTGGTGGTCCAGGCGCTGGCCGAGGACCAGGACGACCCGAATCAACAGAGGCAACAACCGAAACTCCCCGTCCCACCAAGCCAAACAAGCCCAAACCACCACCCGAACCGCACTAGAACGAGGCTCTGAAAGGGAAGACGCCACTCCGTTCCTTTGGTCAACTTGCTCAGCTCTGGAAAGAGCGCGAAGAGGGTGATCCGAGCGACGGTCCGACGAACGGAGGACCCGAGCATGGAGGACCTGAGCACGGCCCTGAAGCAACCACCAATACGCCGGAATCCGGTGGGTCTCCGCCTCAAATACAAGCGTCAGGCGGTGAATCTACCCAAGGTTCAAGCGATGAACCGAAATCGGACGGAACCGAGTAGTTGGTAGGTTCTTCGATTCCCACTCCGCAACTGCATGAGAAAAGCTTGACGAGATCTTCTCATTGAGCTTTTCTGGACCAAAACGCCCGAAGGTCCTCTTGGCCAGATCGACTCTCCGACTATAATCCCCGGAGTCAAATGCGATCTGGTATTCACACCGATCCATGCTTTTCACTCCTCCGAGTTTAGATCGATCATGTGGCGTTTTGCCTGGAAGAATCTCCTTACAAGGCCGCTCCGGACGACGCTTGCATTGATCGGTCTCTCAATACCGATCCTCGGCGTCCTTGGACTCTACAGCGTCTCCGAAGGCCTCCGAAACCTCGTTGACGACACCCTGGACAAGATCCAAGGAGTGGTCGTCCTCCGAGAGAACGCACCAAGCCCAGTTTTCAGCAGCCTCAAACCCGAATATGTCGAAGAAATCGCGGCACTTCCAGGAGTCAGAGCAGTGGCTCCTGAGGTCTGGGGGATTCCGCCTACGATTGAGAACTCAAGCCTGATGACGAAGGCCGTCGCTGAAGAGATCAGCGGCTTATTCCGTCGCGAGAGTCAGGCTGAACGCGAGGAGCGTCGGATGCAAAACATGTTCGACGCCATTGTGCTTTCTGGGCAAGATATTCCGTCGCACGAAGATCTGAAAACCGCCGTTTTCGCCAACGCGATGGTCCCTCCTGAAAATGGCGGGGGCCGGTTCCTCGACGCACGCGATATCGGCAAAAATCATATCGTGATCAGTACGAAGATTGCTCAAGATCTCCCAAATGAGGATGGTTCTCCGAAGAAGGTTGGCGACACCCTCCGGATCGGGGATCGGGGTGCAGCGATCGAAGAATTCGAAATCGTCGGACTGTATGAAACGGGTTCGATGTTCCTCGATGTTGTGGTCATCACCGACATCGACGTGGCGCGTCGGATCCTCATGAAAAGCGATGGCGAGGTTTCGAATATTTACGTCGAAGCCGACGACCCGCGCGAGATCCGGGCCATCGCGGCGTCGATCGAAGAAAAGATTCCCGGCGTCGATGCACGTGATATGGACGAACTCACCAGTGACTTTACTCGACTCTTGGGTGATCTGGACCGATTCCTCCTGATGATTGTAAGCCTGGCACTCGTTGTGGGAGTCGTCGGCATCGTCAACACGATGTTGATGAGTACGACTGAGCGGTTCGCTGAATTCGGCGTCCTCCGCACCAATGGTTGGTCCCGAGGAAACGTCCTTTTGCTCGTAACCGCTGAGAGTGGCTGTTTGGGGCTTTGGGCGGGTTTGGCAGGTTCTGGGCTCGCTCTGCTGGCGGTATTGGTCGCCAATCAATTTACGACCGGTGGTCTCAAATTGATCCTCGGGCCTGGTCTCATCTCCTTCGGGATTGGACTCTCGGTTGTGATGGGGATCCTTGGCGGCCTCTACCCCGCTTGGCGTGCTTCTCGACTGGTCCCGATGGATGCGATCCGTCTCGGCTCACGTTAAGGTTCCCCAATCAAAGGCCCAATGCGCGATGATCGACGTCGTCGATGTTCACAAATCATATAGTCGAGGCTCCCAGCGCGTAGATGCACTCCGTGGGATCTCCTGCCAGATCCCTCGCGGCGCGTGTGCGTTCATTGTCGGTCCATCAGGCTCGGGCAAGAGTACCCTGCTCTATCTTCTCGGAACGCTTGACCGACCCACTTCCGGGACGATCCGGATCGACAACAATGACATCACTTCGATGTCGGAAGTTGACCAAAACGCCTACCGACGCGACCAAATCGGCTTCATCTTCCAGTCGTTTAACCTGATCGGCAACCTCACCGCGCTTGAGAATGTTCTGATCCCATTCATGCCTCGGGGCGTGATGCCAGAACAACGAAGCAAGGCGGAAGAACTACTAGGCGCGGTCGGACTCGGCGATCGGATGTACCACCGGCCGCGACAACTCTCAGGTGGTGAACAACAACGCGTGGCCATTGCTCGTGCACTCATTAAGGATCCCGTCCTTCTTCTCGCCGACGAACCGACCGGCGAACTTGATTCCAAAACGGGCGACGAAATCTACCAGATTCTTCGTCGACTTCAAATGGAACGCCAGACGACCCTCGTCGTCGTCACTCATGATCGACGGTTCATCACACCGAATGACATTCTCCTCGAAATCCAAGACGGTCAGCTTCAATCAAGTAACAACGGCTCGCTTTAGGCTTCAGCGGCACTCGGTATCGGCTCCTAATAGATCGAGCGATCTACTCTCTTTGAGTTCTTTAAGAAACTCTACCACCTCGATCGCTGCCTCTCCACCTCGTTCGGCGTGGGCAATCAGGGGGATCCCGTGTGGTCCTGGGACCTTCATGATCTCGGGAAAGACGGCGACCGCAGCTTGGATGACCTCGAGCTTTCCAAGCATCGCGGCGGCGAAAAGATCAAGGCGGGCACCCTGCCCGAGGAGGTAATTCGCAACGTCGGGAAGTCCGACATGGGCGGCCCCACCAAGCGCGGTTTCAAAATCGCCACCACCCCAATCCCAGCAAGCGTTGATCAATCCCGGCTCGTCTTCGAGCAACTGCTTTACTTCATCGAGATCACGATGCCCAGCAAGTACAAACTTCTGAACAAGATCCCCAGCGATCGGTCGCTTCCTCTCCCGCTTCGGTTCGGATTTCGGTTGGTCACACGTTTGGGGTGATGGCTCTTCTGCCGATTCAGCCCTTGTGGCCCAACCGAGCGCAACAACACCGACGAGCCCGCTGGACTGAGTTTGGAGAAAGCGTCGACGTGTCTCGTGGTTCATCATGAAAGCTTCCTTCATCGTGTGAGTCGTTCGATGAGTGTCTGGTGTTGTGGATACAAGCGCGTGAGGTGCTGACGATCCCCCAGTTCGAAGTCTTCGAAATCGAATCCGGGAGCGACGGTGCAACTGACAAGGCTGTAGCCTCCGGGTTCGTCGACTGTGGCACCGAACCAATGGCCTCCTGGGACAACAGCTTGTGGTTGTTGACCGTCATCGAGGCCGAGACCAACCTTGTAGGTTTGAAGATTCCCATTGGGATCAATGGCATGGACTGTCAGCGGGCTCCCCACATGATAGTGCCATGCCTCGTCGGACTTCATCCGGTGCAATGAGGAAAAGTCTGCACTTGTCAACAGGAAGTAGATCGCAGTCGATGCCGACCGAGCCGCGCCGAACCTTCTTTCTAACGCTTCCGCCCCAATTTGATCCGAGGCTCGATAAGTTTCGCGATAGTAACCGCCTTCAGGATGTGGCAAGAGCCTCAGCCGTTCGATCCAGTATGCCGCATCGATCATCTTCTCGATTCTCCCCATTCATTTCGGAAAACTAGTCTCGGCTCCACCAAGTAGCCGAGCAGACGGTCTCGGGGTTGGTTTTAGTCGGCCCGTATTCTACGTTATTGTGAACCGATAAAACTGGTACCATTCAATCAGTTCATGAACCGCACGGCACGAACCATTAGAGCCATTGGAAAGGTCATCAAATGACGGCTCGGGCGGCGGAGATCACCGTCGCGATTCCGACCTACAACGGAGCGGCACATCTTGCCGAGGCGCTCGAGAGCATCCTTCGACAGGATAGTCCCCCCGCGAAGTTGCTTCTTTGCGACGATCGCTCCACCGACAACACGATCGAGCTGGCACGATCGATCGCGGGTGACCGGATCTGGATCATCGAGAACTCAGAGCGGCTGGGACTCGCGCACAATTGGAACCGATGCGCAGAAGTCGCCCCGACCGAATGGGTCTCAATCTTCCACCAAGACGACCGGATGGAGGCGAACCATCTTCAGCGGGGGTTGGCGGGGATCCTGGAGTCGCACGACGCTGGGATGATCTGTGGTGCGGTCCGGGTGATCGATCAAGAGAGTGTTGAAGTTCCATCGTCGGTAATCAAACGGCCGGATCTCGGCAAGACCGACCGCTACTTTCCGACCGGTACGTTTGTTAACGCCCTAGCGGCGGAGAATCCGGTCCGATGCTCCCACGTCTTTCTCCGAGTTGCTGCCCTCCGCGCGGTTGGCTGGTTTGATCCTTCGTTCCGTTACGCGGTCGACTGGGAATGTTGGCACCGAATCGCCCGAGGCTTCCCCGTTCGATGGCAGGCAACTCCGACGGTCTCGATCCGATGGCACCAGGGAAGCGAGACACACCGATTCAAGACTGGGATTGACGACCTCCACGAAGTAGCCGCTGTCATTGGCACAATCCAACGAATGGACCAGAGCCTCCTTGATAATCCAGCCCAACTTCGGAAGGCTGCCAATCATTTTCTGAGCCGATCCTTTCTGAATCGTTCGTATGAAGCCGCCAAGATGCAACAGGGAAAACTCGCACGAGAAGCCTTGAGAGAAGCGGTCTCGTATCAATCTGAAGTTCTGTGGGAACTCTTTCGTGATCCGCGACTCGGATTCCGACTGGCAATTCAGTTCTTAAGTCGTTGAGAGCCGGTCCTGCCACCTGATGATCAAGAATAAGTCGAACCGAAGCTGATCCCGATCGTAC
>CAZEAN010000170.1:0-10344 GCA_964510225.1 uncultured Isosphaeraceae bacterium
GCAAGTCGACCATGACATCGACGGCCGAGCGTTGATCGTCATCGAGATCGCCTCGATCGACGAGATGTTCAGCCAACGACTTTGCTTTATCCAACGTCCACGCCTGAAACGCAGCCACGAGTTGAGCTTGATTGATCAATCCGTTCTGCAACGCCAGCAAACCAAAAAGCAAATCACGATCAGCAGCCATCAAAGTAGCTCCAGAACGGGCCGAGTTGCTCCGATGTGGCAACAAGCCAATAATCAGGATTCATCAGACACAATCTAACTGCTCAACGCCAACTCTGCATCATCGATCACCTCAACTCAACACGGGCAACGCCCGGCGCGATGAGGGCAGGAGAGCTCGACGAGATCGAGGCGTTGGATCCTACAAGGGCTTCCCTCAGAAGCGAGATCGTTGTAGAGAATGGAGGATCGAGACTAGAGCGAGAGCCGACTGCTCGGGAGTGCCCATCAATCAGACAGAGGGCTGAAGATCTAACTCAGGAACGAAGATATACCATCGTGCGGGGCTCGGTTCTTGATCGCTCAACGCAAAGGCGAAGCGCGTGGGTTCTCTAATCCCGAATGATTCCGAAAGGTTGCTCAGGTGTCACTTAAGTCAACATCAGCAAAAGCATCGATGGCCGAGCAGTATCGATTCATTGGGGCGGCGGTACTGTTCAGCCTCTGGATCCTCTTTCTCGTGATCCTCGCTGTCAGATCCTCCGCGCCTCCGGATCAATTACCCGGTGGCTTTTGGCGACCGCCTCAGGAAGGTCCTGGCGAGCCGTTTTTGGCGACGTTGTTTGGGTCCGGTTCGCCACGTTGCGGCTCGGTTGGTTAGAGGTTCAACGTTGTGGAATGACGATTTCGCGGGTCCACTGACGGACGCCGAGGCCTCGACGCTTCAATTGCTGCCTCAGAGCGATGAAAGCCGTTGACGTTTGGTGTGCGGTCTCAAAGGCGAGCCAGCCTCGGAACCCTTGAAGCTCGGCAGACTCACTGGCTCGGACGGGAGCTGTTGCCTTGATCGTCGCTTCGACAGCCTCGTTGAGATTCGAGATCATCCGCTCGCGGGCCTGAGGCGACTCAGTCGATTCCTCTGCTTCTACCAACGCCGAGGGCCAGGAAATATTCAGGCTACAACTTAGATTACGATCTGACTCACTGACCATAAATAACTGGTACGGGTCGTCGACTTCCATCCGAAGGAGCAAGAGTTCGACATCGACGAGAAGACTCTCGTGATCTACGGTGTCGCGGATCCCAGAACGAACCCGGGTCCCATCACTATCGATCCGATGAGAGGGTCGGACCGGTTCGACCGGCTTTCCATAATCTTGCTGCGGTTGTCTTGGCTGTGGTTGTCTTGCCTGGGGTCGTTCTGACCGATGTTCCGCTCGGGCGCGTTGAGCAACGCGCTCACGGCTCAACAATTCGTAAGCTCGAGTGACCATTCGAAATGCCCATGCATCTCCGCCATGATCAGGATGATGCTTCTTTACCTGATTGTGGTAAGCCTTCCGGATCTCATCAAGAGATGCATCGGAGCGAATCGAAAGAACTTCGTGGACGTCGATCTCAAACGAATAGTTCATCGAATTTTGATCATGTCTGATGGGATGAGTTGCCGAATCGAAGCTCTTGACGAGTTTCCTGGGGTATAGTCTAGCTTGTGGAGTTCGATCCACGAAAGCAGATCGTCGCTTGAATGGCTGACTTCTATGCCATTATGGTGCCTGGAGAAGATTCGTGAGCCCCTGGTTGAAGATGGTCTGGATCGCGTTAGGTGGGGCCGTCGGCGCCAACTTTCGGTACTGGCTCGGTCTTTGGATTACGGAACGGACCGCCGAGGGTTTTCCTTGGTCAACCTTCCTAATCAACGTCAGTGGTGCCTTTGTGCTCGGAGTCCTTGCCACCGGGATCAATCGACACCTGCCTCCCCAGGCTCCATGGCGCGAGGAACTCAACTTGTTTGTCCTTATTGGTGTGCTCGGAAGTTATACAACTTTCTCCACCTTCGCGCTCGAAGCCCATCGTCATTGGACGCGTGATGATGTGCTTGTTTCTCTGGTTTACCTGTTTGGAAGTGTTACAGCGGGGTTTCTTGGATGTGCCGTTGGAGTCTTGATCGCGCAGTTAATCACGAAGCAATCCTAGTAAAGTCGGGAATCCGACTGCTCGGAAATGACGGAGTGCTTGGATCTGAAATTCGGCGTTGGTTCTGCGCCTGATCAGCTTGACGAGGTGAGTCTGTTGATCCTCAACTCTATTGGGGATACAATTCTGCCCTCGTAGGGAAAGCCAGCAAGATAATCACAATTGCTCTCAAAATCGATCCAAAACGCTGGGGTTCGCATGGCGATCGCACTGTTACTGATCATATTCGGGATTTTTACCCGATTGAGCCCGGAACATGTGGATAACTTGGTTCCGATCGGTGCGCTCGCACTTTATGCCGGCGCTCGTCTGGCACGAAAGTGGGCCTTGATCGTTCCATTAGCGATCATGATTGCGAGCGACGTCGTTATCGACGTCTTCTTTTATCCCGAATTCCAACGTGGAATCTTCGATCCAAGTCGCTTGACCATTTATGGTTGCTATCTTTTCTTTAGTGGCCTTGGCATGGGGCTATGTCGCCGCGAGTTGTTTTTGATTCCGATTGCGAGCGCCTTCTTTGGGGCCTTCGTTTTCTTTGTGGTAACAAACTTGGCGGCATGGGCATCAGGCTATTCATTGCAGCCTGCCACGTTTGAAGGGCTTGTGCGTTGCTACCAAGATGCCATTCCCTTCTTCCGTAATTCGTTCGTCGGGACCATGGGTGGAGCTGTCGGACTCTTTGGGATTGATGCGATTGCCCGGATCTTGTTCCGCCGTGAGCCTGCTCCGACCGCTCAATCGAAGTCACTCGCCACCTCAGCCGACTGACGTTGACGATGCTAGGTCGTAAACGAAGTGGCTTGCTTGTCAGTGTTCGATCGGTTGTAGAAGCCGAGGTTGCTTGGCAAGCTGGGGCCTCGGTGATCGACATCAAAGAGCCTCAGCACGGCCCACTCGGCTCTGCCGATCCAAGCGTCTGGCAAGCGGTTCGGCAGCATCTGCCCGAGTCCGTACCGTTGAGCATTGCACTTGGTGAACTGGTCGATCAATGCGAGCGTGAGCGACCTCACCCCGACCAGCTCCGGGGGATCTCTTATTACAAAGTTGGCCCGGCGGGTCTTTCTGATTCCGCTTGGGAAATATGTTGGGCCCAACTCCGACGTGACTGGCAAATCCCTGGCGGACCAGCGCCGATTGCCGTTGCCTACCTTGATGCGAAAGCCGCCTCTGCTCCCGAGCCCGATTTCATCCGATCAGTCGCGCTTGATACTTCCGATTGCGCGGGCCTGCTGCTCGATACATACTGCAAGGAGTCCAGCGTCCGGATCGACGCAGGGTGGGCCGAGTGGCTGCTCCCGCTCCGCAAAGCGGGTAAGTTAGTCGCGATCGCGGGTGGTCTCACTGTGGACCTGATTCGACAACTGGGTGAATTGCATCCTGCCCTCTTTGCGGTCCGAGGCGCCGCCTGCAGGGACGGGGTTCGCCACGGAAGCGTCTCCGGATCGGCAGTCCGGAGACTCGTCAATGCCGTCCACAACCAGCAACAACAACCCAAGAAGCAACCAATCAGCGAACTCTCCGTCACTGGTGACGCCACATAAGAAGATGCCCCATAAGAAAACGAGACTCCCCGAAAAACTGTGTGTCGTGTGCGGTCGCCCCTTTTCCTGGCGGAAGAAATGGGAACGCGATTGGGAACAGGTGAAATACTGCTCTGAGGCTTGCACACGTGCCTCAAAACAGGATCGAAAACAGAAATCAAATAAAACCGGGATCGATTGATGTGTGCCTTAAATTGACGATCGCCACACGAGCGATTGTTGCAGCGACGATCGGAAAATAGGGGTCGACGAGACCTTGCTCGACGGCATCAAGTCGGGTCGTGCCGGGAGACGCATCCTTACTTTTGAGCAAGACCAACTCCGGAGCCGCCAAGCGGACTGCAAGTCGGGCAGCGATTGAATCGCTGGTGACCTCCCAAGAGTGAGGTAACGGATCCTCTGACTTCCGATCTTCGGTACCGAGGATCTGTCGTGGTGCGACGATTGGAATTCGACCGGCGTTGAGGGAGTGTTGGATCTCGTCAAGCGATTCTACGACCTCGGTGTCACTGCAGTAGGTCCGCAGTAGTTCAGCCGTGAAGTCCATCGCGTACAACGCCAGTGCATGAGAACGTTCTTCGTCAAACTGGTGGAGGGTGTCGAGGGCTCGGATTTCATCGACGAATCGCCCACCACCCGCGAGCAACACAAGTCGAGCACCGCCACGGCTTCGGAGATAACGATGGAGCCTCTCAGGAAACTCGGGCATCCGAAATAAACTACCGCCGACTTTAATGACAGCATCGATTTCTAGTTGATCGTCAAGAAATTGATCATTGTCGATCTCTATATGACTCATCTTTTGCGTTTCTGAAACTAATTGCTTTGATTGTGCTCAACTGCGAGGAGTACGAGTGCGAAGGCGCAATTAGCGCTGGCTTGTTCCGGTTCCCATTGCGTGGAGAGGTCGATCGGTGCGCTTCCGGGCGGCAGGAGGCGTTGAGCGAGTCGAGAGGCCAAGAAGGACCCTGAGCCGCAAACCACCGCACCTTGAGGTTGGCCAATTGTCGCTCGGCAGACCTGTTCCGCAGCGTCCTGAAGTCGTTCCAAGAGTCGAGATTCCCCAGCTCGGGCGAGTTCGAGGGCATCTTCAAGGAAGAACTCGGAACGATCGGCGCCGACCATCCGAGCCAACCGATCTCGGGCTCGCTCGACGGTTGCCGGACGGCCGTCGGCAGTTGAACAATCGCTCGGATCGGGTTCGATCTCACCGAGGGTCAGGAAGACGTCGAGTGTGGTGGCGAACAACTCTGCGGCCAATCCGGTCTGGACTCCTCGATGCGGCAAGGTGTCTGCAAGGGCCATCAGCGGAGTCCGTCTTACACCAGCATAAACGAGTTCGCCTGTTTGCAATCGTTGTGTATCAGTACGTCCTTTCCCGACTGCTGAGCCGTTAGCGATCGGGATCAGATCCGTGGTGGTGGAGCCAATATCAATGAGTAAACCAGGGCGGCCGTCCGGGAGCAATCGGGCGGCGACTGTTGCCATCGCTAACCAATTGCTCGCGGCAACTAAGAGGGGGGATCGCCGCGCAGTTTCTAGATCATGGAATGCCCCATCGGTTCCCCAAACATGGATCGGTTCGGTCCGAAAGACCTCCCGGACGCTCTCGAGTACGGTGTGGACCCCTTCTGTCTTGGTCTCAAAGCAGTCGCAGAGTTCCGCCGTCATTGTTAAGGCCACTGCATCAGGCTTCACCAGCGATTTGGTGAATTCTCGGAGGATTTCCGGTAGATCCGAGGGTGCTTTCCAGAGCTGGAACTCGACTGTTCCTGAGGCTCCGGTGGAGTCGGCTGCCTTCAGATTGGCACCACCGATGTCAAGTCCAATCCATAGATAATTACTTCTTGTATTATTCATGGATTTAATTTGTTTTATCAGCAAAAACAATCGTATTGATAATTGAAAAATTGTTCATAATGTTATTTTTGTAGATTTTGAGTCATCGTAATGTTTTCTGATTTCATTGTAGATTTCATCAGGAAAGCGATCGAGTTCGCCATCGATCAAACCGATCCAAGAACGTGCGAGATCACCGGGCTTGAGAAAGGAAAGGAAGGAGACGAGAGATGTCGTGGGCCGAGGATTGATTTCAAGGACCACAGGGCTTTGGTGCTCGTTAAGGACGTAATCGACTCCGACCCAGCCGCGGAGCCCGGGGATTGCCCCGACTGCCTGCGAGATAGCCTCAACCTCGGCTTCGTGGAAGCGGACCGGTGCGATGCTCCCTCGATAGGATACCTGTTGTCGATCAACCTGGATCTCTTGGTTGGCAAATCCCAAGATGTGAGGACGACCGACGCCACTGACAAGGACAGATGCACTCCGAGCTGTACCCGGAACCCAAGGCTGAACGATTGCCAACTCGGGTTGCCAGTCAGGATCAGGCCATGCCGATTCCCCTTCCAAGCGATAGGTATCAAGGGACCCGGCGCCATCGATCGGTTTCAAGACGACTGGATGTTCGATCTCGGCGTCTGTGTCGTCTCTGTCGTCTGTGTCGTCTCTGGTTGTGGGATTGTCGAGGGATTGGGAATTGCCGAGAATCGGGGCGAGGGTGCTGGCGGGGAATCTCCAACGCTGGGGCCATCCTCGGGCTGGGTTTACGACCCGAGTTGGCGGGGTGGAGACATTCGCACGGTATAATCGTTCGAAGGTCTGTAGCTTGTTGCCCGCCGTCGCAATCGCCTCCGGGGTCGAACCGAGGGACTGTCCACCGACCTGATCAATCAATCGTGCACGATCGAAGAGAAGACGATCGGTCTCGGGCGCAATCACCAGGGTATAATCGGCGTCGGCCGCTAGGATTTTCAAACGTGGGCGTTCGTTACCGGCACTGACGGGGATCGTCTGCCAAGGTCCGGGCTCGTGGGGAAATCGATCATCGAGCGTCATTAAGACGTGGGACTCTGGGAGTGCTGCAAACTCGCGGACAAGAGCCCGACGCATCGCCGACCCTTCGGCAGCCCAGCTCGGAGGCAGCGACTCACCCGCAAAGCCACCTCCGGTGACGAACTCATGGATTACAATGGATCGACGTTGATTCGTCCCGGAGCCCGAGATGGCCATCCGAGTCATCCCCGTTCTCGACATTAAGGCCGGTCGTGTGGTGGCGGCAGTCGCGGGTAACCGTGATCATTATGCGCCGCTCGGCGGCGATCCCGATGGACCGTCCTCCGATCCGGTGATGCAAGCGGTCCGCCTCCGGACCTTGTTCGAATCCCTCGGCATCCCGCAACCGATCCCATTCTATGTTGCCGACCTTGATGCGATCGAGGGAGATTTGCCTCGGCTCGACCTGATTAGCCAGCTCTCGAAGATTGGGATCGAAGTCTGGATCGATTCCGGCGTGCAATCGGCGCTTGATGTACCCCCCTTGTTCGAAGCAGGCGCTTCCGTAGTGATCCTCGGACTCGAGACCCTCGCTGGTCCTGAGGAACTGAAGATGATTTTGGAAGCGCACCCTCCTGATCGAATCGCGTTTAGCCTCGATCTCTGGAACGGGAAATTGCTCCGACGGGAGAAGGCCGACTGGCCAACCGATCAGCCTCGAGAACTCGCCGAGTTCGTGATTGATCTTGGACTCAGGACGCTGTTGATGATTGATCTCCAACAAACGGGGACCGGGGAAGGGACGGGTCTGGAAGGGTTACTCCAAGACCTCCACTCCTCGAACCAAGAGGTACAATTGATCCCCGGTGGAGGAATCGCCAATGTCGAGGAACTCCGTCGCCTCAGAGCGCTCGGAGCGGGGGCTGCCCTGGTTGGCGCTGCACTCCGAGATGGTCGGATTGGCGTCGAAGAACTCCGAGATCTTCAAAGCTAGCTCCGAGCTTTCAATCGGAGTCCGAATCAACCGGGGGTTCGAAGGGTAACGGCGGGGTTTCGGTTACAGGATGATCGAGCGATTCGAGCTGAAGTCGGAGTGAGTTGTTTTCTTGTTCGAGGAGATCGACCTCAGCTCGAAGACTGACGATCACCGATTGCGGATCCGGATGACTTTGTCCCGGATTGTTGACCCCGAGTAGGTACATGTTGAGTTGCCTCGTTGCGTCCTGTGCATACTGGGCGCTCGCAGTTGCCCGGGCCTTCTGTCGTTGCATTTCCTGGAAGAGGAATCGAAAAGGGATCGCGACGATCACCAGGAGTGCGATCCCTTTCAAGAGAGACTGAACCGACTTGACTGCTTCAGGTGATTGGGTGGACATAGAAGCTCCGCCATTGGAGTCTGGATGAATTAGTCAAACGGACGACCGACTGAATCAAAAGGCAACGCTCAGGGTGCTTCAGGGTCAGGGTTCGTTTGTTCGAGCAACAATCCATTGTTGATGGATCCGTTCCCGCCACCGTACAATCACTGCGATAGCGAGGATTGCTCACCCTTCCAGAGGAAGGAAAAACTTCTGAGATTCAGAGTCTAACTCACCCCACGTTACTCCGCGAGCCACTGTTAAGACCCTCACACCTAAGATTCCGCCAATCGCCCAGGGTTTGTATTTCCTCCCTCCCTAGTCAACCGGGATCGTTCTAGGCCTCGCTTGAAGAAGTGAGGCCCGGACTCTCCCCAGTCCACGCCCATAAGACTGGTGGAACTCGACCCATTGATGGGTCTGAGAGACCAGCAAAGAGAAAGGCAATCCGGATTCGCATGTTTTTGATCTTGAGCGTTGTTGTCGTCGCAGTCAGTGCTTTTCTCACGATCATGCTGATGAACCAGAGCACTCCACTTGATGTCCTCAAGGACGCCGAGCCGGACTCAAGGGCGGTCGGCGAGACCTTTCGACCCCGGCTTATGGCCGAGAACCCGGAAGACCCCGTACTTCAAGTACCGGTGATCTCAGCGCTCGAGAGTCGCGTCCGTGACCTGGAATACGTTGTCGGCGTCCGAGTCGGAGATCAAGCGCGTGCTTACCCGATCAACATGCTCAGCGACCCCAAAGTAGAGATCCTCAATGATGAATTAGGAGGGCTCCCGATTGCCGTCACCTGGTGTGACCTCTGCCAGGCGGCACTGGTTTTCGATCGAGAAATTGATGGCCAGGTCCTCACCTTGTTCGTTACCCGAGCGATCTGGAAGGGAAACATGGTGATGGCCGATGTCGAGACAAGCTCAGCCTGGCTCCAGCTCACTGGTCAGTGTAAGGCGGGAGAATTCAAGGGGAAAACGCTACGACCTGTTTCATCGGTCGTCCTCGATTGGGCATCGTGGCGTGAGGCCAACCCGACTACCACGGTATTAAATCTACCGAGAGTCACCGGTAACTACGTTCATCACCCCGACTTTAGTGGGTTTCCAGCCGAAGCTCAGTTCTTCGATCGGTTCGTGGTCGGAGTGGCGTTGGATGATGTGACTCGAACGTGGCGGTTCGCCCAACTCCGCAGGAATCCTGTCCTCAACGAACAGGTTGGCGAACAACCTCTTGTTGTTTCATTTGATCGTCGGAGTAGCTCGGCCCGGGTTTTCGACCGCAGGGTCGGCTCTCAGTTACTTACTTTTCAACAAGATGCCAACAGTACCGATCTGATTGATGATCTGACCGGTACGCGCTGGAACCAAGTAACCGGTTTAGCGGTTGAAGGGACGCTCATTAATGAACAACTAAAGCCAATTCCAGCTACTGTCACGCTTGAGGAAGCTTGGCAAAGGATTTACAATTCTATTGAATATTGATTTGCTAAAAAGGTGTAACAGCGAACGGAACTTCAAGAGAGTCACCATCGATGGTGAGATAGACTGTTCCGCTGATCTCGTCATAATCGTAGTCGCCGGGTGCAGTCGCATATCGTCCTGAAGTTTCGTCTCCGCTTGTGCCTTGGGGGCGGATCGAGACCCCGGTCATTTCTCGGACGGGAGTTTTAATATCGAGAGTCACATTGGACGGCAGCGGTGACATCGGCGATTCCAGATCGAGACTGAGAAAGTAAACCGCGAGAACGACTTGATCAAACCCTCCTTCACGGACGACTTCAACGAATCCAACTTCACCGATCGGGTTTGCAAGGCTCCCGTGTGGACCGGTTTTGGGCGCTTTGTCGGGGCTTAGAGGTTCGTTACCTCCACCACAACCCGAGCAGATCCCCAAAGCAATCACCAGGAAACTTGTACCAAGACGAATGGCACCATGAATCATGCGACCAAACTCCAGACCTTGTGGATTGAGCCAATTGGGTGGTAGGGATGAGAAATGATCGGGACCACACAACAGTAGTCCCGATATTCCTCAATCTGCGACGAAGTCCTTTGCTTGCCTTAGAACTGGTCGGCTGAGACCACTTCGCGGCCGGCTCGGGTGCCGATAGCTCGCCAGATGAAGGTGTCAGTGGAATCCTTGGAGAATCGGACTGAACCATCACCGAAGAGGGTATTCACACCGCCTGGGTGTTCGCTTCGGGCACTGATGATGCCGTGCTCGCTAGGAACATCGGCGATGCTTGTCCCCACGGTACAGTCGACACCATTCCAGTTCGGAGGTGCAACGTGGTTGTACAGTGAGGCAATGTACCAGGCGAAGGCCCAACCGTCGGAGAAGTCGTCACCGAAGCTCGGGTTGGGGGCATAGCGACCTTGCTGGTAGAAGATCGAGTTTGATGGCGGTTGCAAGCAGGTTTGGAAGAGATTGTTAGCGTCCGCGACCGGGTCGAAGGTGGGTGTGAAGTC
>CAZEAN010000171.1:0-10309 GCA_964510225.1 uncultured Isosphaeraceae bacterium
AGAATGTCAGATCCACCGGATTGCAAGATTAACTGAATTCGGCTGAAGGCTTACCGATATCTATTTTATCGACAAGCCAATGAAACCAGGACAGTATCCGAAGCCGAGGCTTCGTTAGCCTTGGGGAGGTTGGTTTCCGCCCGGTCGACGTTGTTGACCGCCAGGACGTCGCCCGCCAGGGAGTCCTTGACCACGACGAGCACCAGGCCCTGGTTGGAACGGCTCACCAATCAACTCACGCCAGGCGGCTCGTTGGTCATCGTTGAGCAAGCTGAGGGCCTTCTGCATGCTTTCGCGACGGAACTGGTTCAGTTGTTGAAACGCTTGGCGGCCACCTTCCCGTCCTTGTTGCATCAGGGAGGCGATTTCAGTTCGGTAGGAAGCAATGATCTCATCGATCTCAGCGATCTGGTCTTCCGTGAGGCTAAGCGCCTTGCGCGCCTTTTCTTCGGCAAATGCGAGGACGCCAGCACGCTGGAGCTGGATCTGGGTGAGTCGCTCGAACTGCTCTGATTCGAGGACACCCTCGATCTTCTTACTCGCTTCGGACTCCATTTCCCGCGCTATGGCCATGAACCGTTCCCGTCGATCTTGAGGAGCAAGATTCTGCAGCTCTTCGCGGAATTCGGCGGCTTGAGATCGTCGTGCGTCACGGAGTTCTTCAGCAAGTTCTTGAATCTTTTCGATCTGCGCTTCGGTTAACTTCAAAGCTTCCTTGACCTGTTGATTGTCCAAGAGTTGCATCAGGCCGCCCTGTTGCAGCTGTAGTACGATACCTCGTTGGCCGGCACGACCAGGTGCTTGAGCCCCGAAGCGTTGCTGACGTTGTTGCTGTTGGGCAAAGGCCGGGCTTGCAGCCAGAGTGGCGAGCGCCAAAATTAGGCCGATCTTGCTGAGTGTCTGAATCATTCGTTGATACCTCGATACGTTGGGTGGCGACTCGATACCTCCACTACCGTTCGATCCCAGGACAACTGAGAAAAACATCGAACAGAGTAGTTTAGAGCCACTGTGTTGTGTCGTTCAAAACATCAAACACCGAAAAACGATCTCAGTAGCGTTTCGGGGTGTTTGGTCGTCCGACAAGCGAAGCGAGTCAGAGCGGCATTCGTCCTTGGGCCAGCTCTTCTTCCCACTGATCGAGCAGCGGCCAGTCGACCGCACAAGTCCCGAAATCGGCAAGATGTGTGTAGGATTCAAGCCTCGCGAGCGTCTTGTCAATCAGGTCGACATCTTTCGCGAAGATCGGACCATGTGATGGGAGCAGGTAGTCAACATCCGTCGCGCGGATTCGTTGCAGGCTCTTAATAAAGTCGGGGAGGTTAGAGCCATGATGGGCATCGATCACGCCGACGGAGCCGTCGCGGAAAATGTTATCGCCAGAGAAGAGGAGGTTCTCCATCCGGAAGGCGAGCTGTCCCGCCGTGTGACCAGGAGTACTCCAGACTTCGAGTTTGCGATCACCAACTTCGATAAGATCCCCTTCGTCGATTTGTAGATCGATCTTGCAGGGAGGCATCTCGATCCGAATCTCTTGGGCGTCGATCCGAGCATATGTCAGAATTTCATCCCCAGATTCGAGTGGCCCGACCGATTTCGGATGGGCCGCAATGGGACATTTCAAGACCTCGCGTGCTCTTGCCAAGCCTTGCGTATGGTCGGCATCCGCATGTGTGGCAATGACCATCTTGCAAGCGGAGAGGCGGAACTCCATCTGACGGATGAGTTCTAGAACACTGGTGAGTTCATCGAGAAAGCCGACATCAATCAGGATATACTCATCACCACCGTCCACCAAATAAATGTTTACACCCAATCGCTTCCGAGCTTGGACGTTCATTTCAATCACGCCCGGAAAAACGTAGCGTCGCTCGACCATGATCGTTCATCTCCGAGACCCTGGAGGTCCCACTCTGGCGGCAAAGTGGAACATCAGGCTCCATTATAGTCGAACGACGATCGCTTCGTGATGGTTCTCGCCGCGACCTAATCAAGCTCCTCGGGATTTATCCCGAGTTCACGGAGCCTGGCCGCGAGCCGTTCTGCCTTTCCCTGTTGCTCATCAGCGCGGTTCCGTTCCCGTTCGAGCTGGGCCGCTTGGTCTTTCGAACGCTAATCTTCTTCCTCGGCGCGCTGATGTTCTCTTTCAGCACGCTGACGTGCTTGCTCAGCACGCTGCTGGGCTTCATGGGTAGCAAGTCTCGCGGCATCACGCTCTTCGAAGACTTGGGTGATCGGCTCGAATAACCGGCCATTTCGATCACGGAGTTCAAGATCCTTGCCATTCAGCCCGAATGTGACCTCGAGCCGAGGGTTGATCCACCCGATCATTGCGGCGAGGGGTTGAAGCTCTGCATCTGTAGACAAGTAACCTTGCAGGGTGCCACGATCGGGATCTTAGACGTCGTACTCTTCAACGCCGAATCGCTGATAAAAGCGCAGTTTGTCGGTCATCTCTTTGGGGGTGTTGCCTGGCGAGAGGACTTCGAAGACAACTTGAGGGGCAATTCCACCTTCTTCCCACTGCTTGTAGGAGCGTCGGTGCCCCTTCGGACGGCCAAATGCGACCTTCGCGTCCGGAGCGGCCTGCGTTTTATTGTCTCCTTCGACGGGGTACCAAAGCAGGTCACCCGTAATGAAGACATCGTTCCGCTCTCGAAAGAGTGCTTCGAGACCGTATTTGATCGTGCCAATCCACTCATACTGCAACGTGTTATCCGCCATCGGCTGTCCATCACTCTCCGGGTAGTCGATGACGGTCGCTACGGTTGGATTGCTCATTAATCGAATCTTCGCTTCTGTTCCTAAACCGTTTATGACTTCATCCCTGAAAGCGCCTTGTGGAGAATCGAGAGGTCGCTTGCTCCTCTCGGTTGAGTTCCAGCCCCTTTGCCGATGGAGGAAACAACTGTCGAGCTAATCGGAGTTTCACAATACGTTCAACAATCCTACGAACTCGATGATTTCGGCCCCGACTGTCGAGTGTTGGTCCAGCCTCGGCGTCCGATCAGAGGAACGAAGCGACACCCGACCGTCCGTCGGAGTTCGGGTTGGCCTTGGCGACGATCAATGATCGAGAGGGTCTGCTCCGAGCTGGAGCCGATCGGGAGAACGATTCGCCCTCCTTCGGCAAGTTGATCAAAAAGAGGCTCAGGAAGCTCGGGAGCAGCCGCAGTCACGAGGATCCGATCGAACGGGGCCCCGGCAGGATGACCGAGTGTTCCGTCGCCGACAAAGAACGCGACATTGGATAGGCCAAGGAGTTGTTGGATCCGGGATCGGGCCAATGCGGCGAGAGGTCGGTGACGTTCGATGGTGTCGACATGATGGGCCAATCGAGCGAGGATCGCCGTCTGATAACCGCTCCCAGTACCGATTTCGAGGACTTTTTCGGAACCGCACAAGGCCAATTCTTGCGTCATCAACGCGACCATGTACGGCTGGCTGATGGTCTGCTCATGACCGATCGGTAACGCCGCATCATCCCAGGCACGCTTCTGTAGTTTCTCTGGGACAAACAAGTCACGGGGCGTCGCTGCGATTGCATCAAGGACCCGACGGTCCGCAATCCCACGGTTGGCGAGTAACCCTGCGAGACGTTCGCCAGATGTCGAGGTAGGAGGGGGATCGTTAGGCGGAGTAGGCATGCCGGTGACCTCCGGCGTCGTGGTCGAGGTCCTTGATTTCGAGCTGAACTTCGCGACGTCCATTCCACTCATTTACCGACGGTCGAAATGCGACGGCACACTCGGTCCCTGGCGCGAGGTTGCCGAAGCGTTCCGCCATGTTCCAGCCGACTGCGGACTGAGTAGTCCCTCCTTGCGCGAACCGAATCCGGACGTGATTCTTCTCCTTGCCGATCACCTTCGGCTGGCCGATCACCCGGACACCTTCTGCCGAGAGGATCGGTTGTGGGTTTCCGATTCCGTACGGCTCGAGTGCTTCGATCCACTCCACCACCGGAAGAGTCAACTGACCGAGCTGGACCTCGGCGTCGATCATCAACCGGCGTTCCTTCTGATCCTCAGTTAGGGTGTTCCGACAATGCGCGTCGAACCGATCGGCGAATCGAGGAAACTCGGAGGGGGGCATCCGGAGACCGGCCGCTGCCTTGTGTCCACCGAACTTCGAGAGTCCTTCTGAGCAGGCTTGGATCGCCTCAAATAGATTGAAGTCCGCAATACTCCGTCCCGACCCTTGGCACGACTCCTCTTGAAGCGCCACCACAATACTCGGCCGATGGAAAGTCTCGGCAAGTCGGCTTGCAACGATTCCGATGACCCCAGGGTGCCAGTCTGGCTGCCCGACGACGATGGCCCCCAGATTGTCCAGTCTTCCCGAGGCCTCTACATGTTCTCGGGCTTCGGCGACGATCGTCCGTTCAATCTCCTGCCGTCGTCGGTTGAAGGCATCGAGCTGTTCGGCAATGTTCTCAGCCCGAGCAGCATCGGTCGTGGTCAGCATCTCCACCGCAAGCATGGCCCGTTCTAAGCGCCCCGCGGCGTTGATTCGGGGCGCCAGCCCAAAACTGACCGCCCCCGTGCTAAGTCGTCGCTTGCCGAGGCAGTCGGAGACGCGGAGTAATGCCGCAAGCCCTACGGAAGGGCTCTCTTGGATGACATCCATGCCATAACGAACAAAAACACGGTTCTCCCCTTCGAGCGGGACCATGTCGGCGATCGTTGCCATCGCGACGAGTCCAAACGCTTCAACCAGGAAATCGCGGAGCCTCGGAGAGGCCCGCTGCCCGTCATTGATTGTCTTGCAGAATTGCCAGGCAAGTTTGAACGCGACCCCGCAGCCACAGAGTTCACCAAAGGGGTAACCACTATCTGGAAGTCTAGGATGGACCAGAACATCAGCCTCGGGAAGGTCAGATCCGATGGTGTGGTGATCCGTGATAATTAATTCGAGGCCGATCTCTCGAGCACGCTTCGCTTCATGCGTTGAAGTAATCCCACAATCGACGGTAACCACGAGGGCATCCGTCCCGTAGTTCTTTGCGATCTCAGCCAACGCATCGGCGTTAAGTCCGTATCCTTCTTCGACTCGGTGGGGAATATAGCAGTGCGCTCCGTTCGCACCGGCGAGGCGGAGACAGGACCAAAGGATGCTCGTTCCACAGACGCCATCGACATCGTAATCACCATAAATGATGATCGGCCGTGATTGTTGAACTGCGCGCGCTAACCGATCGGCCGCTTCAGTGACGCCAGGAAGCAGCTCGGGATCGTGGAGGTTCGTCCGCTTCGGTTCGAGGAACGTTCGCACTAAACGAGGGTCGTTGATCCCTCGGGACTGCATGATCTGGGCAACGATCGAGGGAATCCGCGCAGACTCCGCGAGATCACGGACTTGCGCCGAGTCGAACGGCCGGAGTGACCAGCGATGCGTCATCGTGCTCGGCATAAGAAGGTGCCTTCGCTCCAGCATCAAGCGTGGTTAACGTTGTGCGTTGATCAAGAACTGTTCTGCTTGGAGATCGATGGTCATCACCGTGGGGCTTAATTGGGCCACCTCACGTCGAATTAAATAGGATTGACCAAAGTTCCGGACCAGTTGTGTGGGGAGTCCTGCGCCGACAAATCGGAGGCCGACTGTTCCGACCGCCACACCATCCGTCGCGAACCGACCGTCAGGCCCGATCCGAGCCCAACGGAGCCGCCCCACTGTTCCATCAACTGGTCGGAACTCTACAAAGCCGCGCGTTAATGGTGTGCTACCAATCCTTACCTGGCCTCGGACCGGTGCAGTCGGCATCTTGGTCGAGCCCAACTCTTCACCACAGCCTCCGAGCAACAGGAGGAGGAGCATCGCGATCAGTAGTCGTCTACGTATTCTGACGCAATTCATCTTCGGATTCAATAATCGCTTCATCTTCAACCCAGGTCACTCCCCGATCAACCGAATTGATCCGGTAGACCAGCCAATACAGCTTGAACTAAGTCGAAATCAGGATCCCCTTTGCCCGTTACAGGATCGCTAAACGCTCCCAGCGCAACAAACCGACCACCTGATCGAGGCCGGCCACGTGACGATTCAAGGAGATGCTGAGGAGCGACGATCAAGCCGTTACGCTGTCGGTCACCCAACAATCGGCCCGCATCACGAAGGAGGAGGAGCAAACCGCCACGCTGACCGAGTCCCGCACGATTACCAGCGGCCTTGTTGATGACAATCACGCCGCCCACTTGATCGATTCCGACCGCATCTCCAGCATTCTCGCCAATAAGAAGTCGCCCCTCCCTAAGCCTCGCTCCAGCACCATCGCCGGCTGAGCCGTTGACCAAGAGCGTGAGCCCGGGCGCTTCAAGACCGCTGGCGAGTTCTGGCCCAGGGTTGCCGAGGATCTCAATCGTCGCGGTCCAATTGCCTTGGAGGCCAGCGACCAACAGTCGCTGACCCTCAACACCACTCAACGTAATTGACTGATGTCCAGCATTAAGAGCCCGGAGGAGTTCCCGATTAATCCGTCGGTAGTCGCGGATCAGCGGGATGGGAATCTCCATCGTGACCATTACTGAGGTTGGAGGGGAAACTCAGGTCCCCCGGGAAGGAGTTGGAACTGGGTCGGAGGATTCTGATCGAGGAAGTCGGCTAGGTCTGAAACTCGATCAAGGCAGGTGATCCGGGCATTCTCAACTTGTGATCCCGCCGATTGAGCCAAGTTGACCGCAGCAACGGTAAGGGCACGGATCCGTTGCTGGACAGACCGAACGTAAGTCGTGTGCTTACCAAGACTTGGAAAGTTGGCCACTCCAGATCCCCGATATTCACTGTCGCCATCCATCGCGGGGAAGAGTTGGGTCACTAAGAGCCCGACGAAGTACTTCCCACGCTCCGGATCATAATCCTCGCGGGTCGGATTAAAAAGTTCGGTGGTGCGTCGGCCCACGAGTTCTGCAAGTCGACCAATATGATAGACCGGCAAAGTATAGTTGATATCTGTGTAATCGGCGGGTATCTGAAATCGGGACAAGGCGAGCGCTGCTCTGGCTCGGACGTCGGGGCGATACTGGGGATTAATCATGATCTTAAAGACTTCCGTTCCATAGACTCCCGAGGCTCGATCCTGAACCTCATAGATCTGTCGCATGCTGCCGACCGCGTCGAGAGCTTCAGCTTGAGCGAGCCAGAAAATGTCGGGATTGTCTTGAATCAGAGCAAGCAGGGCACTGGCAGCTCGCTCTCGCGCGGGGAGCGGAATGCTGGAGGCCCGTGCCTTTCCGATTCGTTCTATTCCTTCAGCCGCCAACATCTTCACCACAACCGGTTGCTCGGGCGATTCGATGATTTCCGTGAACTGGTCGATTGCCTTCGGATCTTCCATCAAGACCATTGCTTGCATCAACTGGACTCGTGCGTAGAGGTGGTTCGAAAGAACCTCGGGGGCAACCTGAAGGAGCTTATCGTTATAAATCTGAAAGAATCTCGGGTCAGCCTGATCCGGGTCTGTCCGATATGGCGTGATCAGACTCACCCCAGCGTCCTCAATACGCTCAATCCGGTTCTGATTTACTTGCCCTTGAGTACGAACAGCTTCAATATTGTCCGGATCAGTCAATTCACGGATGGAATACTCAACGAAGCGGTCGATCAAAGCACCATTGATTTGACCTCTCCCGACTGCCATGTTGAGGATTCGCGAGTTATTGACACCAAAAGAGTTCACGCCCGGATTAACGTTCGAGAACAGTTGTCTGAACTGATTCTTAATCACATCTTCCGCGACTGGATCGACATAAACTGACGACCTAAGAATTGCGGCCGCTTCGACTTCGGCGCTTTCGAGCGGTTCATCCGAGAGATCCTGGGCGCGGACTTGAGAGAGGGTCGAAGCAGGAACGAACCCGAGACCGAGTCCGATCATCAGCAGGAAGACCAAGATCGGTTGATGGACCCAGCGGTCCGATCGTCGCGGATTCGGAACGTCCATAGTTGGCAAGCCTTACATGAAATAAGAAGGAAGAACGAGGGAGAGCGGCGCTTGGTTCCGGACCACCGGAACGATCAGGAATCCGTCGCCGAATTGGGTCAGATCGGAACCGAGCAACGCTGAGGATTCAAGACGGTTCGGAGTGGTCGGAGATGAACCATCCGACCTTCGGAATCCAACCCTAACTGGTTCGACGACTGGAACTTTCGGGAGGTTCCCAGTGAACTTAACCCGCCCCTTGATAGTTGTCAAACGAGCGCGAGTCGTCTGCGGCGGTCCGAAGAGGAGGAGCCAACACTTTTGAGACGTTGCACTCTAGATCGACCAGGACTCTGGCCACGCAGTCCCGTTCTGTCTATGATCGCGGCGGATCGAATTGAGTTTCGGTCTTCCCCTCACAGAGCTACTTGGCACCCTTCTCCCAGAGAGAGCAACTTAGATGACGCGAGCAACTCAATCCCTCCGAGGGATCATCACTGCAGGTTTGGTTCTGGTCGCAACGACCGCTCTTGGTGCTGGCAATGCCGTCAGCGCCAGCCCGGCCGACTCCATTGCCGACTTGGCGGGTACCTGGAAACTGAGCTATGTCGGCCCTGATGGCGTTCAGGCCGAGCCGACCCTGACAATTACGGTCAAGGATGGCAAGGCTGGCGGTGAAATGGCGACCAAGCTGTACGGCACCTTCGAAATCGAGAATGTGACCTTGGAGGATGACGTCCTCCGCTTCGAGATCGACGACGAACTGGATGGGATGGATATGTTCGTCACCTATCGAGCCGAGATTGACGGCGACACTCTGGAAGGAACCTTCGAGTACGAAGTCGGCGACTCCACTGGTTCCGTCGATTTCGAAGGTAAAAAAGAAGAGAAGGGCCTGACTCCTGAAGACCTGATCGGGACCTGGCAGATCGAGATCGAGTCTCCTCAACAAACCTTCGAACCAGTCCTGACCCTCAGCAAGGAAGGGAAGGGCCTCAAGGGTGTTTACGACGGCCAGATGGGCGAGACCACGATCGACAGGATCAAGCTCAGTGGATCGAAGCTGCTCTTCGAATTCTCCGTTGAAGTCGATGGCCAAGATCTCGCAATCTTCTACGAGATGGTCGTTTCCGAAGATAAGAACTCCATGACCGGCGAGGTTACCTTCGAATTCGGTGGCGACTCCGGCTCCCTCGAAGCCAAAGCAAAACGCGAAAAGGATCTTTGATCCGCAGGGCGAGGTTTGCGATGCCGTAAGCGACCGCAACCAGCCCTCACCTGAAGTAATGTCAGGGATTGCCGAGTTCATGAGTTGAGACCTCGGCAATCCACAATCAGCACCCCAAACAACCTGATCGATCTCATAGGCCGATTGTTGTTGAGCAGAAGTTATGTAGCCTAGAATTCAACTCTACATCTGTGAAATCGGCTAAGGTTAAGGTTGAAAGTCAGGTGGATACGGCAAGTCCTCGAATGTCCTGCGATACTCCTCGCCGGGGAAGAGTTCCACCCATTCCTCAAGCGTCAGATTCCGCCCCACTGGACGCACTGCGTCTTTCAAGACATCGTCGATATCAACGTGGAAAAGACGAATGGTGTCGTCCCAGCTCCCGTTCGCGAGCCAGCGCCCCTTGGGTCCGAAGGCAACGGTAGAGACAGGTTCCTTGTGTCCCGTGAGTACGCGAGCCGACTTTGACGGTTCTGGGGCATTCAGGTCCCAAAGACGTGCTGTGCCGTCCTCGCTCACCGTCGCGAGCCAGCGCCCCTTGGGTCCGAAGGCAACGGTATTGACAGATCCCTCGTGTCCAGTTAACCCCAGACCACCTAATTGCTGCACTGAATCTCGCAAACTCTCTTCAACACGCGCTTCAGTCTGGGTGAAGCCGGGCAAGCTCTGATCGGTTACTCGACCATGGCGCTGGAATGCTTCCGCCGCCAGCAGGACACTCTGCTGGGGGAAACTCGATCGCACCGCTGCCGACTGGGCAGCCAAACTGGACGAGAGATTGAGGAAGGCCTTTTGCTCGTTTATGGTTGCAACCCCTCCTTGCCACCATGCGACCCCACCCAGAACGATTATCATCAGGGTGGTACTCAGTGCAGCGATGGTAATCCCTATGAGGTTCTTTTTCTTCCTGTCTTCCTCTTGTCTCTCCTCTTCTAGTTGACAAAAACTCGCTTCGATGAACTCACGCTCCTCTTCGTCGACGTCTTGAAGGCGCTCCGACAACCAGCGCTCGGCCTCAGCCAGCAGTCCACCCCGAAGCAGTGTCGTTTGCTCTCGGTTCCGATTTCGCCATTCTTCCATGAACGGCTCAAGATGCTTGCGCCAAGTCAGAAAACCACGGGCCTGGTTCACCCAACCTTGCGACCGTTTCCACAGGCGAATCAACG
>CAZEAN010000172.1:0-10280 GCA_964510225.1 uncultured Isosphaeraceae bacterium
GTCAAGCTCCTGAAATTCGGTCGGGAGCGTGAAGGCGTCGATCTCTCTGAGGTGTTCTTGACCCACCACAAGCTGAGCGATCGCGGCCAACGTAACCTTGGCTTGTCTGACAAGGACGCTCCGACACTGGATCCAATGACGGAACTCGGCAGCGGTAGCGTTCGGGAAAAGGAAAAGGCCCACCTGGCGGAGATCATCGATCAGCTCAACACGTTGTTTGGCGGTGAAACAACGGAAGGTGATCAGTTATCGTTCGCAAATACACTCGTTGAGAAGACGCTGGAATCGGAAGTCCTCCAGAATCAAGCTGCGAACAACTCAAAGGAACAGTTCGCCCACTCTCCCGATCTGTCGAGCGAAATCCTGACAGCAGTGATCGACAGTATGGATGCCCAAGCCGACCTGAGTAAGAAAGCACTCAACTCAGCCGAGATCCAAGACGGGTTGAAACAGATTCTTCTCAACCATCTTGGGCTCTACGAGAAGCTTCAGTCACGAGCCTCTTGACACAGCCAATGGCGTGCCACTTCCTTGCTGTTCGACTCATGGCCTCATTGTCCGCAAGGATGGCACGGTGACGAGGTCGAGCCGCGGTATCTCGGCTCCTCGTGTCCTCGTGATGATCAACCACCTGATTTGTTTGCTTTGCTAAGGTCCACCGATTCACTAAGTTCCCCATTGGCGGGGCCAGTCACCCAAGCTCTCTCGAAGCAACGGGAGAACCTCGGAAGGTTGTTTACAGGGCGTGCTGAAGCTCCCGCTCGCGACGATCTCATCGATGCGGCGATGAAACGGTTACCGTAGAATTGAAGAGTGTCAGCAATCGGATGGAGGGATCAGGGGCGCAATCAAGGAATCGAAGCGTATCGACCCCTGTTGATCAAAGCAAAGGGCCGCGCAGGGCTCGGCGCGCACGCTGGGCCAGCCGATTCGTCGTCGCCGCGGTGCGTCCGCACACGCTTCGACGACGCTCGGCTTGCCTGCGTGCTTGCGTGCTTGCTCACGACGGCTCCTGGAACTGGGCGCCTCGAAAGCCGAGGTTGCCGTAGCGGCCCGATGGAGCGTTGTGGTAGCGGTCCGCCGCCCGCACGTCCTGCGCGTTGCTGAGCCAGGAACCGCCACGGACCACCCGATGGGCGGACGCCTGTTCACTATCATGCTTGCTTGGATCTGTCCATCGGTTCTGGCACCATTCAAACACGTTACCAAGCATGTCATACAGGCCCCACGCGTTGGGAGATTTCTCCCCCACAGGATGGGTCTGGTTGTCGCTGTTCTTGAAGTACCAGGCGATCGCATCCAGATCCTCTTCGTATCGCGAGGTCGTCGTGCCCGCGCGGCAGGCATATTCCCACTGCGCCTCTGAGGGCAACGAGAGTTCCAGATCATCGAGCTGGCTGTTGAGGCGTCCGAAGAACTGCTGGCAATCGTGCCAGTTCACCTTCTCAACAGGCCGATCGTCACCCTCGAATTGGCTCGGATTCTCACCCATCACTGCCTTCCAGAGCGCCTGGGTGCAAGGGGTATCGAAGATCCAGAAGTCACCGCCGATCGTCACCCGTTGTTCCGGAAACTCCCAGTCGAGTCGTTCTTTATCATCAGCGGGCGAGCCCATCAAGAAGGAACCACGAGGGATCCAGCGGAGCCGTTGGGTTGCGTTGCCGATCCGGAAGCAGCAGAAGGGACCGTAGCGGTCCTCACCCCACTCCGAGGCCCAGGCGGGGGCAAAACCGCTCGCCAGTGGATGCACCGGAATGGTCTGCGGGCCGGGAGAAACCATCGAAGGAGTACCTCGAAGGGGACAAAATGCAACCGGCGAGCGTTCGCGAAGGCATCTACCCTGCTACTAACACGCCAGTTGAGGGTCGATTTGCCAACACACCGAGGGTGGCATGCCGGGCCGGAGGCTGATCTGTTCAGGAGGGGGCCATCCAGCCCCGTCGTGAGCTGGGCGCCTCGAAAGCCGAGGTTGTCGTTGCGGTTCGATGGAGCGTTGTGGTTGCGGTTCGCCGCCCGCACGTTCTGCGCGTTGTTGTTCCAAGAACCGCCACGGATCACCCGATGGGCGGACGCTTCGACCAGCCACCGAGGCCGTTAGACCTGATCATACCAATCGGATCTTGCCAGCGCCATCATCACTGAACGTCGCCAGGCGGTGGCATCGGCATGAACCGTGATCGCCAATGCGCTGTCGTGGGCTCGTTGCAGTTGCTGAGCATTGAGTCGGCCATCGAGGTAATCGGCTTCGTGTCGACGCCGTGCCTCCCGATAACGCTTCCGCCGCCGCTGCCCGAGTCGGATGGTGTGCGGGAGGACACGGAACCCACAGACGGTTAGTCCCCGATCGCTCCGATTCACCTGGACCGGTTCCTTCGACTCCAGGGCTAATCGACGATCAAGGAAATCGGTGGCAGCATCAACGAGCCGCCAGGCCTCGCGCCGGGTTTCGGTCCAGAAGACGAAGTCGTCCATGTAACGGAGATAGCCCTGGACTGGACCGGTTTCCAGCAAGAAGCGATCGAGCGGATCGAGGTAGTAATTGGCAAAGCATTATCAAGGACCGGACCCAACTGAGCCATCAAGGCGTGATGCAAGACCCGTTCTCGAAAGCAAGGAGCGACAATGGTCCGCGGTTTAGGGTCTCGAATCTCGAAAGTCCGGTTTTCACCGAGGGTCAGCGTGCCCTCAAGGATGCTCCGACTCAACGCCGCGAGTTGCACATCGAGTTGATTCAGAAATCCGACCACTTCCGGTCGGTGCCGCTTCCCAGAGGCAGCGCGATGAGTCGCTTCGGTGAGATTGTTGAGACTGGCGATCTCATTGATATCAAGAGCCAAGCGCTTCATTTCAAGGATCATCCTGCCGGCGTACTGCTCTGGGGAGGGGAATCTACCGCGCCGGTAGACTTGAGGAGTTGCAGAAAATCCTCGCCGTACTTCTGGACACGCGCAGCCCCGATCCCCGGAATCTTGCCCAAACCCGTTGTCGTGGTGACTTGCTGCTGAACCATCGCGGCCAATTGGTCGTTGGTGAAAACCGCGTAGGCAGGCAGACCATCACGCTCGGCGAGCGACTTACGCAGTGTCCGGAGCTTGGCGAAGATCGCAAATTCAGCATCGTAAAGGATGTTGCGGTAGTCGACCCGCTCGCGGCGTCCTCCTCGTTTGGCTGCTTCAGGTCGATCGCCCCGATCGACATAGCAGACACAGACCGCCCAAGCACTACTGGCGCCTTCATCGACAAAATGACGCTCGACGGAGAGGATCCGCTGTGACCCCAAGAAGCGGTTGAGTTCCTCCGTCGTTCCCTCCGGATCGAGGATCGGCACTGTAAAGAAACGCAGTTTCATCCGTAATCACTCGCGTCATCATTTCTTGATCATTCAGGGACGCTTGACCTGCGCGCCACGCTGGCTGGAGAGGCGCGTCGGCACGCCGATTCGCCGTCTCCGCGGTGCATCCGCACACGCTCCGCCATGCGGCCCTACGAGCGGAGCGTTCCTGTGAATTTTCGGGGGACCTGTCGACTACGCTTCCCCCAATGGTCGCCTTGGCGTATCCCAACGAAAAGACACTGATACTAGCGACCGATCATCAATCAGTAGCCAATTGCGCGTATCATCGATCCTCATTACCACCACTCGTTGCAGGTGGCCTTGATCGCTCGTAGTCGCTCCGTTTTGCTCCATAGATTGCATAGGTCACGCATCTGGAACCTTGAGATCTATGCGATCTATGCAATCTATGTTGAGAGAGTGTCTGTGCTCAGGGCCAGTGAAAAGCAACAACCTCATGATCACCGAATTCATCTCGTGGCCGCACCTTCAATCGTTTCGTCGGTTCTTGCGTGATTGATCCCACCTCATGATCACCGAATTCATCTCGTGGCCGCACCCCCGCTAGCTGCGATGATTTACAGAGGACGACCCAGGCGTGTGATCCCCTCAAGGAAACCGGCAGTCTCTGATAGACCGACTTCGCCTGACAGGACGTTCGATATCGCCCGAGGGTTCATTTGACGCATCGTCCAGATTGACAGGGAGGGGGGAGTTCGGAATTCTGGTGCAAAGAGTAAGAATCATCTATCGAGTTCGCTTTTCAAGAGAACTAGCCTCTAATTCAACCTGTTTATGACTGAATTTGCTGATCTTGCAAACTGAATCAATGACCATTTGTTTTCATCCAAACATGTCTGCTGGCGGAAGTGTGCCAGCAGTGCGCCGGTACGATAGCCGAGAAGTTCCGGCACACAGCCGAATCTCCGATACGTCTCCAGGCGTCATCAGGTTATAATGATGCTCAGTCTTTCATTCTTGTGGTGACACACTCAAAGACGGTAAGTTAACTCCCCTATCCCAGACATGACTTTATAGTGAGCGATCGTTAAGCAAACCATAACTCGAAGGAGAACGTGATGAAAAGATATCTGTATCGTGGCCTCGACGATCAGTTGCATCCGTTCGATCGCGATCCTGCGACCATGTACTACGACCCCATCTATTCGCACTCCTTAGATAAATGTGAAGTTTTGCTTGTCACAACCGACGGCGTTTACCTAACCGGATATGAGTATGTGGGCCTTGGGCGGACATCGTACGACTTGTTTCAACGCCCCAGGGAATTGGCCCAAGACTTGTTACCAAGTTTTGGCAGACCAACAAAGCCTGAGATTTTTGACAAATATCAGCAAATCACACCGAAGGATGCATGCGATTGGTTTCTTAAGAACGGGCTTGAGCCTCCCAAGGGGTTGAGGAATCGAATCAGTCCTGAATCTCCAACTGATCGCTCCGATACTGTAGGTTTAGTTAGCGCTACGGATCGAGCCCAACAAGCCGGTAACGCCTCGATCAACCACCGAAGTATCGGCCAGGAGGAGGATATCCTCCACGCAGAACTCTTGGAGCTAGGCAGAAAAAACCAGGCTCGGCTGGTAGAAGTGATGAAGGATCGCCAACGAATGACATGTCTAGAAGTTGGCAAAGCCGTGCATGACTCCGAGGATACCAGGAACGACGCAATTAGGAAGAATGTCATAAGGGTTAATAAGACCGCAGAAGGACTAGGATTGCGTATTAGATATAAGTGCAAAAGCGAACATGTATTCAAAGAGCATCCTAAAGAATAGGTCGAGTGCTTGACTGACAAAGTGGGTTTGGGATCGCCATGGGACCGACTGAGAACGCGATGCATTCTTATGCGCACTTGTGACTTATCTATCTAAAACTGACTAAGCAGCTTAATGACGTCGAACTCATCCTAACAGATCTGTCAACGTGCATTTGCTTCGGGATGTCACAGTTCTTAATCCCACCTCGCGTTCATTGGGATGTTGCTCAACCACTTCGACGTACGATGCCCCCAAGGCTAACTCAGGTTTCCATTCCTTGGGCAAGCCCTCTGTAACAGGCATCGTTGTAGTCCAGCAAGGCTTCGCGCACTCAAGTAAAGGCACCTCAGTCAAATACGAGCCGGGGTCTCAGTCCTCCAGTCGGAGACATCCGTTTAGTATCCACCGGCCCCAGCGTTTTCCGCGACATGCGACTGGGGCCCAGGTGACCGTGACCCTCCGAAACTCTGGGGATTCCACGATCTGCAACTATAGGACTAGCCAGTAGTACTGGCCGGTCGAACCGGTCGCAAATCGTCATCGCTCCAAGATTGCGCGGATCGAAGCGAGGCTGACCTGAGGAAATCCACATTCGATCGAATGCGATCGAGTCAATCGAAGACACAAAACACAACGATCGATCCGTCGATGTGGATTCGCTGAGACCGCTTCGAACATCGGGCACCACAAGGGATTGCTTCTGTGTATTGGAATCGTCTCCTTGAACGAACAATCCACAGTGTAGTTGTGAGAATCTCTCGGCGGTGAACCAGGTGTCCAGCAAATGTCCTCGATAAGTCGTCCTCATGTCCCTTCTGTATCTAATAGTTGGCTGAATACCTCTGATCTCGGGATCGATTTGATCTGTCTGAGATCCAACTATCTCCTCAGTGCTTTAAGGGCAGCCGATATGGCCGAGAGTTTTGTTGAATTGATCCCGTCGGAACCTGACATCCGGGTCGAGTTGGCAAAAACCGTTCGAGCAACTCAACGGCTTCGCACACTGCTCCGACTTCGGTTACAGATCGAGAATGATCGTCACTTCATTGAGCGGTTGCAACAAGAGATGACCCCGATCCACGTCACAAGCGACCCAGGGAATTCGGGGGTGGCAAATGGCTGACTTTCTCAACCCGTGCACAAAGAAATCGATGCTAACCGAGTGCACAGATCCTTCCAATTCTGATCCGTGCTCCTACCAACTGGCCTACCGTCTCAACGATCTCGCCCAACTCCTTGGGGTTAGTCGTCGGACCATCGAGCGGGAACGATCCGCAGGACGCTTCCCCGTTCCGGATCGGTACATCGGCAAGAGTCCTTTATGGTCACGTAAGTCAATCGAGCACTGGCTTAGAGGAGAGGGCACGTGAATCCCTCCAAGGCTCCAACAGATTACGACCATTATGTGCTCTCCAGACTCCTGGTAGGACATTCTCTCAATGGCGAACTGGAGCAGATGTCGCCAGAGTTCCAATCGATAGGTGAGAATCTAGCCAACCTCGAACCAAAGCTACGCTGGAACGCGTTCAATGAAACGCTAGACGCACGAGATGACTTTGAAGCGATTCGAGCAGCTATCATGAAAACCAACCCGAATGCACCATACTCCCCGATGAATCCCGTAGAAACCGGGGAGGCATCGACGGAGGCTCCTTCGTATCAGATGGTCTGCTTTGCCGATATCGAGGCTAAGCCAATTGAGTGGCTTTGGCCGAAGTGGATCCCCCGGGGCATGCTGACTTTGATCGCAGGCGATCCGGGCCTCGGGAAGTCCTTGTTCACCATCGACATCGCCGCCAGAGTTACAAAGGGGGAAGCGTTTCCCCCTCACTTTGCGTCAAGCAACCAACGGGGATATGTCATCTTTCTGTCTGCTGAGGACGACCCAAGTCGTACGATCAAACCCCGACTAATTACAGCCGGTGCTGATCTCGAGAATGTGCATCTTCTTGAATCGGTTACGACCAGCGAAGGTAAACAGGCTTTGCCGAGTCTTGGGAGAGATCTTGAGCAGATCGAACTAGCGATCGATTCATTGAGCGATTGCAGGCTGCTAGTAATCGATCCCGTCTCTGCCTATCTCTCAGGGACCGACGATCATCGCAACTCCGAACTCCGAGGTGTCCTGACACCGCTGAAGGAGATGGCCGAACGCCGCAACGTGGCGGTGCTGCTGGTGACCCACTTAAGCAAGGCCGGTGGCACAAACTCCAAACACCGTGTCATTGGCTCGATCGCTTACACAGGTGCTTGTCGCGCGGGCTTTCTCTTCATCAAGGACAACGATGATCCCGAGGGCCGTCGCATTCTGATGACTCCGAACAAGTGCAACATCGGGCAGGAACCGCCGACGTTGGCCTACCGTGTGGCTCAGAATGACGGCGGCCCTTTCATCGAGTGGGAGAAGGACACCGTGTCCATCACGGCCGATGAGGCGTTGGCCCGCGCGGCCGAGAGTCGCTCTGAATCCCTCTCGGAGTCGAACGCTTGCGATGCGTGGCTGCGGGAATCGCTCAAACAAGCCGGAGGGCGAATGCCGGCCACCGAGATCATCGCCGCAGGGAAAGAAGCCAGTTTTAGCAAGTCTCAATTGGAACGTGCGAAGCAGCGGATCGGGGCGAAGACCCACCGTGAAGGGTTTGGTGACGGCTCCGCATGTTATTGGGTGTTAACGCAATGAACCAGTCAGCCTCCCATAGATCGCATTTCCAATACATAGATTGCGGTCAACAAAGGGTGAGATCTATGCAATCTATGGACTTTGCCGCAGCCGTTGACGCCACCGATCTCCGAGGTTTGATTGAGTCTGATCTCGGTCCTCCACATCAGAATGGGCGGTTCGTCTGCCCATTTCACGCTGGTGCAGAAAAGCCTAATCTGGCGATCTCACCGGATGGGAAACATTGGAAATGCTGGACGGGGCGCTGCGGTCGACACGGTGATGCGATCGATTGGGTCGCACTGCAACACGGGGTCAGCAAGACCGAGGCAGCAAGACGACTCTCGGGTTCAACGCTGAGTTCCAGGTCAGTAAGTCCACCTCCGATTCGTCGAAAGCGGCCCAATTTCTCCCGGCGACGGCTCACTAAGGAGGAGGTAAACCAGGTTGTTTCAGAAGCAGTTGATCGACTCTGGTCTGAGGAGGGCGTCGACGAACGGGAGTATTTGAGGAATCGCGGACTCGAAGATCAGACGATCCAACGTGCAAAGCTCGGTTGGATTGCTGACGATCACCGAATCCCTTGGCGTGCGTCTGGGATCATCATCCCTTGGTTTGAGGAGGAACGTTTGACTTGTCTGAAGCTCCGATCTTGTGAGCGTTGGCTGGCAAGCTTCTCCGGAGACCGGTGCCCACCGAAGTACATCGAGGCGTTCCGTGAAGATCCTGGGCTTTTCCTCGCTACCCCGATCAAGCCAGGTCGTCCAGTGATCATTGTTGAAGGGGAACTTGATGCGTTGTTAGTCGCTCAAGTGTTACAGGAGCGAGCTACGGTGGCGACCGTCGGTGCTGCGACCAGTCGGGTTGATCCGTCGGTCCTCTTTCCGTTAATCGTTGGTTCTCCGTGGCTGATCGCCACCGACAACGATGAGGCAGGCGACAAACTTGCCTCAAAGCTCATCGAGATCGGCGCAAGCCGATCTCAACGCGTCAGCCCTCCCGCTAAAGACTGGACTGATACCCATGCACACGGCTGGGGACGGATCGCCTACTATTTCGGTAAGTATCTCCCGAGTAATCTCTCCGAGGACTTCTTCGGGCAAACCTGGGGACCCGCCAACTTGCCTGAGGGTGATCCCACCCTCGATGAGGATGAACCACACGGTCTTCTTGCAGGGTCATGAGCCTCAATGCAAGGCCTCTGTTTTGTTTAGTGTTTCGATTTCAAGCACGCACGAGAATCTTGCGTACAATCACATCTCGAATCAACAAAGGAGATGATTCTGATGGCTTCGTATCGAAAACGCGGTGATGTCTGGTACTACCGATTCGTCGATGCAGAAGGTTCCCAAATTGAGCGTCGAGGTTGCTCGGATCGTCGTGTGACGGAACAAATGGCCCGTGAATCGGAGTCGGATGCTGCGCTAAAAAGAGCCGGGCTCATTAATCCGAAAGCGGCACGTTTAACCGCTGCGGAGCGTCAACCGATTACTGAACATTTGGAGGATTTCATTGTGGCTTTGACCGCCAAGGGACGATCTGCCAAGCACGTTCGCCAAACGCGGAACTATGCGGCACGGGTCATCAAGTGGGGATCGATTTGCTTCATCTCCGACCTGACTCCTTCTCCAGTCAACATCGCTCTCGATAAACTCAAGGCAGACAACCGATCCGCTCGGACATGCAATGCTCACTTGACCGCAGTCAGGCAGTTTTCCCGCTGGTTGTATCGAGAAGGAAAGAGCGCTGATGACCGGTTGATCGGGATGACCAAGTTCTCAGAGACGGCGGATCGTCGGCACGATCGACGGACACTCTCGGTCGATGAGTTGTTGTGCTTGATCAACGTTGCCCATCACGGAGTGCAATATCGACGAATGACCGGCCCTGCGCGAGCCCTCTGCTATCGCTTGGCAATCGCGACTGGCCTTCGGTACTCCGAGCTGGTAAGTCTCACACCCATCTCCTTTGACCTAGTGTCCAACTCCCCTACAGTGACCGTCACAGCGGCATACACAAAGAATGGTGAGACTGCTACGCAGCCCATTCCTCCCGACCTCGTCGATGACCTCACACGATACTTGGAAGGAATGCCGCTCAACTCCCCGGCCTTTCCACTTCCCGATAAGGGTGCCCAGATGCTGAGGATTGATCTAGAGGCTGCTGGGATTCCCTATCGCGATGCCTCAGGACTCGTTTTTGACTTCCACGCGCTTCGTTGTCAGTGTGCAACCTTAGCCGATGCAGTCGGTGTTTCGCCCCGAGTGGTGCAACGACTGATGCGTCACTCCACACTCGAATTGACCGGTCGATACACCAAACCACGTTTCGATGATCTCGAGCATGCAGCCCAATCCCTTCCATCAATCCGACCTGTGGCCGACAAAGACGATCGAGAACCACGTGCTCTAAACAGGGAGAATACGGGTGATGACTTTGCCCTACATTTGCCCTACGCAGGGGACGGAACAGTGCGTGAAGTGTCGGAGATTGACGCAAATGAGGATGCGTC
>CAZEAN010000173.1:0-8971 GCA_964510225.1 uncultured Isosphaeraceae bacterium
AACTTCTCGCTTGTCCTTGGTTTCGATCGCTTACTCTGGGTTGCTATTGGGTTTTACGTTCTCTCGGCAATCTCGACATGGGTTGGTGCACGATTCCAGATCAACCAACCAACCGTCGGACATCTCCAGTCCTAAGACAGGCACACTAACGCCTCGCCCAGATACACTACGGTCAAGGTACCAGAGGGTGGTTCATGCCTTCGTACTATCAGTCTGATGATCTCCCGAAGTTCGCTGAGATCTCGGAGGGAGCCCCAGAACTCTGGGAGCATTTTCAGCGTTGGTATAGCGCTCTCTTTGAGGACGGCGAACTCTCAAGCCGAGAGAAAGCCTTGATCGCACTTGCCGTTGCACATTCGGAGCAGTGCCCATACTGCATCGACGCCTACACGAAGAGTGCACTCGAGCAAGGCTCGAACCTCGGAGAGATGACTGAGGCAATTCACGTCGCTGGTGCGATCCGGGCAGGGGCCACCCTGATCCACGGCCTACAAATGAAACAGAAGCATGACAAAATCTCGATCTAAAATCTCCTGGCCGTCGACAACAAAATTCGAAGAGATCCCAACAAGTAATTAGAATTCAATGGCAAAATCACTCCTAGGTCAGCAGCACCCGCTCGCAATTGTCGATGAACAGCTCCAGATCTTACGTCCTAGCGGCACATTTCCACCTTTTAGAAAGACGATTGATCCCGACGGAATTCAGCCCCTGAAAAGTAGCGCTATCTCTGTCCTTCAAATGAATTTGGGGAAGTTATGTAATCAAACTTGTAAGCATTGCCATGTCGATGCGGGCCCCGACCGTACAGAAATCATGACTCGGACGACGATGGAAGAATGTCTCCGCGTCATTCAATCACAGTCGATTCCGAAGGTTGATCTGACCGGGGGCGCACCCGAACTGAATCCTCACTTTCGATGGCTTGTTGAGAAGCTCCGCTCGTTGAAAGTTCATGTGATCGATCGCTGTAATCTTACGATCTTGCAGGTCCGCCGCTTTCAGGATCTCCCGGAGTTCTTTGCTTCACATCGGATCGAAGTGATCGCGAGCCTCCCCTCGTTTTCATCGCGCAACACTAATTCTCAACGCGGTGACGGTGTCTTTGAAGATTCGATCACTGCGATCAAACAGCTCAACGGCCTCGGCTATGGCGTTGAGGGCTCGGGCCTAGAACTCCATCTCGTTTACAACCCGACCGGTGCCTTTCTACCAGCGCGTCAGTCGAGTCTCGAACTCGAATACCGGAAACAACTGAGTCGCCGCTTCGGCCTCACTTTCAATCGTTTATATGTAATCACCAATATGCCTATTAACCGGTTTCTTGAATACTTGCTCAGAACCGAACAGTACGAACGTTACATGGAAGAGCTAATCACCCAGCATAATCCAACTGCGGTAGATTCATTGATGTGTCGGACGACGTTGTCGGTCGGTTGGGATGGTAGACTCTTTGACTGCGACTTTAATCAGCAGCTGGAACTCGGATTGTCGAACGATCAACCTAGCAAGATCGGCGAGTTGGTTGATCGAGGAATTGCGGAGAGGGAAATCGTTACTGGCCTCCACTGCTACGGCTGTACCGCAGGTGCAGGGTCAAGCTGCGGTGGAGAAATCGTCGATTCCTCAGAACACCTTTAAGACCGCGTTGAGTAGACTGTTCGGGTCGGTAAGCATAAATCAGACTTCTAGTTCGTTTAGTAGCGAGTCGAGATGAAGGTCGATCGTCTCAGCGGTCGATTGGTAGCGATCGAGATCTTGTCCAACAGGGTCGGCGAGATCGTAACCCTCGGGGTCGAGCAAGCGGGTCCGATCTGAAGCCTCTGGTATGGCGGCCGTGAGAGTGTCGAAATGTTCGCGAGTCATGACCACGATGAGGTCGGCTTGCTGAACCATCGCCGCAGTAAGCCGTCGACTCTCGTGATGATGAAGATCAGCGCCGAAGCGATGGACGATCTCGACAGCGTTTGCGGCAGCGGGGTGACCATTGAATGCCCAGATGCCGGCCGAGCCGACCGACCAGCCACGGGCACCGAGTTCCTCTTGCGGACAGTCGAGCCGATTTGCTAATCGGGAGCGAAAAATTGCCTCTGCCATCGGACTCCGGCACGTGTTTCCAGTGCAAACGAAGAGGACTGATCGTTGGCAGATTGCTCGATAGGCTTCTTCTCCCTGAGCACTCTCGCGTTTTAGAGTGCACGATTCTCCTTGGACCTCGATGATGGCGGGGCCTCCGGAGACTAATGATCGGCCGTCATCAATCAGCAAGTCGGTGGCCTGGAACCAACCAGGATTCAGTTCCTCAGCGGTTTCTAAGGGATCCGACTGAGGGCCAAAGAGCTCTACTAAGATCAGAGGACCGACGAGAAGCTTATCGACCTCGATGATGAATGAATGTGCTGGTGATCGAACGGTAATCGCCCCGTTCTCGATCAATGCAGACGTCACTTCTTCAGAGAGCTGTTGTTGTCTGAGTGCCCCATCATTGGCTCCGACCACTCGAAATGCGACTGGCCCTGGCCAACATTTTGCGAGACCACGTTGCAGCAGTGCCGATCTTTGCGGGACGAATTCTTCGAGCTCAGCGGAACCTCTCGTCATGATCCAGCGGTTTCCTGGCTCGCTGATTTGGACGAGCCGGTGGACCGCTTCAGGCTGCAACCCAGAGGCTGCACAGGCGTAACCAACATCGGTGGGTACCCCGACGAGACCACCTCGGGTCAAGATTTCGACTGCCCGATGGACGACATCTCGAAGATCGTCTGCGCTCGGGAGTTCAATCCGGATTGGTCCGGCATTATCGGGGTTCATAGAAATTGCCGTTTCGTATTCCGAAGATCGGACGGTTGGGAGGTTGCAAAGTTTCTTCGACGAGACAATCGGACTCGATCAAGTCAATCCATCTCAGAGTAAGAGCTGTAATCCGTCAACATCATGGATCCGGGCGTAGATTGCACGGACTTGCTCAGCATTCTGGACGGTGATCTCCATCGTGACCGAAACATGACGACCGCCTCGGGTGTAGCGTAACGAGTGCGTCAGCTCACTCGGCGTCGCCAGCTCGTCCGCTACAGCCTCGACGACTCTCGTTTCAAAATCACCAGCCGTACTTCCGATTGCCCGGATCTGATAGACGCCGGGAAAGGGATGGACTGATTCAAGAAGCTCGATTGAGGGAATATTGTTTGTCGACATCATTCAATACCGATGGGCCGAACAAATCCTGGCCTGAATTGAACTATTCTACGAACCATCAAGTTCATGGCAAACCCGTCTGAGACACCTGACACTAAGTAGCTTTAGGTAACTTGCACACAAACCTTTGTTTGAGGCCGTAATCGTTTGGACAGAGTACGTTTAGCGAGCCGATCGGCTCGCTAAACGTGTTGGGGATCCCGAGAACTTAACGATTACCAAACGCGACAGAATTCGATCTAGTACGCTGAGCCGGCTCAAGATCAAAGCGATCGAGATTCATCACTTTGTTCCATGCAGCGACAAAGTCAGCGACGAATTTTTCCTGGGCATCCTCGGTAGCATAAACTTCCGCAATCGCGCGGAGTCTTGAGTTCGAACCGAAGATCAGGTCGACCCGAGAGGCAGTCCATTTCACCTCTCCCGACTGGCGATCCCGCCCTTCAAAATAATGCTCGCAGACCGGAGACTCACGCCACTCTGTGGACATGTCCAAGAGGTTCACAAAGAAGTCGTTGGTGAGGGTCTCTGAACGTTCGGTGAACACTCCGAGTTCAGCGAGTGGACCACTTCCCGAGTTGGTGTCCAGCACGCGCATCCCGCCGATCAGAACAGTCATTTCCGGAGCCGTCAGTGTGAGCAATTGGGCTCGATCAACCAGCAACTCTTCTTCGCGGCGATCGAGTTCACGTCCAAAGAAGTTCCGAAAAGCGTCGGCTTTCGGCTCGAGTACGGCAAATGATTCGACGTCGGTCATTTCCTCTGTGGCATCGGTGCGTCCTGGCGTGAACGGCACATCAACGTCAACGCCGGCCTTCTCAGCGGCTGCTTCAACGGCTACCGAACCGCCGAGAACGATGAGGTCCGCAAGTGAAACCTTCTTCCCTCCTGATTGCGAATCATTGAACTCGCGCTGGATCACCTCAAGCTTTTCCAAGACCTTGGCGAGTTCCGCAGGCTGATTGACTTCCCAGTCTTTCTGCGGGGCAAGGCGGATCCGAGCACCATTGGCACCTCCGCGATTGTCAGAGCCACGGAAAGTAGAGGCTGATGCCCAGGCAGTCGAGACCAGCTCGGAGATTGAAAGACCAGAGTCAAGAATCTTCGCACTCAGGGCGTCGACGTCTTGTTCGTCGATGAGCGGGTGATCGACCGGAGGAAGCGGGTCTTGCCAGACTTGTGCCTCAGGAACCCAAGGCCCGAGCAGTCGAGTGGCGGGGCCCATGTCACGGTGGATCAGCTTGTACCAAGCGTTTGCGAATGCCTTCTCGAACTCAGGGGGATTTTCGTGGAATCGCTTTGAGATCGGACCATAGATAGGATCCATCTTCAATGCGAGGTCTGTAGTGAACATCATCGGGGCATGAGACTTCGACGGATCGTGAGCGTCGGGGACGGTTCCTTGAGCCGATTCATCCTCCGGCGTCCACTGCCAGGCGCCACCAGGACCCTTGATCAACTTCCAGTCGTATCCAAAGAGATTGTCGAAGTATTCATTTGACCAGAGTGTCGGCGTCGAACTCCAGGCTCCTTCAAGACCGCTGGTGATAGTGTCGCCCGCCTTTCCTTTGCCGAAGGTGTTCTTCCAGCCAAGTCCTTGCAGCTCGATCCCAGCAGCCTCAGGTTCACGACCAACATTGCCATCGGGATTCGCGGCACCATGGGCTTTGCCGAAGGTGTGTCCACCGGCAATCAACGCGACCGTCTCTTCGTCATTCATCCCCATGTTGCCGAAAGTAATCCGGATCGCTTTCGCAGAAGCGAGCGGATCTGGCTTGCCTTTCGGGCCTTGCGGGTTGACGTAGATCAAGCCCATCTGAGTCGCCGCCAGTGGCTCTTCGAGACCATCTTCCGTCGAGTATCGCTCCCCACCGAGCATCGTTGTCTCAGGTCCCCAAAAGATATCCTTTTCGGGTTCCCAGACATCGACTCGCCCAAATCCAAAGCCGATCGTATCTACTCCCATCGATTCAATGGCGTAGTCACCCGCGAGGACAAACAAGTCTGCCCACGAGATTTTTTGACCGTACTTCTGCTTAATCGGCCAGAGCAACCGTCGGGCCTTGTCGAGATTGGTATTGTCGGGCCAACTGTTTAGGGGTGCGAATCGCTGGGAGCCTGTTGCGGAGCCCCCCCGGCCGTCAGAGGTCCGATACGTCCCAGCGCTGTGCCAGGCGAGCCGGATGAAGAGCGGCCCGTAGTGACCGTAGTCGGCCGGCCACCACTCTTGCGAGGTCGTCATCACCTTTTCGAGATCCTTCTTCAAGGCATCAACATCAAGTTGCTCAAACTCCTCTGCATAATTGAATTCAGCACCCAACGGATTGATCATGGGTGCGTTCTGGTGGAGGATCTCCAGATTCAACCGTTCTGGCCACCAGTCCTCACTGGACCAGGCTCCTGCTGTTGTCTTCCGGTATGAGTTGCCCCCCATCACCGGGCACTCACCATTCGTGGCGGACGGATGATCTTGCGCTGTTGCCGACGAGGCGAGCGCGAGCACTGCGATGCTCGCCAGCAGACGAATCGGGTATGTTGTCGTGGTCATGACGTCTCCTGGGATTGGAGTTGAGTGGCGACCCCTGATTTGAAGTGTTGTAAGTTGTCGCATCTTCCAGCATTGACAATTCCAAGCAATTCATCCAATGCATTCTGTGTCTGCTAGCAATGCATGGAATGCATTGGGGACCCGAGTGCATGTGCGATTGCAGTACACCGAGGAGTCTGGAAGAACCTTGAGGACGTGCGAATGGAACTCGATCAATTACGTTATTTCCTCCGAGTTGCTGACCGAGCGAGTTTCACGCATGCCGCTGCAGATCTAGCGATTTCGCAGTCTGCGTTGAGTCGATCGATCCAGAAACTGGAGGAGGAACTCGGTCAGCCAGTCTTCGAGCGCAAAACGCGATCGGTTTCCCTGACCGAGGCCGGATTATTGCTGCAATCGAGGGCTCAACAGGTGTTGACCATCCTCGAGGACACGAAGGCGGAGATCACGGATGATGGAGAAAGCGGCCGGGTCCGGGTCGGAGCGATCCCGACCATTGCGCCGTATTTCCTTCCCAAGACACTCCAGCAATTCTCGGACGAATTTCCGAAGGCGACTCTTATTGTCCAGGAACAGACCACCGACGAATTGCTCAAGAGCTGTACTCAGGGAGAAGTCGATCTGGCGATCCTCGCGCTGCCGATTCCTGCGAAGTACCTTGAGATCGAAGAGTTGTTCGAGGAGGAGTTGCTCTTGGTTCTTCCACCGAATCATCCGCTCGTCGCGCAAGGGGAGATCCGACTCTCCGATATCGAGCCGTACCCGTTCGTTTTGCTTAACGAAGCCCACTGCCTCTCTGACAACATCGTCACCTTCTGCCGGAGGTCATTCCATCCGGTCGCGATCGAGCGGACGAGCCAATTAGCGACGGTTCAGGAGTTGGTCGCCTTATCCCACGGGGTCTCATTAATTCCAGCGATGGCCCAACGACTTGATCAAAGTGACCGTCGTGTTTATCGATCGTTGGCCGACCCAAGACCGACCCGCAAAGTGGCCGTCGTCTGGAACCCGTATCGCTTTCAAAGCCGACTCTTAAACGCCTTCCGTGAACGCCTTCGAATGCCATCCTCAACTTAAAACAATTCATGTATCCCAACAGTTGAAACTTGAAGAACCAAGTGAATCTCAGATTATTTTTGTCAAAGAGAAATCTAGAAATCTAAGTGATCTAGCTTTCGGAAATAAAACGACAACGCCCCCTGTTCGAGACAGGGGACGTTGTGTGACGTGGTGAGTGAGAAAGAATTCTCAGTGAGATTACGACTGAGGTACGAACGTGAATCCACGGTACGCCGTACCAGTTTCGCGGATCGCGATCTTGATTTCGTGCACGCCCGCTGTGAGGTCAAACACGATTGGATTGCCGTTCTCGTCGGTTACCTCGGTATCCTGCCAGTCACTCCCGGTTTGAATGTGCCACTCAATCCATTCACCACCGTTGACCTGGATCCATAGGGAGTTGGCTCCGCCATTCGGAGCGAAGACTTCACCGACCAGCGAGTAGGAGCCGTCTTGATCAACATTTAACGTGTGAGTGATGTGGAGTGAAGGATCCGATGGAGGTTCGTTGTAGTAGTTGATTCCGTTGTCACCCGGATTGGTGTAGTGACTTCGATCGGAATCAAGATGCAGGCCATAGAGAGAGGCATAGGCGATGTTCTGGTAGAACCCCTTCTCGGCCGTCTTCACTTTGACCTTCTCGATCTTGAATCGATCTTTAGGTCGGTGCTCACCAGTCCTGGCGGCGACGACCAAGATGTTTCCGCTGACATTGCCATCGTTCACGTCAGCTGTACGGGAATTACTGGACCCTGTCGTGTTCACTTCCGTGAAACCGAGGCTTTCGAGTAGCTCGTTGCTGAGTTCGAGGTTGTCCAGATCGAAGGCACCGGGGATGTTACCGATCCAGATTTCGATGTCACTGTCAGCCCCCACCGATTCGAGTCTGATTTCGTCAACGACGATCTCGTCGGAGAATCGGTAGAGAACGAAGTTGTCGCGGCCGACGTTATCGACTCTGTGGAGACCGTCGGAGCCATCGCCTTCACCACTGTCGGTGACACCGAGGCCAGACGAGAAGGCTCCGAGGAAGGCTTCTTCCCAGACGCCGCTCGAGTCACGGCTGAAGGCGCTGATTTTGGCGGAGACGGAGCCGTTCATGAATTCACGGACGTTGCCGTCAGTACCATCGAGGCCGCTGTTACCGGTGGTGAAGAGGAGGCTACTCTCACCTGAAGAGACGAGATCTTCAACGATCCCGGTGGCTTTGTAGTTCCAGATTTCACCGGGATCGAGGATGTCATCGGGATTGCCACTAATGACTTCATCGAAGAGGATGTCGCCACTGGAGACGGAGAAGTCGTCCGAGGTGTCGTCGGGAGTACCGTTGTCGTCAACGATCTCGATGTCTTCTCCAGCAATGGGGACGTTGCCGGTGTTGGTGATTTGATAAGTCCAGGTGACCTCGGAGCCTGGCTCAAGGATCGGGACGCCTGGACCATCAGGTGAGTCTTCGTTGTCGAAATCGGGGGCGACATCGACGTTGTAGTTGACTCGTCCGTTGGTTGTCTTTTCGATATCGACCCCCGGATTCTTATCCTTAGGGTCTGGATTCTTGTAATGGCTTGGATCCGAGTCGGGTGGAACATCAGGGGCCGAAACGGTGGCGATGTTCCCGTAAACCTCCCTCTCAACACCCTTGAGCTTTACCTTCTTGATCTTGAATCGATCTTTAGGTCGGTGCTCATCAGTCCTGGCGGCGACGACCAAGATGTTTCCGCTGACATTGCCATCGTTCACGTCAGCTGTACGGGAATTACTGGACCCTGTCGTGTTCACTTCCGTGAAACCGAGGCTTTCGAGTAGCTCGTTGCTGAGTTCGAGGTTGTCCAGATCGAAGGCACCGGGGATGTTACCGATCCAGATTTCGATGTCACTGTCAGCCCCCACCGATTCGAGTCTGATTTCGTCAACGACGATCTCGTCGGAGAATCGGTAGAGAACGAAGTTGTCGCGGCCGACGTTATCGACTCTGTGGAGACCGTCGGAGCCATCGCCTTCACCACTGTCGGTGACACCGAGGCCAGACGAGAAGGCTCCGAGGAAGGCTTCTTCCCAGACGCCGCTCGAGTCACGGCTGAAGGCGCTGATTTTGGCGGAGACGGAGCCGTTCATGAATTCACGGACGTTGCCGTCAGTACCATCGAGGCCGCTGTTACCGGTGGTGAA
>CAZEAN010000173.1:9071-10194 GCA_964510225.1 uncultured Isosphaeraceae bacterium
GTCCAGGTGACCTCGGAGCCTGGCTCAAGGATCGGGACGCCTGGACCATCAGGTGTGTCTTCGTTGTCGAAATCGGGGGCGACATCGACGTTGTAGTTGTTTAGTCCGTTGGTTGTCTTCTCGATATCGATGCCGGGGTCGCCGGGAGTGCCCAAGAGACCCTTGGCCTCTCCCTGGAAGTTGACATCGAAGCTACCAGTAAAGGTCGACGTCTCGACAGTGTTCGTCACAACGATGTCACTGTCGCCAATGAGGGCAAGCAGCGCTGGAGCGCCACCGGTGACCTCGAACTGGAAGTCGAAGGTGTCGGTCGCACCAGTCTCCGCAAAACCAGCAGCGATGATCTCTCCAGTCAAGATCGTGCCGGAAGCGTCAATGTTGCCGTCGCCGTCCAGGTCGAGGTCGCCCACCACGACCAAGTCGTCCCCAGGTGCAGTGGTAACGTTAAGGGTCCCATCAGGATTGATCGGATTGTCGGCGTCAACAAGGACGTTGATCACAATGTCTTTGGGTGTGCCGACGACCCCCTTCAATGCGTCGGTCTCAAAACCGGTTGGATCAGCATCAATAGTAAGAAGACGCGTGGTGGCGTCGAAGGTAGTTACACCGTCGTTATTGTAAGAGATTCGCGGCAGCTCGGGTGTCACTCCAAGGAGGGTCAGCATCTGCCGTCCTTCGAGTGCCTCAAGCTTTAGAGCGCGGCGGAGTTGTCCGCGGCGTCGGGTCTTCGAGTTGCGTGTTGACAGAACGTCAGGTGAGGTCATCGTACTTGAGTCTCCTGCGTAGTTCGATCGAACTAGGGTGCTTCGGTAGTCAGCGGTAGCGGTACAGCGCCACCTCTGGATGGTGCCTGGCACGGAAGGTGGAGTGCCTATTCGCGAGTCAAGGTAGGCTGCGTGGCACAACCTGCCAAATTAGCTGGCAAAAGGGTTTGTGGTCCTGTGGGGGACGCCCAAGGTTAAGGGAGTTTAGAGGCAATCCTTGCATCACTTCAGACGGTTTCCAGAATACTAAGTCCAGTCCAAATTGCAATATCTACTCATTAAAAAGATCTTACTTTGCCATATATAGCGTAATGCACGCTAATGTATTGAAAGCAAATTGGAATTATCAGGCGACTATA
>CAZEAN010000174.1:0-10105 GCA_964510225.1 uncultured Isosphaeraceae bacterium
CGAGTCGGTCTGGATCAGGAAACTGCTCCGGGTCGCGGTTGGCGGCGCCGAGGACGGCAAGGACAAGGTCCCCGCGATGGATCACCTGCCCCCCACACTGGAGGTCTTCAAGCGCAATCCTACCGAGAAATTGGACGGGGCTCTCGAGTCGGAGAAACTCCTCGATGGCGGTCGGGATCAGCTTCGGGTCGTTGCGGAGGCGATCGAGTTGCGCTTGGTCCCGGAGCAGTAGTTCTAAGCCGTTGCCAAGCAGACTTGTCGTCGTTTCGTTTCCCGCGTTGAGGAGGAGCAAGGTGTTGGCGAGCAACTCGTCCGTCGAGAGGCGATCTCCCTGCTCTTCAACTTGAACAAGGGCACTGAGGAGATCGTCACGAGGGGATGACCGCAAGAGATCGACCCGGCGTTCTAGGTAGGCCCGAAAGGCGATCGTACTGTCCCGGCCTCGCTGCAGTTGTTCGGGTGTAATGTTGGCGTAGAAGTTCAGCGCGACGAACGAAAAGTCATCGCACCACCCTTTCACAAGATCCCGGTCTTCTTTAGGGATTCCAACCAGTTCGGAGATGACGAGCACTGGCAAAGGGACAGCGAAATCTCGGACGAAATCCATGACGCTCCGGCTCCGGCCCTCCTTAAGCAACCTCTGGACTTGCCGGTCCACGGGTTCGACCCACTTCTCGACCGACGCTTTCATAAACGCCTTCTGGACGAGCTTCCGGATCCGTGTATGGTCGGGTTCATCTCGCTGGAGTAGGAGGAGGGAGAGCGTGTCGAATAGAGGAGTAAGCGACTGATCGGGGAACCGATCTCTCCCGAGCCAAACTCGGTTGGAGGAGAGTCGACGATCACCGAGTGCCCAGGCAACATCCGTGTACCTTGTTAAGACCCAGGCACCCAGTCCTTCGTCCCGAAAAACCGGAGCCCGTTGCCGCAAGTCGCGGTAGACCGGATACGGGTCTTCGAGCATCTGGGCGCCGAAGAGGTTCCCTTCGGCCGGAAGTGATCCGATCCCATGTTTCATCCCAGAGCTCCTAGATTCGAGGCTCCCCGCTCCACGGTTTGCCGATCGGCGTGGAGTGTCTGTTGATCAACGACGACTCGTAAGTCTTCAACAGATGACAATCGTAACGGACCATGGTTACGACTGCGATAACCCCTCGATTCCGAACAGTACACGACCTTCTCTTGCACTTCTGGGCTCGTCAGGAACTCAGAGCGTCTCAGCCATTGTCCACCCTGTTTGCGTCTTGCTTCGCCTGACGGTCGAAGTCGACGTAGATCCGGGCGTTGGAAACCGTCGCGAGTTCTCGGAGAGTCTCCAACTCGCGGAGCCGGAGGAGTGCGGGATGCTTCTCCAAGGCAGCGGCGGTCTGCTCGCGGAGAGCCGTGGTCTGAGCTTCCGCCTCCGCCTGAAGTCGGAGCGACTCAGCACGGGCGGCGGCAGCCATCCGCTCAGATTCCGCATCTGCTTCAGAGAGCCGTCGGGTCGTCTCCACCTTGGTCTCGGCCTCAAGGCGTTGCAACTCAGCCTTTGTACGGGCTTCGACGAGTTCGGCCTGACTGGTACGTTCAGCGGCAAGGACTTTATTCATGATCGCCTGGAGATTGCCTGGGAAGATGATGTCCTTGACATCGGCCCGGGCAATGGAGACACCGTAGCCGCCAGCCGTCTTGTAGGCGTCACGCTGGATATCCTCGCTAAGCCGGTTACGGTCAGTGAGGATCTCATCCAGCGTCATCGAGGCGAGAGAGCGTCGAGCGGCGAGTTGGACATCGGTGTAGAGGCGATCCTCATAGTTGGCCACTGCATGGATCGCGGCCCGAGGATCAACCACGCGGTACTGTACCGTGATGCTGATTCGGATCGCGACCTTATCTGCGGTGAGGATCTCCTGACCTTTGATGGTCAAATCACATTCGCGGAGGTCGACCAAGACAACCTCCACTCGAGGTTTCCGCCAGAATCCGAAGTCGAACTGAGCGGGGACCTTATAGCGGCCAGCCTCCAAAATCTTGAGGAGGACACCGTCCTCATACCAAAGGCCCCGGTGCGTATCTTTGATGATCACTTCATACGAGCGCATTCAACAATCCAGTGCCAATGGCACGACAAAATGGTGGTTGGGCGGCTCCGGAGCTCAGGCCGATCTGTGGAACGATGATTGGGATTCGAATTCCCCGTCGCGAGATCATAAAGCGTTGGTGGAGGCCCGCTCCCATGGGAAGTGGGCAGCCTCCGCCTTGATCCTTCGCCACGGACCTGGCCGGAGCCATCTATAGAGGGTTTACAGGAGACAGACACACCTCCTGCCCTGAGGTTCGGTCGTTCTGGAGTCTTCCACACTCTAAAACAACATTCGTGGTGAGATAGTTGTATTGTTGACAACTCCCTTAGAACAATGAAAACTTAGCCAAAATAGAGCGCTGAAACTAAACCAAAGGTCGATTGATGCTGCTTCAGACCCTGCTGATCGTGACAATTGCGGGCCCCACCGAAAACTTATCGCTTCCTCCGAGACCTTCAACAGCAACCCAAGGGAGCGAATTCGCCCAGTCGATTCGCCGCCTTCCCTTGCAGGAACGTGAGGAACGGATCGTCCGCGAGGTTCTCAGAGGAAACGTTCCCGATTTCCTCCGATTACTCGTTCCGATCACAGTCAAAGCTGGCGGACATCGCGCCACCTACAAGGTCACCGCGGACTATCTGGCGATCGGGTCAGATACGGACATGTTCTACACGCCGATTACTCCCACTACCGCCCAACGGATCGCTGACCAACTCGACTGCGTGCTCCCAACAACCAAGATTGTTGACGACGTCCACAATGCCGCAGATTGGACGCCAGAACCGCTTCCAATCCCACCGACACCTGCAATGACAACAGTTCCCGTCTTTCTCCAGCACAACAGGATGCTCCTTGATCAACGAGCTGGACAGCCACAGCGCAAGTTAGTCGCTGGCACAAAGAAGGACATCGTCATCACCAACCGGCTGCTCGATCGTCCAGGGAGAGTGGCGATCTACGGTTGGCATTACCCCAATGGCAAACCCATCCAACCACTCTACACCGGCCACATCGCCTCCTATGTCGACTACAGCCATGGCGTCCGCTTCGTGAGGCGTCGAATGATTGTGGATAATGAGCCGATGACCATCGAAAACGTCCTTGCTGACCCAGAACTTGCACCTCTGCTGAGCACCGAAGGGGTGATGAAAAGTAAGTACTACAATCAGTAAGGCGAGGCCTCAATCAAATGACAGATGATCTCTCAGCGTTCCTTGTGGATTTGATCACTGAGCCGAAATGGGCGAACCCATCGTGAGTCGATTATTTGCTTGTCCCAAAAGAACATGGCAATTTGTTCCATCCTGCGGCACTGATTGGGTCGATGCATTAGCCCATTATGAAGAATTAAAGACCAATTCAAAATAGAAAATTGCAATTTTTGTTTATACAATTAAACTTACAAGAAAAAGCAAAGAATTTGTTGTAAACGACTTTAGCTATACATACAAACATGTAGTAACACTTAATTTTCTTATGAAAATCTAGCTCTATCACTTAAGAACTATTTGGTAGGGTATGGCACCTGGCAACCCACTCGTTGAACCTTATGCCAACGTCTACCTGCAATGCCCTGGTCCGGCCAATTACAATCACTGTTGGATGAGATGACAACCGCAAGAGACACGGTATCGCTTTCTTCCAATACATCAGGATCCTGAAGCAGAGATTCATCTCGAAGCCATGCGTTGGCTCATAACTAGCGACATCGTCAGTCGCCTGGGAGAATGGGCGACCCTCAGCCGGTGAAAACCTTCAACCGGATCATCATTCCAGAGTCGAGTTCCAGGAGGTATCGCGTCGTGATCGATCCGATCGTGATTGGAAAGTTTATTGGTGGGGTCGCTGCGTTAATCTTTGGCGCACGACTCCTCGTCATTGGCGCCTCCAAACTCGCACTCGCTGTGGGACTCCCAACCCTCGTGATCGGGTTGACTGTCGTCGCCTTTGGAACCGGATCACCAGAGCTAGCCGTCACGCTCGGTTCTGCGATTACGGGTGCCGAAGACATCGGTCTCGGAAACGTCATTGGAAGCAACATCGCCAACATCTTGTTTGTGGTCGGAATCTCCTCCCTCGTGATTCCGATGCCGGTCCAGACTCGGCTCGTTCGATGGGACATCCCCATCATGATCGTCGTTTCGGTTGGACTCTTGCTCCTCACGATCGACGGCAACCTCAACCGGATCGATGGAGCCATCCTCTTCACGGGGATTGTGCTCTATACAATTCTCTCGATCGTTTACGGTCGTCGGAGTCAATCTGCCGAATCGGAAAACGCGACCGACGAATCGAGTAAGACCGACAAGCCCAAAAATACCCGGGGAATTCCCATCCAATTTGGCTTAATCGTGATCGGTCTAATACTCTTGATCTTCGGTGCGCGTTATCTCGTGGAGGCCGCCACGGAGATGGCCTCTGCATTAGGGGTCAACGACCTAGTAATCGGTTTAACGCTCGTCGCAATTGGAACTTCGCTCCCGGAAGCGGCGACTTCCTTGGTCGCGAGCATCCGAGGTGAGCGTGATATCGCCATTGGAAACGCCGTCGGGAGTAACATTTTCAATATCCTGGCCGTTTTGGGACTTACGGCGTTGGTCTCGCCCATCGGGATCAGTGTTTCACCCGGAGTCCTCCGCTTTGATCTCCCGATCATGATTGCGGTGGCAGTCGCAACCCTCCCAATCGTGATCACAGGACAGCGGATCGCCCGTTGGGAAGGTTTCCTATTCGTTCTCTACTATTTTGCCTATATCGCCTACGTTTATTATTCTGATCTTAAAGAAGGTGAAACACCCGTTTTTGATGCGGTGATGCTCATTTTTGTGATTCCTTTGACAATCCTCGGTCTCGGGGTCTCACTCCTCCGCGCGCTGAGGTCTCATCGGATCCGCCGAGCGGAAAAGGCGAAATCAGAGGAGGCACCGTCAACTGAGTAAACTTCAAGAAGAAGGTGGTGGGTCGCGCCAACGATCGGCGCGACGCTGCAAGAGCCGTTCGATGAACTCCTCATACTCAGCAGAAGAGCGTCGACGTTTTGGATCCCATCGTCGCCCTTTTTCGTGATTGCACGAGCCGTGCACGAGCGCTAGATTCCCAAGATCTTCGGTCCCACCTCGGCTCTTGGCGCGAATATGCTCAAGCGTTGCTCCTTCTCCGGATGCGGGATCAAAGGCCAAGGGACCGTTGCAGATCAGACATTTGCCAACCCAGAGACCGTCGCGGATCTCGAATGTCTGATCGGTCTCAGCGACGCTTAAGAGCTTGTTCTTGATAGGCATTTGATGAGGGTGAAGTCAGCGAGGTCGGGAATGGGATCGTGGTTTGAACTGATTCTGGTTGCTATAACGAATCGGTATCCCCGGACGTCCTTAACCAGACGTCCTTGGGCATCCTACCATTGATTCAATCCCGAGCGGGAAAGGGGCCAAGGTGTCTGCAACGAGTCCTCCTCCATTTGCGTTAGGCGTCTGTAGCTGGAGCTTACAGGTAACGAGCGTACCGGAACTGGATCGATTACTCCGCGTGCTTGAAGTCAATGCGACCCAGATCGCGTGTGGCGATCCCCATCATGCCTCTTGGAACGAAGGGGATTCGATGCCGGAAGCAGCCCTTGCAGCCGGCTTCGTCATGACCGGCGCCATGCTTGGATTTCCGGGCGAAGATTACACCACGCCCGCGACGATTCAAGCGACTGGTGGGTTCGGTCCCGTCACCGATCGCCCCGAACGATTGGATCGACTTTATTGGGCCTTGGAACGCACCAAGGCACTCGGTCTTTCTGACCTTATGCTCCACGCCGGATTTATTCCCGAACGATCTTCTCCCGATCGAGATCCGTTTCTTGAGACCCTTAAAACGGCGGCGGCGGCAGCACGATCCGCAGGGGTTACTCTTGCATTCGAGACGGGTCAAGAACAGGCCTCACTCCTCCGTTTGACGCTCGACGAGTTGGCCGAACCAAGCCTCAAGATCAATTTTGATCCGGCGAACATGTTACTCTATGACATGGGCGATCCAATCGAGGCTGTCCGGATCCTAGGACCTGATATTAAGAGTGTTCACTGCAAGGACGCAAAGCGACCAACAACGTCCGGAGAATGGGGAACCGAAGTACCACTCGGTGAAGGTGAAGTTGATTTCCCTCAATTTCTCAAGACACTTCATGAGGTCGGGTACCGCGGTCCGCTGATGATCGAGCGTGAAGTCGGTGATCAAGCAGCTCGGATCCGGGACATCGGTACCGGGTTGACCTACTTACGTGGTCTCTTGGCGGACTGAATGCGCTGAGCCCGAGATCGCGTCTTGCTGATGCTCTCCTGCGTCGAATCTGGACCTTTTGGAATCACTTCATCTTGGCTTAAGGTTGCCCCAGTAGAATCTGTCTGTAACGGTCGAGCGATCGAGCTTGATCGTTCACAGATCGACAACCAGCCAATGACGGTTCTGAGTTCCAAATCCGAACGGAGGAGCATTGCAATGACGGGCAAGATGCTTGCTGGCGTGTTAATCGTGGCCATCTCCGGACTAACGTTACTAGAAGCAAGATCACAAGAGCCCGGAGGTCGCGGGCGTGGCGATCATCCGGGGGACCGAGGAGTTCCCGAACGGCCTGGGAGAGGTCGACCAGGCAACCCCCTGCTCGCCTTGTTCGATGCTAATCGGGACGGCCTGTTGTCAGCTGAAGAGATCGATAACGCTGCTGCCGTTTTGAAGAAAATGGACAACGATGGCGATGACTCTTTAAACGCTGAGGAAGTTCGACTCCAACGGCAACGCCGGCCGAACCGTCCCGATGGTCCCCCTCGACGTCGGTGCCCACAAGGCGGCCCAGAAGGTTCAAGAGCAGGAGCCGGACGTCCACCGAGAGGCCCTGGTGCTGAAGCTGGTCCACCACCACGAGGACCCAACCGTGCTCCGAACGCTGGCCCTCCTCGGCGACCCCGACCCGCGCTGGTCGCGCCACCGATTGGACCTGAGGGTGGTCCGCCACCGTTAGTTGGCGCAATCCCGCCGTTCCTGGTAGACCGACTCGATCTGAATGACGATCAACGCGAGAAGATCGACGACCTTAGCGCGACGATCCGTGATCAGCTCAACGAAATACTGACCGACGAACAGATGGAACAATTGACTTCTTCGATGGAACGGGGACCGGGGAGACCTGAAGGACCTGTAAGACATCGCGGTCGCCAGGTTGGTCCTGTAGAGCGGCCACAACGGCCAGAACGCCCTTGAGAGCCTCGGGGGGTGCTCTTGTCAACGTCACCCCGATCAGACTGAATTCAGTCTGATCGGCCTTGGTTTAGTCCAAGGAATGACCTTGCCAAATTGTGCGTTCTGGTGAAGGAGAGAGTTCCATGAATCGCCCTACATCCGTCCTGCTCTCAATTGTGTTCACCCTCAGCAGTAATGCTGTAACCGCTGCGCGTTGCAGCGATGACGTCCGAGTTGAACAGCTAGTACCCCTGGGCGGGCACTGGTACCTCGGACCGGGAGAGCCCCCGACCTATTACTACAAGGACAGCGAACGTTGTGTCGATCTGTTTTCGTACCATCGACTTGATTCTAATGACGACGGCATCGCCAACATTTCAATCAGTCATAATGATCAGTACTTGATCATAAGAAGCCAGGGTTATCCCAACCACCCAACAGCGATATTCCCCAACACCGAGAATCCGAACTCAATCGAGATTCAGGATTTTCTCTTCCGATTCCCCCTTGAACCACAGCTTGCAGAACAATTCACTCAGGTTCCGATGGGACCAATCGCGATGGCGATCAACGGGGTCGTTTTCTTCAATCCCTTCGAGGCAGGAGGGATGAACGCGGTCGCTGGCTACTCGGAGGTCTGGCTTGATTCCTGTTGCGGACATCCACAACAGACAGGGGTCTACCACTATCACAAGTATCCGAGCTGTGTGAAGTCACCCTTTCCTGATGACGGGTTGCAGCACTCACCGATCCTCGGGATCGCCTTCGACGGATTCCCGATTTACGGTCCCTATGAATCAGCAGGTCTTAAAGCAAAAGACATTACGGGCGAACAGGCACTCGACGTTTGCAATGGCCATACCGATCCTGCCCGAGGTTACCATTATCATGTCACCCCAGGTCGATTCCCTTACATCATCGGTGGCTATGCTGGACTCCCAGAAACTTCAAACAGTCCTCTCCTCTCTCGTCGAAGCGAGTCGGGGGCAATCCGAGATAACGCCTCTGGCACGAGCAAGCTCGCACCAGCGATCCAGTCGGTGACCCCTGGAATCGGACAACGCGGGACGACACTCATCGTCCGGATCAACCTCGATTCAGACTCCAAAATTCCCCAAGGTCGACCAAGCTGGGTCCAGATTGGCCCGTTCGAAGGATCGAAGATCGAACGTCCCAACGACAGTACCATCATCACCGAATTGAGGATTCCTGGTGAGGCGAGCCTTGGTCTCTGGCTCGACTGCCACATCGAGTTCGCTGAAACTGCAGAGCTTGATCGCACCTTGGTCTACAAGAAGAACAACGCGTTCCGAGTTGTCGAGTGAAGGAATCGAACAAGGAGTCTCCTCAAATGAGAGTCCTGGTGGTTGAAGATGAAACCGATCTCCGACACGGTTTGGCGCAATCGTTGCGTGAAGAGGGATACGCTGTTGACGAAGCAACGGACGGACCTGAAGGCTACTTCAAAGCTGAGTCAGCCGACTACGACGCGATTGTGCTCGATTTGATGCTCCCAGGATTCGACGGCTGGGAGTTGCTTGAACGGCTCCGGAAAACGAAGGCAACACCCGTACTGATCCTGACAGCCCGAGATGCAGTAGATGACCGGATCCGAGGACTCGACGGAGGTGCGGACGATTATCTGGTCAAACCCTTTGCCCTGAGTGAATTGCTGGCACGACTCCGTGCCCTGATCCGGCGTTCCGCAGGCCAAGCCCATCCCGAAATCCGGATCGGAGAAGACATCGCGATCGACACAGCGACCCGGACAGTAACGCGAGCTGGAGAGTCGGTCATCCTCACCGGACGCGAGTATGCCTTAATCGAACTACTCGCCCTCCACCGGGGTCGGCTAATCACACGGACAATGATTTATGAAAGACTCTTCGGTGAGGAAGATGACACACTTTCGAACGTCGTTGAAGTCCATATTTCTCACATCCGGAAGAAACTTGGAAAAAACTTAATCGTGACCCGGAGAGGCCAGGGGTACTTGATCGATGCCTAGATCGCTCCGTTGGCGGCTTCAGTTCTGGTACGGGATCCTCCTTCTCCTGGTGATCCTCGGGTTTGGACTGACTCTCTACAGCCAAGTTCGCCGTACATTACTGCTTCAGATCGACCGTGAACTGGAAGCAGGTGCGCGAATCCTCGAAGGCGAGCTTCGGTCCATGGTACGGCCGAAACGTCGGCCACCCATCGATCGGGGCCTTCCGCCACAGAATCCGCCCGGTCGTCAGAGAGTGGCAGGTTGGGCGCAGATGCCCAACGATCAGTCTGATAGCCCTCCTCCAGCGTACCGACGAGCAAATCGGGGGAGAGGCCAAGAGGACCTTGTCCCGATCCTCTCCCCTCCGAGAGGCTTCGAGCCTACAGGCCTCCAACTTCCTCGCTCTCTCGATAGTGCTTACGTCTTTATTTGGTCTTATCGTGGTGAGGTCGATTGGTCTCGTACCCCATACACTGTACCCACTCCAGAGATCCCCATTCCGAAGCCTGAGCAGGTTGAAACGCGCAATCGAGGGAAGTATCGGGAAGCCTATCTCTTGGGGCCAGGTCGCCATACCATCCTGGTAGGACGGTCTATCGAGGAAGAGATGCAAACACTTCAGAGCTTTACAGGACAGCTCCTGAGTGTCGGAATCGGGGTCTTTTGTGCAGGACTTCTTGGGGGTTGGTGGGTCTCCTCAAGGGCGGTCCGACCAATCAACGAAATGAGTCAGACCGCCGCGGGGATCACCGCGTCATCCCTCTCGGCGCGGATCAATCTGAAGAATGTCGATTTCGAATTCGAACGACTCGGCCGGATCTTGAACGCAATGCTC
>CAZEAN010000175.1:0-10065 GCA_964510225.1 uncultured Isosphaeraceae bacterium
CCTCGGGCGATCGCTCCAATTGCATCTCAGCCGGGAGGTCCAACCGATCACGCAGCGGTTCTCGTTGTCCGAGACACGGGAGAGGGGAGGTCCGATTGGAAATACTACATGTTGCTGCTTGATCTCAATTCAGGCCGGGGCAATCTCGCCACGATCAAATCTCGGATTCCACTCGGCCCCTACACGGTTCCTGAGCCAAGGTTGGTAGCCTCACCCGATGGGCGACGTCTTGCACTTTCGATTGACCAGAGTCGGACGCTTGCCGTCCTTGAGTCCGATGATCTTCTCGACGGTGACCGGAAGATTACTCCTGATCGGCTCCGCGGCAGGGGACAGCAGATCGGGGAGGTCGCCTTTGTCCGTCGTGGTGAATCGCTGGGTCTCCGACTCCGTGAGGAAGCACCAACGAATCTCGGCGGATTACCAGGACGAGTTCAAGCGGGAGATCTGGTGGTGGATGCCTCCAGTCGGTCCCTCGACGACGACCCGGATCGCTGGACACTCGATGCGCCCGATTGGGACGGCTGGGACTTTCGAGCCGAACCCGGCCGAGTTGAACTGAGTCTTGGCCGAGGATCACGTCTTGTCATTGAACCTGAACCAGGTGCCGTCATTTCTTCCGCAGCCTTCCGGCCTGCTTTACCCCCATTCGAGGTTCCAGTCGTCGCGTTGGCGACCGTCCGTGAGGGTGAACCAACTTTGGGACTTTACGATGGCCGCTCGGGGAAGCGATTTCGACAGTTGACCGGCCATGTCCAGCGGATCACGTCTTTGAGTTTCTCTGGCGATGGTCGACTCTTAGGTTCGGCGGCCGAGGATCAGACAGTCCGACTCTGGAGCCTCATCGATGCTCCGGAGACGCTCGGAGAACTCAGCCAATTGCCTGGCTCCGTGATCACAACGCGTGACGATGGAGTCTTGATCGTCGCCACTGCGGGACCCGATCCTGAGATCGACTTGCGAGAAGGAGACGTCATCCAAGGAATCATCGAAGAGGGTGAACTCCTGGTTCTTGACTCTCTCTTCGATTTCTACGACCGGATCTCGCTAAACCGTCCGGGCGAGACAGTTCTGCTGAGACGATCACGTCGTGGAGTTGACGATCTAGACGTCGAGATCCGACTTGAGCAAGCAGTCGACGAACGAAAACCGTTGCTTTCCTTCTTTCTCACTGATGCGACAACAATTGAAGAACGGGACTGGATTGCCTGGAATCCGCTTGGGCCTTATGACTCTAGTGGTCCTGACGTCGAGCGTCTCCTCGGCTGGCACTTCAACACCGGTGACCCCAATGCGCCGACCCGTTTTGCCGAGGCCGACCAATTTGTCCAACGATTCCGTCGTGAGAACTTGATCGAACAAGCATTGGTTGCTGCCGAAATTGACCATAATGTCGCCTCCAGGTTAACCCCTCGACCTGAAAATATTTTGATTAGTTTTGATGTGCCCGAAGAGGCCGATCGATCGGGCGAGATTTCCCTAGTGCGAGAGGTCCCCGGGGCGATCTCAGTGACACTACTGGGCGATGAATTAGAACCCGAATGGTTCGATCGCCTGACACTCCGCGTCGATGGGGGGCCTTCGATCCCTTTGGATCCTAACGGTGCCTTGAGTTGGCGGTCGGAGATTGAGGGACTCGATTGGAAGCGCGGGAGACACCAGATTGAAGCTGAGATTGCGACAACGGACCGTACACCACAACAGTTTAGTGAAACCCGTTGGATACGCTACCAGCCCCCAGCCCCTCAGATCGCAATCAAACCCAGCACGAGCACACTTGAGGTTAACCAGCCTAAGTTCAACTTTGCGGCAATGGTTCAACCCACCGTCGGTCCAGTTCAGGCGCGCTTGGTCTACCAGAACGACCTTCAACAGAACCCGGAAACGCGAGAATGGGCGTCGGATCAAACTATCTCGATTCGTGAAATTTTCAGACTTGTCGAAGGACGCAATATCTTTGAGCTACACGCCACCAACGTCGAGGCGCTCCAAGGATTCGAGGCGATCGAAACGCGAGGCCCTCTTCGATTGGTCGTCAACTACCACCCAGACAAAACACCGCCAAGTGTCCGCCTCGAGTCAGTGGCCAGACTCACGGATACAAAGGAACCGGCATCATCTTCGCCAATTGGAAGCTCAGAGATCGTCGTAGATGCCCCACGGATCGTGATCAACGGCACAATCGAGGCAGAAGGACCAATAGACCAGGTCGAATGGAGTGCAGGGCACGGATGGAAACGGATCAACGTTGAACCAGGTCACCGCCCAGTTCCATTTCAATTTGAGGTCGATGCCGAGCCAGGTCCAACCACAATTCGGGTCCGAGCAAAGTCTCCGACCAGTGATTTCTCTGAAGGACAAGCGACGGTCGTCTACCGACCTCGCGTACCAAAGGTGGTCAATTTTGAGACCGATTCTTTGGAAGAGGTGCTCATTGGTCCCCCCGACCGCCCTCAAGGCTCGGTTCAAGTGAAGGGTCAATTGGTTGTCCCCCCTGATCATCAGCCCTTTGAGGCGGAGATTCTCGTCAATGGGCGTTCAGTTGTTCCACTCCCAGAGCTTGTCGATGCGAAGGACTTTCTCACCGAGGTTCCTCTCGATCGGGGGGAGAATCGGATCCAGATTCGGCTCTGGAATCAGTGGGGATCGGTTTGGTCAACCGAACCGAAACGTCTCTGGTATCGACAGCCACCTCGGATTGAACAGATCACATATAGCGACTTCGATGAAGAACCTCTGACAGATGTTTCGGCGATAGTTTCGTCTTCGCCCGAATTGCCGGTCACGGATGCACTTGTCCGTGTCGAAGGTACCTCTCCTGACGACGTTCACCTGATCAGTACCCCAGAGTTCGAAGCCCTCGGTAACGGTACCTGGAAAATCCAAGCCAAGCGGGTCCCCCTCTTCGAAGGTCCAAACACAGTCACTCTTCTTGCTTGGAATGCCGATGGTCTAAGTCCTGATCCTGGGATTGTCGAGAATCTGATCTACCGGAGGCCCCTCCCTCCGAAGCCAACAATTACCATCAACAATCCTTCGAACGATGGGCAAGTACTGAGTCTCGATCGTCTCAACATTGAATTTGAGGTTCGCTCCGATGATCCCCTCGAAACACTCATGCTGTCTCGCGGTTGGGACGGATCAACACCTGAGTTAATTACGATTGAAGCGATCCCGTCCTCGGGTCCCCAAAACGATCCTGAACGAACTCTCTATCGGACCCTAGATCCGATCCCGCTCGAATTGGGGACCAACGCGTTCCAATTCGTAGCTGTCACCACCCGAGGGGCCCAGACTACTGAGGAACTTGTCGTTAGCTATGTACCACCGCCCGTTCGAGTCGTCGTCGAGCGCATTCTTCCGAAGCGTGGTCAAGGTGAAGGGATCGAACCAGTCCAGGGGTCAGACAATCGAATTCAATTTCCCGACCATCTTCAGACGGGCCAAGTAGAGCTGATCGGAAAAGTCATCTGGGGGAGTGAAGCAACCTTCCAGCGCGACGCATCATCACGGGTCCGAGTCTGGGTGAATCAGTTTCCTCAAGCTTTTGCCGAACTCACCGAGTTCCCAACGGAGGAATTGACCCGTTCCTTCCGAGCCGATCTCATTTTGAACCAAGAGGCGAACGAGATCTCAATCGATCTCCTCCCTGAAGTCCCGATTGATGGGAACGACCGCGATGAATTCGTCGTCTACTCGGACGATCCTGAATCTCGACAACGGCTCCATCTTTTGATCGTCGGCGTCAACCAGAGCGATCGCCAGGCACTCCTCAACCGTGCCCTTGAGGCGCTTCATGCGAATCCCCGAGCGATGGATCCAGACAATCCAGTCCGCTTCCAGACTCCCGCTTTCCTCGACGGCAGAGTCTATGGACCTTATACCGACGACGTCAGTGCCCAAGCCCTCGCCACTCCAATAGGCGATATCCACGAGGCAATTACATCGACCCCAAGGAATTCCGAACGTCCCATTGAGGTAGTCTTAATCTACTTTCAGGGAGACGCTTGGATCAAAGACGGCGCTCCGCAACTCGGTTTGAGTCGTGGTCAATCCGTCAATCTGGTGGGGCTCGCGGATAGGTTTGCGGAAACCGGAGGGATCCAGCTATTCATGATTGATGCAACTAGGGAAGTCGAGGAGCTGGAGTCAACGACCCTGATTGCCCCTTCTGCACCGCCAGAGCGATGGCCTCCATCACGACACATCCACCACGTCGGGATCTTAAATTACAACTGGTGGAACCTTGGCGAGAATCGGATTCCACCGAGTCTCGACCGCGAGGATTCACTCTTCGGCGCCTTCCGCCAAGCTCTGGTGCGAAAGAAGACGATGGTCGGAGTCGCCTCCTACCTTCAAGAGCTATTCCGCGACGAGCGTTTCCAGAATACGACGTTTAACCAATACGTCCCGGAATCACTCAACGAGCTGAAGATCGGAATCTTGGACGAAGACAATTAACGAAAAACTTAATCGCCGTGAGCAGGGAAGATCACGGTCCCTCAGATCTTCCCGAGCACTCCGAGGCGTTCATCGAGTCAAAACCAACCGAAGCGCAAATTCAATCGAATCATACCAATCACGAAACCGATAACAGTTCTGTATGGCATTGTCCAGACCGGTTTCGCGTGACTAAGAATCGCCTACAGATCGACGTTCACGAATCAACCATCAGGGCGGAGGAACAGGCTATTGGGCTGATTCACAGGAGGGAATCATGCGGAGAAGAAGGAACTTCGAGACGATCCTACTCGGGTCACTGGCAATTGCGGGGTTGATCGTTTGGTTGCCAACCCAGGTCACAGCGCAGCATTACCAGCAATCGCCAAACGGCTACTACCGGTTTGCTCAACGACCGAGCAGCCAAGCCCGGATCCACGATCCGAAAACTCCCTACCCCCATTCTCCGCGGCAATCGCAGCTTGGTGGCCTCAGCTCCTCACAGCTCGGCGGTTCAGCCACTGTTGAAGGAAGTTCAACCCCTGAAACTGAGAGCGATGAGGAGCCTTCGACAACTGATCCTGGCGATACAACAGGAGAGATGCCTGATCTTCCTTCGACGGATGTCGGGAATGCTACTGACACCCTCGGCGACCAACCGTTCGACTCCGGAGGGTCGACTACTCCTGATCCTGGAGGTCCGAGCTTCTCGCCAGAAATGTTCGCGGGTGTTGGTGGTGGCGACTTCGCAATTGCAAGTAGTGCAGGTGGGTCGGCTAACGGCGGCGTTGGCGGCTACATCGATAGTGCGATCCCACGGACGACGTTCCGTATCCGCTTCGATGCGGGTTATGGACTAAGTGATCCCAGCCGTGCCGAGTTCTTTTATCCCGCCTGTGGTTGCCTTCGACTCTTTGGTAATGATGCCTCCGCGCGAGGTCCTGTTCATGGCGTTCCAAATATATTCAGGACTTCAGAGGGCACCATCAGGCTTCTGACCATCCCCGACCTCGAGTCGCGATTGCCGCAGGGAGTGCCATTGCGCGACCCTCGAACAGGAGCATTCAACCTCAATGCAGCCGGGGTCAGCCCAATTGCTGGTGGGGCGGAGAATAATATCGACTATCAAGAATACGTTCCCTACTTCGAGTATGCACCCAACGCAAGAACTTCGTTCTTTGTCGAGACGCCGATCCGAGCCATCAACGGGCGGTTCATCAATAACGCAGAGGGTTTCTCCGACATCCGAACGGGGTTTAAATACGCCTTTGTAGCTCGTCCCGACCGATTCCTCACCTTCCAAACGAAGCTCTACATCCCGACCGGGAGTGGCAACCGAGGACTTGGAACCTCACACCCGAGCATCGAGCCAGGTCTCTTGACGTTTCGTCAGGTAAGTGACCGGACCTTTGTCTTCGGGGAGGTTCGTGACTGGATTCCGATTCAAGCTTCAGACTTCGGCGGGAACGTCCTCCGTTATGGTGCAGGTGTTACGCACAACCTGTATCAGACGAGCCGATTCCGAATTGCACCTGTCGTCGAATTTGTGGGGTGGACTGTACTGAGTGGTCAAACCTTAGACTTCACCCAATCTGACATCACTCGGAGTGCTGCTGGCGACACAATCCTAAACGGAAAGTATGGTGTCCGGATTGGCATCGGCGACTACTTCAGCGGAGGCGGCGCGAGTCCGCTCAACGATCGCCATAGCCTTTACATAGGGTATGGAAATGCCTTTACAGGAAACCACTGGTATGAAGATATCTTTAGAATCGAGTATCAAATTTTCTTCTGATCCCATAATGGTCTGACTCACGGATGGCGGCTCAAGCGAGGAGCCGCCATCCCTTGGTGAGAGATCCGCCCGTTTCCTACCGCATGGAAACAGAATCGTTGCTTTATGAGTTGAGAGACATTAGACAGGAATGCACTTCGATGGCACTCGCCTTACTTATTACACCAGGGATTCACTCGGCAATGAAGACGTTTCGACACGCCAGCAGTATTGCATTCTTTGCACTGATCCCCACTTGGGCAATCGCACAAGTAGTTCCGGGAGATCTTGAATCTCCCAGATCTTATAAAGCTGAGGATCATTACCAAAAAGTTGAATATCAGATTCCGATGCGCGATGGTGTCAAACTGCACACCACTGTCTACCAGCCGAAGGATGACTCCCAAAACTATCCAATCCTCCTCAAAAGGACTCCTTATAGCTGCCGTCCCTATGGTGAGAATATCTATCCTCGCCTCGTCGGTCCTTCCCAAGTGATGATGGAGGAAGGGTATATTGTCGTCTACCAAGATGTCCGAGGGCGTTACATGTCCGAGGGCCTCTACGACAATATGAGGCCGCATCGGGATGGCGACGACGAGATCGATGAAAGTTCGGACACCTATGACACGATTGATTGGCTCCTAGAACATCTGGAAGGTCATAATGGTAAAGTAGGGATGTGGGGAATCTCCTATCCAGGTTTCTACGTCGCAGCCGCACTCCCAGAAGCACATCCTGCGCTTGTAGCGGCATCACCTCAAGCACCGATCGCTGATTTCTACTTTGATGACTTCCATCATCGTGGTGCGTTCACACTGGCGTACTTTCTGATTACTCGTGTCTTCAGCTATCAGAAGGATGAACTCACCACGAGACCCTGGTATCCGATCATTGATCCCGAGACGCGCGACGGCTACCAGTTTTACCTCGACCTAGGTCCGCTCAAGAATGCGAGCCAATACTACGCGGACGACGCATTCTTCTGGCAGCAACTAGTCGAACACCCGGACTATGACGACTTCTGGCAGTCCCGGACTATTCTCCCCCACCTGAACAACCTCCACACTGCTGTAATGACTGTCGGTGGTTGGTTTGATGCGGAGGATCTCTACGGTCCGCTGAACATTTACAAGACGATTGAAGGCGAGAACCCCGGTGGGTTCAATATGATCGTGATGGGACCTTGGAGCCATGGTGATTGGTCCCGTGATCGTGAGGTTCAGAGTGTGGGAAACATCTCGTTTGGCACGGGAATATCGAGACTGTACCAAGAGGAAGTTGAGGCGCGGTTCTTCCACCATTTTCTGAAGGGAGAAGACAACGAGACCAGCGCGCTGGACTTACCGGAAGCATTCATGTTCGACACTGGTCGTAAAGAGTGGCAAGAATTCGATCATTGGCCACCACAAGCCAGCTCATCAGTCAAGCTCTACTTCGACGACCAAGAACGACTTCAGGCCAGTACACCACCGGGTGCAGATGATCAAGCAATGTACACGGAATATCAGAGTGACCCTGCTCATCCGGTACCGTACACCAGTGAGATTCGGATTGTAGCGACGCCTCGCGCTTACATGCCGGATGACCAGCGCTTCGCTAGTCGGAGGCCCGATGTCGCCTCCTTCCGATCGGAAATACTCCAGGAGGACGTTACACTTGCCGGACCAATCTCGGCAAAGCTCCATGTCTCCACGACAGGGACCGATGCGGATTGGATTGTGAAGCTGATCGACATTTACCCAAACAACACCCCACGCGATCCCGAAACAGCGCCAGGAGTCGAACTCGGCGGGTATGAGCAACTCGTTCGGAGTGAGATCATCAGAGGAAGGTATCGAAACTCTTTCGAGGAGCCGGAAGCGTTTGAACCTGGTGTGGTCACAGAAATTGAACTACCGCTCCAAGATGTCTTTCACACCTTCAAGAAAGGTCACCGGATCTTGGTCCATGTCCAGAGTTCCTGGTTCCCACTCTTTGATCGAAATCCTCAGACCTTTGTGCCAAACATCTTTAAGGCAGATCAGGACGATTTCGTCAAGCAGACTCAACGGGTCTACCATTCCCCCGACCACCCGAGTCATCTTGAGGTCCTTGTCATTCCTAATCTTCCGGTAGGCGAGTGAAAAAATGCGGGGCCAATGAAGCGGGCCGAAGTCGGTTGTCTGTTCCCGCCTGCTGTTGGACAATAGTATCGGACAACAGCTTCGGCTTGCGCCTTCACCCCGAAAGGAGAATCCCTTGCTCCGCCCCTTCATGATCTCGATCAGTTGTATACTACTCGTGACAACGATCACCGTGGCACAGGACCGAGAGACTAAGGTCCGGAATGATCGCGCCACGTTCCAAGATTCGCAAGAGTGGCTTTATGAGGACCTCAAAAGCGGCTTTGAGGTCGCGGCCGAGGAAGAAAAGCCGATGATGGTGGTTGTGCGTTGTATTCCTTGTGAAGCATGCCAGGAATTCGATGACGACGTCGCTCGACGTGACCCCATTATCCGAGACCTAATGGACGAGTTCGTCTGTGTCCGGCTGGTCAAAGGGAACGACCTTGATCTGACCCAGCTCCAGTTCGACTTCGACCAGTCGATGGCGATCATTTTCCTACACCCAGATGGTACTGTTCTTGGACGTTACGGGACTCGATCGGAGCGTCCGGAATACGATGACATTTCGCTCGAAGGGCTCCGTGCTTCGATGACGGCTGTGCTTAAGTTGATGGATCGCTACGCAGTTGTCCGCCCCGCACTCGAAGGGAAGCAGCCGTTACCAACGCCGTACCGTCGCGCTCTCGATTTCCCGAGTCTTGCAGAACGCTACACCCCTGAATTGGACTATGAAGGTCAAGTGGTGCAGTCCTGCATCCACTGCCACCAGGTCCGTGACGCCGAACGACTCGTCTATCGGGAAGCCCGCAAGCCGATCCCGGACGAAGTCTTATACCCGTACCCCGACCCCTCCATTCTCGGGATCAGCATCGATCCCCAGAGCCTGGTGAAAGTCAGCAAGGTCGAGCCAGGATCAATTGCGGCTGAAGCTGGCGTGGAGCCGGGTGATCTGATTAGGACGCTTCAAGGCCAGCCCTTGGTTTCCACCGCTGACCTGCAATGGGTGCTTCATCAAGTACCGTCAGAATCCGCGACATTGACGATCACGGTGGACCGCAGCGATGACTCAGAGGAACTTGCACTTGAACTCGGAGAGAATTGGCGTCGTCAGGGGAACCTCTCATGGCGCGTGACCACTTGGGAACTCCGGAGGATGGCGCTTGGTGGCCTCCGACTCAAAGATCTCAACGATGAGCGTCGTGCCGAACTTGGCCTCGAACCTGACTCGATGGCTCTCTTGGCTGAGCATGTCGGTCAATACGATGAGCATGCCGTCGCCAAACGAGCGGGATTCGTGCGCGGGGATATCATAGTCCAGTTCGCTGGCCGCGATGATCGGATGACCGAATCGGGCATCATCGCCCACTTGATGCAGCAGAAGAATGCCGGAGATACGGTCAACACCGAAGTCCTGCGCGGCGATCGTCTTATCAAAATGTCGTTCAAGTTGCAGTAACTTAAGAGCAGTAAGTTAAGAGGAATACAACCTCACTCGGCCTCATCATCCGTAAGTTGCAGCGGAGCAGGGGGGTCGAGTTCGAGGATCGAGCGGAGGTTCTCGGAGTCAAGGACGAGGTCGCCGCTGTGTGAACGCAGAGTGGCGATCGCCTCGATCAGTTTCGCCCTAGCTTCGGCGACGGCCAGAAGGCGATCGTTTTCGATTTGGGCCTTAATCGCTTCAACCTTGGCGGCCGCCTTGGCGGTTTCGATCCGGAGTTGGTCTTTTTCGATCTTGGCGATGGC
>CAZEAN010000176.1:0-10018 GCA_964510225.1 uncultured Isosphaeraceae bacterium
AGATAATGCCATTCCCAGCGACGTTCCTCTGGTGGAACGTTGCTAAGTCTCTCGGTGGCAAGGTTGACATCATTGTTGTCGTAGGCAGCGACAGCCAGTAGGTACTCATTGATGCCAAGGCGATGCTGGAGTTCGTCGTTCGCTTTATTGCGTTCCTGGAGCCGTTCATTCGCCTGGATGAGAGCGGCATCACGTTCCTTGACGCGCTGGGCTTCGGAAGCACGGGCTCTTTCGGCTCGGATGTATCCCCAGGTCGTGCCCACGATGCCGATGAGCAGAGCGATCAACACCAAGCTCGCTGCGGCTACCCCGCTACGATGCTTCCGAACGAACTTCCGCAGGCGATAGACTTGGCTCGGCGGTGCTGCCTGGACTGGTTCTGAGGAGAGGTGACGCTCAACATCTGCCGCCAGCCGATCCGCCGTCTCGTAACGACGCTCTCGGTCCTTTTCCAATGCCTTCATCGTGATCCAGTCGAGATCCCCCCGTAGAGTACGTTCTAACGACAGAGGCTCAGTGTCACGCTTCGCGGCGAGCTTCGGCAGATTCGTTGCAATTCCGACCCGGGTGCTCGGTTTGGAAGGCTCGAACTCACGGACCATTCTAAGTAACGCTAGCAACCCTACTTCCTTCAATTGCTTCCGGTCGATGGGCGTCGAGCCGGTTAACAGTTCGTAGAGCAAAACTCCGAGTGCGTAGACGTCAGTCCGCGTGGCGATATCCATCGACGTCGGGTCAGCCTGTTCGGGTGACATGTACGTTGGCGTTCCTACGATTGCTCCGGTGTCCCCCAACGTCTGCTCGGTGAGCCGAAATTCGGTTGCCTTGGCGACGCCAAAGTCGATGACCTTGGGTATTGCACGTCCGTCGACCTCAGTGACCAGCACGTTGCCCGGCTTCAGGTCACGGTGGATGATCCCCTTCTGATGCGCGTGTTGCACCGCCTGGCAGGTCAACACAAAGAGTTTCAACCGATCCTGGATCGAGAGTCGCTTGCGATCGCAGTATTCTGTGATCGGCGCTCCAGGGACCAGTTCCATCACAAAGAACGGCTGGCCGGCTTCCGAGGTGCCACCATCGAACACACGAGCGATGTTGGGGTGATCCATCATCGCTAATGCCTGCCGTTCGCCCTCAAACCGGGCCACCACGGTTCTCGAGTCCAACCCGATGCGGATCAGCTTCAGCGCCACGTTACGCTTCACCGGTTCCGTCTGCTCAGCACGGTAAACCGTGCCCATCCCTCCCTCGCCGAGTATATCGACCAGTTTATAACGCCCAGCGATGGTCTCTCCGAGATGAGAACTTCCCCAGTGATCACCTTGAAGGTCAGTCGTTCGATCTGCTGGAGCATCTCGATCCGATGCGACGCTGGTCGTTAACTCCGGGGACCTCTTTACCGTCGAGACGACAGGTTGAATGGGAACGAGGGTTATCGCTAATGACTGGTGGTAGAAGGTCGAGTTGGGATCGACAGTACGACTCGTGCGCGGACTCTCACTCTGCGGCAAGCCCATCTCTTCTCGCGAGTTGACTGACTCGAACGTGTTGGGCTGGGCTTCTAGGTTGCGTACGAATTCCTTACAAACCGCGCAGCCTTTCAGATGCTGGGCGATTGTCTCCAACCACGTGGTCTCGCCGTGCCCCTGCTGGAAGAGCCGGAGTTGGTCTTCGCCTGGGCATTCAACGCCCGGCATCGTGTCACCATCAGATTTCATCAGTCAGCGCCCCTTAACGATCCCTTCCGAGTCGTATTTACGCACTGCGTAGTTGTCGTCTGTACACCAGTCTCGGTGGATTCACTGAACAGACTTGACGGACCACGATGAACCTAACGGAGAAAAATGCTAAACGTTGCCAAAAAACACCGCAATGCTCGGGGAGAATCAATAATCTCCCCGGCATCCGTAGCCCTTGGCTCTGGGTACCGATCTTAACGGATCGATGAGTGGGGCTTCCCAGTTGTCATTAGAGGTAGCGCTCTGATCGTGAGCGTCTTGAACTCCTTCTGAGGAGCATGAATCAAGACGCTCACCCCCGATCGAGACGAGGGCCTCAGTTCTTCTTAGCCGCCTCCGGCCATGTTTTGACGCGCTAAGTCATACTCACCGCCGGCGGAATCTTTCCCATAAAGGCGGTCCTCATCGATCAAATAAAACGTATACTTGGGCATGTTGTTGGGGTGTTTGCACTGCTCGCGGTAGTAACAGCGGTGGCCGTCAATAGCTCGTTTATCAGTATAAAAGCGGCCATCCAAGGGGATCTCCCGATGTGCTTTCAGTTGAGCCATCGATGATCGGCGTCGGTTCAATTCTGTATAGCCAGTGATCTTGAGCGTGGCGTCCCACTCACGGCCATCACGACGTGTATACGTTCCCTTGTAGATCGCCCCTGGGTCCCAAGGTCCTTTGGGACCAATCCCCTGCCACTCTTCGAGAAGTCGCTGGGCGTCCTCGGCTTGCACATGCTCGACCTCCTTAGCGACCTCTTGCAGGAGTGAAATGGCGAGGTCTTCGTTCCCATCCTTGTACAGCTGATCCGCCTCTCTAATTCGAGACGAGAGTTCGTGCGCTTCATGCTTAAACTCAACAACGCGGGTATAGGTCTCAGGAAACTCCCATTTCCACTCGGGTCTGTGTCGGTCGTAGAGCCCCGACAGCGAAGCCTGAAACTTGGTGAGGTGTTTGATCGGTTGGATCGGCCCTTTGAATTCTTCACAACAGACCTGGACTTCCGACGATTGGAGCCGCATCAAGAAGTCCCGATTGGCACGATTCCCGAGCTGGAGCCGGGCCCCTGGTCGCAAGATCGGGATGTAGACAAACGCGCTTAGATCTCTTGAGATCAGTTCTTCGATGCTCTGTTGATGTGCCAAGATCACCTCGTCATCGACATTCAACAAGGCTTCTTGAATCCTCGCATTTAAGATCTCAGCGTCATTGATAGACGGAATCGGGCCGCCCCAACGCAGCTCGCCGAAGAGACCGACGTGGTGGAACGTCTGCTTGGACTTGTTGACCAGCTCGACCGTTCCTTTCGGGTCCCCAACAAAGGCCACTTCGATCAGCTCACTGATGTCGTTGAGCGATCGACCCGACTTTTGCTTGGTCAGTTGGAAGCACATCTCATTAAGTCGAGCAAGTTCCTTCGACAGCTCGGACCAGGTCCGGTAGTACTCTTCCCGTTTATCGAGAACCCACTCCATCGACTCACCGTTTTGGCGCCAGAATTCATCGGCAAACTCGAGGAATTGGTCTTCGTCAGGGTCGAGTAATCCAATGAGCCCGATCGTCATCAGGTTGGCTACCAGCATCGTTGCCCGGAGTTCTTCTAGGTGCCCGATCTCGGCCAACCGCTGTTCTTGTCCATCAAACTTCGCTTTGAATTGGAGGATTCTCCCCGCGAGAGTCCGGACTCCCAAGTCACTCGATTTCTGGAGCAACAGAATCAGGTCATAGTCGGGATCGAAGAAGTCCTGCCTGCTGTCGAGACGGAAAGTGCTTGAGAATTCCTTGGCGATCGTGAGTTGATCACGACGGCTCTTGCTCCTCAGTTCGGGGAGGAGTTCTTGGAAGTCTTCTTCAGGAGAGTTCCGCCGTCCGGCCAAGTCGACTCGTTGGGCTGCCTCTGGCAAGAGTTCAGGGTGGAGGAGGAACGACTCACCACGCGCTTCCTCGACTCCCATGACCCAGAGTACTTTCGAATCTGGATCACGATGCTCGTCGGTCAGCGAGAATCGGTATCGACGTGAGGGACGCTCCGGCATCTCAAACTCGACGAGATAGCCCTCAATCGCGCGGTCATCGCGAACTACTTTCCCTTGCAGAAAGGAAGTCTTTGCTGGGTTATCGGGCTCGTAAAGCCTCGCGGTGACGGTTGTCTCCGAGTCAAAGGGTGTGATCCCGGTGAACTCGAGTCCAATCGACTGCTCTTTGCCCTCAAGCGTACTGATCCCTTCATACTGCATCCCCAGCGAAAACCAGTGATGGAGGAGATCCTCACCACTAAGATCATCTGAAGGCCGCTGGGCGATTGCAGCCGAGCCTGGAATGCACAAGATCATCGTTGTGACCAAGCTCAATACCTGGCGACTGTAGCGACTTTCCATGCTTTCATCTCCCAAGAAATCATTAATGGCGGTCAATCTACTGCGAGTTCTTGCTACTGCGAGTTCGGAGCAGTTGAGAACCGCCGTTCGCTATCGACTCAACGTTCTGAAACACTGCACGGCAATTGATCTGCACGCTGGTTCGGCAGCCATTACATCAACAACGTCGCTAAGGATGGTCTCTCGAAAGCTAACAGCTGCACCACGGAACAATCGACTGCCACTTGATATGTCGCGTCAGATCAATCTTAAGATCGAGCATAGACAATCATCATCACGATAACAAGGCATATCGTTTTGAGACGTAGTTGCTAGGGCATCTGCTCTACGTACCGGAATGTGATTCGGCAGAAACGGTTCGATGCATCGATTGATTTGTCGGTTTGAAAGTTTCTGATTGGGGCAGCAACCGATGGTATGATGAGATTTCTTTTCTCGCGTTTCACTTCCCGAGTTTGAACGTCCTCACTTGGTGGAGTGAAGCCGATGCAAGTTCACCTCTCCCCCCTTGAATCGTTGAACCGAAGATAAAAACACGAAAGGATGCAACAGCAATGGCCACTGCAACCTTGAACGACCCCCGGATCGAGACCACCATCCAGACACAGCTTCTGATCGATGGCCAATGGCGCGACAGTCTTAGCGGGAAGAAGTTTGAGACTATTAATCCAGCGACCGAAGAGATCATTACAGAGGTCGCTGAAGGTGATGCTGCCGATGTCGACCTCGCCGTCAAGGCAGCGCGACGCGCCTTTGACGAAGGCCCTTGGGGTCGAATGGATGCCCGAGATCGTGGCCGCTGCATGGCGAAGCTTGCGGATCTGATTGAAGCCAACTTGCACTCATTGGCAAGCCTAGAAACACTCGACAACGGAAAGCCACTCAACGAATCAATAAATGCCGATCTGCCCCTCGTAGTGGATTGCCTCCGCTATTATGGGGGATGGGCAGATAAGATTCACGGTCAGACGATCCCGATCCGCGGGAAACATTTCTGCTACAGCAGGAAAGAGCCGGTCGGTGTTGTTGGTCAGATTATCCCCTGGAACTTCCCGATGCTGATGGTCGCCTGGAAGTGGGGACCCGCCTTGGCGGCAGGGTGCTCACTGGTCCTCAAGCCAGCGGAACAGACGCCCCTCACCGCACTCAAGATGGGTGAACTCGCCCTCGAGGCGGGATTCCCCGAAGGTGTAATCAATATCATCCCAGGTTACGGTCCCACTGCTGGTGCTGCGCTCGTGTCGCATCCGGGAGTTGACAAGATCGCCTTTACCGGTGAAAGCACCACCGGCAAGTTGATCATGAAGAACGCCGCTGAAACGATGAAGCGGGTGACCTTGGAACTCGGTGGTAAAAGCCCTAACATCGTCTTTAGTGATGCCGATATGGACGCCGCAGTGGACGGTGCGATGCTGGGGTTGTTCCTGAATCAAGGACAGTGCTGTTGTGCCGGCAGTCGCCTTTATGTTCAGGACTCGGTGTACAGCGAGATGGTCGAGCGACTTGCTGAAAAGACCTCCGAACGGAAGCTCGGCGATCCGTTTGATCCGGCGACCGAGCAGGGTCCTCAGGTTGACAAAGGCCAGTTCGACAAAATTCTTGACTACATCGAAAAGGGAAAAAAGCAAGGGGCCCGTTGTGTCACCGGTGGCGATCGATTCGGTGAAAAGGGGTACTTTGTCCAACCGACCGTGTTTGCTGATGTCCGTGATGACATGGCGATCGCGACCGATGAGATCTTCGGCCCTGTGATGCAAGTCTTGAAGTTCTCTGAGATTGATGAAGTGGTGCAGCGAGCGAACACCACCGATTATGGTCTGGCGGCGGCGGTTTGGACCCGCGACATTGGTAAAGCACACACGATCGCTCAACGAGTCCGTGCGGGGACGATCTGGGTGAACTGCTACGATGTTTTTGATGCTGCGGCACCCTTTGGCGGCTTCAAGCTTTCTGGGATCGGGCGCGAACTCGGTGAAAAAGCCCTTGAGAACTACATCGAGCACAAGACAGTGACGATCGCTGTTGATTGATCACGGTTCTCATCAGGTGGAGGACAGTTTGTGCAGACTGTCCTCTACAATCCACAGACTACACCCAACCCGAGGTCATGATGATCCCCTCGCTTGTTCTCGCACTTTCAATCGGCCTTTCGACATCAAGTAGCAGCCCTGCAGAATCGAACGAGGATACTCGGCCGAACATCGTTTTCTTCCTGAGTGACGACCATCGAGCCGATCTCCTTGGGTCTGCGGGACATCCGATCCTGAAAACGCCCAACCTCGATCAACTCGCTGCGCGAGGGACTCGGTTCGAGAGCATGTTCGTCACCACCTCGATTTGTGCTGCGAGTCGAGCCACACTCTTGACGGGGCTGTATGAGCGAGGCCACCGCTTTACCTTCGGTACTCCACCACTTGACCCGCTCTTCTGTGCAACCAGCTATCCCGCACGCCTCAAGGCCGAAGGTTACCGGACGGGGTTCGTGGGGAAGTTTGGAGTGAAGGCATCTCAAGAGTCAATCGAGGCGATGTTTGATGACTGGACTTTCCTAAATCGTAATCCCTACTTCAAGACACAACCGGACGGCACGAAGCGCCATCTTTCGGAGATCGCTGCTGATCATGCGATCGAGTTCCTACGATCTCAGTCGAGTGAGACGCCATTCTGTCTCTCGTTGAGTTTCAACGCACCACATGCTGAAGATTCGGACAAGGAAAACCACTACCCTTGGCCAAAAGCAGTCGACGGGCTTTACGACGACCTGGAGATTCCGCTCCCTCATCTTTCAGACCCGGAAATTTTTGAGTCGATTCCCGAGGTGTTGCAAGACTCGATGAACCGGGATAGATGGTACTGGCGTTGGGATACTCCCGAGAAGTATCAGAAAAACGTCAAGGCTTACTTCCGGATGCTCAGTGGCGTTGACCATGTAATCGGTAGGTTGCTCGATGAGTTGGAACGACTCGGTTTCGACGACAACACGGTCGTGATCTTCTCGGGGGACAACGGCTACTACCTCGGATCACGGGGCTTTGCTGGTAAGTGGTCCCACTATGAGGAATCGCTCCGAGTCCCCTTGATTATCGCCGATCCTCGGCTCCCCAAGACCGCCCAAGGGCGTGTTGTTGATCCGGTGGTGCTGAACGTCGATGTTGCCCCCACCATCCTCGAAGTTGCGGGTATCACACCGCCCGAGCATTACCAAGGTCGAAGCCTTACCTCGTTACTGGACCAATCTGCGCCCAGCGACTGGCGGACTGATTTCTTTTGCGAGCATCTCTTCAACAATGCTCGGATACCAAAGTGGGAAGGAATCCGCGGCGCACGCTGGGTCTACGCTCGTTACTTTGAGGAGGAGCCACCCTTTGAGTTTCTCCACGACCTCGAAACCGATCCCCAGCAGCTCCAGAATTGTGCAGACGATCCCTCCTCCAGTGCGATCTTGGACGAACTCCGTGAACGTACAGAGACGTTGAGGAAGGCGTACTCCAACCCAATCGTTGAATTGGATTGATTAACAACAATGCCGGACGCCTGGGTACAGCGAAGGGGTTGTCTGATCCTGTACCCAGGTTCTCTTAGAACTGCAACCAGCTGGGCAGATCGGACGGCAGTGGGAGGCGGATCAAACGGACGCTGAGGATCTCCGGAAGCTGTTCGACAGCTTGGAGCGCTTCGGCATCGGGGAGGTTGTCGAGATTGACGACACCGATTGCCTCACCACCCGGGGTGTCGCGGCCGACATTCATCTGGGCGATATTGACACCTCGATTACCAAATTCGGTTCCGATCGCGCCGATCAATCCTGGGCGGTCGTTGTGAGTGAAGATCAGGAGATTGCCGTCGAGGTGGGCATCGAGTCGGTACGGTCCGAGCCGGATAAGCCGGAGGAACTCGCGACCAAAGAGGGTACCGGCGGCGATGTATTCCTTCTTGTCAGTTTTGACCTCGGTCTGGATCATTGAGCCGAAGTCACCGGTCTCGGTGGAAGTCTCCTCGCTCAGTGAGATTCCCCGTTCCCTCAGTCGAGCCTCAGCGTTGACCAAGTTCGCCTGACCTTCGAGAGCACTCTCAAGCCAACCCGCAGCGAAGGCAGCCGTGATCAACTTCGTGTTCTTCGACGCAACTTCCCCGCGGTAGCGAATGCAAGCCGACTCCACCACCCCACGGGCCATCTGAGCGTGAAGCATCCCGAGTCGTCGTGCCAAGTCAAGGAACTGCCGGAGGTCTTCGAGTTCGGCTCGACCCAGTGCAGGCATATTTACCGAGAACCGAACCTGACCCCGCGCCAGAAAGTCAACGAGCAGTCGGGCCGCCTCTTCGGCAACGGCGACCTGAGCTTCCTGGGTCGAGGCGCCGAGGTGCGGTGTGACCAGGACCTTCGGGTGATTGACCAGAGGGTGATCAGCCGGGGGCGGTTCAGGATCGAAAACGTCGATCGCAGCACCGGCGACGTGGCCGCTGTCGAGGGCTTCCTTGAGATCGGTCGGATTGATCAAGCCGCCGCGCGCACAGTTGATGATCCGGACGCCAGACTTCATCTTGGCGATTGTCGCTGCACTGATGAGGTTTTTGGTCTCCTCGGTCATTGGGGTGTGGAGGGTGATGTAATCGCAGCGGCCCCAAAGTTCGTCGAGGTCAGCGACACGTTCGACACCGAGTTCCACAGCGCGTTCGGCGGTCAGAAACGGATCGTAGCCGATCACTTGCATCTCGAAGCCGATGGAACGTTGCGCGACCGCTTGGCCGACGCGGCCCATTCCGATGATCCCGAGCGTTTTTCCTTCGAGCTGACGGCCGGCGAGCTTCGATCGCTCCCATTTGCCGGCCTTGAGACTCTCGTTGGCGATCGCAACGTTCCGGGAGAGGGCGAGCATCAAGGCCATGGTATGTTCGGCGGTGGCGATGGTATTGCCGCCGGGGGTGTTCATGACGACGACACCGTTCCGGGTCGCGGCGGGAACGTCGATATTATCGACTCCGACCCCAGCGCGGGCGATCGCCTTCAGTCGCTCTTGCCCTTCGAGGATTTCGGCGGTGACCTGCGTGCCCGACCGAACGACGAGGGCATCTGCCTCGGCCAAAGCCGCTTTCAAACCCGCCACATCTTTGGCCAATTCAGTCTTAACCAGGACCTCGAACTCAGGCTCTGCTCGAAGCAAGGCCAATCCATCTTCGGAAACTTTGTCGGTAACTAACACGCGGTGAAGCACTTGGGGAAACTCCGGTCGTTCAGATTCATCAGGACGATCTCTCATTTATCTTGATGATCCGACGTTGGATTCACAACGCCAAATCGGTGTTGCAAGTGTCGACTCCTGTCGTCACTGCTTATTGCCAATCAGCGAGAGCGAACCGAAGTCGCGGTTATGGTAGAACAATATCATTGATAAATGACACGGTGCCGAGGCAATGGAACCCTAACCGTTGATGTGTGAGCGTCATGGCTTCTGATCCTGAAGGTTGGCAGACCGCGCTCGATCGAATCGCCGCCGAGCGTAAACAACAAACCGGTTTTCTCGACCTCGGCCGTCTTGGCCTCGAAGAACTCCCCGACGAGCTGTTCAAGCTGACCCACCTCACCAGACTCAACCTGGGTTGGCGTTGGCAGGATGAGCAAGGGAAGTACCACGACGCTGAGTCCAACCTGCGCGAAAACAGCCTCCAAGACCAATTGCATCGGCTCAGCCCCCTCCGACACCTCATTCATCTCTCAATCAGCGGAGCAGGCATCACCGATCTGGCTCCGTTGTCGGACTTGAGCCAACTCCAGTCGCTCAATTGCAGTTTTACTCAAGTGAGTGATTTGAGTCCGTTGTCGGACTTGAGCCAACTCCAATCGCTATATTGCAGTTATACTCAAGTGAGTGATTTGAGTCCGTTGTCGGACTTGAGCCAACTCCAATCGCT
>CAZEAN010000177.1:0-9986 GCA_964510225.1 uncultured Isosphaeraceae bacterium
ACCTTGGGAACATGTGGGGGAAGGAATCGTGGTGATTGAGCCATTTGCAACTGCGGTCCCGGAACCAGGGAGCCTCTTCCTCACAGTCTCGGGCATTCTCAGTGCGTTGATTTTTTTCAGAAGGGGCCATAGCAGGATACGAATCTCGGCCGATTCGTGACAAGGGCGGTGGTTGGTCCTCGGTCCATTCGAGACAATCGGATGGGTTGAGGACGACCAGCATTGGTCCTCCTACTCTCCAATCATTGAGACGTCCCAATGCACCCTACCCCCGAGCAGCTTGAAGCGTTCGGCCGAGGTCGGATCGACGAAACCGAGGCCGAAGCAATTGAAGCCCACGTTGCTGATTGTGGACTCTGCGCAGAGCGACTCCTACAAACGTCGATTGACGACAACCTGGTCGGACTCCTCCAGCGCCTTGAATCAAGGGGAGGCGGCAATACAGCTCCACTCTCAACACTCATTCACGAGTTCCCCGCTGGCTACGACCGACTCGAACTGGTGGGTCGGGGAGGCATGGGGGTCGTTTACCGGGCCCGCCAGCGATCGATCGGCCGGATCGTCGCCTTAAAGCAGATTGCGGCTGGTCAAGATGCGACGGGGCAGGAACGCAATCGCTTCCGAGCTGAAGTTGAGGCGATCGGCCGTCTTCAACATCCGAATATTGTCCCGGTTTACGACGTTGGCGAACTCGAAGACGGCCCCTATTTCACCATGGAGTTCCTTGAGGGGGGGACTCTCGGAGAGCGACTCGCAGGTGGCCCCTTGGGTACCGTTGAGGCTGCACACCTCGTCAGTATCCTCGCTCGAGCGATCGGCCACGCACACGAAGCTGGGATTGTTCACCGCGACCTGAAACCGGTGAACATCTTGTTCACGCGCGTTGGTTTCCCAAAGGTTGCCGACTTCGGGCTCGCCAAACAACTGGCAATGGGCTCAGCAAGTCCAACCCGTTCGGGTGCGCTCTTGGGAACTCCAAGTTACATGGCGCCAGAACAAACCCTGGGCAAACCAGAAGAAGTCGGCACGTCTGCAGATATCTATGCACTCGGTGCCTTGCTCTACGAATCCATCACGGGGCGCCCACCATTTCAGGCCCCAACTCCACTCGAAACGCTGGATCAAGTCCGGTCGATCGAACCGATCCCGCCGCAACAGCTTCAACCAGGAATCCCGAAGGATCTCGAGACGATCTGTCTCACTTGTCTCGCAAAGATTCCGCAGCGACGCTATCCGACAGCGATCGAGCTTGCCGCGGATCTCGATCGGTTCCTCAATAACGAACCAATCAACGCACGAGCCACACCGCCGTGGCTTCGATTGTCGAAGTGGTGCCGTCGCCATCCGACATCGACTGGGATCACCGGCCTAAGCGCAGTCCTTGTCTTCGGAACCATCGTCGGTGTCTTGGTTCATCATCGGAGTCTCCAGATCGCGTACCGTCGCGTGGAAGCGAGCGCACGTGAGGCGGAGGACCAACGAAATCGTGCTGACGCCAACTATCGAGAAGCCCGTGCCACAATTCAATCGATGCTCGGGAGACTCGAGCATCGATCGACCCAAAACATAAGCGACACCGCTCTTCATCGTACACAACTCGAGGACGCTCTTGGCTTCTATCAGGTAGTTCTCGAAACTGCGACTCCCGCCGATGAGACGGAACTCAATCCCATCGTCGGGCTCGATACCGCAAGAGCCCATCGGGAGGCTGCCAACGTACAGATCGCTCTCGGACTCGCGGAAGAGGCCGAGGCCAACCTGGGACGATCCCTCGCGTTACTGGATCGACTTCTTGAATTGACTCCCGATGATTCTTCAATCTTGCGCGAGTTGATGCTCGTCCACTTGAAACTGGGGGTCTTGCTTTCTAGTCAACACCCCGAACGAGCGATTACAGCTCTGAACCGTGCCGTCGGATTTGCAGAGGAGCGTTATCAGAAACAACCGGACCCTGCAAAGGCAATCGATCTGTCCTGGTCTGAACACAACTTGGGATCAGCATTGCAGCATGGCGGGTATCCCGGTCGTGCGGCCAAACATTATCGACGGGCCATCGAACTCCGTCGGCCAGTCGTTGACGATCTACCTGATGACCTCGGTTCGAGTGTGATGCTCGCACAGACCTTAAATAACCTGGGATTGCTTAAAACCTCAGGGGGAGAGTTCGAAAGAGCAAATCTACTTTTCGAAGAAGCGAAGGATCGGCTAAACCAAGCGATCACGGTAGACCCAAGTAATATCGAGTACGTTGCGTCCCTCGGTGATCTTCTTCTGAACGCAGGCAATCTCAAACTGGCGACGGGAAACCTTGGGGCCGCCATTGAATCGTATCAGTCTGGATTAGTCCACTTAGAATCCATTATGACGCGGGGATCCGATCTCGTCCGGGTCAGGCAGACAGCCTTGAATTTGAATGGTGCCCTTGCACAAGCGTTGATGGTCAAGGGAGACTACCCGACGGCCGCCACTCATTGGGAGGCGGTTGTTGCTCTCGGAATACCCGGTGAGCACTGGAAGAAGGCGGGTCTCGTGTATATCGCGCTTACGCTCGCAATGTCCGATCCCGGAGAGAATGTCGAGCGGATCTGCTCCATCGCAGAGGAATTGGAGAGCGCCACGCTTTCAGGAATCGATCGATACAACCTCTCTTGTGCTTTGGCACTCTGTGTTTCGAATCAAGAAGCTTCAGATCGAACTCGTGTGGACCCCGTCGCCGCTCAAGCATTGCATTGGCTCCGCCGCGCACTCGAGACGAATCCTGAGTTAGCGGCTGGAGCGGAGTCGGATGCTGACTTGAGTTCCCTCCGATCACTTCCCGATTATCGCTCGATCCTTGACGCCGCTCTTACCGCCGAGTGAAGGGCTCGTGAAACGACGAGTCAGGGGTCAAAGTTTCAGCAGAAATCCTTCGAGTGTCGGCCTCAATGGGGTGATCCTTGGGCGACCCGTTCTGCCATTTGCTGCAACATCTCGGCATCAGAGATTCCGCGCCAACAGTGGCCTTCACCTGGTCCGTAAGCAATGATCCCTTCGAAGGGAGGCTCCGCGTTAGCGAGGAAGTCATCAAGACGATGTACCGCATCCTCAAGAAAGAAATTGTCAGACTCGCCGACCCAAAGATGAAGTTTGCCCTGAAGCTTCGGCCCGAGAGTCGCCCAATTCTCCTCAAGGATGAGACGAAGATCGTACTTCCGCCAATGCTCGATGACGGTCTGGTTGATCACGCCGGTTCTGGGATCCCAGAGCGGAACCGGACGTCCATCCGGGCCCTGAGGACCGTAAGTGGCATTCCAGGAACCCCACTGACCGCCTGACATTGACCACGAATCGCCGAAGCCGAGTGCATTTTCGAGCTGGCATTCGTCCTGCATCGAATAGATGGGAGTCCCATCGCGACTCCGAAACGATGTCCGTGGCGCTCCTTCTCTGGTCTTGTAGGCGTTCTGGTCTTCGTAAATGTTGACCAGTTGGAATGACCGAAAATCGACACTATCGGGACACGCCGACCAGGTCCCATTGAAGAACTCTGGGTAGAAGATCTGAAGCGCTAACGAAACCCACCCTCCGGTCGAGCCACCGTCGAGGACGCGGGCATAGCCTGCACCAATACCTCGGAACGTGGCCTCCACATACGGGATTAATTCTTGAGTAATGGCATCACCATAGGGACCGTGATTAGCCGAATTGACCTGATACGGGTCACCGAGAGGACCAGCACCATCGAGGTTGAGCATGATGAACCGTGGTGTTGCCTGATCAAGCCAGAGGGTTCGAAATGGTGAGCCGTCGGCCATCCGTCGACCTGCTCTTGTATACCGTGAACCAAAACCACCGATGTTCACCCAGAGTGGATACTTTGTGGCTGGATCCTCTTCAAAGTCTCGCGGCACGACAACCGCAGCGCGTAGGAAGAATGGACGCCCGTAAAACTCGCTGAGGATCGCTGATGGGAGCTTAATGTACCGGACAAGGTCAGTATCTTTTGGCAGGGTCTCTTCCGGCTCGATCCGAGACAGTGATAAGTCAATGGTCTTCTCAAGATTCGGGCCTAACTCGACTTCAAGAGGCTCGCTAGAGAGATTCCCCGGGGCATCAATAAGTAAAAGATCTTGATTCTGCATGAGGACAGCCTGGACAACGTATCGACCCGAGGCAAGCCGCTCGAGTGCACCGATCGGGAAGGACTCAGAATCCGTGTCAATGACGGTTACTTGTGAAGCCTCTAGATCACGGAGATCAAGACCGAGCACCCTTGGGGAGCCTGGAACTGGTAGACTGATTGCATCTCGAGGTTCAGGGTTCGCCCTTGTCGAGATGATCACGAGGAGTCTCCCCGAGACGGGGTTCTCTACCAAGCCCTCGGCAATACTGACGCTGAACTTCAGTCCAGAGACCGGCTCCTCATGCTCCGACAGATCGGATGCATTGTGAGGTGGAGTCATGAGAGGTGGTAACGCCAAATCAGCTCCCCTCTGAGGTTCTGAGAAGAGGCCAAGCAGAATCCAAACCAACACTGTCACGCCGCCAAACATCGCGACTGACTTGCGTAAGAGAGAAGCTTCAGTTCTGAGGATCGACATCAGGGGACTCCATGCCTTGCCGATTGGACGATCGATTGAGGGTGTATCGTACTAGAGCGGCCCGAAGAGTTGAAAGATCGGAGAAAAAACGGCGAGGACTCGGGCAGAGGATGAGAAACTTATGACGACCACCCGACGCAACACGGTTGGCCTGAGAAGATGAACAAAAACGAATCGGCCGAGAGCATGGCAAATGGGTAATTTCCGGCAGCATGTGGGTTTCGCGGGATTCCTCGGGATCTTTCTCGCTTGGGGAGCCCAAGTTGTCCTTGGACTTCATTGGATCTATGGATCGGTCGCGGCGTTGTTGACGACGTTCGGTGGACTCCTACCTGACCTCGATTCCGAAAGCTCGGTTCAACTCCGGGGATTTACCGGACTTCTTGGCGTTCTCGCTGCAGTTGCGTTCTGGCATGGGGTCAATGATTTAGGACTTCTGATCCCCTTTGAACTTCAGCTCTGGGGCGCAATCCTTTCCTTTGTTCTCGTCCGACACGGACTCCGGAGAGGTCTCGCATACTTCACTGTCCATCGAGGAATGCACCACAGTATTCCGGCTGCCTTAAGCTGGGGAGGTGTCACCTATCTTCTCTACCCTTCTAATTCAGATTCAATCCGAATAATTATGAGCATTGCGGTAATGCTTGGCTCATTATCACATCTATTTCTAGACGAAATCTGTAGCGTTGACTTACGGGGTCGTCGGATCAACAAGTCATTCGGAACGGCGATGAAGTTTTGGTCCAAGTCTCTGGGGGCGACGCTGACCGCCTATTTCATTCTCGGGATTGTCACTTGGCAAGTTATTAATCATCTACCGGCTCATTTATTATCTGAGCGTCTACCGATTCCAGAAATTGGCGTCGTTGGCTCAGTTGAGGGTCGACCATAGCAGCGGTTCAAATCACCAAGACTAATACTTACAAGAGCCTTGAGAGCAACGATCGTATGCCGACTAGCATCGAGGGCCGGTTGCTTGCTACATTAAGAACGACAGGAACGCCCCCGCCCGATAGGCCGTCCCCGCGAGGCTCAAGGCGGCGTGGATCGTCGAGCCGTTGTACCGTACCCCCCTGTGAACCCAGAAACACGGCTCGCGTCTCCTCTCCAAACCTCACCGCCTTCTACTAGTCCTGCTCGAAAACACGAGCAACCCAGCCTGCGGGGAGTGAACACTGATGGTATCTGAGCGCGATCTTTTTGAAGAAGAACAGGATATGGTCGCCATGAGCTTTGGCGACCACATTGAGGAATTGCGCTACCGACTACTCTGGGCCATCCTCGGTCTCGGTCTCGGAGTCATCTTCGTCCTCCTCCCGATCTTCTGGATGACGAGTCCACCGAACCTCGGTGGACTGGTGATGCAGGGGATGCAAGAGCCGGCACAACAGGCCCTTGATGACTACCACGCTCAGCGGCTCGAAGAGCGGATCGCCATCGCCGAGGAAGACGATAGTTACACCCCTTTACCCGCCCGGATATCAACCCGGACCCTCCAACGTGCCCTCAGCGAAGTCGTTCCCGGCGTGGAGCCGCCCCCCGAAGAGGACGATGGGGTTGCGAGGATTGAGAGTTTTATCGAACTACCGATGGAAGTTCGTGACGCCGAATCAATCCAACTGGTCCGAGGAAACGTTGAGACACGGGCCCCTTTGGTCTCACTGGCACCCTTGGAAACAGCCGTCATCTACTTCACGGTATGCTTGATCTCAGGGCTCGTCTTTTCGAGCCCTTGGGTCTTTTATCAGCTCTGGGCGTTTGTTGCGGCAGGACTCTACAGGCACGAACGAAGCTATGTTTATCGCTATCTGCCGTTTTCCTTGGGCCTCTTCCTGAGTGGAGTTCTGCTTTGCTACTTCGGCGTGCTCCCACTGACACTTGGGTTTCTCTTGAAGTTTAACGTGATGCTCGGAGTTGAGCCCAATCTCCGACTCACCGATTGGATGGGATTTGCAACCGTCTTACCGCTTGTCTTCGGAATCGGTTTTCAGACCCCACTCGTCATGCTCTTCCTCGGCAGTCTCGGTATCTTGCGTGCTCAAGATTTCCGAACTCGGCGCAAATTTGCGATCTTGATCACAGTCGTGGTCGCGGCGATTTTGACTCCCGATCCAAGCATGGTTAGCCAATTGATGCTTGCGCTCCCGATGGTTCTCCTCTACGAGGTCGGGATTCTGCTCGTCGCTCGAGTTGAATCAAAATCTGATCTAACCGAAGATGCTTGACGATTCAGACCTTGCACTGGACTTCTCCAAGAACCCTCCCCCATCTTAATTCTGCTCACGCCGGAGTTGAATCGAGAGGGGGAGTTCCAGTCCATGAGCTTCCATCAGCGACTCATCGGCGAGCAACGACTTGGGTGAACCTTCTGCCACAACACGTCCCCCATCGAGTAAGGCAACGCGGTCACAGAGTTCGATCACCATCTCCAGGTCGTGCGTCGCGATCAACTTGGATGCGCGAAGGGAACGAATCATCTTCATGAAGCCGCGACGGGCTCGGGGATCGAGATTTGCGGTTGGCTCGTCCAAGACAAGAAGTGTGGGCTGACAAGCCAGAATACCCGCCAGACAAGCTCGCTTGCGTTCGCCAAAACTTAGGTGGTGGGGAGGTCGATCAGCCAGTTCGGTCAAATCCACCCGGGCCAACGCATCCATCGCTTGCTGCCGCGCGACCTCCTTCGAAAGGCCGCGATTCAAAGGACCAAAGGCGACATCGTCAAGAACCGTTGGACAGAACAGTTGATCATCGGGATCTTGAAAAAGAAGCCCAACCCGTCGGCGGATCTCCGCCAAGTTTCGATCGATGACCGGAATTCCATCAATCCAGATTGACGGACGGATCGGATCAGGCCGACGGAGTAATTGCAACCCGTGGCTATGATTATCGATACCTCCATCTCGGTCCCCGGCTGGCTGCCGACCGGGGAGGATTCCATTGAGGTGTAGTAGGAAAGTACTCTTGCCCGCGCCGTTAGGGCCAACGAGCGCTAGAGTTTCACCCGCACCAATCTCTAGATCAACGCCTCGGAGCACTTCGCGTCCGTCGCCATAGCGGTATTGAAGACGCTCAACGCGTACCGCGGTCGAATCTGCGTTTGGCCGTTCAGAGGTGAGATTCAGAGACGTCTCTTGGTTCCCGATTCGATCCATCCATTCTCGTTGGTAGCAGTTACTGGGACATCTTCAGGTGATCCGAGCCGAAACCCCCGATTAGGCTAACTGGATCATCCAGAACCGGCCGTGGTCAGCACTATTTGGAGATCCGTCTGGGCCCGAAGTAAAACACGGGAAAATCTCGACTAAAGTAAAAATCGATCAACGGTCGCCATGTGACGCCACCGTCATCGGAGAACTCGACGAGCTGGCGGACTCGGTCTTTCTTGAGTGGGCGGACCGCTGTTCTGAGTTCAAAATCATCATGACGATCCGCTTGAGTATCTGTTGTACGCTCACCTTGCAAGACAAGGGAGGTTCCCTCAAACGTACCAGTCATAATGTAAGTGTTCTTATCGGTATCAGTAAACTTTTGGTACCACTGATGGTCAAGATCATTGTAATAGGTTACTGAATAACCAAGCTGTCCCTTCGAATCCATCCAGCGTTGTACAAATTGAGCTCGCTGATCATCGAAGGTGATAGACCCGGAACCAAGCTCCTGGCCTTGGTCATCGCTAATCCTCCAGTTACCGATCCAGAAACTGAGTAATTGCGTGATCGACCGGATTTCTTCGATTCGCTCAATAATCGTTGTAAATTCGGGATTGTTCTGAAGAGAGATCAAGTCACGATCCCGCTTCATGTGACGGGCATCGCGCCAGCCGGCGTCGATCGATTGCCTCAATGCCTCGAACGCCTGGTCAGTCTCCCCTTCGAGTGCGAAGGCACACGCTAAGTTGTACAACGCGACAACGCGGAATCGGGGAAATTGGGCGGCTTGTTGATGGATCGGGATCGCCTCTCGAGTTAGACCGAGTGTGTGCATCGCGAAAGCCCGTCGGAACCAGGCGATGCCATTTTCCGGTTCTTCCTCAATCACGCCCTCATAAAGCTCGGCGGCACCCAACCAATCTTGCTTGTCATAGGCAGCTTCAGCACGCTCCTGGAGCGAAGGCGTCGCAGGCTCAACAGTCGCAGCTTTGGCGGTTTGAGTTCCTTTACCGGATTCTTTTGAAGATTCCGGGACCAGCATCCCTATGACAATTGCCGTGCCGATTATTACTAAGAGAGTGGAATAGATAAGCTTGATCATGGAGATTCTCCCATTTCGTGAGACAAAGATCGACCTACCTTAATTCTAAGCACGCCGACCTTGAAACCGCCTTGCGCTGTACGTGCGATGAGATTGTTGTTCTGAAGTCGTTCACCACTTTGGGCACTCAATCAGCGCGCTCGGGAATCATGACGTCTTGTCCTGTTGTTGTTCGTTGGATCGTAGCAAACCTTCGGTGGATTCTGCTCAGCAAGGTCAGTTGAATCAACGATCCTTTTCGTCCTGTTCGCGAAACCCGGATGCGCGGACGTCCTTGGTAGCGAATCCACTGAGACCTTCGGGGGTTCCATCCCAACCGCGTGCAAGCATCGCGGCGTGAACACGCTCACCACGCTCGATGGACCGAAGGAGCAACGATGCGATCAACCCCGCGCCTAATGGCCAGCGGTTCCAGTAGCTTTGGCGGAAGCTCCGCGATTGCCGAGCTCGCGCCATCCGACTTAACTCATCAACCAGAATAAAAACATAACGATACATTAACTGAAGAATCACAATGAACGGTACCGGAATTGGCAACGATGCAAGTCCTCTGAGTAGCTCTCTGGGACTGGTCGTACTACTGAGCAAGAAAACGGAGGAAATCGCTAGCGCGTTCTTCGCCAACAGATTGATCGTGACCTTCAAGAGCCCGTACTCAGCACGGGCGGGATGTGAGATCGCTACCGTTCCCGCGAGGAAAAGCAGCGGAGGCAAGAGTACCAACCAACGTTGGAACAGCTTTATCGGATTCAGCCGACCGAGTCCGCTGAGGAACGAGAGCAATAGTCCGATTGCGCAAAGGATTCTCCAAGAGCCGATCGGCACTCCCACAATGGTGACAATCAAACCGAGGGTTGCGATAAGCTTCGTTCTCGGACCCAGTTGTAGGACTACGTTCTGCCGAATGGAGCTTTGAGCGCTTCGTTCGGTAGCATCAAGCGGCATCGAGCTCAGGCTCCACTAGCGGTTCCAAATTTGGCTTTCCCTTGGCAAACCCTCGAGCGAGCCCAGCTGCAACTCCAAAAACGATCAAAGTCCCTGTAATTCCTGCGATTGCTGTCACCAACGGAATGGGAATGGCGGAGAGCCCAGGCACCTTGTAATCCGCGAATGGTGCTGAGAGACCCTGGGTGGGTTCAACTTCTTGATCAAGGA
>CAZEAN010000178.1:0-9606 GCA_964510225.1 uncultured Isosphaeraceae bacterium
GCGGTCAACTGCCACCGCTGCCAGCCAGAGCCAGGGAAATCCGCTGAAGGCTTACAAAAGAACTAGTTGCTAACTTGCATCAGTCATCTCAAGGCAACTGGAGAAGATCTCTTACGCGTTGGGCGAGGTCAGGGTCACCGAGTTCGCTCTTGCCGAAGCCTGAGATGGCGCCGAACGAAACTGCCTTGGCTTGAGCATCGGGATAGTTGCTCACGAGCATCACTGGGACCGATGCAGTCTGCGGGTCGGCCTTGAGCGACTGGATGAGATCAAGGCCAGAGCCACCATCCAAATCGAAGATCCGGTTGACCAAAATCAGGTCGAATTGACTATCCTGTGCCGCGTTTTGGGCGTCGGCAGCCGTTTGGGCCGGTGTCACCTCGACCTCACCGACGTTGCGGAGAAACCTCGTAATCGCAGGATGATCGGCGTGGCATTGGCCGACGCTCAGAATCCGGGAGGGAGTGGCGGCCATCGTTTTCTCTTTTCATCTTCTTTTAGTTTCACCGAATGAAAATATAGATGCCCAATGATTCGAGGTGACTGGAGGGCGACGATCAGAAACTTCCGGAAGCGTCAGATGGTGCCTTCCGGACCCGGTTGCTGACCACGTTGGAAGCGTCGAAAGAGACTCTCGCCGGCACCTCGGGCCGACGTCGCCACGGAGGAGACAGCATCCATAGCCGTTTTTGAGATGGTTTCCGCCGTCTGGGCACCCTTCGCACGCACCGCTTCCCAGATCGCGTTCGAGATCTTGCTGGTCCCCGAGGCGACAATCTCGCCGAGCATCTTTGCAGCTTGGGCCGAGGCCGCGCGTCGAAGCGCGGGCTTTGGTTTGATCACCACGGCGCCACAATACTGCTTGGCAATAAGACCGACCCGGAGGGTCAAGTAAGTGTTTGCAGTTCCAGACATCACCGAATTGACCAAGACCGCGGCCGCCACTTGGAACCCAGGGATCGCGCCGGCCATTGACCCTAATGCAGAGCCCAGAACCGGTTGGATCTGCTCGTTGAGATCGACTTCCTGAATCGCGCCTGCGGCGAAGGCAGTTCCGGCAACATTGGCGTAGAGACCGATCATGTCCTTCAGAGTCGGTCGTTGGCTGTACAGGTGGGCCAACTGCCAGATCATCCGTGACTGTGCGACGAGGACGACCATCATGTCCAACTGACCGTTCTGTGACACGGCCGTGGAGAGGAAGATCACGCTCGCGGTGTTCCGAATAATCTCATCGGCCTTCGTATCAATCTGTGCGATCCCACGCTCAATCGCCGCACGGTCGTTCAGGTCAGATTCGGTCACCAGGGGATTGGCTGCCAACCGTTTCCGGAGCATCTGCAAGTGATTCTCGAACTCAGGCTCCTCTTCGGATCGAGGCGGGTCGAGCGACTTTGGAAGCCTCACGAACAGGACCACCGGCGCGCCCAAGAGCACCACATAAGTCCCTAGGAGCCCGAATAAGGTGACCTTGCCCAGTGTCGGATGAACTTCCGACGCGAGATCGACCACCCCGGCGGTCTGGTTAATCACCACGATTCCGAAGCTCAGCAGCGCCAACCCTCCGATCAACGCGGCCATTCTTTTAAGTGTCGGGCTCATCCGGCTTTAACCTCGAACGGCTTAGGGAACGATGATTGATTGCGAGTTAACCTCGGACGGTCGGATACTCTATTTTGAATCTCACGCGATAGAGTGTACTCAATGAACTCTTCGTACCCCAGAGCGAAATGTTGCCGAGCAAGCTCTCTGGGCGAGCAAAATCATCAGGTAGGGTGCGTCTTCGCGGACTCGACATCCCCTACTTTGGCTCGGGCTCGATTTCCCAATGGTGGAGGATCTCTCCGAGCGCAAGATTACCCGCACTGTTAGAAAGCGCTCGATCGAGAAAATCCCGGAACGCTTCCAGCTCGTTCACTCGTGACAGCGCCATCATCCTTCTCCGTTAGTCTTTATGAAAAAGATACCAATCATGGTGCCCACTTCTTCATTAGTTAAGTATCTTGGGCAGCTTGAGGAGACGTACTTTGAAGAGTCGGGTACCCTTACACGCCGTTTTCCGATCCCGTTGATAGCCTTATTATCGTTATCGCGGTCACTCAAGGCGCTGGAAAGTTCATCACCTATAATGAAACCCTCCAAAAAAATGTGGGGAAATGCGGGCGAAAGAAAATACATAAGCCACTCAAATTGCTAATATTGATCGGCAAACTGCGGGTCGACCCAGAGGAATTCGCGGCGTTTGTTCTGAACGCGCACAAGTCCGCCGAACTTGGAATGCTCATCGACCTTTTTCAGTATTCCGTGCAGTTCTCGCAACACAGACCCCTCGGCGCGAATCGTCTCCTTCTGACGTCGCGAGGTTTCGTCATCTGTCGCTAACCATTCCCCGACCTGTTCGCCACCTTCGAGCAGGGACTCGGTCACCGTCTTTCCGAAGTTGAGCTGGTCTTCGATGCTGTCATACAACGTCTGATCCAACACGAGCTTGGCCCCGGATGCAGCGACAGGAAGGGTGAGACTCAAGGTCGTAGAAATAAACTTGAGTACGGGAGCCGCCCTTTGGACCCAGTCCCGCGTCAGCCTCAACTTGTAGACGCCTTTATTTGTGTCCTGGTGGAGCACGGGCAACGGCAAGCGGGAATGTTCGCACCAGAGTGCTAAACGAAACTCCTCGGACGTCCAATTCTTCGGGTTGAACCAGCCCCGCCAGTTCGGTTTCACCGGTGCGAAGCTAAACAGCCGCGGACCGTCTTTCGCGGGGTCGGTAAGGGCTTGCATCATCAAATCGAATTGTTCGTTCACCTGGCCAACCATCAATCGGACGTTCGAATCCAGGTCGGTGACCCCCTTCTCGACGTCCGCTAACTTGGTTCCCATTTTCTTCAACTCGACCAGGACGTCTTCCATGGGAAGTTTCGCTGTGGCGGCGAGCAGCAGCGAATCAATTACGTAGAATTTTTTGCAGACATTGCAGCGGACTTTTGGAATGCCTTCCTTCTTGGTCTCGACTAAATCTTCCACTTCATGCAAGCCTTTGCAAGGCGGATGGCAGGGCACGCTGCGGCGGCAATCGAGTCCCTTCCAAAAGTAATCGATCAGCCACTCAACTTCCGAGCAAAGGTTGCCCAGAAAGCCATCGGGATAGGCGGCGCGGACCGTCACGTGGACGTCGCCGGCAATCTCTTCGAGGAAGGCGCGGCCGTTGACGCCGTCATCCAGGATCATGCCGGTCTTCCAGTGGCGGCTGTCGAGATAGTTGCTGCGTCCCAGCGAGTAGCGATGTAGACGCACGATCAGCCGATAGATCAAGCCTTCGACCTCGGTGGTTCTGCCCGTTTCCGCGTCCACAATGCGGCAAACTCGCCTTCGCTCGGCGTCACCCGTTCCTGGCTCCGACGGCCAATCCTGCTGCCAGCCCTCCGGACGACCGCCAGGGACCAGTTGCGCCACCAGGCTGGTGGCCGGCGCATCGGCTTGCGGCATCGCGACGCGGTACGACAGATCGAACCGCCCCATCAGCTTCAAAAACACCGCGTGCAGCTTGTGGGGGTAACGCTCTACCTTGGGCCGCTTCGGGTTGTTCCAGACTTTGGTCAGGTGATCGTGCTCGACCAGCCCGTTTTGTTTTTTCGCCAGGTTGTCCTCCAGCACGTAGCTGATTGCCTTGCTCAGCCAATCCGGTTTTAGGATCACCGTGTCCTGCAATTCGGCGTCACCGCGATAGTGAATCAGGTGCCCCAGCTCGTTGAGGATGGCGGCGTAGGTGTCGGCCAGTTCGTCGTCGACTTTTTTGCCGCGGCAGATGGCCAGATACTGGTCGTAGCTGATGTACGGGTCCTTTTCGCTCCGTTTGCGGAGCGCATCGAGTGTGTTCTTCCAGCTTGTGGGCACCGAGCGGCCGACCGACCGGATGTCGGCCGCAGCAGCGGCAATCGCGGCCTTCAATTCGTCCAGGCCGTACCCTGTTTTGCTATCGACGTGGTGGAAGCCAACGATCAGGTCGCCGAACTCGTCCCGAAGCAATTGCTCGTCGATATGGGCCGACCGCTCTTGCGGCCCACCGTGTGTGGCCACGACCAAGATCCGCGGCCGCTCATCCGGCCGAGACTCCTCGTAGGCTCGGTGCTTGACCATCTTGATCCATTCATCGACGCAACACTGATCCGGCCCGCGGCGCGGATTCCAGACCGCCAGGTAGACGGCCGGCGCGGTGAAAAACAACTGATGCGTATGCCGGTAAATGTTCTGCCCGCCGAAGTCCCAGCCGTTCAGGGTGATGGGCTTTCTTGTAGCGACACGATGCGAGCCGTCCCGTTCTTCAGATTCATCGTCATCCGGCACATCAGACCGGATGGCTTGCGCTCTTCCACTACCTTGTGATTCGCCGTCGTCGGGCACGTCCAGCACGAGCGACTTGATTTTGACCTCGACGCCGTGGGTCGTCGGCCGGTTTTCGACCCATTTGTCGCCCCGGAGCGCGCCGAGCAAGCTAGTTTTGCCCACTTCCCCCTCGCCGATCAGTATCAGCTTCGCCTCGTTGAGGACGATCTGATCTTCGGCCTTGGCGCGCAGATACGCTTTGACGGCGTCCAGGCCTTGTTCGTACGCCGCGGCGAGTTCGGGATTCAGAGAATTGAGATCGAGTGCGAGTGTCTTCAATTGCTCAAGCTGTACCAATGATGCCGGAATATCTGACAGTTGGTTGTCGGAGAGGTGCAGCGTCTGCAACTGACTGAGCTGACCAAGCCCATCCGGCAGCGACGTCAATCCGTTGCGGGAGAGGTTCAGCGTCTGCAACTGACTGAGCTGACCAAGCGACTCGGGCAACTCGGTGAGCTTCTCCGAGTCCGAGGCAAGGAGGCTAGTGCTCAGATCGAGAGAGGTCGCCCCGCTATGCAGTGCCTCTTCAATCTTCTTTTCTGCTTTTTCAAATGCCTCGTTACGTGCCATGAATGCCCTCATCTGTGTGCGATCCGCTGTTGCTACTGCGAGAGAGCTTCGTCATTTTGACCATGGGGTCGTCGCTGTTAGCCTGAACTAAGACTTGCCGCGACGTTCTCTATTGCAAAAAGAACACAACATGATTCGATTTTGGATTGACCGCCACGATCAACTGGTAAGCAGTATGATCGCACGGACGCCGGCGTTCAACCGGCGAATCGCGGGTGATACGGTCGGTGGTCACCGGTCCATTACCCCAGACATTCGATTGGATGCTTTGCCTCATGAGACTTTCATCCAGAGAAATCCTGCCGCTTACCCTTTAAACGAGTGCCGCGTTGCCTTTGAACTTGGTTCCCCAGCGGAGAATCAGAGGGATTCAACAAGCCACCGGACGGTTGACGGGCTCGGAAACGGCTTCATAAGATCCACAAAACAGCCCGACCGCTTCCGATGATGTTCCTCAAGTTCGGTAGTTGCGGTCCAGGCTCTCCCCCTGAACCAATGCGACCCGAATCGGAGCGTCCACCATGGCGAGCGAGAGCGACAGCGGCTCGATCGAAAGTGTCTTGACCGAGAGCCGAGTTTTCCCGCCTCCGGAGTCATTTGCTCAAAAGGCGGAGATCTCAAGTCTCGAACAGTACGAATCGCTCTGGAATGAGGCAACTAGCGACCCCGAAGCCTTCTGGGCCGATCGCGCCCGGGAACTCCTCGACTGGTCCAAGCCCTTTGATCAGATCTTGAAGTGGGAACCGCCTCATGCTCAATGGTTCCTCGGTGGTCAGCTCAATGTTTCGGCAAACTGTGTCGATCGTCATGCAGATGGTCCTCGGGCCGACAAGCCCGCCTTGGTCTGGATCGGAGAGCCCGGAGACGAACGCACGATTACGTATCGCGAACTGAAATCAGAAGTGGCGCGGTTTGCGAACGTCCTCAAGGCGCTCGGCGTCACCAAAGGGGACGTGGTCGCGATCTACATGCCGATGGTCCCCGAGCTAGCGATCGCTTGTCTTGCTTGCACTCGGATCGGGGCTGTCCATACGGTCGTCTTTGGCGGCTTCAGCGCCGAGGCGTTGGCAGGTCGGATTCAAGATAGCTCGGCGAAGGTCCTTTTGACCGCCGACGGTGGTTACCGACGTGGCAAAGTTGTTCCGCTCAAGGCTAATGCCGACGGCGCCGCCGACTTATGCTCGACCATCGAGCATCTCGTCGTCCTGAAGCGGACTGGCGACGATGTCCCGATGGTCGAAGGCCGTGATCGTTGGTGGCACGAACTCCTGGAATCAGCATCGACGGACTGCCCTCCGGAGCCAATGGAGAGTGAAGACCCACTCTTTATTCTCTATACCTCCGGCTCCACCGGGAAGCCGAAGGGGATCCTCCACACAACGGCGGGCTATCTCCTCGGAGCAACCTACACGAGCAAGATTGTCTTCGACTTCAAGGAAGAAGACATTTATTTCTGCACCGCAGACATCGGTTGGATTACGGGTCACTCCTACCTTGTTTATGGGCCGCTCTCCAACGGAGCGACCTCGGTGATGTACGAAGGGGCCCCGAACCATCCCGACGAAGCACGGTTCTGGAAGATCGTCGAAGACCACAAGGTAACGATCCTCTACACGGCCCCGACAGCAATCCGAGCGTTCATGAAGTGGGGCAAGCAGTTCCCTGAACGCCATGACCTCTCAAGCCTCCGGTTGCTCGGGACCGTCGGCGAACCGATTAATCCCGAGGCCTGGATCTGGTATCACGAGGTGATCGGCGGAGGTCGTTGTCCGATTGTCGATACCTGGTGGCAGACCGAAACCGGCGCGATCATGATCGCCCCCCTGCCCGGAGCAACACCGACCCGACCAGGCTCGGCGACCAAACCCCTTCCGGGGATTGTCCCTGAAATCGTCACTCAAGACGGTCAAGCCGTTCCAGATGGTCACGGCGGCTTGCTCGTGATCCGGAAGCCGTGGCCCTCGATGCTCCGGACCCTCTACGGTGACGACGAACGCTACAAGCAGACCTACTGGTCAATGGTCCCGGGTTCCTACTTTACTGGCGACGGTGCCCGGAAGGATCACGACGGTAACTATTGGATCATGGGACGGGTCGATGACGTGTTGAACGTCTCGGGACACCGGCTCTCGACGATGGAGATTGAGAGCGCCTTGGTAAGTCACCCTGCCGTCGCCGAAGCTGCCGTTGTCGGCAAACCCGACGATCTCAAAGGGCAGGCGGTTTCCGCATTTGTAACGCTGGAAGCGGGACTAACAGCGGATGACGAGCTGAGACAATCACTCCGATCCCACGTGGTGAAAGAAATCGGTGCCTTGGCGCGTCCAGATGAGATCCGGTTCGCCGATGGCCTACCGAAAACCCGGTCGGGCAAGATCATGCGACGGTTGCTCCGCGACGTCGCTGCCGGGAAGGAATCAACCGGCGACACCACCACTCTCGAAGACCTCAGCGTCCTTGCCCGACTCCGACAGGATGAAGGCTAACCCCGACTCTTGAAGGACGGATGCTAGATCAACGGATTCTGATCACAGGAATCGGTCTCGAAACGGCACTCGGTGACACCGAAGCAACCTGGAGGAACCTGCAATCGGGGAAAATCGGCCTTCAGAGGCTGGATCACCTTGAGGGCCGGTTCCCCGTGCCGTTGTTTGGCTACCCTCTCGCGGAGGCACCGACAGATCCGATCGACCTCGTCCATCGTCTTGTCCATCGAGCAATTGAAGACGCTGACGTTGCGATTGACGCGATCGATCCCGAACGAATTGCGGTGGTGATCGGTCTCAGCAAAGGAGACCTCTCTCGTCTCAGACGTTGGCGCGATCAGCTTCAAGAATCCCCAAAGCTGCTCGATGATATCGGAGAGGATTGGACGTTCGGTTGGCCGAACGGAGCGACTCGTCGGATTCCGATCCAGGCTAAAGGGCCTCGATTGGCACCGGTCGCTGCCTGCGCAACTGGTCTCGTCGCTGTGCTCCGGGCCGCCTCCTTGATTCGTACCGGTCAGGCCGATCTGGCGATCGCCGGCGCTGTCGATACCCCGCTCGATCCCTTCGTTCTCGGTGCCTTCAGCCGATTGGGCGTCTTCGCAAGGGTCGTTGATCCTCCCGAAACGTCAGTCCGACCTTGGGACATTCAACGGACCGGCTTTCTCCCAGGCGCGGGTGGGGCCATCCTCATCCTGGAACGGGCCGATCATGTTCTGGCTCGTCGAAAAACCCCGATCGCCGAACTCTCCGGCGGTGCATTGGGTGCCGATGCGACTCATCTCACGAATCTGGATCCTGATCCGTCACGACTCGCCCGACTGATCGCTGACGGCCTGCTGAATGCCGGAGTCCAAGTTAATGAGATCGGCGCCGTCAATCTTCATGGAACTGGAACCCGATCGAACGATCCGTTGGAGTCTCGGGCGCTCCGGCTCGCTTTCGGCAGACACGCGGAGGCGATCTCCTGTTCTGCCAACAAGGCGCAGATCGGTCATCTCCTCGGTGGTTCTGGCGCGGCGGAATTGGCGATCACCTGTCTCTCGATCCGTGATCAGTTCGTGCCGCCCTCGATGAATCTCTACCAGCCAGACCCCGCTTGTGATCTTGACGCAACACCCTTGGTCGGTCGAGCCCGGGAGATCAAGGCCGCCCTTAAACTTTCGATGGGTTTCGGTGGCCATCTTGCCGTTGCCGTCCTCCGCGAGCCTAGATTAATCAACGAAAATTGAAGTAAACCATGTTAGAGAAGAAGTGAATTATGTCAGAGAAGGACCTTGGCACTCAACCGCTCGATTGGCTGCGGGAACTCGGAGAGGAACGGCTCCGCAACCAAACTCAACGAATTCTCAGCGCTGCGGACAATGCCGAAGTGGGTACTGCGAACGTCGGCAACGGAAGCGATCGACCACGTCAGTCATTCGCCTCGAACGACTATCTCGGGCTTGCGGCGGATCCTAGGGTGATTGATGCCGCCTGTCGGGCGGCTCGGCGGTTTGGTTGGGGTTCGGGAGCGTCACCGCTGGTCACGGGATGGCGGACGCCTCACCAAGAACTTGCGGACGCACTCGCCGCGTTCGAAAAGACCGAGGCAGTCGCACTCTTCTCAACTGGCTATGCTGCAAACCTAGGAACGATCGCTGCCTTGGTCGGAACCGAAGATGTTGTCTACCTGGATCGGCTCAACCATAGTTGTTTGATTCAAGGAGCCCGACTTTCAGGTGCTAAACTCCGGGTCTACCGCCATCGGGATCTCGATCACCTTGAAGGACTCCTCCGCCGCGATCGAGGCCGGTTCCGGCGTTCTCTGATTGCGACTGACGCCGTTTTTAGTATGGACGGCGTGCTTGGGCCGCTCAACGAACTGGTTGAACTCTCGGAGCGGTTCGGTGCGATGTTCTTGGTCGACGAAGCACACGGAACCGGTGTTTTCGGAACGGACGGCCGTGGTGCGGCCTCGGCGTTGGATGTGGCGGATCGGATCGAGATCCGCGTCGGGACACTCTCCAAGGCACTAGGGTCAATTGGTGGCTTTGTCGCCGGGAGTCGTCTTCTGATTGATCATCTGATCAATCACGCGGCGCCATTGATGTTTTCGACCGCCCTCCCCCCCGCCGCAGCAGCCGCAGCCACCGAAGCGCAACCGCAAGTACAAACTGAGCCTTGG
>CAZEAN010000179.1:0-9434 GCA_964510225.1 uncultured Isosphaeraceae bacterium
CGCAAGATATACAAGTCCACAACAACCGCGGCATCTCCCTGGGTAACCTTGGCCGCTACGAGGAGGCAATCGAGGCTTACGACCGGGCACTCACAATCGACCCGCAAGATATACAAGTCCACAACAACCGCGGCATCTCCCTGGGTAACCTTGGCCGATTCGACGAGGCAATCGACGCGTACAAGGAGGCTATTGAGCTCGATCCGAAGTATCCCGAGGCACACTGCAATCTCGGTCTGCGGTACATGAGCCAGCGAGGGAATTATGCAGAGGCATTGAGGTTGTTGGAGAAGGGGCACGAACTCGGACTCGCCAGGGGGAGTTGGCGGTATCCGTCAGCGCAGTGGATTGAGCAGTGCCGCAGCCTCATGGAACAAGAAAAGAGACTTGATGCGGTCCTCGCGGGAGAGCTTGAGCCTACTGACGCTGTTGAATTGCTCGCCTTCGCTCTTGTTGCCTATACGAAGGCCCTCCATGTCCAGGCGGCGAAGTTTGCAGAATCGGCGTTTAAACAAGAACCAGCGTTGGCCGACGAGTGGCAGAAAGGCTACCGATACAACGCCGCCTGCTCTGCCTTGCTGGCGAGTGACGGAATCGGAGATGGAGCCGACATCGAGGACGATGAACGGCAACAGTGGCGGGACCAGGGTATTGCGTGGCTTCAGGAAGAGTTCGACGCGTGGTCTCAGCGACTGGATGAAGGCTCTGAGGAGATGGCAAAGGAAGTGATCCGCAAAATGGAGCATTGGAAGTCGGACCGAGACCTGGCCTCGATCCGCGAAGAAGAGGCACTTAACGCATTGACCGACGACGAGGCCAACATCTGTCGAGCCCTTTGGGCCGACGTCGACACCCTCCGCAACCGCGCCCAGGCCGTCCTCTCCGATGACGAGCCGCAACCTTGATCAGCCGCTGGTTTTAGTAGGTTGATGCCAGATGAGGGTTGCGCGACGCCCTGACCCACCGTCCGGTGTTTCCTGTTGTCGACGGGTTTACTTGAGGGTGGGTCTCGCTGCACGGACCCACCTCCAAAACTGGGTTCCCGTGAAAAAACTGGGTTGAGACAATAATTGGACCCGATTCTTCGTCCAGTTCATGGGACAATCGTCGTAGATTGATCCAAGCTGTCTTGGGTGAGCACGAGCGATCGTCTGATCTTCAAAGGAACACCAGGCCATGAATCCCGTTCGGAATCGACAACTCTCGCGGCGATTGGTCTTGAAAGGGGTCGGGGTGAGCCTGGCGTTGCCTTGGCTTGATGCGATGTTGCCGGCCTTGGCCTCAGCGCGGACGGTTGCGAATGCAAGCCCAAAGCCGAGAATGGTTTTCCTTTATGTCCCGAACGGGGTGAATATCGGCAAATGGGTCCCGGGTCGCTCGGGGCGTGGCGCGAACCGTTCGGAAACGCTGGAGGTCCTCTTGCGACGCAAGTCCGACTTCAGCGTGCTTTCGGGTTTGGGCCATCCGAACTCCAAGGGAGGTCACTCCGGCGCTGATACCTGGCTGACCGGGGCCGATTTGGCCGGCACTCCGGGCTACGACTATCGGAACAGCATCTCAGTCGATCAAGTGGCCGCAGAAGTGGTTGGCTTGGAAACGCGGATCCCCTCGCTGGAACTCTCTAGCCAAGGCGGGACGGGATCGCCCGGGCATTCTCATACGCTCGCGTTCAGCCGGAATGCCGTCCCGATCCCGGCCGAAGATAACCCTCGGGCCGTCTTCGAACGTCTTTTCGTGGAGGACTCCGGCGCGACCAAGAAGTCCAGAACCCAACGATTCCAGGAAGATCGGAGCATCCTCGACCTGGTTACAAATCAAGCCAAGGATCTGAATCGAAAGCTTGGAACTCGTGATCAGCGGAAGCTCGACGAGTATCTGACCTCCGTCCGCGAGGTTGAACGCCGGGTTGCTCGACTTGAGGGCTGGGTCGATGTTCCGAAGCCCCAGGTTGATCCCGATCAAGAGGGGCTCAACCTGAATTCCGAACCGGGAACGCGGGGTGATCGCGCCAGCTATTTCGACACTATGCTCGATCTGATCGCCCTAGCATTCGAGGCCGACATCACCCGGGTCTGTACCTTTGAAATGGGACGTGAAGCTGGTGGTGGTGACTACTCTGAACTCGGCCTCAATGCCAACCATCACGAACTCTCCCACCACGGTGGTGATCGTGAGATGCTCGATGGCTTATTCAAGATCGACCGCTTCTTGCTGGAACGCGTCGCTGGCTTCCTCGACCGACTGAAAGGCACCGAAGGCCCCGAGGCTTCCCTCCTCGATCAAACACTGATCATGTACGGGAGCGGGATGAATAGCGGCGCGGGCGGGGGCCACTCTCCGAAGAACCTACCTCTGATTACTGCTGGAGGTCGGGGCCTGGGGCTAACCCAAGGCCAACACCTTGCCTTCGACGAAGACTCCACTCCCCTAGCGAATCTCTTTGTTACTTTCTTGCAGGCGATGGGGCTGGAGTTCGACTCCTTTGCTGACAGCACTGGCACATTAACCGGATTGAGCTGATCATTTGAGGGGTGTTGAAAGATGAGTTGGCTTCGATTCTCACGATGGACGCTGATTGGATTCTACTGGTTAGCAACCGTTCAGTCAGTCGACGCTCAATCGCCTCAAGGCTCTGAGACCTACGAACGCGTTGTCCGACCGATGCTCGATCGCTACTGTGTTTCTTGTCACGGACCGGACAAACAGAGTGCGGCGCTCAGGTTGGATACGATTACGGCTTCGATGACCGAGATTGAAACGGCCTCGGTCTGGTCTGAAGTCCTTGATCGTCTCAACCTCGGTGAGATGCCCCCGGAGGGGAAGCCGAGGGCTGACTCAGAGACCGTTCTGACGGTGATCGATTGGATCACGGATGAACTCGGAGCTGCTGAGGAATCGAGCCGGGGTTCGGGTGGCCAAGTTGTACTGCGTCGTCTCAATCGTGCTGAGTACAACAACACGATCCGCGATCTTCTCGGCGTCGATTTCCAGCCCGCCAATGAGTTCCCTGAAGATCCTCCCGCGTTCGGCTTCGATAACATCGGCTCGGCGTTGCAGGTTTCTCCCCTCTTGCTTGAACAGTATCTCGACGCCTCCCGGACGATCCTCGACCGTGCCATCGTGACCGGCCCTCGTCCCGTCTCTCACACGTGGCACATGGAAGTTGAGCAGGCACACCGGTCCGTCAAACTCGATCGGAGGGATCGCGCCGGGGAAGACGAGCGCTGGGTCCAGGACCACGTGACCACCCGACATCGCTACTTGATCAAAGGGGGTGGAGTCGAGGTCCGTGACGGCTTCGTGGTCCAGAAAGGGAGTCGTGAGGAGGAAGCGGCTGGCTTCCGCTGGTTCAAGATCCCCGAAGCTGGAACTTACGTCATTCGGGTCCGAGCTGCTGCCGTTGTTCCAAATCGTCGTGAGGTGGTGGAAGGATCGAAGCAACTCCTCCTGAAATTGCTCGAGCGCAACGAATGGAACGGACTCAACGCCACTGAGCGTCAGAACGCTCGAGATAGTTGGCTCAGGGATGAGTGGCCGGAACTCCGCGATCATTTCGAAGATGACTCGATGTACGACTACGGGGCTCCCCGCCTGAAAGTCGCAACACAAGACGGTACCGTGATCGGTGAAGTCTCGGTGGACGCCACCCCAGAGGATCCTCAGATCTTCGAGTTTCGCTACGAATTCACGCCCGATCCTAGGGGAACGACTGGCGTGGAAGTTACGAATAACTACCAAGTGCCCCGAGTCCTTGAGAACTTCTGGTTCCAAGGCGAGGCGGAGTTTCCCAGGCCGGAACTCCTGATCGATTGGGTCGAACTCGAAGGGGTCCACACCGATCAATGGCCACCCGTAAGCCAGACCAAAATTCTCTTCGAGTCGCCAAACCGATCAAATGAAGATCTCTATGCTCGTGAAGTCATTGAACGCCTGATGACCAGGGCCTATCGACGTCCTGTGGACCGTCGTGAGGTCGACGCCTTGCTTGACCTCTTCCATCAAGTCCGTCCGTCGAAGAATTCGTTCGAAGAAGCGATCAAGACTCCGCTGACTGCGATTCTGGTCACTCCCGATTTCCTCTACCTGATCGAACCTTCCGTGTCGGAAGAACCAAGGGCGTTGACTGACTTCGAGATCGCCTCACGACTCTCGTACTTCCTTTGGTCGAGTATGCCTGACCGCACTCTTTTTCAACTTGCCCAGAATCATGAACTCCGGGATCCTGACGTCCTCCGTGCTCAAGTCGACCGGATGCTTCAGGATCCGAAGTCGGACGCCTTTGTCAGGAACTTCGCCGGGCAGTGGCTTGGGCTCCGGGAACTCGGGGCGAACCCGCCGGTTGAGAACCTCTATCCACGCTATGACGTCCATCTCGAACGCTCGATGAGGCGCGAGAGTGAAGCCTTCTTTGCGGAGATCCTGCACCATAACCTCGACGTCCGAAACTTCCTCGATTCCGACTTTGTGGTGATTAACCAGCGACTTGCACGATTCTACGGCATCCCAGGTGTCCACGGCGATTACTTCCGACGGGTCGATGTGCCGGACGATCTCCACCGAGGAGGGATCCTGACCCAAGCTAGTGTGTTGACCTTAACCTCGAACGGCACGAGAACCTCTCCAGTCGTCCGAGGGGTCTGGGTTTTGGAGAATCTCCTTGGCGATCCCCCCCCTCCTCCGCCACCCGACGCCGGTGATCTTGCTCCCAAAGTCCCCGGGATCAACAAAGCGACAGTCCGTGATCGGCTCGAAGCTCACCGGAGGATTCCCGAGTGCGCCTCCTGTCATCGGAAGATTGACCCAATCGGCTTTGCCCTCGAGAATTTCGATGCTCATGGCCGTTGGCGTGAACAGTACGGCTTCGGCTATAACGGCCGCGTTGGTGACGAGGATCCTCCCGTTGACGCAAGCGGTCTTTTGCCCGATGGCAGTCGCTTCCAGAATCTTCCGGAGTTTCAGGCGATCCTCCGCGCTGATGACAATCGCTTTTTCGGTGCGCTGGTTGAGAAGCTACTGACCTATGCGCTCGGTCGAGGACTGAGTCCTTCCGACCAACCACTACAATCCGCGCTCTCGACGAAACTCGCAACCACTGATCCGACCTTGCGGGGCTTGATCAAAAGCATCGTTGTTAGTGATGCATTCTTGAGCAAATGAGCGTTTACTTTTGGGAGTGACCTTCTTGGACGTGATCGAATGGCTCGCGATCCCCCAATGGGACGCCCCCCCGAGGACCCTTGAGGACTGGCGAGGTGCTTTTGAGTCGCGTGGTTACGACGGGACAGTTGAGGTCGAACCGGACGCGACCTGGCTCTTCGTCGATCAGCTTGGGCTCAAAGCGTTCGCCGTCATCGAATCGGAGCGCTTGGTTGCCTTACACATGGAGGTTCCTGATCGGAAAGAGGCAGTCGAACTGGTCGAACAGATCGCCGTTGAACTCGATTGGGAGCTTCACGACGACGAGGAAGAAGATGACGTTGAGAATGACTGATCTCAACATTCTCAGAGAATCTGATCGAGGCGGGTGCGTTGTGGTCGTGGGTCCGCTAGGATCAACATAGAGATCGATTCCAGAGGAGGTTCTACCATGACGATCAGCCGATTCAGTTTCCAAGTGGCTATTCTGGCCACGATTGCTCTTGCTTACACAAGTCCGCCAACTTACGCCGAGGAAGTGACGGCCGGGTGGGAAAAGCACGCGATTAACCCCCAGAGCCCGTTCGAAGCCGGGAGTGCCTTTGACATCAACAACGATGGAGTGATTGACGTACTCTCGGGTAATCGCTGGTACCAAGGCCCGGAGTTCACGACGTCCTATCCGGTTCGAGAGATCCAGAAGCAAGGGACCTATTACAACTGCTTTGCAACCTTGCCTCTCGATATTAACGATGATGGGTTGATGGACTATGTGACTGTCTCTTACTTCGGTCGCGACGTTGGTTGGGTGAAGAATCCAGGCCAAGCGGGTGAACGCTGGGTCTACACTGAAATCGATCAGCCGGGCCCGAGTGAGGCGGCCTGGATGGTTGACCTGACTGGTGATGGTGTTCCAGAGGTCTTGCCGAATACGGTCAATGTCCCTGTCTTCTACGAGTTGGAAAAGTCTGGTGCTGAGCCGTCCTGGAAGAAGTATCAACTCGGGACGACAGAAGCCGGACACGGTGTTGGCTCAGGTGACATCAACGGGGACGGTCGGACCGACGTACTAACTCCAAAGGGGTGGTTTGAGGCTCCCGAAGATCCCAGTAGCGAGTCCTGGACCTGGCACCCGCAATGGAATCTCGGTGCGGCAGGGATCCAGATTCTGGGTCGAGACATTGATGGTGATGGTCTCACCGACATTGTGTGGGGGATGGGACACGACTACGGCCTTTACTGGAGTCGTCAGCAATCGATCGATGGCAAGCGGACGTTCAGTGATCGGATGGTGATCGACGATGAGCTTCACCAGGCCCATACGTTACTCTGGGCAGATCTCGATGGGAACGGTCAAGATGACGAGTTGGTGACCGGTACTCGGGTCTATGCCCATGAAGTGGAACCGGGGGATACTGAGGCGCCGATCATTGCGGCCTATCGGTTTAATCGATCGACCGAGAAATGGGAACGGAGCTTGATCTACCGAGGTGAGCCGGCCGTCAATCCTCCACCCGTCGAACGACGCGCCGAGCGTGATGCTCAGAAGGATTTCCCTGAAGGGACTGCAGGTACCGGGCTTCAGTTGACCGCCCTCGACCTTGATGACGATGGCGATCTCGACCTTCTCTGCCCCGGTAAGTCTGGACTCTACTGGTTCGAAAACCGCTTGAATAGTGAATGAAGCCAAGACCGAGAAACGCTGGACCTTCCGCGACGGTCGGGTCGAACCGGACCTTGATCTATCAAGAATTTCCTGTCGATCCCTTGCTCCGACCTTGGATTCTGGCCTATTGGGAATTCGGGACTGATCATTCCTTTGAGCATGTAGTCGTCCCTGACGGTTGTGCCAACATCGTCTGGGCCATCAGTGATCGAGTTCCCGATTTGTTCTTCCGAATCTTGGGACCTCGGTTCGGAGTTTTTGTCACTCCGGTCGAGGCTGGCGATTTCTACCGAGGGGTTCGGATTCAACCAGGAGCGTGCCAGGCTGTCTTGGGGATTGGAGCCCGCTCAGTGCTCAATTCGGTAAGAAATGCTGCCGAACATGCTCCAGCACTTGACGCTGTCTTTGCTCGAGCAACACCCGAATCAAGCGAATGCAGGATCCCTTCGCTGGCGACCATTCAATCGATCCTCAAGACTCTGCTTCTTGATCAAGGAACTCCACCAGATCTAGTCGTCCAAGATCTCGTGACGGAGATTGTCCAGAACCCGAATCAGGTGTTGGATCGATCGCTTGAGGAGCGCCATGGGTTGAGCCTCCGACAATTGCAGCGCCGGTTCAAGAACTCTGTTGGCCTGACCATGAAGCAGTTTGCTCGGATCCGACGGGTCCGTGATCTTCTTGCCGACTTGATCGAGCCGAACCCCGCCTCTTGGGCTGAACTCGCCGCCAAGCTCGGTTTTTCGGATCAATCGCACCTGATCCGTGAGCTACAGGAACTCTCCGGAGCCTCCCCTTCACCTCTCCTCGATCGACTTGAGGCAATTACTCACCGGGATGTCCACCCCTGAGATCCAACCCCGACGTCAAGCAACTGTACAGATCCCCGCGACGGTCTCCGATCCAGCAACCGGTTTCATTGGTATTGTTCCGGATGCTGACTACCTCTGTTGCATTGAGGGCAACGCAACTGCAAACAGAGCCATCGTGGCGGATCACGAGGATCCTGCCACGATGGCTCGACTCCAAAAAACAGCACATCAAACAATCTTCAGACGGACTCAGTCGAGTCGAGAGCGTCGTTGGATGGTCGGCATCCGTTCGAGTTCGCCGCGGTTATCATTGATCCGGTTCGGTTGCGTTCTTGGACTACGGAGTTGACGTGCCCCTTGACTCCGTTCGCGGAGTGCTGCCTCACGGGCGGCCATGTCCCGAGTCGATCCACTACGATTCCGCATTCTCGCGTTTTGGAGAAGACTGCCCGTGGTGGAGCTGGAAGGCTCTTGAACGGTGGCAATCACCGAAAGAACGCCACCATCGAGCTGTACTTCGCCTCCCGTTAGAAACGCGTTCCACTCGATCCGGTGCCGACCGGCCGGAAGTCTAGTTCCGTGCGTAATAGTGAAGCTCTGCCAGAGATCGGCCTGAGGAATGCTCTGGTAGCGAAGGGCGTCGTCCCAAGCCCCAGGTTCTGATGCTGCGAACAGTCCGATGTCCAAGAGTACGTCGTCCATGTCGCTCTTCAGGCTCGTGTTACCGCTTACCATCACTTCGGCTTCTCCAGGGAGGTCGATCTCGATTGCCGCAATTAGTGGATCACTTGTTGTGAGCACCACACTACCGGGTCCGAAGGTCTCGGAGACAATGATCACACTGTTGTTCGGCTCGTCGCCCCCATCACAACCTTCGCAGAGGAACTCAATATCGAGCGTACCACCAGTGACACAGACTCCACTAAGGTCACTTGCGGGTCGGGCTTCTTCAAGGAGCTTATCTCTTAATTCAAGATGACTGTACCCTTCATAGTCAGACGATCCCCACATTAATGCGAGCGCTCCAGAGACATGCGGCGTCGCCATCGATGTGCCATTGTAGGCAGCCAGCTCATCGTTCGGGACGGTGCTCAGGATGTTCTGACCGGGAGCCGCCAAATCAACAGACGTCGCCCCATAATTGCTGAACACGGTGCGTTTTTCTTGACCAGGACTATCGGGCTCTTCGACCGCAGCCACCGAAATGACATTCGGTACTTCGTAGGACGAAGGGTAGTATGGATCTAAATCATTATCGTCACCTCTTCCATCAAAGCCGCCATTCCCAGCCGCGGCGACAAAAAGTGCCCCAGTGTCGTTTGCTTCTTGAATCGCACTTTCGAGGGGAGGACTGTAACTCCCACCTCCCCAACTGTTGTTCAAGATCCGGGCGCCGTTGTCGATCGCGTAGTAGATTGAGTCGATTGCGTCCGCTGTAGAACCTCCACGGGGCCCCAGGAACTTGACGGGCATGATTTGGACGTTCCAGCAAACGCCGACAACATCGAGACCGTTGTTACCTACAGCGCCGATTGTCCCGGCAACGTGAGTGCCGTGGCTATCGTCGTCTGGATCATCAAACACGGTGTTGTCGTTATGGAAAAAATCCCACCCTTGAATATCATCGACGTACCCATTGCCGTCGTCATCAATCCCGGTCGTTCCGTTGAGTTCTGCCTCGTTGATCCAGATATTTTCACGCAAATCACGATGATTTGCTTGTATCCCCGAATCGATCACGGCGACGATCACCGGTGAGTCGGTCACGCCCCCCCAAGCTATTGGTGCATTGATGTTCTTCATTCCCCATATATATATAT
>CAZEAN010000180.1:0-9285 GCA_964510225.1 uncultured Isosphaeraceae bacterium
CGCCGCTGATTGAGTCTCAGTGAATAACAGGAAGAGAAGGCCGAAGGAACTGATTGTCATAACGAACGTAGCGAACAATGCAACTATGGATCCTTGACTACCGTGCCTCCAAACCATCGGCACCAGCGCGAGGAGCAGTCCACCGGCAACGAACACCGCTGGGTGAGACGCAACAATCGCTACTGGTACTACTAAGGCAAGAAACCAGAGCCAGGAAGCTTGCTTCGGGATTCTCCACCAGTGAAGTGCGATTGTGATCAAAGTGAGCGCGGCGAGGAGATCAGAGGCATAAGGCTTGACATCGGCTGCATGGCGGATGGGGTGGAAAGAGACAGCGAAGATTGCGACAGCAGTGACTAACGCATTACCCTTCAATACAAGGCTCGCTGCATGTCGGAAGAGGAAGACACTTGCAACGCTACAGAGGAACGGAAACAGTCTCAGTGTCCACTCGTCAAAACCAAACAGCCTGACCAGGCTCAGCTCGATCCAGAGGAACAAGAGTGGGCAAACTTGTCCATAGTCCAGAGGCTTGACGAGATCACTGTACCCGCGATTCAAAAAGTTGACTGCCACAAAGGCTTCGTCCCACCAAAGCGGAAAGTCCATCAACATCCGACCAAAGCGCAGCGCAACACCAAGGATCACAAAGAACGTGAGCAAGGATTGAACCCGGAATTCGTGTAAACCACTCTCTCGATTGTGAGACGGTGACCACACGCAGACTGACCAAAATTCTTGAAGGCGCTGCCAAATCATCGACTCTTGGCCTCCGAATTGTTCCATCTGACACAAAAGAAGTGATATCAGATACCTTCGCAGCGCAAGAATCTACAACGAATGAAGTCCAAGGCGAACCCCGATTTCGGTAAGAGGTCCGCAGTGTTTTAAAGCGATGGACTTTCATCCAGCTTGCTCAATCTAAAACAAGCGGGGGGTAATCAGCATCGAGCCCAGATCGATGTTGATTGGGGGTCCCAACTCACTCCATAGCATCAGGATTTCAGGCTCTTAGCGGAGTCTCCGTGCTTTAGGTATATTGGATGCATCATTGGCCTTAACACAACCATCATCAAAATTGGTTTATGATCATGAATCCAGCCATACAAACCTCAACACGTCGAGTTTTACTCATTGGTTGGGATGCTGCCGATTGGAAGGTGATCGACCCCCTGATCGAGCGCGGCGAGATGCCTCACCTGGCCCGATTCTTGGAAGAAGGGGTCATGGGCGACCTGATGACGTTGCAGCCCGTACTCTCGCCGATGTTGTGGAATTCGATCGGAACTGGAAAGCGTGCCGACAAGCATGGGATCCTCGGCTTTACGGAAGTTGACCCCCGAACAGGTGGCGTTCGACCGGTTACAAGCACCTCGCGTCGTTGTAAGGCGATCTGGAACATACTCTCGCAAAACGGCCTCAGAACCAACGTGATCAACTGGTTTGGAGGCCATCCGGCAGAGGCGATCAATGGAGTCTGTGTCTCCGACGCGATCGCACGCCCCACACCGAAACCAACCCAACCTTGGCCGATGACACCAGGGACCGTTCATCCTGCTGAACTCACCGATGAACTCGCGAGAATCCGTTTTCGTCCTGAAGAGGTGACCGACGAACTAATCCTTCCCTTTGTGCCCCGCGCTGCAGACGTTGATCAGGAAAATGACCGACGTCTGACAAGTCTTGCCAAACTGATCTCCGAGTGTGTTACGACACATACGATCGCAACTCAAGTCATGGCAAAACATCCTTGGGACTTCATGGGAATCTACTTTGCCTCGATCGATCACTTCAGTCACGGTTTTATGAACTTTCACCCTCCTCGTTTAGAATTCGTGAAGGAAGAGCAATTCGAGCTATACAAAGATGTGGTCAATAGTGCCTACCGCTTCCACGATATGATGCTCGGAACCTTACTGCACATAGCAGGAAAGGATGCCACCGTTATGTTGGTCTCCGATCACGGCTTCCACAGTGATGATCTTCGTCCGCGCGGGATCTCCAAGGTGCCTGCTGGCCCTGCCGATCAACACCGTGATCTTGGGATCTTTGCTCTAAAAGGCCCAGGTATTCGACAAGATGAACGGATCTACGGTGCTAGTCTACTTGACATCACTCCTACTCTCCTCCATCTCTTTAACCTACCGATTGGACAGGATATGGAGGGTCGTGTCCTTGTTGAGTGCTTCGAGTCTCCCGGTACCATTGTAACTGTACCGACTTGGGAAGAAGTTGACGGTCCACAGCCCGATGGTATGCACCTTGAAAATCAGGGGATGAGTCCGGACGATTCGCGGGCACTTTTAGAACAGTTTGTTGCCCTCGGCTACATCGATAAGCCTGAGGGGGATCAAGAAAAGGCAGTCAAAACCACACTCCGCGAACAGCAGTGGAACCTCGCTCGGGTGTACATGTCAAGTGGTCGGTTTGAGGAGGCAGTGGAGGTCCTGGAGGAGATCTGCGATGAACTCCCTGAGCGACAGGATTATGCACAAGCGCTGGCCCAGTGTCAGTGGAGGCTTGGACTCCTCGACGAGGCCGAGGAGACCGCGAGATCCAGCATCAGAGATTCGCGTGCGACGGGACAGGCCCACTGGATCCTCGGCTTGATCGCATACGAACGGAGGCGGTACCAAGACGCACTTCACCACCTTTCCAAAGCAGAGGGTGCTCGGAGTCGTCGACCGTACTTGCCTTATCGGGTCGGGCGGACGCATATGCGGTTACGCCGCTGGGAGGATGCCGAGCGAGCCTTCCAGCGGTCACTCCAAATCGACCCACACCATGCTCCGTCTTACCAGGCGCTAGCTACCTGTGCCCTCCGACAACGCCGCTTTGAAGAGGCGGCCAGATTCGCGCTCGACGCCGTCGGCATTCATCACCACCTCGCTGGAGCACACTACACTCTCGGAGTCGCTCTCGCTCGTCTCGGGCGATACGAACGCGCCATCCAAGCCTTTGAGACGGCACTTTCGCTCCGGACTCCAGTTCAAGCCGCACACCGTTGGTTAACTCGACTCTACAAGCGCCAGGGCGAGTATGAGAAAGCGAGTGCCCATCAAGCATTACTTGACGCGTGGTCGGCTCGGGTCCTGGAACTTGCCCCTCGACGGGAGGCTCTGAAGGCAGAGGCACAGCGACGATCTGCGCAACGAGCGCGAATTCTCGCAGAACGGCCTCGACCAACCGAGGACGAACCGGAGTCTCAGGAAGCGATCCAAGCGAAACGTCAAGAAGCTATCGAACAAGCCAAGGCAATCCGAGAATCCCGTCGTGCCGATCGGGAGAAGGGGCGTGCTGAGTTCGTGGTCGTCTCCGGCCTCCCCCGCTCGGGGACATCGATGATGATGCAGATGCTCCAGGCCGGTGGCCTGCCACCAATGACCGACTCGATCCGGACCGCTGATGAGGACAATCCCCAAGGATACTTCGAATGGGAAGGCATTAAGCAACTCCGAGAACGACCTGAACTGCTCCGTGACGCTGAAGGGAAAGCAATCAAGGCAGTCACTCTCATTTTGCGGACGCTACCAAACTATCATCGCTACAAAGTCATCTTCATGGATCGCCCAGTAGTTGAAGTCATGGCCTCTCAGCGTCGGATGATCGAACGGAAAGGCGTTAGTTCATCCAAGCAACCTGATCCTGAACGGATGTTGAAGACGCTCAGTGAGCACCGTGCGAAGATTCTCGAGCGTCTTGGCCAGGCATCAGCTTTCGAAACATTGGTTGTCGACTATGTCGACTTGATCAAAAATCCTGAGCCTTGGGTCGAGCGAATCGTTGCCTTCCTTGGCAAGAAACTCCTTCCTCAGGCTGATCAGATGGCCCCTGCAATTCGACCAGAGCTGTACCGAAACCGGGGTCCTGAAATCCGAGACATTACTTCCGGTCCTTCGAGAGAGTCATGAGTCTGCCGATCAGTGTAGCCGAGGGTCGGTCTCGGCAATGATCGCGCTGACGGCTTTCTGGTTGAACCCCTTGAACCCTTCGCGACGCTGCAGGTTTTCCAAGTGACTACCGATTGCCCCTTCCTTGAGAAACTTCGCGTGCTGATCGGTATCGATCCAACCCTGCTCGAGGAGCTGGTCAGCCCTCCGAGGGTCAACACGCCAGCGCTCTCCCTGAGTAAACGCCTGGCGGAGAAACGGGAAATCACTAAATGGCTTCATGGTCACGACACCAGCCTCCGCTTCAAGATCGCGCCGGAGGGCGTCGAATTCAAACTGTGCTTCGAGGTGGTGCATGCCGGCCTGTAGGATCGATTCACCATGGAGCGCGACCCAAAGGCCCACCGTGTTGGGCTTCGCTAACTCCGGTAACGGATTGTGCGCGAAGTCGGTTTCTGCTTCTTCGGGAGAGAGATCGAGGTCGGCGAAGATGACAATCCCTGTCGTCGGGTGTTCCAATACCTGAGCGCCCCAGCCCGCCTCAGCCCCCGCATGGAACGACTCCCGGAGCATAAACCCGAGGCGCTCGAAGATTGCGATAATCCGGTGGAAATAACGCCTTGAGCAGCGAAAAGTGTGGTGGTCATGATTCGCCCAGCCAAGTCCAAGTCGATCCTGTCGGGCTTTCTGCACACGTGCCGCTTTGTTACGGTGCTCCCAATACTCACGTTCAACTTCGAAAATCAGATGGCAGGCAAGGTCAGTCGACCCCGCTTTTTCGATCACACGTTCGACCAATTCTTCGGTTGCAGTAATCCCCTCTCCATCATCTTCGAAGCTCCGTCGTCTGGCTTGCCAGAGATCACGGGCAGCCATCGCGTCACGAGCAGCGTGCGGCGCCAGTCGTCCGGCTCGTGTCCAGGAACTCGGAAAGGGCTCAAATCCTCGATAACCGCGGCGTTCGACAACAGCGAGGGTCGTCTCTACGGACTCGGCGTCGACCCGTGCAATTCGGAAGGGGCCGACCGGATATCCAATCGGCACAAGCCCGAGGTTCTGAGCTTCACTAAAAGCAGCGATCGACTCGACGATTAAGCAAATCTCAAGAACGTCAGAATCTCTGGTCCCACCTGCCTTGATAACTAAGGTTGGGAATTGTGCTCCAGGATGTCGGAGGGAGGGAACATTGATGTCGTAGGACTCTTCTGCTCTCTCATAGCCGAGTCGCTGGAGGATCGATCGTAATTCTGGACGATCGTTCAAGACGAGATGGTCGATCCAGTCATCGATCCGTGTACTTGTCTCTTCTTGCATTTGGGTCGCGAGAGCGGCAACAAATGGATTGCCCGCAAGCGCTGCCGACACTTTGTCCTTGAGAAACTCCTCGGTCTCAGGCCACCGTTGCCAATCATACGTCGTTGACGCGGGAGCGTTTGTGCTCTTGATCATGGTAGTTCGTTATTCGTATTGAACCTGTTGTGGAGACGCGGGGCAACTGCCGCAAAGTGCGTCCATTGCCTCACCAACGAGTCTCAGCCCGATCTCAACTTGTCGGGCCGTGAGGCAGAGTGGTGGACAGAATCGGATCGTGCTCGGACCACAAGGGAGCAGGAGAAGACCTCGTTGGAACGATTCCAAGATAATCCGATCGCGGACTTCAGGTTGTGGGCCCGAATGGGAACCAATCTCCATCCCAATCATTAACCCTTTACCACGGATATCAACGATACAGGGGTGTCGTTTCGCAAGCTCTCTTAGCCCCGCTTGCAACTCGGTACCACGCTCTGCGGCATTAAACTGATACTTCGATTCCACGAGGTCGAGTGTCGCGATCCCCGAGGCACAAGCGATCGGATTACCACCAAACGTACTCGCATGTGATCCCGGTGGCCAGTTCATCGTCTCCTCTGAGGCAATAATCGCGCCAAGGGGGAGACCATTCGCCAGTCCCTTGGCGAGACAGATGATATCGCCAACCACTCCCCAGTGATCCGAGGCAAAGAGCTTACCGGTTCGGCCGATCCCCGCCTGAATCTCATCGATCACGAGAAGGATACCGTGTGCATCGCATAGTTCCCGGAGACTGGACAAGAAGCCGTCGGGGGGGACAATATAGCCCCCTTCACCTTGAATTGGCTCTACAAAGATCGCCGCAGTTTCTTTGGCGGGACAAGTTGTTTTGAGTAGCTCTCGGACACTATCGAGGTTCCCGTAGTAGGCGTGTTGAACCTCAGGAACGAGTGGGGCAAAACCCTCACGCTGGATCGACTTGGACGCCGTTAAACTCATCGCCCCATAAGTTCGCCCGTGGAATGCGCCACGGAACGCGATCACCCGAGGACGACCTGTGTGGTAACGCGCTAGTTTTAATGCGGCCTCAATCGCCTCGGCACCACTGTTGGAAAAAAACACCCGCTTCTTCGTGGAACCAGGTGCGACTTCCGCAAGTCGCTCCGCCAACCGGATCTGAGGTTTATAATAGAAATCGGTACCAGACATATGGATTAACCGACTGCTTTGACGTTTGATTGCACGGACGACTTTGGGATGACAGTGTCCTGCATTTGTCACAGCAATACCGGCGGTAAAATCGAGAAAACGATTACCGTCGAGGTCTTCCATCATGGCACCGAGTGCGCGTCGGACTACCAGCGGATACATCCGCGTGTACGAAGGAGAAGTGACTTTCTCATCACGCTCGATCCAAGACGCAGCCTTGGGACCAGGAAGCGTTTCGGTAATGATCCGCGGCTCGGACTGATTCAGATTGGTAACAGAAGCCATTGATCTCGTCCCTTTGATATTATCTGAGCCCAAGCCACTTAAATCATTGGAGGAGCACGAATCGCCAGTCCGAGGAACTCAACGGCCGCGACGTGACCATCAGAGAAACGAGCCGCGCGTGCGGATTCGTGTTCATGCGAGCATGTTAGCCGTACAACTCATAACCATCGTTCGATGAGTCTGAGTAAGATCCTCTGAATTTGCGATTGGTCAGTTCATTTCGATCGTTCTTACCAAGGAAGAGCAACGCTATCCAAATCATAGGACCCGGTTCCTTAATTGGTCAATTTCAACATCAGCGGAGATCTGTCAGTCTCCATGTGTTCAGAGAGATTGCTTCGACGCGTCGATCATGACAGACTAATTTAACTTTTAATGAATCGCATCGATCCAACAAAATCAACACACCTTATTACAACCTACTATTCTTTTATCTTCAAGCTTAGAGGCAAGCCGAATGAATAGTAACTCCTTTGGTCATGACCAGGATGAGCAGTGTTCGACGCAAGCCATTGAAGCTTCCGAACAAACAACCCTCAGCGGTGATGAAAACCTCGATGAAACACCCTGGGACATTAGTGGATTCTCAGGATCACCAGAACAAGCTGTGAGCCAGTATGAAGCTGTAAACCCGTGGTTCGGAAACATCGGACGTTACCTGATCGAAGGAAAGCTCGGTGAGGGTGGATTCGGCAGCGTTTATCTTGGGAGAGATCCCCTAACGAAGCGACAAGTGGCAATCAAGCTGCCTCACCAGAATTGGCGGGGCGTAGGACTTGTCCAAGAGATCCTCCACGAGGCTCAAACCGCCTGTTCCTTAAAGGCGCATCCTCATCTCGTCACGGTGCTGGACGTCGTTACCGAATCCGGGTCTCTGGCAATCGTCTCGGAGTATTGTGAAGGCGGAACTCTCGAAGAATGGCATCGCGGCCAGAAGTATCCGATCGACCCTAAATTGATCGCTTCGATTGTAGCGGATCTCGGCGAAGGCGCACAGCATGCCCATCAAGGTGGTGTGTTACACCGTGACCTCAAACCGGCGAATGTGCTGCTCGACTGGACCGAGACGACTGGAAACGAGTTTCCGTACATCCCTCGGATCAGCGACTTCGGCCTGGCACGCCATGGCATGAACGACCCGATCGGCGAAGCTCGTCATGGTACATCTGGTTATATGGCTCCGGAACAAACTGGGGGACGCGCTGACGAAATCGGTCCTAAAACCGACGTCTACGGACTCGGTGCCATACTCTACGCTCTCCTGTATGGGTACCCACCTCACCACGGCGATCCCCAAACTCTCTTCGATGGTGTGGAGCCCAACAATACTCCGAAGGCGTTGCGAGAGATCACCAAACGTGCGCTCGCTGTGGCACCGAGTGATCGCTACACCAGTGCCGCTGCTCTTGCCGAAGATCTCCGACGATTTATCCAGAATCGGCCTCTCCAGAGCGCCCCGCCCTGGCGCCAGGCTATCTCGTGGATCCATCGACACAAATTATTTCAGATTGCAATAAGCATCCTCTTGATAGTCGTGTTAGTCTTCACCTTCCTCTATTTCGAGATCTTAAAGAGGCTCGCTGTCGACCAGACTCTTACCAAGATGGAATCGGCCGATCTCACCAGAATCCCGGGCCTTGTCGACGAGCTTGATCATAAATCGACCTATGTCAGTCCAATTTTTGTCAACGATCGTCTCCAGGAGTTGTACCAGTCTGACAATGACCGCCTTAAGCTCGCCGGCGCTGCCGGTCTTGCCGCCACAAACCAGGAAGCGTTTGATTACATCTACGAACTAATGCTTGAGGGTCACGAGAAGCGACTGAAAGTGCTGGCACCATTCTTAAAGTCAGTGAATCCGAGTCTTGTGGATCGCCTTGCTCTTGAACTCCCCCGTCGAAAAAGCCTGACTGACGAGCACAGTGAGCGACGACGTGCGAAGGCAGCGTTAGCGCTCGTACTGATAGGTCGTGGCGACCTTGGCTACGCGCTCCTTCGGTTCAACCCAAATCCCGAAGCAAGGTCGTTCCTCATCCACTGGCTCGGGAAGGCCGGTGTCTCACCCCAGGAACTGTTTGACCAACTCTATCAAATCGAAGATACCTCGATCCGACGCGCGCTCATCTTATCACTCGGAGAAGTCCCGGATTCGTCCTGGACCCAGCCTCTCCGAGCCGAAGTCCGAGACTGGTTGCTCGACCGTTACGAGAATGATTCCGATTCCGGAATCCACGGTGCCACGAAATGGATTCTCAATAAGTGGTCGAGCGACACCGCCTCCAATACTGAGCCGGGACTAAACGAACGACTGCGGGACATCGATAACAAATTGCGAGGGATCCGCCGCGATGGTTTCAACTGGATGATTGATCAGACTGGAACGACATTCATCAAGGTCGAAGTGCCCGGGATTCAATCGTTTGAGATCGCTGATACCGAAACCACTGTCCGCCAATATGTCGGTCTCATCCCAGAGCATCCCTACTTCGAGCATGGTTCACCCACAGAGGATCACCCGATCAACTCGATCTCGTTCGACGGTGGCCAACTGTACCTCGAACGGCTCAATCAATCGACGAACGCTGACCCAGATTCCCAATATCGGATGCCG
>CAZEAN010000181.1:0-9010 GCA_964510225.1 uncultured Isosphaeraceae bacterium
AACATGAGTGGGATCAATTATTTCATTGGAGTGTGCCTTTCATTTCAGGGAACAAGCAGAAAAACAAATAATTACTCAACAAAAATAATGGGTACTATATTTTTTGTATATAAAACTGACTGTCGACAATCGATCAGCAACTGAAGTCAACGAACAGGTGGCAGCATCGAGGCAGGTCTAGGTGACGGAACTGCGCGCGAGTCAAACCGGTCAAGCTGCTGGGGGAATCAGTCGGCGATGGAACATTGATCGGGGCATCGACAAATCCGATCGAGAACTGACTCTGGTTGGTTGACAACCCCGCTATTGTATTCTTTAAACGACTGAGTCCCACGTGAGAGGGATTCTGGATTCAACCTGTGGGATCTCTGAAGCACCCGGAGTCGAGATTGTTGACTGTAGACTACTCAGTGGTTGATCGAGAGCACGCGCCTGTTTATCGAATCTTGCGAGCCTGCGCTTCCGATCTATAATGCCCTGCATAGAGTGCTCTTCAGCGTGCTAGAAAGCGAGTTTCAAAGTTCCTCAGTGTAGACCCCTGAGTCGGAGACGTATCGTCATGGGATCTGTTCGAACGCTCGATACCAGACGGCGACTCTTCACCCTCGAAGAGGCAAACGGAGCGTTGCCCCTCGTTCGAGCGATTGTCGCCGATATCGTGCACCAGTGGCAGGTTATCAGCGATTTTGAAGATCGCCTGGCACCGATCCTGGAACGACGTCGCGCGCACAAGAACGAGCCGTGGATCAACGGAGGCAAAGCAGGATCAGACCCAGCCGACTCATATTCTGAGGAGCTGGAACAACAGCGCCTTGAACTCGAAGAACAACGTCAGGTGTTTCGGAATTACCTCGCCGAGCTAGACAAACTCGGCATTAAGCTCCGAGGTGCGCACAACGGACTCTGCGACTTCCCCAGCACCTTGGACGGTCGCGAGGTCTTTCTCTGCTGGAAACTCGGTGAGCCTTCAGTCTCGACCTGGCACGAATATTACGAGGCTTACGCCGATCGGAAAACCTTCAAGGTTGATTCTCCGCTGCGCCGGGAGTTCCAAGAGCATCCGTGCGGATAGGAACAATCCGACGTCCCCCTGGTTTCAGTCGACGTTTGATTCTATTTTCATACCAGATGACTCCGAGGCCATCTCGCTCCTCGCACGTCAGGACATCAAAGTCACCGTCTTGATCGATGTCAATTAACTGGGCAAGATCATATTTTGACCCTTCTAGGGTACCGCTGATCGGCCCGACCACCCAATAGGTCCAGGAATAGTCAGCTCCCAGCCAGACGACCCCATCTTTCCCCCGCGCGCCTTCGGTCGTCAGGACGAGTTCGGGACTCTCATCGGCGTCGAGGTCCGCGACCGCAACCGCTTTGGGTGATCCTGGTTCGGAGACACCATCAATCCGAAGAACGTCGCTGAAGGTCAAGGGTTTGGAACGCCAACGTTGCGCTTTGTTGGGCATCGGCTCCAAGAGCCAGAGACCTTGATCCTTCGAAGCAGCAAAGATCTCGGGGCGATCGTCGGCATTGATATCAATTAGGTCAAGAAACATGAACTCGGCAACAGGCCCGAGTAGCTCGACCTCGTGCCAGGCAACAACCCCACCATTGTCTCGGACGGGCTCAAGGAGGAAGACCCCACGTTTGGGTCCCTTCCGGTCGGAGCACAGCAACCCCGTTGCCAGACCTCCCTGGTCGATCAACGGGATGATCGACATCACCCACCCTGCCTCTCGGACGGAATGCCAGGTCCAAGCACCAAGATCTCTTGGATCTTCTGGCGACTCCAACCAACCGATCGCGCCCCCTGCCCCCTTGCCCCCGGCGGCGAGATCAATGCCGCGCCTTCCATCAATTTGGACGGGGGCAGACCACATCCAGGCCTGGAGATCAACCGTGCACGGAATCGGGGCCGTGATCCAGGCTTTAGGGTCGAGAATCCGGTCAGGGTCTGCTGGATTCCAGTGGACAAAGAGCGTTCGGGTCTTCCCCTCGGTAGCGCTCACAACGTCAGGAAAACCATCCTGGTCGAGATCCACCATGACCGCGTCTTCTGGTGAAGCTACTTTACCAATAGTCACCGATGGCCAAGGATCCTTCACGCCTGCGGGGCCGGGATTTAAGGCAATCCGGACGACCCCTCCTTCTTCCCAAGGCGTCGCGATATCGAGATCACCATCACCATCGATGTCGCCGAGACGAACACCATCGGCTCCCTGACTCGAGTTATCGATCGTGTGACGATCCCAAACAACGTCCTCGGCAGCGCTACACGAGCCCGCGAGGAGGAACAAGAGGAGATTGAAGCGCATCTGCATTGCCAGTGGGCTCCGGAGATTCGAAGAGGGATCGTGCGGCTTCGAGAGGTCCTGAGGTGGCCCATCTCCGCCGCGTCTCGTCAAGACCCTTCGATCGTACCGGGAACCAAGCTGGAGCGTCAGGCGGCGACCGCCATTGTCTCGTTCTTTTCTTGGAGAGCATCCGAGATTTCGCTGGCCTCAAGTTCAGCCCCTAAGATCAGCTCCTCCCGGAGAATCGGTGTTCCATCGGGGGCATCAATTCCAATCCGGACCCCATGCTTCTCGATCCGAACAATGCTGACAACGATATCACGGCCGACTTGGAACCGTTGACCGAGCTTCCTGCTCAGGACCAACATCGCAGGCTCCTTTAAATCTAAATGGAATCGGTCAATATAGCTGGCCTCCTGCCACCAGCAATACACTAAGCAGACCTCGTACCAACCTGAGTACTTTCTTGCTGGAAACGCCCGGAGACATCAACCTAACTGGTTTCGCTCGAACAGCTTAGACGAATTGAATCATCGGTGATGTGGTAATCAGTCTTCACCAGTGATCTACTCTCGAACTTACAATCGAAGTAACTCTCAGGACGCTTCCCAGCATTCCAGCATTAACCCGCAAGGTCGACTTACTTCATTTGGTCACGTTCGTCCTGCGTGAAGAACTCAGTCGCCGTCGCTTCGCCAGACATCGCTTTCCGACGCTTCCGGGCGACAAGTGAGGCCGCTCCGTCGATCGCGGGGTCGACGCGAGAGAGCGAGAAGTTCGAAGTGTGCCCAGCTGGGATCCCTAAGGCCCCGGCTTCCGCAAAGGCATCTTGGTTGGCACCAAGGAAAACAAACTCCCAACGATAGACACTTTGCTGATGTTCGATCATCGTCTTCACTTGGGCTTTCGGGAACTCTTCGCTCGCATTCTCATGGCCGTCGGTCATGATCACGAAGACCACATAACCGGGACGATCCGCGTCGGGGATCGCTGAGAGTCGTTCTCCGGTCTCATTGATTGCACGACCGATGGCGTCGAGTAGCGCTGTCCGACCTCGAGGAACGAGCGAATAGGGTGGTACTTTATCGATTGGCACGGCTCGATGAACAAACTCATACTCGGTATCAAAGTGAACCAGAGTTAAGAGAGCGTCTCCCGGCTCCTTCGATTGTCGTTCGATGAACGCATTGACACCACCTTCGGCATCTTCGCGGATCGATTGCATCGAACCGCTCCGATCCACCACCAACGTCAGATCGGTTAAGTTACGGTTCATTCGAGTTCTCCTGCTCCATGGAATTCGTCGGTTTCTGTTCCGACTATTTCGAATTCAGAGCAATGTCGCAACAGCGGTCTCTATTCTTCAAGTCTACGCACGGTATAACGAATCCCTGCACACTTTTTTAAAATTCGAGACCAAACACGTACACGATCAGGGTCTACGAAGTACGAACGAAATCGAGAGGGCTCCGGACAGAGCTGAGCCCCCTCGTTAGGTGGATGCATCAGGTAGACCTAAAAAGTGCTCCGATCACTCAGCAGCGATGCTCGCGATCGACTCCGAGTCCGCATTGAACTGATTCAGAGCGTCTTGGAGGAACCTTTGGAAGACCGGAACTTCGTTAAAGCCGCCAATGGTGTCGATTACTTCGATCTCACCATCACCGAGCGGTCGGACGGCAACGTAGAGCGGGAGCGTGACGTCACCAGTCAACTGCTGTTGGAATTCTTGGTTCGCGCGGGCCAGTCGTGACTGATCCTTGGAGCTAAGACCAGGAAGCGAGAGTCGATCGGTGTACAGCGAGACCGTCTCGAACTGGCTCAGAAGACTGATGATTTCGGGCTTTGGGAAGACACCCTGCTCCATCTGTCGGCAGTTCGTACAGAAGACCCCGGTGAAGTCGATCAGAATCGGCTTGTTCTGGGCTTCTGCATTCGCCAAGGCATTTTCGAAGCTGTATCCCCAGTAGACCCCGTGCCGTGATCGTGCTGCCTTGACAATGTCTTCCGGTGAATCGGAAGCCGGCATTGGTGCTGGTTCTTCAGGGAGTGCCTCTCCAGCGAGACTATCGATGTCCGGTGGGAGCAAACCGACGATCAAACGATCCCAGACCTGACTTCGCGGTGGATGACCAAACAGTGCTGGGGTCAGGAAGAGAGCGAGGCAGAGGAAGAGCGAACCAGAAAGCATGCGGCCCGCACCCACTTTGGGCGTCTCGTGATCATGGTCGGTCTGGAAGAGCCCCAGGAGGTAGAGACCGCAAACCACCATAATCCCGATCCAAATCGAGAGTGTTGCCGGCGCATTGGTCCAAGCATCGGAGGGCGGACTCCCGAACCCGATCTCTGCATTATTCAAGAACTTGAAGGCAGCAGCGATCTCGACAAGACCACCGACAACCTTCACCGCATTCATCCAGTCGCCTCCCTTGGGAAGACTCTTCAAGAGTTTCGGCGTCATCGCGAGGAGGAAGAACGGTGTCGCCAGGACCGTGGCAAAGGTTACCATTCCCACGATCGGGTAGAAGAGACTCCCCTGCGAGGCCAAAACCAAGAGTGAGCCGACAACGGGGAAGGTACAGGTGAAGGACGTCACAGTGAGAGTCAACGCCATAAAGATCACACCGAGCAGACCACCCTTTCCGCTCATCCGGCTCAAGGAGTTCACCAAGCCGCTCGGCAACCCAAATTCAATCACGCCCAAGAGCATCAAGCCGAAGAACACGAAGAGCCCAGCGACAAAGAGATTGAGCCAAGGATTGACCGCGAGCGTCTGCGCGCCGGAGGCATCGAAGATCACCGCAGCAAGTAACCCGAGCGCCGTGAAAGTGATGATGATCGCTAACGAGTAAGTGACTGCCAGGCCGGTCGTGTTGCCTTTCTTGGCTTCCCCTTGTTTGACGAAGAAATTCACCGTGATTGGAATCATCGGCCACACACAGGGCATTACCAAGGCAAGGAGCCCGGCACCCGCCGAGAGTGCAATGAAGGAAAAGATCCCGGAGTCGATAGCCTGCTGAACATCGCTATTAATGCCCGGACCACCGGTGGCAGCACTCGTACTACTCCCGGCAACCGCGGTTCCAACCGGAGCTCCCGCGACAGTGAGTACAACCGGGTCGAGCGTCTTCATCGCGAGCGGTTGACAACTCTTATCGTCGCAGATCATGAAGCTGACCTGGTTGTAGATCGATTTCGTCCCCGCATTCGCATCGTTAGGAACCTTGAGGGGGACACTCCAAGTAATTTCATCCTCATAAAAATCAAATGTGAGAACGTTATTCCCCGGCTCCGGTTCAAGTGCTGGCCGATCCGGCGTCCACTCTCCAGCAACATCAAGCCCATCGGTATCAAACAATTCGAACATCGTCGGGAACGCCGTGACCCCAGAGAGGAGTTCGGGCGAATAGGCATAAATGTGCCAAGGCTCCTCGACCTTCGCGGTCACTGAGTAAGTGACCGACTCGCCCGGTGCCGCTACTTTGGGTTCGATCGACGTACTGAACTGGACCTGGTTCGGAACTCGGGGGCTATCGGAAACACTCGGCTTGTTTTTCGGAGGTGTCGGTTCTGGGTCGTCCATCGCCCCGAGCACCTCTGAGCTTGAGGGGTCGGCTCCGGCAGCCCCCTCGTTGATCGTCAGGGTTGCGACGGGGATTGTCCGGTACGCGGGAGGCAAGCATGAGGTGTCGCTGCAGAGTTGAAACTGAACTTGAGCCTGAAGGTCGATCTTTCCGGGAGAAATCCCAGGAGGAACCTCGAGCGTCCGTGACCAGCTAACCTCCCCTTCGTAATAGTCAAAGAAGAGAATCTCCGACGTTTGCGGAGGAATCGTTGGGCTCCGGGAAGGAGTCCATCCCGACTCACCGAGTTCGAGGCCACCCGTCCTGAAGAAATCAAATTGAGTTGGAACCGCGGCGAGGTCGTCGGGGATCACCTCGGCGTGCGCATAGATATGCCAAGGGTGATCAACTTCGGCCGTGATGCTATAGGTAACTGTATCACCAGGCTTGGCGACTTCGGGAGTAACCTCGACCGTAAATCGTGCCTCCTTGGGTTGGAGGAACGAAGGTGTATCTTCCAGGTTGGGCGTCGGATCATTCTGAGGGGCGCTGAATGCGGTCGATCCCGCCATGAGTGCCACGAGGAGACTCATGACGAGCCTCGTGACGAAGCGTTGAAACAATTGCATCGCAGAAAGTCTCCGGAATCGGTCGTCAAGCCTGGGGTGATCCGACGAGAAACGATCGCCGGATCAACTCAATCTGGCCGAGGTTTGTCTGTATCGTAGCGGTACGTCCGGATGGGCGACACCCCGCCCTCTTCAGTCGCACCGCGGATCAATCTCCTTACGGATCACTCCGAGCAAGAGTGCGATTCCCCGACGTTCTGTGAACCTCCTCACAGCCCGACTGGAACTCAATTTGGATTTCGTGAGAGAATTCTAATGTCGGTTGATCACGATTGGCCGATCTTTTTCGTTACTTAAGACCGACCCGCTGTCACCGAACCCGGCCGTCCCTGGTCGTGTCGCCGAGGCATGATGGATTCGCACACCCTGCAACTTCTGGAATTTGATCGCGTCCGGACGCTGGTAGCCTCCTATGCTTCGAGTGCGCTCGGCCAAGGAGCTGCGCGTTCAATGGAGCCGAGTATCAATGCCGGTGAGGTCCGCCATCAGCAAGCTCTGACTACCGAGATGAGTGAGGCAATCACCTCCGGACTCACCCCGCCGATGGGCGGATTGATCGATGTCCGCGGGAGTGCCCGACGCGCTCACATCGGAGCGACGCTGACCGCCGAAGAACTCGCCGAGATCGCAAGCACGCTCCGCGCCATCACCGAAGTCAACGGCTGGTTTCGGCGGATCGACGAGCAATTCCCGCGACTTGGCTCCATGCGACAGGATATCGCCGAGTTCGCCGAGCTTGCGAATACGATCGACGCCGCAATCGATCTGAAAGGCCGCGTTCTTGACACCGCAAGCCGACGACTCTCAGAAATCCGTCGTGAGATCGGCCAAGTTGAAGAGCAGATCCAGAGCACGCTCCGAGGGATGCTCCGAAATCCCGAGATTCGTCGGATCCTCCGCTATCCAAACTTCACGGTGGTCGGACCCCACTACGTCTTACCGGTCGCCCGAGAGATGCGTGGTGAGCTACAAGGCGCTGTCCACCGAACTAGTGCAAGCAATGAAACGGTCTATGTCGAGCCCCATGCCGTCGCAGAACGCTCTGCGCAACTCTCGTACCTCCGCGCCAAGGAAGAGAAGGAGGTCCGACGGATCTTAAGGCGCTTAAGTGCCCAGGTCGGACAGGTTTCAGACGAACTGGTCCAAACGCTCGATGTCCTCGCGACCCTCGATCTTGTCCTCGCCCGAGGTCGCTACAGCGTGGACTACCGGATGACCCCCCCCGATCTGAACACGGTCGGTCAGATCTCGATCCGAGGCGCGCGTCACCCGATCCTGGAACACCTCTTCCGTGAAGAAGCCAAGCAACTGCAAGCCGAGGCGGCACGATCGGCAGCAACAGCCGATCGTATTGGGTCCGAGGTCTCCGAGAATTCGGAGCCCGATCCGCTTGCCCATCTCGGACCAGGTGCCCGAGGCTTCCATCAGATGCCAGTCGGTAACGCTCCATTAATGCTTGACCCAACTTACAACTTCGATCGCTCACTGAATCAAGTTCCGGTCGGGGGCCCGACGACTCCTGTTGATCCTCCCCCAGAACGCCCCACTGACACGACAAAGGCCGGAAACCCCAAACCCCGCGGATTGCTTGATCCGCCCGCCGAATCAGAAGGGTTGAAAGGTGGACTCTCCGGGTCACCGGTCGAGCAACCGAAACGAGAGTCGGGGACCGGCAATTCCAGCGCCAATACCGCGATCGGCTCCGAAGGAAACCTAGATCCGAGAAAGCTCCCGAAACCAAGCGTGCCGAAGATCCCAGTCCGAGAGGTCACCCCGATCGATCTCTACCTCGGGTTTCAGTTCAACCTCTTAGTGATTACGGGACCGAACACCGGTGGTAAGACGGTCGCTCTAAAGACAATCGGCCTCTTATCGATCATGGCGCAATGTGGTCTCCATATCCCGGCGCATCAAGGATCTCAACTGGCGATATTAGACAACGTCCTTGCTGACATCGGTGATGAGCAAAGTCTGGAGCAATCCCTCTCAACTTTCTCGTCCCACGTCCGACGGATCACCAATATCTTCAGTAAGACGACGGAACGCTCCTTGGTCTTGCTCGACGAACTCGGCGCCGGGACAGACCCCGCCGAAGGTGCGGCCTTGGGACGAGCGATCCTCGACGAGCTTGACTCCGTCGGCTGCCGGGCGATGGTGACGACTCACATCGGTGACCTTAAGACCTATGCGTTTACCAATGGCCGGGCCGAGAATGCGGCCGTCGAGTTCGATATTGAGACGCTGAAGCCGCTCTATCGCGTCCGCATCGGAGACATTGGCGCTTCGAATGCGTTGCAGATTGCGCGAAGGCTGGAAATGCCCGAGCATCTCGTGAACCGGGCATCGCGGTATCTCTCGCAAGGAGGGGACGAATCTGAAGGAGCTGATTGGGCCTTAATTCAACGGCTCCGCCAGGAAGCCGAACAAGCTCGGAAGTCAGCCCTTGAAGAGAAATCAGAGGCCGAGCGGACTAAGGAAGCCCTCAATCGGAAGCTCGAGGACCTCCAGGCTCTAGCCGTACTTG
>CAZEAN010000182.1:0-8963 GCA_964510225.1 uncultured Isosphaeraceae bacterium
GAAAACCGGCATCATACCCGAAGCAAGATCGGGAAGTTATTCCCGGCCTGTTCCTTAACACTGTCAGTGCATCGTGATTTCAACTCAATACCGGGAGTGGATTATGGTATTTCCATCCCTGTGAAGTAACTCACTCGATTGATTCGAATGAGAGCAATTACCACGACTAAATCGAGTTGTGATACTTAGGCTATAAAAGTTTTGTATCAATAGACCAATCGGAGTTCAAGCCGATAATAGGGTTCTCCGAACTGGTCCTTGGTGACGGGATAGGTAAATGAAGTACCGATGTCAGCCCTGTCACGCAGCGAGAGTCGGAGACCAGGACCGATGTTCATATAGGTGCCTCCTGAGGAGTTTTGAGGCCCGAAGAAGGGATCGGAATAGAGACCGTCCTGAAACGTGTAGCCATCGACCTCGAATGTCCCAATCAAGGGAGAGTCATTGGTAAAACGGTAGAGCCGATGATTGAGGCTGAACTTATAGTGAATCAATGCCCCAGCATATTCTTGATTCCCCCCGATGGGAATCCACTCGGAAAGCTGACCTTGGAAGAAGGTTGATGGGGCCAGCTTCAGTGTTGTCAGTAGTGACGGTTCAAGCGAAACGTGCCCGTTACCAAGGCCAAGAGACGCACGACCAATCGGCAGGTAAGTGCGGAACTGGAATGTAATTTGCAATAGTTCGGTGTCCAATAGCATGGACTTTGTTCCCAGATTCATATCCGAGAACCCTGCTGCGTGACCGATGAACGACCCAACAATGTTTGGCGCACTTGATGAGCTGCTTGTCGAAGAATTATCTGGGTAGAACAACGCGGAGTAGGAACGATAGGGGAACTCGATGAAGAACGATGCCCGGCCAGTCGCGATTTCCTGATAAAAGTAAAGTTGATGAACATCGATCGGGAACGAGCCCCGGACGGCATCTTGAAGATTCGTCGGATTACCGGGCAATCTTTCGCTAATCCGCGTCGGGAGGTTGATGTCAAACGGTTTCGGTCCACGTCCAGGACGGGTGAAAGTTCCCGCACTTTGTTCTATCGAGCCGGCTGCAGCCCAGAAGTATTCGTTGCGGTCTGGGAATGCCCAGTTGTTTGCGTAGTCGTATCGAAACCGCGTGAGTGTCTGGGGGCGAGCATAGTCTGGGAATAGGCCGGCGTACGCTTCAGGAACCCAGCTTGGCTGATAGCAGGGATCTGGACAAAAAATGCTGCCATAAAGCTGAACCAAGATCCGCCCGAGGGCTGTATGTGCGACTGGTAGCTCGCAGGGTGCTGTACCTGGAATGCAGGGACCGATGTGACCCGTACCGCAGGTCAGGCAGATTCCCGTCGCCGAAAAGTCTGGGATTGGATCATCGATCAGGGGTTCTTTAACGGGTTGGAGGGTAACGAAGACGTCCGAGGACGTATCGATAGGTGCCCCCACCGGAACCGAGATGATATCCGACTGAGGAGTGATGATGTCTACCGATTCTGTCAAACTCGGGGGCAGTGGAGGAAGGTCATCAGGCCCAGTTGTCGAGGCTGCAAGAGGAGGCGGCAACGCTCGAAACTGTGGGTCAGGAAGAGGAGGTGGGTACTGGGCACCTCTGATCCTCACGTCGCGGGGTGGTGGAATGGTGCTCTCTACAGAAATCGATCTTGGTGTGTAGCTGTTACGCACTAATTCATCGGTTTTTATTGGAGTCTTCGGAGACTCAAGGCGAACATGAGCTTCAGGATCTAACGGGGTCAGTGCCTGCACTCCCGGATCGGGGTAGGTTGTCTCTTCTTTACTGAGATGAGTAGGCCAGCTTGATGTCTGCTCGAGTGGTCTTAACTCTGCCATCCTCTCCTTTGGAAATAATGAGTTGGAGTCATCAGTAATGACCGGTTGGATGGGGGCCGGACTACTTTTGACGAATGCCAGCACTAACGAGGATCCGAGGGCGAAGGCAAACACGATCGCCGCCGAGAGTTTCAGTACGTTGGAGAAACGTCCTCGGCCTCGACGAGGGTGCTGTTGTTGCTTTGGTTCAGGTGAGTTGGTGAGCTGCTGCAACCCATCGAGAGATCGCCAGAGATCCTCAGCCATGGCCGATCCTGATTGATAGCGATCTTCAGGAATCCGAGCCATTGCCTTGAGGCAGACTTCGTCTATCTCCTTTGATACACCGTCGTTCAGTGAACTGGGTGCGGGAGGTCGACCCACGAGGATGCTGCGGGTGAGCTGTCTCGAGGTCCCATTGTAGGGTAACTGGCCGGTGAGGAGCTGATAGAAGAGGACGCCGAGTGAGTAGATGTCAGCACTCGGGCCAATCGACTGATGCCTGGAAGTTAATTGCTCTGGACTCTGGTAGGGTGAGACTGACTCGGGTTCTCTCGACGGAGTCCCGCCCATCGTCGTTGCCAGACCAAAATTCCGGAGATGCGGCGTTCCAACAGCGCTGATGACAATGCTGGAGGGCCGGACACCTCGATGGACGACACCTTGGGTATGGGCGTGATCGAGGGCTTCTGCAACTGATGCAACAAGTCGTACAGCTTCTTCAGGAGAGAACCTCAGCGCCGTCATCATCTCAGAGAGCGGTCGACCCTGTGCCCGTTGAAAGGCGAGATACGGTCGGCCGTTGATCTGTCCGATCTCCAGGATTGGGACAATCAGTAAGTGGCCGAGACGAGTCAGCCTTGTCCACTCGCTGTGTAATGTCCCTAGCTCCTCAGTGGAGAGCTCAGTGGATCGGTGGAGTATATGGAGTGAGATTTCTCTTTTTGACTGAAAATCGACAGCGCTATATCGTTCCCACCTACCTTCAATCCCCGCAAATTCGAGGATCTGATACCTACCTACTGTCTCACCTGGCAAATACGTAGAGTGATTGGTTGCAGCGTTACCTTGTAATCTTAATCCTTGGTTCGGCCCGAGGTCGGGATGACCCTCGGTCCCTCGACTCTGATGACCCGCCCTCGGCAGATTCCGAGTCGCCATTCGATTCTCCTGGTCGACCCTAACTCTCTGGCTTCGAGTCGGGTAACTCGCCGAAGGATTCTAGTCTGACTGCAACTCAGACATGGGGCGTCAGGTTCCATCCTGCCCAGCGTTCTGCAGAGACGACGCATCTTCTATCCCCTAAATCCGATCCCGACAAGCCCAACGGCCTCCGAAGGAACAGGACCAAAGGTAGAAGGAGAGCAAACACACCGACTCCCGGAGCCTCTGATGGGCGATCTGCCGGGATTCTCTCAAGTCTGAAGCTGTTCCGAGCGATCAGTTTAGAGGAGTGTCCGAAATTGGTTTGATTGTATTGATTGGGTGGATTGGCCTCGCCCGAGAGGATTGACGGAATGTCGCTAATGAATGCTTGTAAGACGGCATGGTGCTTCGTGTTGGTCATGGTGATGGCTGTGATCCTAGTGACGAGCACGCAGGCGCAGGATTCCACGATGTCCTCTCTTTCAGGTTTCGGAGCACCTACTTCAGCATCATCGGCTGTCTCTGATGCAGGAGTATCTGGAGCGTCCGGAGCATCCTCGCAGACGTCGATCTTCTCATTGCTTGGACTAGGGCCGGCAGGTAAGGCCCATATTAAGAGCACGTTCTGCAAATCGCCGTTCTCCAGTCTGGCGGCCAATGCAAGCGCCCCTCTCTCAGGGATTTCGGGAGGGCTGCTCTCCCTCGACTGTTGCCCGAAACCCACCGCTGCCGAGCTAGCCCAAATGGGGGCAACACCGGGATCACCACCAACTGGGGCTCAGTCACTGGCAGCCGCAGTTCAGGCCGACCAAGCTCAGGCGGAGGCTCGAATCGAAGCATTGGAATATCTGAGTACAGTTGATTGTCGCTACTGGCCAGAGGCTTCCGATGTCTTCCGCGATAGTCTTCGAGCTGACAAAGTCGAGTGTGTCCGATTTGCCGCAGCGAAGGCCCTTGGAAGCGGTTGTTGTTGCAACAAGGTGACAATTGAAGCCCTCAAGATTGTGGTTTCTGGGAGTGATACCGACGGGAATCCTCCGGAATCCTCAGAACGGGTTCGTGCCGCAGCGTTCTATGCATTGAACCACTGCTTAGCCCGCTATGGATTGCTCACACCCGATCCGGAAGAGGCGCCAGCCCCTCCTGCTGGTGAAGAGGACTTCGCGCCTGGTATCTCGAGAACATCATTTGGCTCAGTTGCGAGTTATTATGAGTACGTTGCCAGGTTCAAGCCGCTGAGCCAGGTGATCACTGAAGCTCAGTTAGCGCTCTCGGATCCAACAAATCACCCCTTGGCAGGACGGATGCTACCCACCGGGCATCAAAGCATTTACCATGCCGTCGTTAAAGCAACGACTCCCGATCCGGTGGCTCTGGCCTCTGCAATTCAGGAACAACGAGCCGCTTCCCGTCCTAAGAACGAGCGATCACAATCCAGGGTCCGCCAAGTATCATTCAATCCCTCGTCATCCGCACGTCCTGGAGTGAACTCTCCTGTTCGGAACGCTTCTGTTCGAGATAACACCGTTCCGACCGGACAGCGGAGCTTGTTTGGCGTTATTCGATGGGCGAGTGCAAAACGGGCTAGCCATCGCTAGATTAAATAGCCAATAGATTATGCTTCTATTGTCCAAATGAGCGATGTAATTTGCTAGCCATCACTTGCGACTCTGCAGGAACTACCTTAACCTCGTCTTCCTACGCCCTTAGTCATCCAATTTCATTGCTGGGAAACCGTTTACAACTCCATGGCTACAGAGCCTCTCCTCGACTTCGAACACCTCTTGGCGCCGATACCAGGTGATAATCCGGCTGGAGAACCGGTTCCATACATGACGCGGCAACAGCTTGAGGACTTCCGCAAGGGAACCGATGTGGAGGAGTTCGACGAAAAGGATCCTCGACGACCAGAATCGCCGGTACCCCCGGATTGGGAATCGATCATTCAGCTGGCCAAGGAGGTTCTGGAAACATCGTCCAAGGACCTCCTGGTCGCAGCCCGGTTGACTGAGGCGTTGACCTGTATGTACGGGTTTCGAGGCCTCCGGGACGGCCTCCATTTGATCTTGCTGATGGTTGAGCAATGCTGGGATCGAGTTTTCCCGGCGATCGAGGAGGAGGATGATCTTGAGATCCGGTCTGCTCCATTCAACTGGCTTGACGATCCTGATCGTGGGGCACGGTTTCCGACTGCCGTCAGACTGATCCCGATGGTCGAAGGCGAAGCTGGTCCGTGTTCTTGGATCGACTGGAAACGTTCTCAGGGGGGAACGGGGTCGATTTCTGCTGCGGACTTTGAAGCTGCGGTGCAGCACACGCCTCGGGAAGTCTGCAAAGACCAGTTCGAGGATCTCGATGAAACCAGGACGTATCTTGACCAGATCACCGAAGATCTCAACGAAAGACTAGGGCAAGCGGCTCCAGGGATGCTTGGTCTCCGCCAAGCCGTGAGTGACTGCCGGATACTTGCGGAACAGATCCTTGAGCGAAAAGGACCAGATCCAGCGACATTGGCAAGCGACGATGACTCCGAGGAATCGGTTGAAGGCGGAGAGGGCGAATCGGGTGGTGAAAAGTCAGTAAAGCACCATGTCGCCTCGCGCGAGCAGATCTATCGTCACCTTCTCGAGTCTGCTCAACTCCTTCGTCAACTTGAACCACACAGCCCCATTCCCTATCTCCTCGAACGAGCGGTTGCTCTGGGGGCGCTTCCTTTTCCAGAACTCATGAAGACACTCATCCGCGACGACGGCGTTCTCGAAGAAATGGCTCGTGAGTTAGGGATTGAACCGTCGGGAGGGGATTGAGCACGAAGAGGAACGCTGGCCTCAGAGCGGCTGGAATTGGGGGCGACCGAAGGACTCAAGGTCCAATCAGAGTAAATATAATCTTTTATGTGGATGTTAAAGCTCAGCGACTCAATCCTTCTCCCTGAGAAGTTCGATTGCTTTTCTGGTCTATCGACTTAAACCAATAAACAGTGATGGTTTATGTCAGGCTCGGTAGGGAGATGTCATATGCCGGTGGTAATTCCGGGCCACCGTATCGATCGCTGTAGGCAATCTTGTACTCGGTACGCGCGTTCTGGTCGTGGTGCTTCATGGCGTTGATGACGAGGACGCCGAGGTAGATCACCGCATCTCGTCGCGAACTGGTGGGCTTCTTCAAAAGATGGAGATAAACATGATGGAGGATCCGGGTCAGAATAATGCGCTTTTTTACGTTCATCTGCCACGGGGTAAGATTGCCGGCCCCGACCCTCCAGTATTCGTCAAGAAGCTTGTCGATGTGGAGGATCTGCTCCCGCCTCCTGCCGATCCTCACGCTGCTTTTCCGTTTCCATTCCGCGACCGTTGGTACATTGTTCCCCGTTAATGCGTTGTGCAGCGAGAGGTTATCTGAGGTCAGCAGATTGTCCTGGAGTTTCTGCTGGAGCAGGTTTCTGGCAGCATCTAGGTGGTCCTGCCACCGAATGATCTGCTGGCGGACCTCGGGGATCCACTGGTTCAGCTCTGCGGCACTCATAACGAACCAGGGAGCTGGAAGCTTCGCGTAGGAATCAGCACCGCCCGCGATTAGTGCATTGACCGTGACCGCGTCGCAGTTCTTCTCCTTGCTCAGGAGCCTGTAGTTTGTTGTGCTCGCTTTGAAGTTTCTCCACCACTCGATCATGTGTTTCCCGTCGAGGCCACATGAGAGTACGTCTTGCGGGTTCCTCAGAGGTAATGACCAGGTTTGATCAGGATCACGCGGTTTGTTGTTTCTGCCATACGCATTTTTATCGCTTGCGAGTGAGTACGAAAGCTCACCACTATTCCTCGTTGGGTCGTCCGACGATGCCCAAGTCATGTACTTTGTCTGCCCTTGGATCAAATCGATAACCTCGACCGACCCATGTCCGAGACCCATCGACTTGAAGAAATTTCCGCCGCTACCAAACCACCAAATCCGAACGATCGCTTCACCTGATCCTTTTTGATTCTGTCCCGCCCTTGGCATGGTTCTTTCTCCTCGGTCTGAGCTGGGCTGTTGAAAGCCTTCATCGCTTTGGTAGCGATCGAGGTACCCAACTCATCTCGTCAGATTCGAGGAAACGAGGCAGAGTTGGTTGTTGCCGTTAATTCTGTTTGTCGCGTTTCACTTCAAGGTAATCTTTGGTCGAGGGTATTTGCTTGGATTGACTCTGAGGTACTACGCGAAAGGTGTACTGGTTATGACTTACTCATTACCGCGGACGTTACTGCGCTGAATCTGATTGTACCGGTGAACCGGTGAGTTGTCACAGCTCATTCGCTGTGTCCGTAACATAGAGCACTGGACCTAACTTACGGCTCGCTGCCTCCGGGGAAGATTGATCTATTCGGCGTTTGTGATCTTCATACCCCATCGGTCTCGATGGAATCTTGTTTCGAGCTTGAGGATGAGCATCTAACCGAACGCCAATAAAGCAAGAGTGCATTAGTCGCGTTGAGACAACGAGATGGAGGACGAAGATGGCCAATCCATGGGACCCCCGCAAGATCAAGAAGAATCTCGAAGCCCTTGCTGGCATCAGGGGAGGAGACAAGATTCAGTTCCTGAATTCGGGGGACATTCGTGTGAGCAGTTGGTCAATTCGCAGAAGCGATCGCGACTCAATTACAAATGTGCGTGCATACAACTATACAACAAAGCTCTTTGAGGAAGCAGTTTGGCTCTCAAAACAAGCAGGTGCGAGTTCGAAGACTAACTATCGACAGGACACAACACCTCCGGTCTATGTGTCTATTCAAGAGATCAAGGCAGCATACCAAGGACTTCGACATCTTGAGCAGACATATTCCTACGGAAGTCTCAATCCAAACTCGCCGCCTTCAGGTGAAGGATTGCTTAAGTCCAGATCCCTCCAGCTCATCCTCAATAAAGTCTCTCAGATTGTCCAGGGTGGATTAAGCGAGGAGCCTTCTTACAAGGATGGAGTCCGAGAACTCCATGAGAGCATCTCGGAAAAGTACAAGTCAAAGAGGTTGGTCAAGATCAACCAGCACGAGATAATGGGGGTGCGTGAAACAGGAATGTGTGCACTTCTTGTGACTGATTGGGTGCGTCGTATGTTAATATCTGGTAAATCGGGGTTTCAGTCGAATTCCTATTTCCGGAGGCCAGATGACGCCCGGATGCTGGAAAAGATGCAGAAAAGATACCGACCGATAACGGCTGGTTACCTGGAAGGGTCAGAGACAGTCGGGGCTTCGGACAAATGGGTCCGCCACCCAATCTCGGGTACCAATGTGCTGATTAAGCCATCCTTGAATAGAGATTATGATCGACTTGCGGCACACCTGGTAGGTAAGGAGAGTTACCGTGATGGACTCATGGCGAGAAGGAATAAGAACCCACGTCCAGGAGAAGGTGGAGAGCTATGGCAGCAGGTTCTCAAGAAGGCGCAGGCCCACGTCTACTGGCAGAATCCAAAGCATGGTATCTTTCATCTAGAGATCATTGGTACAGCGAAAGGGTACGGTGGACGTCCCAGTCACACACTTGGTTTTGAAACTGGTTCGGGACTAAACTCGGGGCACTTTTTCGATCCCAACTTTGGCGAGTTTAAGTTTGACGATAAGGCAGGGATTCGCGAGTATTGCCAATTCTTCGACGACATCTGGCGCTACTATGCGGTTCTCGGCTTGGCTGTTGACTACTGGAAGCTCTTTTGCTGGTCCAAGGTCGAAAAATAGCAAGCCGTCACAGTCCGACGATTTTTAATCAAAGAATAATATCGCTGGTCATCTGAAGAAAGTTGAGAAATCCGGACATTTGTCCATTCTAAGTACACGCTTTTCCTCTTCCACCACGACCTAACAAGCTTCGGGGTCCATTTCGAAAGACCGTCACAACCAAATCCTTTTTGCGGGTCATCATGAGCTGCAAAACTGATCCAGACCAATTCGTCGGTCGTTTCTTGTTGTCGGAAGAATCCATGTAAGCCCCGGGGCCGCCTCGGGGGTAGGATCGGGGTGGATCGAG
>CAZEAN010000183.1:0-8488 GCA_964510225.1 uncultured Isosphaeraceae bacterium
GCGGTCAACTGCCACCGCTGCCAGCCAGAGCCAGGGAAATCCGCTGAAGGCTTACCAAACCCCTTACAGGGGTAATCGTGGCCCTCCGCGAAGCAATCCATTACCAATCTGACAGTAGCAAGGCACATCGACGGCTCGCCTCGTTGCTCCGCCGGCAAGGACGCGACGACGAGACCGACGAGGCGTTCCAACGCGCCGAGCATCTCGACGCTTCCCTCGTCCCTTCACGGTTTTGACCTAGAAACAGCGATGAACCAGTTCACTCCAGATTAATGGATGGGATGGCAGAGAGAGTCAGGCGACCGTTGCCCCATCACCCCCCTTAGCGGTCGGACTCGGCACCGACTCCGGCGGGTTCATCGCGACTTGAAGACACCGACCGATTCCATACCCATTGGTAAAGATTCCGCGAATCGACATAGCGGGCATCGCTCGACTGGCTTCCGAGGACGGCGATGATGAAACGGTTACCATTATAAGTGCCGGTCGATACGAGGCAGGCACCGGCAGCCGAGGTCGTCCCGGTCTTCACACCGTCGAACCCTTCGATCGGGAGGAGCCGGTTGGTGTTCCGCCAAATCGCGACCCGAGTCTTGTTGTCTTGGTCGATCAGGGTCGACGCATGTTGCCGCGTTGAAACGATCGTCGCGAAGGTCTTGAGCTTGAGCGCTTCGAGGGCAAGCCGTGTCAGATCGAAGGCGCTCGCGTGGTGATCAGGGTGAGTCAGACCATGGGGATTCGTGAAGTGCGTTGACTTCAGTCCCAGCTCTGCAGCGGTCCGGTTCATCGCGGCAACAAAGCGATCGAGGGGATCTAACTCGTCCGGCTGATCTTCCGGGGCACCGAGTCGTGCGCCGAAGTGCTCAGCCAAGGCGACCGAGGCGTCATTTCCGGAAGGCAGCAAGAGTCCATAGAGCAATTCGCCCACCGGAACCCTTTCCCCGCTCCGGACCCCTGCCGTCGAGCCAACCGTCTGATCCGCGCGGCTGGAGAAGGTCACCACTTCATCGAGAATCTCCGGGTCTTCCTCAGCCAGCGTTAAAACAAGATAAGCCGTCATGATCTTGGTCGTACTCGCCATCGCCAGCGGCGCTTCTTGGTCAGATCCGGCGACCAAGTTCCCTGTCGTTGCATCAAGGATTGCCCACGCTTTAGCGGTCACTTGAGGAGGGCCGTCGAGTGGGTCCAAGGGCCGCTTCGATAAGACCTCGGCGTTGATCACCTCCGTCGAAGGCTCCGTTTCTTTCGATCCGTCGGGCGGTGGTCCGAGCGCCGTTCGAGTCGCGCTGTCGAAAGTCCCTGACTCGGGGAGGTCGTTCTCACGTTGAAACCTGACTAAGGCGGCTTGGGTCAGTGGTCCAAAGTCGCCATCGACGGTAAGATTCGGCGACGGTTTCAGTTGTGCATTCAAGGCGCGTTGGAATCCCTCAATCTCCGGTCCCATCGCCCCGATCTTGATCGGCTCCCCTCCTTCTAGGAGTTCTTGGGTGGAAGGGAGTTGGTTGAAATGGTTGTAAACCTCTTGAGCGACTCGGGCGATAAAGCGTTCTCCGGCGTTATCAGCGGCCCAGCGACGGTCCTCGTTCTTGGTGGTGAGAACACAGAGTGCGACCGGTCCGCCAGGTGTCTCGATAATTCCACCCGACGTCCGAGCATCGGTAACCGCGCCGGTCTTATGAGCGACCTTTGTTCCTGCGGGTAGATAACGCTTAAAGAGCTTGTCATCCTGGCAATTCAGCAAGTGCTCAAACATAGCGTCCGATGTCGCTTCATCGACGATCTTCCGCTCGTGGAGCATCGCGAGGAGTGCTACGATATCATCGGCGGTTGTACTCCCAAGGCCGAACTCTTCGCTTCGCTCGGGGAAGATCGAAGTGTCGCGTCGGAAGACTTTGGAGTGGATCTTCGAGTTCGGGAAGCCCATTGCTTCCATCGTTTTCGCCGTCGCGTCGAGACCAATCGCATCAAGCACGTAATTCGTCGCGGTGTTATCGGAATACGCGATCATCAGCCGGATCATGTCGCGGAGTGGGATCGTTGCCCCTTCCGAGAAGTGGGTCGTGAGGATTCCCGAGCCAGGAACCTTTTCCTCATCATTGAGGGTGACCAGTTCATTCAGATCGATCTTCCCTTCCGCATCCTGTCGGTATGCTTCAATCATCACGGGGAACTTGATCAAGCTCGCGGTCGGCATGGGGATATCAGCGCGATAGCGGTAAGATTCCCCTGTTTCCAAGTGTTTCACCGCAACCGCAACCTCTCCCCGGTGCGACTCAATCAATGGCATGAGATGCGATTCGAGCGACCCCGCCCGGACCATCTGCGGAGCCAAGAGCAGGCAGAGCCCACAAAGACCAAGCTGAACCAACGGTGTCCGAATATTCATGGTGGCTGTTTCCCGATCGTAGTTGAACCGAACTGAGTTCCTCGCCAATTGATCGCCATCGTCGCGATACCAACCGGGAGATGCAAGCAAGAGCCACACACAGAGTTCGGGCACACCAAAGTTCAACTCGCCGGGGCGTTGGCCTCTGCTGTGTTCGTGCAATCGACTCTGTCATCCATCGAAGCAACTAATACTCAAATGGGCACTTTAGCGATTTCGACCAAACGTTGACTCCAGTCTCTTAGTTCAGGACAACGTAAAGGAGACTTGTGGGGAATTCAGGGGCAACAAGACAAGATTTTCGTATCCGAATCGGACGATCCAAAGCCTGAAGGTGATTGCCCCGTAGGTTCAGATCCCGTTCGGTTCTTAGCACTAGTTACAACTGTAGTACCAAGCAGGAATAACTGGGAATCGCTTGTAAACCAGTATCGTAAGCCGTCTCGGAAACAAAATCCCAGGAACGGGCCCTTGAGATGATTTCCGGGATTCATGGGCTCTCGGCATAACGAGGAGCGCGGGCCTGTCGGCCGCAAATTGTAAGACTTTCAGCATTTCGCCGACTGGTCTCGACCGTCGAGGGTTATGAATCAGAGAGAAATTACCAATCAAACGTCGAAATCAGAACCTCAATATTTCGCCGGGTGAGAATAGGCTCGTTCATTTTCCTAAGCCATTGGTTGTGTCAACGATTCGTTTGGAGCAACTTTTAACAGAAGCGGCAAAATGTAAAGAGTCTCGGACGGCAAGTTCCGTCAACCGAGCGACTTGGCGAATTCAACGAGCTGGTCCAAAGCCGTTCCCCAACCATCAAGAAATCCCATGTCTTCATGTTCTTTTCTACTTTCCTCGTTGGCATGCATTGCTATCGCTCTGTAGCGAGTTCCGTTACCTTCCGGCTCGAACATGACCGCGACCGTCATGAATGGTTTGGACTTGGGGCGAAAGCCGGGACCCAGTGCGTCAGTGAAGGACACTTTGCGGTTTTCGACGACTTCGAGGTAGCACCCCGGGTCGGGAGGCATCACCTCACCGTCAGGCGAACGCATCGTTGTGCTGAAGACGCCACCCGGCTTGAGGTCGATTTCGCAGTCGACCGTTTCCCAGGGTCTAGGTGTGAACCATTGCTTGAGATGCTCAGGCACGGTCCATGCCTTCCACAGGAGCTCGGGTCGTACGTCGACGACCCGCTCCAAGACGAGGTCGAGGTCAGGATCGATGGTATGAAAGTCATTCATCCTTGTTCTCCATTGATTCGACGTAGGCATCGAGCTGGTCCAATCGCTTCTGCCACAGCTCATGCTGCCTGTCTAGCCAATCCGACGTTTGCTCGAGGTGTCGGGTCCTGACACGGAACGTTCGGCTCCGCCCTTGCTTCCGGGATTCGACGAGACCGGATTCTTCCAACACACGGAGGTGTTGGTGAAAGGATGGCATCGCCAACTTGATTTGGGATGTCAATTCCACCTTCCGAATTGCCGGCGAAGTAGCATGGCGGAAGACAGATTTCCTGACGCTGCCGGACAATGATGGAATTGGTTTTCATACGCAATTCCAATGGTCGTTCTAACTTGGTCCATGATTGCACTGCGTTTCACCCCAACTCTATTGCGGTGGTTCGTAAGGGTCCAGCGTGCCAGTCGGAATCGGCGGATGCTCTTTGAGCGAGGCAACGTGTTTCTCTAGCTGAGGCAGCGCGGCCTTCGGCACCCAGGTGTGAGGAAAGAGCACATTGTCACGCTCGAGGGGGTCGTTCAAAAGGTTGTAGGCGCGGGGCATGGTGTATTCACGCAACACGCCATTCCATCCTGTTTGTTCTTTGAAATGCAGTTTCCAGTTTCGCCATTTCACCCCAAAAACGTCGTTCCCCATGTAGACAATGAAACCATCGCGACCGGATTTCTTCGTCCGTCCGAGAAAGAACTCCGCCATGTCGATACCATCGATCACGCGATCATCGGGGACATCTGCTCCCGCAATCTTGCCAAGCGTTGGGAACAAATCCATCTCGTGCACAATCTCGTCACTCTCCCGGCCCGCTTCGATCTTGCCCGGCCAGCGGATCGCAAACGGCACACGCAACGCACCTTCGTATCCCGTGAAGAGGGTCGAACGCCATGGCCCTGAAGAACCGTGGACCGCTGTTTCCACGGTCATGGACGTTTCCCCGGCACTCAGCGACTCAGGTCCATTGTCGGCGGTGAAGATGAAAATCGTGTCTTCGGCGATGCCAAGATCCTCGACCGTGTCAAGCAGCTCACCAACATAGCTGTCAACCTGCATCAGCAGATCAGCCCAAACACCATTGCCGGATTTCCCCTTGAAGTCCGGATGGGGCATGGTCGGAAAATGGGTTGCCGTGTAGGGGAGGTAGATGAAGAATGGCCTCTTTGCTTGATTTTGCTTCTTCATGAACTTGATCGCGCGGTCGGTCAAGTCACGGTCAATTAGCGGGCGGTAATCAAGGCGATAGGGGCGAACCTTTTTCGGCACGCCGCCTTTCTTTCCGTCCATCACGAAGGTCTCCGGGAGCCCGCTCTCGGCAAAGCCTGGTAACGATGAATAGACCGACTCGTCGGTAGAGTTGGGGACACCGTACCATTCATCAAAACCCTGGTCGGTTGGAAAGCGTCCGGGTGTTCGGCCAAGATGCCACTTTCCATACATGCCCGTGGCATACCCAACCTCGGACAACATTTCCGCCATGGTCACCTCCCATTGCACGAGGCCGTAAACGCCTTCTTCAAGAGGGACCGTCCCGTTGCCACTGCGGATCGCGTATCGTCCGGTCATGATGGCCGAACGAGATGGCGTGCATTGCACCTCGACATTGAAATTCTTCAGGCACAGGCCTTCACTCGCCAACTTGTCAAGCCGCGGCGTCGGTGCTCCCCGAATAATGCCTCCACCATTGAAGCCAGGCTCGCCCCAACCAAAGTTGTCCATGAAGACCAGGACAATGTTGGGCTTATCCTGTCCGACCGATGTTTGCGTCAGTAACCACAGAAACAACAGGCCTAGTGATACTCGAGACATGAATTCCTCTGTCAATCGAAGCTACCGTGGAGCCGCCCCGGACTTACCCGTGAAATGATCAATCCTCATCAGCGATGCTGATTTTGACCGAGTCGACGTACCCAGTGAACCCAGACTCTTCACGGTTGCCGAAGAGTTCCTCCACGACCTGGGTCGCGTCGTCGAGTCCGACATCGGCGGTTTCATCTGCGGAAAAGACTGCCGGCTGCGTCTTTTCGATACGCCCCTCGGCGACCATTTTGCCGTCCACAAACAGCTTGGCAGTGCCACCCTTGCCGATGCCACCTCCGTCGTAATCGAAGGTCAGTTTGATCTTCGCCTTGTCCGACTCGATCGCAACGGGTGACTCGATCGTGTACTGATCAAGGCCGAACCAGTTGTAGGTGTAGCCCGGTTTGCCGTCGCTCATGTAGAGTGCCCAGCCACCGAATTTGCCGCCTTGGCAGAGAATGATCCCTTGATCTTTTCCCTCAAGCGTCACGTCAGCCTCGATTGTCTTGGATGTGTTCTTCACGTTCAGGAAGGTGTTCTCAAGAATGCCCTCCATGCCATGTGCCAATGTCAGGGACTTTCTGTCGCCCATCAGATCAGGGCGGCCGGCAAGCTTGGCGTTGAAACGCTCGTACAGACGGTCATCCAATGGGAAGACGTTGTTGGCAATGGCTTCTTTCTTGAAGACTTCTTGTAGTTCCTTGAGCTTCTGTGGATGCTCTTTCGCGAGATCCCGGGTCAAGCTGAAATCTTCGTCGACGTTGTAAAGCTCCCAGATATCTTCCTCGAACGTGCATAAAGGTTTGCCGTGCCAGGGGACCTGGTGGACAACGCGGGCCATCCAACCATCGTGATAAATGGCGCGGTTGCCAAACATCTCGAAGTACTGCGTGGTATGGCGTTCTTCCGCGTCTGGGTCCTTGGCTGCATACAGCATGCTGACACCGTCCAGCGGTTTCTGCTTGACGCCATTGATGGACTTGGAATGAGGGAGCTTGGCTGCCTCCAACACGGTGGCCGCCACATCGTTGACATGATGAAACTGGCTGCGGATTTCACCCTTGGCCTCGATACCTTTGGGCCAATGCATAACCATTCCGTTTCGAGTTCCTCCGAAATCGGCGGCCATCTGTTTGGTCCATTTGAAGGGTGCACCCGTCGCGGATGCCCATGCGCAGGTCATGTGCGGGAATGAATTCGGTCCACCCCAATCATCAGCCCGCTCCAACATACTGTCGATCGTTTCCGCATCAAAAATCCCGTTCAGGTGAACCAGCTCGTTGTAGGTTCCTTCCAGACCACCTTCGGCGCTGGTGCCGTTGTCACCCATGATGTAAATGAACAGCGTGTTGTCGAGCTCGCCAATTTCGTCGACAGCGTCCACGAGTCGGCCGACCTCGACATCGGTGTGCTCAGCGAATCCGGCAAAGGTCTCCATCTGCAGTGCGAAGAGTTGCTTCTCTTTATCGCTGAGAGTGTTCCACTGCTTGATATCTTCGGGCATCGGCGCGAGTCTTGTGTTCTCGGGAACGACGCCCATCTGCTTCTGACGAGCGATCGTTTCTTCGCGCAGGTCCTGCCATCCTTTGTCGAACTTGCCCTTGTATTTTTCGATCCACTTCTTGGGCGCGTGATGGGGGGCGTGTGTTGCGCCGGTCGCGTAGTAGATGAAGAATGGCTTTTCGGGCGTCATCGCTTGCTGAAACTTGACCCATTCGACCGCTTCGGTCGTCATGTCGGTCGTGAAGTGATAGTCTTCCTGGTCCTTTTTCGGGACTCGCGTCACACCGTCAAAGATCACCGGTTCCCATTGGTTGGTCTCTCCACCGATGAAGCCATAGAATTTGTCAAAGCCGGAGTGCGTTGGCCAGCGGAAGTACGGGCCGGAAACGGAGACTTCCCAGGTCGGCGTCTCATGCCACTTACCGAAAGCTGCGGTGCTGTATCCGTTGTGGCGAAGTGTCTCGGCAAAGTACTTGGCATCATTCGGACGCATTCCCAGGTTACCAGGAAAGCCGGTCGCAACCTCCATGACGGATCCCACATTGACGTTGTGGTGGTTGCGTCCTGACAGCAATGAGGCCCTGGTGGGTGAGCAGAGCGCGGTGGTATGGAAGCGGCTAAAACGCAGGCCATTCTCGGCCAGGCGATCGAAGGTCGGCGTCTCGATCGCGCCTCCGAAGGGAGTCGTCGCCCCGAAACCGATATCATCGATCAGTACGATCACGACGTTCGGTGCCCCTTTAGGCGCGTCGACAACAAACGGGTCTGGTTTGGTCGCATTGCGCGCGTCCATTTCCGTGATGGGCGGGCGAGTCGGGGGCTGAATTGGAAGGACGGATCGGTCGAATTCCTCGGCAAAAGCAGTAAGACCGTTCAATAGGCCAACTGCCAAAATCATCGCCAGAGTAGCGACACCGGACATGAGTGCACTGTTCTTCATTTTCAGTTCGTTCTTGGAGTTGGTGCGTTGAAAGGGGAGCCTGCTGTCACGAATCGCTGTCAATTTACCAGACGGATTTCACCCGGTCGCCAAGTCTTATCGAAAAAGGATTCCAGCCGGCTGTAGAGACGGAGGGTGACAAACCACCCCTTGTCGGTGACCGTATTGCGAAGGACGCTCGAATCGTGAAGAGTATCGAGTAAGAGCAAGATCCGGCCGATCTTGCGGACGACTCGCTTCCTTGCGGACGACTCGCTTCAACTCGGATGATAACGCTCGGAATCAACGGCATCCATGACCCATCGTTCCGGATCAGGACGCGACCTTCCATAGAGTGAGGGGATGCGCAGCAAGCCAGGCGTCCGGCAACAGTTCCGAGAGCAAGCTGGTCGGGTGACTCGGCAAACGCTCCAGCACATCCTTGAGGTAGGCGAAGGGATCGCCACCGAGCCGCTTACAGCTGCCCACGAAACTGTAGAAGATCGCCGCTGTGCGACCACCACGGTCACTCCGGGGTGTTTCCCACAAATGAACGAGAACTCTCAGAGGACCCATCAGCGAAGTCCGGTCCCATAGACACACTGCCGTCGGATCGGAATGCTGACGATGAGGGGTTCGCTTGATGCAGGCTC
>CAZEAN010000184.1:0-8309 GCA_964510225.1 uncultured Isosphaeraceae bacterium
CGGGCCATCCCCGAGGCCGGATGAGATCGGGAAGTTATTCCCGGCCTGTTCCTTAACAGAGGGGGAACGGCTTCGTACCCCCCTACCCTTTCTTAGGGGCAATTACAATTTGTTGTCGTTAGGCGGCTTCGTTATTGATCGCAATCGTCGGATCACGGGTCTGCCGAGCCTGAGCTAATGCTTCTTCTAAGGCTTCGACGACGGCGTCGTGGCGAGTGTTCACCGAAACTTTGCCATAGCGAGTATCGAAGTGAACCAACCTGGATTCGCGTTTGGAATCACCCGAATCATCTTTTGCGTTCGCAACTTTTCGCTTTGAAGACTTTGATTGCTTCCGCTCCCGAACAATCTGAGCAGTATCTTTGCGAGTTAGCTTTTGCTCAGCAACTTGACCGGCGAGTTCAGCTTGCTCATCAGGATTGTCGATTTTGGAAATTTCGTAGGCGGTCGCTGGCGATAAAGCGCCCTTATCAACTTCATCTTGAATTGGTTCAGGAAGCGAAAGAAGCGCGAGCGCTCTGGTTATTTTACTCTCGCTAATCGATAGCTCGCGTGAAAGCTGAGCCGCATTCCAATGATTGAGGGCTAAGAGCTGCCGATAAGCTTTGGCTTCCTCGACAGGATTAAGGTCACTGCGGAGCAGATTCTCGATGCACTGAAGTGCCAAACGTTCGCCAGCCTCGGGTGGTTGACTCAGTACTGAAGCCGTGAGAGTCGGCAAACCGGCAATCGTTGCGGCACGCCAGCGACGTTCACCACAGACAATGACGTAGAGGGAACGGGAAGCATCCCAATAGACGGATATCGGTTGCAATTGACCGCGAGTCCGAAGTGATTCAGCAAGCCGTTGCAGTTCGGCCTCGTCAAATTCTTCGCGTGGTTGTTCCGGATCCGGCCCGATTTTTTCGACGGGAATGATTGCCGCATTCTTATTTCGAGTAACTCCAAGGAGATGTTCTGGCACCGTGCTTGGCCCCAAAGCTCTTGCACCGTGCAAGGCCGATCCTGGAGCGTCACTTCCGGGGACCCCTGCCCCCATGCTCTCGGCTGCGAAGCTGACACCCTTCTGGCGTAGTTTGTCAAGTTTCCCCATCTCAGGCAGCCTCCTCGCGCGCGATTGATTCAAAGGGTCGATCGAGCTGAGCTGCCTTGAGTCGTGCTTTTAATTCCTCGGCTAAACTCTTCATCGTCTTTGCAGCAGCACCGCGCGGTTTGTATTGGGTCACGGGGAGTCGCTGATTGAGTGCCTCTACATAGTCGACTGCCTCGGTTACCCGAGTTTCGAACACAAGTCCGTTGAATTGGTCACGAAGTGTTTCTTCGTAGAGCTTGTGAATGCTCTTCCGCAGGTTCATCATCGTGATTAGATAACCGAGCGGTTTCAGTGCCGGGTTCGGCCCCGAACGCACGAGATCGATCGATTCCTGAACGTCAACAATTCCCTGGGCACCGTAGTCTTCTGGTTTCAGTGGCACGATGAGATGGTCACTCGAGACCAGAGCGGCCCAACTACAAAGGTGCAAGTTAGGGGGACAATCGGTTAGAACAATGTCGTACGACGGACGTACCTCTGTGAGAAATTCACGCAGTGAGAACTGCAGTGCGGGATCAACGAGATGAGGATCAGGTAGATTGAAGCTCGATGCTCGCTTGGATCCAGGCAAAATGTCGATGCCCTCAATTCCCGTCGGTTTAATGACAACTTCAGGATAGGGTTCATCACCTTTAAAGATGGCAGCGATGGTTTCGGCAGGTTCAAGCTGCCGGGTGGCAACTGGACCCCAAAATCCCTGCGTCAAGCTCGATTGTGGATCGCCATCGATCAGCAGAACTTTCATTCCATCACGCACCAGCGATCCTGCCAAATGATGGCAAGTTGATGTTTTGCCGACCCCCCCTTTCTGGTTCAACATGCAGATTACCGACATAATTGATTTGCCCTCCCTTGGCATTCAGTTGTCATTCTGTCTTGCACGGTGCAAAGGTCGCGTCAACAACAGAATCGGACTTCCTGCAGCCGACTCCTTAATTCTCGATAGTGATTGAATGTGGCGCAAGCCGTAATCACGCTTCTTACTCTTATTCTCTGCTCAACAATACTCGCCTTCAAAACACAATTCTTCGACCCAGGCCGCCTGGTTTGCTGACCTGGAATCTTGCACGGTGCAAGACTCCGTTCTCGAGCAAGCTGATCATTCCTTGCACGGTGCAAGACCTGTCTCGAGCAAGCTGATTATTCCTTGCACGATGCAAGACCTGGGTACCGATGGCCAGCTAGCGAGCTGATGCAGGAAGCCAGATTCGTGTAATTACGTGAACCGTTCGTCGCGATCCGTTCTCCTGGTCTTGCACGGTGCAAGACAGAATCCATCGGGCTTGGAGCGACTCTTGCAAGGTGCAAGAGACTAACCCTCTAACCAAGAATTCACTGGTCTTGCACGGTGCAAGACGCAAGGTCTGACCATGGAGCCTTTAGATTGGCAACAGCCTGCAGCAATCCATGCAGTCGATTACAACAGAGTGCTCATGTGAGTCACTACTTCACTTGCCGCCGATCATTTTTCGATTCACCGAGCGTATCGTTGAGCAAGAAGTCGAATTTAACCTCATTCTTATCGCTCTGACGAACGTCCTCGTGGACCGGAGCGAGATTTTCAGCGAACGATCGAGCGAGGTTTTCTTCGTTTTCTGAGTCGTTCCGAAATAGGCGTCGCAGATTCGTATTGAGATATTGCCCCGACTGCGCGGCCCCTTTTGAGATCAGTCGTTCTTCGTCTGGTGATCATTCAATAGTGATGGTCATCGTTCGATGAACTCTAACAATCGGATGTTCTCCTTTCAGATTATCACTGACTCCTCGCTTCCTTCCATTAGCATTGACTGAAGCGATTGCATTCAGAACCGAATCGGCCGGCCTCGTTTCAACGCTTTTTCTCTAGGGGCGTAGGGTCCGTCTTTTTCCTTTTCGTTGAGCAGGCCGACGATAGCCTCCTCGACTAATTCGGAAAGGGAATGGGTTGGAGTCCAAAAGGCGACATTCTTCAGACGGTCGAGGACTTCTGCATTGAGGTAAATATTCTGTCGGACACCACGTCTTTTAGCGCCCTGGCTGTAGGTGTTTTGCATTTTTCTCCTCTTTATCTGCAATAAGGCACATTGGTGACTATTGCACACAGAGACAATTCGCTTCAATGTGCAAAAAGCAAATACAATGCGGTTTTGTTCCAAAGCACGACACCAACGGTGGGCGGGTGTGCGGCGTCGATGGTGGGGAGAGTCGAGGATGAGAGAGGATGAGAGAGGATGAGTAGTGGTGAGTGAGGGTGGGTGGAGCCAGAGAATCGAGGGTCGAGGCAAGCGGCTGGGTGGGGGCCGCTGCGCGGCCGCGCGCCGGGGCTGGGGTAGGGGGATCGGTGAGGGCGTGCAGCGTGAAAGTCGTCGGAGGTGCGTGAGTCGAAGAAAGAGGAGAAAGGCTGACGGGCCTCAGCGGTCGCGCGCGACAGGAGCGGGTGGAGGCTGCTGCAGCTGGAGGTGGAGCAGAGAGAGTGGAGGGGGACCGAGAGGTGAGGGTAGGGGGGTTGAGGAAGTCGCGCGGTCGTCGGATCGTGGCCCTGAATTGAATAAATTCAAGAGGGCGTTCGATGCGTCTTAAAGTGTTATCGGAATCGCCTGATTGGGGTTTCTTGGTTCACTGGAGACCTGTTGTCTCTCTGGCTTCTGCAATAACGAGTGAAGCGGAGCAGGGGGGCGTTGTGTAGCATTGACGAGTGTTCTCAGCCGTCCGTGATCGGGTTCGGTCGCACTACCTCGCTGCAGAATATCGAGAGCGAGGTTTTTGGTGGCGTCGCGTGACAAGGCATTCGTGAAGCGCTCAATCGATTGTTCGAGAGTTTCTCGACGCTCTCCTTGGATTGTCTCCCGGTCGACGAAAAAATGGGTCGACTCCTCGGATCGTGTGCTGGCGACATAGGCCATATGCCGGTCCCACATGCTCCCACCCAGAAGTACGTGCAATTTTTTGTGGGTCGAACCTTGGAATTTATGAATCGACGCACAATAGCCGAGCGTGATTTTATCGGTCCCGTAGCGGTCCACGGGGATGGTGACGGTCCGATTATCTCCTTCCAGCGCGATATCGATCGTCCGGCAGATTCGGTCAACACGGGTGACAACACCGCGAAACCCATTTGTGACATCGAGCTTGGAGTCATTCTTCCAGAGGAGAACATAATCTCCTTCGTGGAGAAAATTCGAACCGACAAGCATCCGTCGTTCGCAAATTGCACCTGCATTGAGTCGCCTCTCCTGACAGGTTCGATTCACGGCCAAGACTTCAGTGTTGGTGGCGGCTCCCAATAAAACCTGATCAGGTTCTCGAATTCCCCCATCATGTTCCCATTGGTCCACTAATGATTTGATGACCTCGGCCTTAGTTTGAACAACGTGAAACTCGTCATGGGCACGGTAAGCCTCGATCGCTTCTCTGGCTTTCCCTTCGGAAAAGAGGATGCCTGCCTCTGCTCTCCAGGTTTCTCGTTGGCGAAAGACCGTGGTAAGTGTTTTCTCGATCCCTTTAATGCGGCGAGTCATGCTGGAATAAGGGCCGCCCGCCCCAATTGGTTGTAACTGCCGAGGGTCACCAACGAGAACCAACTTGGCACCAGCTCGGTCGACATGCCGGACCAAGTTCAGAAGATCTCGGGTCGTTACCATCCCTGCTTCGTCGAGGACGACCACATCGTTAGACTTGAGTACCCATTGTTGTTTCTTGAGCCGGTACAGAAGCTTCATCAATGTCTGAGATTTAATCCCCGAGGCTTTTTCGAGATTACGTGCTGCGAGTCCTGCGACAGCACAACCGATGACACGTCGGCCTTCCTTTTGCCATGCGAGTACAGCGGTCTCAACAGGAAATCCCAGTTCGTTGTTCCAGAGTTTCTCCCAAGCTATTCGAGCAGCTTTTAAGGTCGTTGATTTTCCGGTACCAGCCCGACCGGACAAGCAGCAAATTCGTTCCTGACCGGTTAAATGCCAGATGGCGTCGAGCTGATCGGGAGAAAGCGATTGTTGCTTCTGAGCCAGTTTCTGTTGGCTTTCCTGAATCGCTCGTTTGGTAGGACCCCCAAGGTAAGGTCCCTCGGAGATCGCCGCTTCAGAACGCCCTGAGACACGCTCACGGGCCATTCGTGAAACACGATCAATCAATTCGAGTTCGACTCTGATGTTTTCGATCGTCGAGTACCGCAATTCATCACGATCAACATAGCAATGACGTGCGGCTGATTTCGTCTCGGCGGTGAGTTCTCCAAGTTCGACGATTAAATCCCGCCGGCGATGAAATTCTCGGTCGACAATTGTCCTGACTTGGTTCGCGTCGAAGCCAGCCCATTGAGCTTCCTCAGCAACAGCCTGGATGACATCACGTTCGGTGAAATGACTGTGTTGTTCTGAGACCCGTTCAATACCAGCCTCGAAAATGGCTCGTTCAAGGAGTGGCTGATTTTTCTGATTGAGTATTTCCGGCAATTGAACGCGGAGATTTTCAATCGTCTCGTGGTTAACCCCGTATTGCGTGGCGATTTGATTCCAAAACGCGAAAATCGCGTCCCTGGAATGCCATTCTGGTTTCCCTCGTCTGGTCTCCAACGTCACAATTTCCGCCATTCGACTTGAAGCTGCTTTGACGATGGCGGTTAATTCTCTGCCATGAATCCCTGGAACATCCTGATATTTTTCAAGAATCGCTTCCACGATTTCGTGACGCCGCTTGGACATCGCTTCGCAGAGTTCTTGGCTAACGCCTTGGATTCTGAAGGAAAAGCGATCTGGCTCGATCCGAAATCCGAGTTCTCTGAGGTACTTAGCCAGTGACGCTCTCATCAAGGCTCCAGCGGCCATTTTGTGTCGGAAGAAATGGGTGCTATCGATCGCAGTTGTTCGCCGAGGCCCTTGGTCATGCTTCGTCACATTAGGGCAGACGCAGTGGAGGTGAAGGTGTGGATCGGCGAGCCTGGATGTGCAGTGTTCGAAGAGGGCAAAAATGAGACGAGCACGCTGGACTTCCTGTCCTTGTGCTCCTTTCCGAGCATATCCTGCTCTCTCCTGGATATAGTTCAGCGCGTCTTGGCAGGCGCGGTGAAAGGCATCCTTGATTTTCTCTCGGAGTTCGGGCGTTGCCATCACCCAGGTAATGCTGACCGACTTGGGAGCGGAGAACGTAAGGTCGTCACCATGATACCTCCGTTGTGAACCGGCATTTTGAACGAGTTTGTCGAGCTTTCCCGTCGTGCTCGTTTCAGGGTTCCATCCTTCACAGAGCCGTTCGATTTGATGAGCGGTAACAAGACCTACCAGGTTAAAATCAGGCGTACCTTCTCCATACCAATAACCATCTGGCTCCGGACCGTCGCAGTAATATCCAGTGAGGGACAGATAATATCTTGCCCCTCCTCCGGCAAGGGCGTGGACAGATAACATGACGAACTGCTCGGTGATTGCAAAAGAAGTTGGGATAGTGATATCTCGCAGGCAGTCGTTGCACAAGCGAGCGTGTCTTCTTTCAATCGTATAGATGAAGTCAAACCCAATTAATTATAATCAAGTTAAAAATAATAAATTTAAGTTTTTGCTTCAATGATTTTCGAGGACTGACACTACTTGGAAATACACCACGGCCTTTCTCAACAGACAATCAGCACCGCCGAAGCTGAAGCATTGTCTTGGGCTGAATTCGACGACTCGCGTGTCGACCATCGGGCATTAACGGCTTCGGTCTCGTAGAAGGCCCGCGCGTTTGAGTGATCAACTCGGAGGAGGAAGCGGTAATGGGTTCAAGACAATTCGTGACGCAGTGCGTCACGAATTGGTTAGGTCAGAAAGAACGCCCGCCTATTCCGCAGATTGGATGGGTCAAATCCTTTGCCGAAGGTAGTACTCAAACGAGTCGAGAGTTTGTTGAGGAGCTCTTGACCATAGCCGGCCCATTCTTGCCCCTCTTGTTCTTGCTCGACGATAATCCTGCCTACTTCCCCGTAAGCGAGCATCATGGCCGAGTTGACCGCTTGCCCAGCGCGATCACGAGCAACGGTGAGCGCTTCATGAATCTGCTGACGCGTCTTATCGAGGTGGGAGCACACATTGGACAACGAAGATTCTGGGGATGGTGACGTCGGTCTGTTGTCTGGCTGTTTTCATTTCTTGGCCATCAATGAGATTTCAGGGATGTCCAGATCAACGTTTTATGACGTTAATTTAACAGTGTTTGCTTGTCGTCTGTCTCATTGATCAACAAAACAGTGTGATGAAGCTTGTCGATGAGCCATGATGGACATGCTCCTGAGCGGCTACTCGATGCCTGCTTCTTGGAGGAGGTCCACCAGTTTCACTCCAGAGACGTTACAAACTGTGCAATCTCGACAACATCAAGCCGTCGTTCGCCTGATTCACATTTCGATACAAATGACGCATAGATCCCGAGCTTCTCAGCAACATCAAGTTGCGAGAGTATAGATATGGTTGATTGTATCCTTAGAACGTGCGATGCTCTCTAGCATGACGAAGTTGGAACAGGATCCATCTCCCGAGGATGACCAACCTATCCCCGAGGATCATCCTTTCGGTGAGCTGATCTATACCTATACCCGCGCCCAAGCCATTGCCGATGGTCTGCTTGTGGACGTCACAGAGAGAGCGAAGGAAGTTGGGTTCAAGGTCCCCGTTGCTATAACCGCCAGTGTCTATCATCAGTATGTCCAAGTCCCCGAAGGGGTCACCGATCAAAATGAATCAGGAAGGCTATGGGATATCTGCACAATGCTGCACTACGCCATCTCCCAATCGGCCGATTCCGGTCCGGAACTCCTGTTCAAGCTTCATGTACGTAACCATGAGCAGGCAGGCCCGCCACCTTTAGTGGAACTGAAATGCCACTCAGGCCCGGGCGACCATGGTGAGCATGTGCTGACGATTCTGACGCCTGATGAAGATTAGCAGAAGAGAAAGCGAGGGATCGGTCACTTGGTCAGAATTCCTGACGGCGTCCATGTTGTGATGGTCGAGTGATCATCGAGTAAGGAGAAGCAATCCATGATCTTCTGAGCCAACTCTGAGGCAGCTTCTTGTGCAGTCATTCCTTTGGCGGAATAGAGAGGCCGTCATGGAGAAACCGTGTGCTGAACCCTGTGGCCACTATTCAACTCTTCCTACTACAGATCCTCCATGGCAACGCCGCGTGTGCTCACTTACCCTACCTGGCCGGACTCCACTTCTGTACCTCAGCCTTTTGCACAGCGCGAGGTCAACTCCCCCTG
>CAZEAN010000185.1:0-8165 GCA_964510225.1 uncultured Isosphaeraceae bacterium
ACGGATCCGGCGTGCGCCCCCGACTGGAACGGTTTGTGGTAAGACACCGTCGACTAATCACCACCAGCGTTCACTCCCAGGCCCCAACCCGTCCCATCGTCCCCTGAACTTGTCGTTCCCGACTCTACAACGGTGACATTACCCGTAGCCGGATCGTATTGAATTGTCTGGGGTTTCCCAGTGTCGTCAGGACGATCGAGCGTGATACTGAATCCTGATAACCCAGGCTGGGAGTCGGCGAGTTGTTCTAGAAGTGGGACCAGTTTATCCGGATCATCGCTGATGGCCCCGATCTGGCCGGCGATCGCATCAGCCCCGGTGGCTCCCTGGTTCAGCGTAGACTTCACGCGTTCCGCGATCACTTGTCCTTGAAGCTGCCCCGCCGCGCTGACAAGCAACTGGGATTGATCGGGACGTTCGGAGAGAATCGCGTCGACCCAAGGGCCGGCTACCGCCATCCCGCCCCAACCAACCGCAATCGCCCCCCAACGGATCAATCGTCGTCGGAAGCGCCCACGGACTTCCCAGATCTCTTGCCAGGGGATCTCGATTTCGCCGCCTACATACTCTTTAATCTTCTCCGGAAGCTTCCGGAGCGATCGGCGCGCTGGTGACCACTTCCGGCAGATTCCAGAAAGAATCTCTACCAGGATCCCTGCCGAGATCGGTGCCGCAAGAATAAAAAAGAGCGTCATGGCGGATCTGCTAGGTAGAGGTCAATCTGACCTTGTCCTCGACATCCCTCCGCGAGTGATCCGCTGAGAGTTTTTGGACGGGATGGGTTGGGAGGGTAGAACATGCTGCTTCTCTTATTCTATCGACCTACAACTTTTATTGTGACTCAAGGAAGCAGATGCGACAATAAATCGTGAACGGCAATCTCCATACAACTTGCCGACCAAGGCCACGATCGTTAGGCTCGATCAACTTCAGGACCAAGTTCGATCGAACTGATCGAGCTGGTTTCAGATCAATTTGGTCTGAGCAAAGAGGGGCGGTTTGATGGGTAGAGTCGACTCCGCGCTCCCGCCCGATCATGAAGACCTGCAAAGCTTTCTGGCTCGAATTCGGTCCGGCGATGAAGACGCAGCACGCGAACTTTTGACCCGTTATGAGGCCGAAGTCCGTCTTGTCGTCCGACGTCAATTGCCGCGTCTGATGCGGTCTCGGTTCGATTCGATCGACTTCATGCAGAGTGTTTGGGGAAGTTTTTTTCGGAGGGTCCGCGGCGATGACGGACCTTCCGATTTTGAAGATGGCCGACATCTTGTCGCCTTCTTGGCCCGTGCTGCGAAGAATAAGGTAATCGACGAATATCGACGCGCGGGCAGCCAGAAGCAGAACATGAAGCGCGAGGAACCGCTCTGGCTCGACGACCAGCGTCCTCGAGAACTTGAAGGACGTGACGACTCGCCGAGCGAACTCGCCGAAGCTCATGAAGCGCTCCAGCGACTTCAATCCCTCTTACCGAAGGACCGTCGTCAAATTATCGAACTGAAAGCACAAGGACTCTCTAGTCGGGAGATCGGTGAAGAGCTTGGGGTCAGTGAGCGGACCGTCCAACGCGTAATTGAAGAACTCCGGAATCGGATCGACACCTAACCGATCGAGACTTGCTAGGGGAAGCAGCCGGCAGAGGGAAATTGCCGGAAATTTGCTTGTCAAGGATGACCGTGTCATGCTCGTAAAGTCATTGGAATCTGAAGAACGCAGTGGAACCACTGAGTTCCCTCAAACGGTCGTCACTGCAATGAGCCAGCCAAGTTCGACCATAGGTAATGCCTGGGAAGAGGCCTCGTCGCCTGCTTCCGCCAAGATCGTGCAACAATTCGAGGCGGATTGGCGATCTTCGACCACGGTCCGACCTGATCCTCTCAAGTATCTTCCCCACGGTCCGATCAGCTCTCAATCCGGCGTCTGGCTGGCCCTCCTTCGATCCGAAATGGGCCTCCGCCATGATGAGGGCGAGGCTGTTACGGTAGATTATTACCTCAACCGCTATCCCGATCTTGATGAATCCACAAAAGTCGCGCTGATTTACGAATACTTTTGTCTCCTCGAGGAATCCGGGAACACTCCTGATACCACTGAATTAGAGCGCCAATATCCTGATCTCGCAACGCGACTCCGCCGTGTCTTTGACATCCATGAATTGATTGGAGGGTCCAGCGTCGAGACCCTCCAATCGCTTAGTGGAACGCTCTCCAATCTTCAGAGCACCGTTGCTCAGAATCCCCGCAACAATGGCCCTCGGGGGAGCCAGGAACACCGGTCTCAGCTTCCTTCGGTCGGGGAATCGATCGGCGGATTTCGACTCGTCGAAGAACTCGGCAAAGGATCGTTTGCACGGGTCTTTCTGGCAAGAGAAGAGCAACTGGCTGACCGCTCGGTCGCCTTGAAGGTCGCCCCGGTCGGTTCGCGGGAACCGGAAACGCTTGCCCTCTTACAACACACCCATATCGTCCCTGTTTACTCGTACCGCGTCGATCCAGTAACGGGACTTCACCTGCTCTGCATGCCCTTTTTTAGTCGGACAACGATGTCCAGCCTCTTTGAACAAGAGGGGACTCAACAAGCGAATAATGGACGTGATCTTCTGAAGGTCCTAGATCGTCTTGAATCGGCCGTCTCTGAGAAGCGTCGCGAGCGTTCGGCGGCTCGGACCGCGATCGCACAACGCTCGATCGTCGGAGCAATCGCGTGGTGGGGTGCTCGACTTGCCGAGGCCTTGCAACATGCCCACGATCGGGACGTCTTACATCGGGATGTCAAACCCTCGAATGTTCTGGTCACCGGCGATGGGCTGCCGATGCTCCTCGACTTCAACCTCGCGATCGATCCGAAACTCAACCAACTCGGCTCGGAACCAGCGAAGCTCGGCGGAACACTCGCCTACATGGCACCGGAACATCTTGAAGCGCTCGCCGACGGTGTGGATCAAGGAGTCGGCCCTCGTGCCGACCTCTTTTCCCTCGGTGTCCTCCTGTTCGAAGCCATTTCTGGATCTCGACCGTTCTCAATTGATCGGAAAGGCCGATCTGTTCAGGAGACTCTCCGACGGAACGCGGGATTACGCCGCGAGGATCCTCCGGCACTCCGACGAAAGGGGAAAAATCCATCCGCAGCCTTAGAAGCAGTCCTCAAGCATTCTCTTGCCGGCGATCCCGGTCAACGTTATCAGAGTGCCGCCGAGTTCGCGGCCGACTTGCAGGCAATCGCGGACGATAGACCACTCCAAGTGGCCCACGAACCGATCGTGAGCCGATCGCTCCGATGGATCCGTCGACATCGATTGAAATTTGCCGTCATCACGCCGATCATCTTTGCGATCGTCCTGATTGCCTCGATCTTCCACGACAAACGGATCCAGACCCATCAAGCGCGTGAAACCGTCGTCCGTTATCTGAGTTCCGCCCAGGACGCCGAATTGAACGGTGAACTTGAGAAGGCGATTGAGCGTTACCAATTCGCCCAGGCTGCGGCCGAGAAGTATCCAAAACTGGACGATCTCACTCGTGAAGCTCAAGAAAAGCTCCATCTAGCCGAGCTGACCCGCGACCTCCGGATCGAGGCGGAAGAATTCATCGGGCAAGCGGAGAGCCTCCGGCATCGGCTCCTTCAGTTTGTCACGCCTGAAGAAGCAACCAGTACCTCGATCGAGCGGATAGTCGCGCCCTTCTTCGTCTTCGACCGAATGGACTGGGCCAAACGCTCTGAGTTGACGCTCCTGGATCCTGTAGAGCGCGAGCAACTGCTCAACGGGATTCCGGAACTCCTTTTCATGGAAGCCCTTTCGTCTCTCTCGGCTGTTGAGAAACCTGATCCGGCCCTGATCTCCTACGTGCTGGAGTTGCGTGATCGCGCCGTCTCGTCCTTCCCAAAGAATGATCCTCGGCACGCTTCCTGGAACCTCCTCTTCGAGACCTCCGGTCTTGCCGATCAATTCAGCGTCACCATGGAGGGCGAGGAAGGACCAGTTTCGACCGAAGCTGAGTCTGAGTTTCTGAACGGCCTGGTCACTGCGACCGAATTCAGGAACGAACCTAGTCTGGCAATGGGGGTGCTGACCATCGAGCATCTCGAACGTGCCTGCCGGTTAGAGCCTGACCTCTACTGGGCTCAGTTTTTTTTGGCGAACTTTGCGCTCGAAGCCGGCCACTTTCAAGATGCCCTCCGGCACGCGGATGTCGCGGTCTCGTTGCGTCCAGATTCGCCCTGGGCCCTATTTAATCGTTCGGAAGTCAGGCGGCAGCTCCGACAACTAAAAGAAAGTCTCCAGGATCTTGACGCCGCTGCACTCCTGATCCCTCCGGATGACCGAGATCGCCTTGCTGATCGGATTGCCCTGAACCGAGGAGTGATCCTGTTGGCAACGGGTAAACTCACCGAGGCTAGGAAAATCCTGGAACCCCTTAGCGAGCCGTGGATGACCGAAGCCGGCCTCGCCGCTTGGTTCCATGGTTCGAAACCGGGGATCGGTCCTGGTCACGGGATCACCAGCTTGATCGATCAAGCGCTCACGATTGCCACCCGAGGTTCCTCATTTGGTCGAGCGGCACGGATGAACCTCGCCAGGCTCGATTCGGACGAAGGAAGAGTAGACCAAGCCCTTCTGTCCTATCTCACGATGGTTCTGCAAGATCCTGAAGACCGTGAAGCTAGGCTCGGTCTTGCGATGACGGCTCTTTCCAGGGGTCACTTCGAGAGCGCTGAGACACACGCCGGGGTCCTGATTCAGTTGATCGTTCCGAGGCTCTTAGGGACCGATCCGAAATCGATCACCTTGACTTCAACGGCTGCCGAAGAGTTGACCAAAGCACTCCGCTTAAGAGCTTTAGCACGACTTGCATTGGGCGAGAATATCGGTGCCCTCCGAGATGCCGAATGGGTCTATCGATTCGTTCCGAGTCCAGATCATCGACGCCTCCTCCTCCGTACCGCAATCGCGACTCAGAGACTCGATGTCATCGACCAATTCGATCCCAACAACATCGAGCTTCTCCCGGTTCCTGGCGATCGCCTGAAACTCGATCTCCAAATCGCGTTGCAATCGCTCGCGGAACCACCCGAGGGTCCTGAGGTCTCATCGATTAGCCGACGGTTGAAACGAGCCTCACTTTTCTCGGCACTTGGCCAACATCGAGAAGCACTCGACGAAGCCACGGAGGCGATCGTCAATGCTCCAGACGCACTGATGCCTCGGATTACGCGCGCCAAGGTCCTCCGACGTGCGGGTCAACTTGATGCTGCGATCCGTGACCTCAATGCCGCCCTTGCAATCCGTTCCGATGATCCCGACGCCCTGATCCTCCGTGGACGGCTCCTGATCGAAACCGGTCAACCGCAAGCTGGGCTCGCTGATCTCAATGATGCCAAAGTGCTAGGGAACAACTCTGCCGAACTCCATCTCGCCCGCGCTCTTGGTTTTGAGTCAAAGGAAGAGCTTTCTCACGCAATCGAAGCTGCCTCGGCAGCCATCTTGGAGGACCCAGACAACCCGATCCTCGCAATCACGCGGGCTCGAATTCTGATTGAAGCGGGAGCATTCGATGACGCTCTAGTTGACCTTACTTTCGCGCGCTCACGAGCCAACCAACCAGCAGTGCTGGAGCAGATTGCCACTCTTCATGATCAGCTTCCCGGTGGGTCGGAGGCCGCTCAACTCATCCGGACCCAATCTGAGAGATTCAACGCAGAGGAGCCGTCTGAGGTCCTCGAATAATTGGTCCGGATCCTCATAATCCTGATGGTCGAATGTGCAACGAGTAGAACTCTATTGAGTTTCATCGCGTAATTGTGCGGAATGGTGGTGTCGCTCACTGAAATCCAGGCTGGTTCTCGTCAACTCGCAAACTCTTCCCTACAATAGGGATCATGGATTCAGTCATTCTCAACCTCCAACGCAAGTCAACGAATAACTGAGGGCGAACAATTTGATTTTTGGAGCGGTTGCTTCCTGAGTTGGTCGTAATCGTACCGTCCAGGGATGGGTGGAAATCGTGCCAGGTTTAACGAGTAATTGTTGAGGTCGACGCCGGATTCCAAGGCGCTGCCGAGGGTCAATCGCATGTTCCTCATTGTCATCCGATCGGTTTTCTTACTCGTCGCTGGTGGCCTGGCAACCCGACTCGCCTATGCAGCCTCCGAACACATCGCCCCCTGGGCCGCGGCGGTCGTTTGGCCGGGCGTCATGATCGCCTCTACGGGTCTTGTCCTCGTTGATGTCTTTACCCAACGGAAGCGAATCCAGACGGTCTCGGCCATTTATTTCGGATTGATGGTCGGGATGATTCTGAGCTTCTTCTTACGGATTGCCCTGGAACCAACCTTCGAGATGATGCTTGGCGCCGATCAGGCAGAACTAATGCAAGCCTTCTTTGCATTTCTGACGGTCGCGATCTGCTACATCTGCGTCAGTATGTTACTCCAGACGAAAGATGACTTTCGCTTCATTATTCCTTACATGGAATTTTCTAAGAACATCAAAGGATCCTTGCCCTTAATTTTAGACACATCGGTGATCATCGACGGCCGGATCGCTGATGTTGCCGAGTCTCGGATTCTGGACCAGCCGTTGGTTGTCCCGCAGTTTGTGCTCCAGGAACTTCAAGGAATCGCGGATAGCTCCGACAAGTTGCGCCGGAACCGAGGGCGTCGGGGTCTCGACATCCTCAATCGCCTTCAAAAGTCGGACCAAGTCGAGATCCGGATCTTCGACTCCGAGATCGCTGACCTCGCCGGTGTCCGTGAGGTTGACCAGCGATTGGTCGTTCTCGCCAAACATCTTGCCGGTAAAGTTGTGACAAACGACTACAATCTGAACAAAATCGCACGACTCCAAGGTGTCGATGTAATCAATCTGAATGATGTTGCCAATGCATTAAAGCCAGTTGTACTTCCCGGTGAAATGCTGAGTGTAAAGTTGATCAAGCGGGGTGAGGAACCGGGCCAAGGCGTTGGCTATCTCGATGACGGCACGATGGTCGTCACCGAACACGGTGCCCACCACATCGGTGAAATTATTCGACTCACGGTGACCAGCGTCTTGCAGACGAGTGCGGGACGGATGATCTTCGGGCGGCTCGACAACCACGTCCCTGGCCACGGGGTCCACCGATAGTTTTCCTCTCCGATGGCCGAAACCAAGGGCCTCCTATACTACAAACAGCAGTGCCCTCATGCTTCTGACAAGCAAGTTTTAATATACATTGAGATACAACTTAGTAATGTAACGTCTCGATTGAACTTCGACTAAATTATGCTATGGCGAGAATTAATCTGATCGACATCATAGTGAGCCGCTCCGGTAGAAGATATCCTAGAGTTCCGGCCGAACCATCTGATGGTGGTGATACGAAACAATCGGTCAAATCTAACTCAGGGTGACATCGAGGAGAGGAAGGCATGAGAGCACCTGCGCTGATTATCCTAGCGATCTCTGCCGCAGTAATCGCTGTGAGCGTCGATGCGAGAGCCCAGGTCGAAGCACAGTCCGTGGATCCAATCAAGGGGGAACGGGACAATCCAATTGAGCAAGAAACAACCAGTGAGTCGGTCGAGGGGGAGGGTGGTGAGGTAATCACCTCCCCGCTTGATCAGCTCGCGTGGCTGGTCGGGAACTGGGTCGATGAGGACGAGTCGACGACCGTTGAAACGAGCATCCAGTGGACGAAGAACAACTCGTACCTGCTGCGGTCGTTCCGGAGCTCGATGGACGATTCTGAAACTACACTTTCTGGGATCCAGATCATCGCCTGGGATCCCGCAAACGAACGTATCCACTCTTGGACCTTTGACTCCGACGGCGGTTTTGGTGAAGGAGCCTGGAGTCAATCCGACACAAGATGGACAATCCGGGCTACCTTTACACTTGCAACAGGCGAGCGAGCCTCCGCCTTGCACACCTTAACCTACATTGACGAGGACAGCTTTACTTGGCGAACCACGAGCCGTGAGATCGGTGGTGAACTTCTGCCCGATCTTGATCCCGTTCTCGTCGTCCGTGCTCCTCTCGAGGTCGTCTCTGCCCTCCACCTTCCTGTAGGCTCCGGTGTGCCAGTACCGCCAATTCCCTCTCCTGAGACCCCCAAGGATTAAGGAACAACATGATGAGATTCAAACGGGGATTCCTGCTTTTCGTGGTTACTGCCTTGGTCATCGCTCTC
>CAZEAN010000186.1:0-8153 GCA_964510225.1 uncultured Isosphaeraceae bacterium
CGGGGGGGAGCAACCGATCACTGAATTTCACCGAGAGAGAGGCGTCACTCCCGTCGGTTTCCAACGATCCGCCCCGACCGAGTTCGATCGGAACTGGGGCAGACAGGTCGATCTTCGGCACTTCCGGCACTGTGACTGTCGAGGATTCGCCCGGTGTCTCGAAATCGTGGGTTGGTCGTTTTGCCTTTTCAATGCTCTTGGGCCGCGTTGACGGCTTTGTAAATTGAGCGATGAGGAGGCCAAGGAGAAGCCCGAGCCCTAAGAGTCCGACGGCGACGAGGCTCCTGATCTCCCGACGCAGACGGCGCCGAGGGCGCAACCGAACTCCCTCAGATGGGAAGTGATGGCGTTGTGGAGAAGGGCCCCATTTTTTTGACGGCAGAGGGTCGAGTGCCGGGACCCGAATTAGGATTGGAGCTGATCGATGAGGAGACCGTGGACCTCGAGCAATGGCTGGTGGATTGAAGAGGAGGGCTGATGCTTTCATCGGTAACTCCTATCGGACGGTTGCACGACGGTCGCCACGAGGTCCTGCATCGAGAGTGAGGCGGAGATCGCCTTGGAAGGATTCCGAAGGGAGACCAGAACTTTAATCGTCAGGAAACTCGGGAAAACTTGAACGACCATGACGACAATGACGCCGGTTCCCGCGGAGATTTCCGATTACCGGGTATCGACCGAAGATGCAGGGACGACTCAAGAGTGGTCCTCCGCACGACGATACGAATCGCTACAGAGTCCGAGGATTTGCAATCAGCCGGGGTTGGCCACGGTCACCGCATGGACCCAGCTCTTTCTCGGTCGTCGATGCTTAGATCCGACGGAGGTCTCATGAGAATTACAGGTCTTTTACTTCGGCTTGTTATCCTCGTCAGCCTCGACGCCGTCCTAACATCGACCTCGATTGGTCAACAGCTTGGAGATCCCAGCTTCGACGGTACCCCTCCAGTGGGACACCAAGGCCATTTCTTGAGTCGGATCTTCTGGGACAAGGAGGATGATGCTGCTCCGATTAACACAGATCGACCGAGTTTTACTCCGTCAAGCTCAACGGTCCCGAAGGGCCGGGTCCAGGTTGAATTAGGCTATACCTACTTTCACGATCTCAGCGGAATGACGCGGACCGATACTCATCTCTTCCCGGAACTCTCGGGACGAATCGGGATTAACGACTGGCTCGAACTGCGGACCCTCTGGCCAGGCCAGTTGTATTCCAGGACAACGAACCGGTTCGGAACGCCGAACGTGACTCAGAACGATGGGATCACTAACTTCTTCGCCGGATTCAAGTGGCATCTTGTTGAGCAGGATGGTTGGGTACCCGAGACCGCCCTCATTACCGATCTTTCGATTCCGCTCAATCAATCTGTCAATAGTAGCGAGAGCGTCGACCCATCCCTCTTCCTGATCTACAACTGGTCACTGACAGACCGGTTCTCGATCGCGGGGAGCACTGGTTACTCCTCGTCGTTCGCCCGAGATATCCCCGTCTCCTTAGGAACCGGCGACAGCTTCGAGGTATTTAGCCAATCGATGATTGGGACCGTCTCTGCGACCGATCGCGTTTCTCTTTTTTATGAGTGGTTCGTACTCGGGCAGACGAACGGGGCCTCGAACCTCCCGCGTCACTTAATGAACGGTGGTTTTCTTTTTCTCCTCAGACCTAACCTTCAGCTTGATTTCCGTGCTGGCTTCGGCCTCAGCGGGGTTGCCGATGACTTTTTCACAGGTGCTGGCCTGGCGTTCCGCTACTAACTAATCCGAACGGAGCCCTGGGAGCCTTACACTCCCATCGCTACCGCATTGTTGACGGATCCGCTTGATGCCCCTAAATTGACTTGTTGAGGAGTTGCGTTCTGTGGCGTCTTAGGAGGACCAACTCCTCGATCGTTTCTTAGTTCCGTCAAAGTTTCGAAGTGGATGGTCGCAATTCATCGAAACAGCAGCTAATAGGCCGTTTCTGATTCGTCCCTTAGAATCCTAGCGGCTGGGGATTAAGGTCAATGCGATCTTTCAAGCATCTCGCGACGTTGACCGCGATCGTGGTCACCTTGTGGACGGCATCCACTGCAGAAGGACTCCAAACGAGTCGATCGATCCAGCAATCGAGCTCAGCGCGGCTTGAACATTCGTCGGGGTCAGCCTCGTTGCGTTTTCTCGAAGGCCTCCGTAATCGCGGATACCATGATCTTGCCGTCGATTATTTAGATCAGAAGCTAAACGAATCCGACCTCGATCCAGCGATCAAGCGAGAGCTTTCATTCGAACGTAATCAGAGTCTGATTGATCTTGCCGCCGAAGCTCCCGATCTCGATCGTCGGATCCAAGTCCTCGACGAGGCGAGGCGAGCTGTCGAAGCTTTCCTCCAGTCTTATCCAGATGATCAGAGAGTGCCCGAAGTCCGACTGCAGCTTGCTCAGTTGCTCTATCAGCGCGGTCAGACTCAGGCCCTCCAAGCACAAGAAGCTGTTGAGGACGGCCCCGATCGTGACTTAAAGCTCGCGTCTGCTCGGGCGGCATTTGGCCAAGCTCGGGTGGCGTTCAATGAGGCTGAAAGGGCTCTGGAGCAAGCCTTCCGATCGTTCGATCAACAGGTCCTCGACCAAGAAGATGCTCAATATCAAGCCCGTGAACGAGCCAGGAACCGACTCCTCGATGCCAAGCTCCGACGCGCAATCGTTGATTACGACGAGGCTCAAACTTATGCGGAAGGTTCCGAGGACCGTGATCGACTCCTTGATCAAGCAATCGAGCAATTTATTGGGCTCTATGAAGGTTACCGGACCTGGATCTCGGGGGTTGCGGCTCGGATGTGGCAAGCGAAGTGTCTTGAGGAGCAAGGAAATCTAGGTGCCGCCATTGGGATCTATAAGGAGATCCTTGATCAGACGGATGATCAACTGTTACCGATCCGCCGTCAGACCGCGTTCTTTAAGATCATCGCCCACCGGAAGCGTGGTGAACATGCACTAGCCGAGCAGCAAGCGCGTCGATGGTTACAAAGTGCGAGTGAGGTCGCTTTGCCGATCCAACGACTTGGTGTCCAACTCGAACTCGCCCGTAATATCGATGCCCTCCTCGAGGCCAATGACCCGGCTACTATCCGTCTCCGAGATTCGAAGGTAGAGGACATTGTCCAGCTCCTCGGAGACGTGATCCAATACGCATCCCCCTACAAAGCAGACGCGGTTACGTTGCTCTTGAAGTACCGACCAGTTGAAACGGTCGACCGTCGGACCCTCGTTGGTCTCAGTTATGATCGTGCCATGGAACTGGCAAGGGATGCGATTGCAACCCAGGCACTTGAGAATGCGATTCTCTACCTCCGGACTGCATTAGCTCGCGTCAACGCTCCTCGGGAAGTCGAGCGTACTAATGCTGCTCGCTACTTGCTCGGCGTCACCTTCTACCAAACTGAGCGCTACCTCGATGCCGGTGTGACGTTCGATTTCATCGCACGGCGCTATCCGGAAGATCAGCGGGCTCTCAATGCGGCCGAGTTAGGGATGGGAGCACTCCTCCTCGCTGATCGGGAACTCCGATCGCATGGGGGCCGAGGGAGTCTCGATCGTTTAATCGACCTCGCGGAGTACATCGTCGGTCGCTGGCCTAATGCAGCCCAAGGCGACCTTGCGCGGACTGTGCTTGGGGACCTCGCCGTCCGCGAGAAGCGTTATCTCGAAGCAGCCTCCTATTTCGAGGCGGTGACCGATCCTGGACAACTCCTCGATGCTAAGGCAAGTGCTGGTAATGCTCACTGGCGACAGAGCCTTGTTCTGAAGGCAGCGGACCCTTCTTCAAGTGACGCGGAGTCCGAGGCTGATCGTGCGCTCGAACTCCTGAATGAAGTCTACGAGGCGCGTGTGGAGGCTCGGGTCCCATTGACTGATCCCGAACGTGCTGTCACCGCTGGGAACTTGGCGGAGATCCTCATCAGTCTTGATCAGCTCGACCGTGCCCTTGAAATTCTCGAAATTCACACCAAAGGGCTCATCGATGCCGGCCCCAGCGAAGCGACGAAGGCGCTGCTGGCGAGCCTTCTCCGACTCCAGCTCCAGGCACATATTAACGCTGGTCAAACGAATGACGCTGTTCAGGACATGCGATCGCTGCAAGGTGTTGCCTCGGGGCAGTCCTTGACTCAACTCTTCTTCGGACTCGGGCGACTTTTGGAAGAGGAGATGAAGGAACAGCAAGCCCAAGGAAACCAGGAAGGACTCGAGCGAACACGGAACAGTTTCAAGGAGTTCTTGAACGCACTCGTTGAAGCCGAATCAGGACAGGTTTACGAATCGCTTCAGTGGGCCGGTGAGCAGATGCTGGCGATCAATGCACCGGAGCAGGCCATCCCGATCTTCGACCGCGTCCTCGATCAGTTTGCCGACCATCCCCGGATCAGTCGGACGAAGCGGAAGCGTGCTGAGGGGCTCCGCGACGCTCAACTGTTTAACGAGGCGTGGACGGCGATCGATCTGCTGATCCAAGAGAATGAACGTTCGCTCGAATATCGATTTGCCCGCTGTGAACTTTTGGAAGCGTGGGCCGAAGCAGAACGTGGACGTTGGAACACGGCGATTACGTATTGGTACGACCTTGCGAAGCTCCTCAGTAGGTCCCGGCCGCGACCTCCCGAGTATTACGACTGCTGGTACCACGTCGCTCGCTGCCAGTTTCGGAAAGGCGATCGTGACGCGGCTCGAAATACGATCCAGCGTATCATGGCACTCTCGGAGACCCTTGGTTCTCCCGAAATCAAGGAAAAGTACCTCGAACTTCGCCGGCAAATCGGTGGTTCTCGTTGAGTCTTCCGGAATCTGTTGTCACCAAATCGCTGAACAGGTTGGAACAAAAAGATCATTTCTCCGGACCCGATAGAGCCGTCTCATGAATCAACTCAGTCGGACTCGAATGCATTGGGATCGTCCTCGGCTTGTCGTCATCTGTGCCGTGTTGTTCTCGGTCCTGATTATGGAGAGTGTCAGGGCCGACGAAGTAGTCCTCGTCCCTGGTGCTGGAACGAGAGCGCCCGGCGGTCGGGTTCGGGGACGAATCACGACAGAATCACCCGAATCAGTCCGGGTCGACAACCAGACGATTCCCCTCGAAGAGATCGAAGAGATCCGCTACACGACACCTGGAGCTGAGTACACCCAAGCAGTCTCCCGGTCTAATTCTCCTGACGGTGTCGAGCGGACGATCGAGCTTTTCGAGGAGGCTGCCGAGAAAGCACAAAATCCATTGGTTCGTCAAGATGCCCAATACCGAAGAGCTGAAGTCCTCCGTCGACAAGCCCAGCGTGATCCTGAGTACCGTCCAAAGGCACTCGAAGCCTTCCGATCCATCGTCCGCGAGTTACCTCAGAGTCGACATGTTGGGCCATCATTGCGCCAGCTTGCCCTAATGGAGATTGAGGCCCAAGAGTTCGATGAGGCCGAGGCCACCCTCAACGAATTCGGAAAGCTCGGCTGGGCCTCAAATGAAGCGGCGATCCTCCAAGCACGACTTATGGCGAAGCGTGGCCAGTCTGAAGCAGCCTTAGAGGCGCTCGACGGACTCTTGAACCGTCTCCCGGACAATTCTTCGAGTGCCCTACTGGCGACTCTGGCGAAGTCCGAAGCGCTTGTCGGTCTGGGGAAGTTCGATGAAGCAGAACAACTCGCAGAAGATCTCATCGAGACGTCGGATCCTGAAGATGCTCAGACGCTAGCCCCAGCGTATAACACGCTCGGTGATTGTCTCCGAGCCGCTGGAAAGCCTCAAGAAGCGCTCTTCGCCTACCTTCATACCGATATTTTCTACAGCGATTCTGGCGAAGAACATGCAAGAGCACTCGCATCTATCGCACAGCTCTGGCAAGTCCTCAATCGATCTGATCGTGCAGCCGAAGTCGTCGATCGACTCCGAAACGAGCACCCAAATAGTAACTATCTGGGTGCAGTCGGCACGGCACCTTGAGTAATCATGACGGATTGTGCAGGTCTTCTCGTCTGAGACAACTCTCTCAATCGTCCGAGTCTGATCGGTCCTGGTTCCGGACGCGCTGGAAGAGTCGATACCCGTGTCGTCCGATCGTGTCCAGAACCCGTCGCGCTTGGGAGCGACTGGAGTGTTGGTGTAGATAGCGGAGGAGGGCGGCACGGTCGGCTTCACGTGAACGCCGGGCCAACGCAGCGAGAATCACGGGCACGCTCTCCTGAATTGAACGATCAGCAGCGAGATTCACTTCGAGAACGCGGCCTACTTCCTTCGGAACTGCTGCTCGGATGCGATCGGCGGCTGTCGCGCGTTTCGTTCGACGCTCGGTACTCGTTGCCGTTCCACCTTCGAGTCCGACCGAACCGCTTGATTGGTGGTCATTCGTTTCTTCGCCGGATTCATGACCGTCAACAACGACGAGAGCAGGCGGTCGCGACAGTTCGGGGTGCTGATGATACCAGTTCGACCACTCGGTCATAATCGCGATCGCTTCCTTCACTGCATCAGAATCGGCGGAGGTGAAAAGGACAAAAAGATCCGTATCTGTTGCGTCACTAATGAGTGACTTCCGGGCTTTATCGGTACCACTTGAGGCACGACCTACCTTGGGATAGGGAGTTGCCTGGAATTGGAGCCTTGGGAGTCGTTCCGCCAACGCTGGTTCACGTCCATCGCTGATCAGTTTCAGTTTCGTGAGTTCTAACCCTTCCCCGGCGATCTCCGATTTGATCGTTTTGACGAGTCGTTTAGGGTCATTTGGGGGAAGTCCGGTAACGAGAACGGTTGGAGCCGGTCCCTCATCCCGCGTTCTTGAAGATTCACGCGTCAATCGTCGGTAATTCTCGGCACCAATCGAGAGCCGGCCGCTGTAGAGTTCCACAAGGTGATGGCCGAGTCGATTGACGAAGGCGCGGTAAAACCAACGCATTAAAGTTTTCTGCATACTCCGCCAGGCAGGTTGCGAGACCATCTTCTGGACCCCGAGTCGGGCAAACCCGCTGACTGGTGAGAGAAAGGGAAGCAGGATCGAGTAGACCTCATTGGCCTTGGAAACGAACTGTGCGGCTTGGATTGCTTGCTTCCAATGCCCCGGCGTGACGACGTCGCCCCCTGGGACCTCCCTGCAGAGCCGGCCGAGGTCCTCGACCGCGAGTTCCAAGGCAGTGAGGAGTTCGATGACGGGGACGTCGTCAATGGGCTCCGTCGCCTTGGGACGGTAGTGCTGGGCGAGTTGGGTCGCCATCGCGCGTCCGGTCTCAATGTAGAGGTCACCATTAGTGAACCGCTGGATTTCCTCCTTGTCCCCACGATCGGCGTATTCTTGAACAAGTTCCCAAGCGGCTCGGTCTTGGGGAGTGAATGTCTCCGGGGCTTCCCAATCGATCGGAGGGAGGAGTGGCTGCTTGGAACGCGTCCATTGGTTGGCGAGTGCTGCGAAGAGCCCAAAGGAAGTGATTAAAGTCAGACTCCCTCCGAGAACCCAGATCGGGCCATGTTCCCAGAGCCAGAGCGTTCCCAAGGCGACATAGGCACCGCTCGGGATTACGAGCAAGGCGAGTAAGGCCCAGGTCCGCCAATTCCAGAGCACTGCATTCTCCTCCTGATTTCAACTCGTCGAGGATTGCTCTCGTCTTCGAGCAATCTTCGACAAGGGTCACGCGATGGATCGAATCTGATTGATTAGATCTCTCAGGATTTCACCTACCCGTTAGTTTTTCGTCGGACGGTACCAGATTATTTCAGCTTATCATTAACGTTGACAGAGAGGGTGGGGCCACTCGGAAAGACCAAGAAAATTCGGCGAAAGGAGCTATGACCAAGGGGCTCGTTGTGGTGTCGGCCGATTGTCAACCTCGGAGAATCTCCTAATCAAACCAGAGTACGATCTAGATTTCCGGGTCTGGAGGCCGCTATAACAGCAGACTCGTGGAACTTAACTCATTCGAGAAGCGTTCCTCTTTCAAGGTTGTACACCAGATTCGGAGCATTGAGTTCAATGAAGCGATTCACAGATTCACTTTTCACGCTTGCACTTCTGTTCGTCTTTAGCTTCGCCGTCATTGGTTGCGGTGGTGGTGAAGAAGCTGTTGACGATACCACCGATACCACTACCGATGGTGGTATGGAAGAAGGCGGGATGATGGAAGAAGGCGGGATGATGGAAGAAGGCGGGATGA
>CAZEAN010000187.1:0-8129 GCA_964510225.1 uncultured Isosphaeraceae bacterium
CACTTGTGGTGTTGACTTCGCCGGTGCGTGGATCACCGGCACGTGCTTCTTCGGCGAGACCGGAGGAAGGTGCTTCTTAGGCACTTGTGGTGTTGACTTCGCCGGTGCGTGGATCACCGGCACGTGCTTCTTCGGCCCGACTGGAGGAAGGTGCTTCTTCGGAGGCACCGGCGGTAGATGTTTATTGGGGACTTGGGGCGTGGAGACGACCTGCGAGCTTCCGTGAACCATGTTCTCATGGTGCGGGAGCCCGGTCCCCACGCTCCCGAGCGCAACGGAGAGGACCAAAGCCTGAATCATCGGGATATCCTTGAGACTAAAGCTGGTTCGCTCCGATCGAAAGCTGAGATCGAATCGGAGTGTTGGTGGGCAGCGATCCCTCTGCGCCGCACCAGAACGGAAGGCAGACGATCCTCAAGTCAGGGATTGGCTCGCGCGTTCTTCCGACGAAACGGCCGCCAACGGTCGACCGGTCAGGGCGGACCCTTTCATGTCGAGATCGTCCGAAGTAGGACTGGATACATCCATGTTCTTGAATTCCAGCCACTCGAGGGATGAAACGCCTGTCGACGCTCGGGACCGGTTAAATCCTCGATCGACCGAGTGCCACAAGAGTGCACGATGACTATCGGCTTCTGAGACCACGAGACTCAAGTCATCCAGGCGATTTTGGAAAGTTGCAACAATAACGGGTTTTGGGGGGTGTGACGAAGTGATCGGATCCTCGTTGAATTGAATTGCAATTGTTGTCTATCGAGACCACCCGAGACGTCGAAATCTCAAGGCGTGGAGCCGTTGGGATTCAAGATCGGTCGGCTGCTGACTACATCGCACCCACAACAAACCGAAGCCCGGAGCTAAGATGTCGAGCCAAGCACTGAGCACGATGGGAGGCAACATGCGTCACCGCGAGCACCGCGGGTGGAAGTTCGCTGTCGCTGGATTACTCCTCTGCGTTACGACAACAGGGAGTGTTGCCGCCGGACCTCAACAACAGCAGGTCCAAAGGGTACCACTCGGTGGTTCGACCACAACTCAGCAAGGCGAGCGCTATTTTGGCGTCTATGTGCCGACTCGTTATGGTGGCAATCTTACAGTGACGACGACCTCAGGAGAAATCACCAGGCTCCGCGGACCGAATCGTCAGTCAGTTCTCAATGGTAGTGACTTAGGGATGAACAGCCAGGGTTGGTACACCTTTAAGGTTGAGGAGTCTTCCTCCCCGTACCGGGTCTCGGTAAAGTTTGTCCAGGTCGGACAATCGCGCCGGAAGCCTTGGAATTTCTATTACTGGCCGACGAAAGGGGACGTCATCAACGAACCCTGGGCTGGTGGTAACGGTCGGGTCGACACTCGGTTTGTCAATGGTGACGATGTCCTTGTGGCAACCCCCGGGAGTTACATTGCTCCAGGAGAGGACATCGTGCGGCCTGGACAAAACGGGCTCTTAGAAACAACTCCTGCCCCTGGCGATGAATCGACTTGGTTCCCAAACCTTTACGATGACCTCACCTGGCGTGGCAGTGACGGAACTGTTTATTCGACTCCTTCTCCGCTCTTGAAATACGACCAATTGTTCCGAAGCTCGGCTCGTTCTTGGGAAGCACGGAACGCTCAAAACCAAGACATCAGCCGGTGGCCAGGCCACTGTCTCGGTGGAGCGGTTGCCTCAATCTTGCTCAACGAACCAGTCCCATCACCCAGTTCTGGCTTCACTCAAGATGAACTCAAAGCGCTCTGGGCTGAGCTTGGCGAAAACCACTTGAACCACCAAATTGGCGATTACGCCACTGACATCCCGGTGGGACCACCACGACCTGGGAGTGATGCCACCGACCAATATGCACCTCGGGTTCACCGGATGCTGGAACAACACATCCGGGGCCAACGGAAAGCACTCCTCGCGAACATGAGAGCATTTCCTCCGAACGGCAAACCAGACGAAGTCTGGAATCAAGGCGTCGGTTTGTTTAGAGCTACCTACTTCCAAATCCCCGGCCAGGGTGAGCGATCGATCCGCCTCGTTGTGGAGATCGAGGCCAACACCGGTGCGAACCTGAACAACCAAGATCCGAAGCCCCGTAAGGTGGTTTACGAGTACACCGTTGTCTACGACTTGAACGGCGAGATCGATGAGTCGAAGTCGTACAAGAGTGACTGGATCGCGGTCCGTGGTGATGCCATGTACGCACCACTGAACGTCTTGGAAGTCACTAGTACGCGTTGGCAAGGGCATAATCCTCACGTAACCGAGTCCAATATCCGTTCAATTGACACCGCAAATGGTGGCGGTGGGATGAACTTTGCCCGGTCCAGTGGGAGCCCTCCCCAATTCCAACCGGTTTCCACCGCAGAGATCGGTAGTAGCCGTGGGGCGATCTTCGATGGATTTGGCGATGGAGTTGTTGGCAACGGATTCGGCTTTCAGAATGCTGTCCCACGTCGGGGTCTGATCTCCCGATTCTTCGGCAACTAGAGTGTCATCAACCGACTTCGATCTAGTGGACTGTACTCTGAGCTAAGCTCAATTAATTCCTCTCCGATAAGGGACCCGGAACGGCTGGATGGCCGGCTGGGTCTTAGTCTCGTCCTGAGAAGAGAAGAGTACTCAATACACTACAGCTTCGAAGTAACTCAGATAGTGCTTGCCTGTCAGATTGAGTAGCGATCCGAGCGATGAGACTATCGAAAGACCCCTCTGTCCATGCAGAGGGGCGATCTGTCATTTCAGAGGTCTCCGATCAAGGACCGACGGCGCTGAGTGTCGAAAAATGTGCTTGATTGTCCACGATCCCGCCATACAACATTCCACCCTTATTTGGGTACTCATAGTAATCTGAGTGGATGTGTTGATCATTACGTTTACTGTGGAGCCTAAACTGTTGGCCTTCCTTCAATCCTTGCTTAGAAAGGTCAAAAGCAATCGGGATGCAATCACCGTGATTGTACTTAACGTACTGTGAGTCATTTCCGTCCTTGGGTTCGATTTGGCACTGGCAGGCGCCATCATATCCGGCAAGTGCAACATATCTAATTGTTGGGAACATCTGCTTGTCCTTCCTTTACTCCGCAATTGAAAAGTCTGGTGATCAAAGAGAGAATTCCCCGACTCCCAGAGACCCGGCCGACAAGTCTGAGACTTGTCGCGTGCTAACTACTTATCCAAATTGAGATCACGATGGTGCAACGTCTAGCCAAATGATTGAATCTGGCCTCGATCAGGTTCACCTCGACTTACTAATCGCATCCGGAGGCGCATCTGAGTGATCTCACAATTGAGAAAGAGCCGAAGCTACTCTCGCTACGACACTTCTGCGCGAAGACAGTCACCGATTTGAACGCCACACGACGCAGTGATCAAGAGTTCCGACTCGCGATCACTTGGCGTTGATTGAGAGTGCAATACTGCCGGGCTATCACGAAGCCGTTGATGCTCACTAGCACAAGGCTGGACTCGCAATCAACTTCCATCGAGAGCTTACTAACCCGGGCAATCGCCAGCGTTCATACACCTTGATTGCTCGGATCGAGCATTGTCACGAGGGTCCGGACAAAGCACCCAGTGGCGCCAGGATCTTGGTTGATCGTTTCCGCATCCACCCAGCTTGGCCCCGCGATGTCGAGATGGGCCCAAGGGATCTCACCACAGAATTGCTCAAGGAATTTCGCTGCAGTACTCGCTCCCCCCCACTTACCACCGACATTCTTAAGGTCGGCAACGTGACTCTTGAGAAGGTCTTTGAAATCGGGATCCATCGGCAACCGCCAGAGACGTTCGCCGGTCTCGGCTCCAGCTTTCTCAAGGAGTGCTGCGGTCTCGTCATCATTACTAAAGAGGCCAGCAATCTTTTGACCAAGCGCAACGACACACGATCCCGTGAGAGTCGCTAGGTCAATCATCCGTGTTGGCCTCTCCTCCGCAGCTAGACAAAGGGCATCGGCAAGAATAAGCCTTCCTTCGGCGTCGGTGTTCATCACTTCGACAGTCTTTCCGTTCCGGATTCTGAGGACATCACCGAGTTTCATCGCGCGACCACCGTTCATGTTCTCGGTGATCGGCAGATAGGCGCGAACGTTAACAGACAAGCCCAATCGAGCGACCGCGACCAGGGTCGACGCGACGATCGCTGCCCCCGACATATCCGCTTTCATGTCTTCCATCGAGGAAGTTGACTTAAGTGAGAGCCCACCGGAATCAAAGGTCACTCCCTTACCGATTAGTGCAGTAACTGTTTCTGGGCTTTCTGGGGCCCCACGCCACTCTAAGCGGAGAAAAACTGGAGGTTCGTCAGAGCCCGACGCAACACCGAGTAATCCGCCCAACCGCTCTGATTGGATCCGAGCCAGCTCCCAACGATCAACCTCGACCCCAACTGCCCTCGCCTCGGTCTCGATTCGATCGGCAAGTAACCTTGGTGGCTTCTGATCGGGAGGTAGATTAGCAAGCTCTCGGGCCAGATTAATTGAGCGTCCGATGATTTCCGCACGACGAAGCGCCGGATCCCAATTGCCTGATTCCTCATCAGATCCTGATGGAGTGATGATCGAGAGGCTTTCGAACTCATATCGGTTCGGTTCTGAACGCACGAGTCCTGGACCAGAGACCCCGGTGATCACTCCTTGAACCATTGCCTCGATGGACCCGATCGACGGCATGGGTTCCGGGAGTCCAATCGAGACGTCGCTCCGCTTACTCGTACTCAGTCGTTTGCCGATTGCAACGCCTGCATCGAACGCGATTCCACGATGGAATTGATCGGAGTTACCCAATCCAACGAGTAGGATCGAGTCCGCCTCGAATCCGGCTAGTCCATGTAAGATCGTCAGGTCCCCTGGGACTCGACTCAAGTCCTTGGACTCGATCAATCGATTAAGGATCGGCTCCGACGAATCGTTCCAAAGCCAATCAGGTTCCCGTTGACGGTCCTCAAAGAGCCCAAGACAGAGCCAAGGGGTCTTGGTGGTGGTCGGGTCTCCTGTAACGCGTTGAATCTTCATTGCTCGTCCTTCGATCGGTTCAGAATGACTCCGACGGCTCCCAGGAAGACATGATCTCTAGCACAACATCCCGCGCCCAGGGCATTTTGTTGTTCACGGAGAGAGCGATCTGAGAGAGACCTGATCCCTCGTGCCATTGAGACAGAAAAGCGAGCGAGTTTATCAATGTCTTCTGCGCTACAGGTTGAACTCTCCGGCTGGAACGGCCAGAGCACTGCGGACTTGGAGTCGATCTATCAACGCACCGTCCATCGCCCCGAATTCAGGACTGAACTGATCCAGGCGATCGCTGATCCTCGTCTCGAACGTGGCGCAACCTGGCTTCTCAAGCATCACCTTGAACTTGGTGGCGAACTCGACGCGAGCGAGTCGGCCCTGATCTTTCCGCTGATCCCAAAACTGAGAGATTGGGAATCGAAACTCCATATTCTTCAGAGCCTCTCAGATCTCGTGATCCCAAGCGACCAAGTCTCAACGATCCAGAGTTTCTTGAACGAAAGGCTCAACGAGACCAATAAGTTTGTCCGAGCGTGGGCTTACCATGGGCAATACGAACTTGCGCTGCAATACCCCGAATTCCGAGTCCAAACAACTCGGCTCCTCGAAAACGGTTTGAAGGAGGAATCGGCCGCAGTCCGTGCAAGAATCCGGAGAGTCCTGAAACAAGGATTCGATTGATGATGACGACATCGAACCGTACCTCATGCGATGCAATGCTCGGCCGAGGGCGTTGAAGTGCTCTATCGGAAGTCCAATCGGCCGCACTAGACTTAAGACTCGTCAAACAACTGGAGAGATTTATTGGATCCCCCTAACCGCGAAGCCCGCGCGGTCTCTCTAAAGTTGGTTCGCTCCCCGGCATCGGGCTGTCGGCAGACCCTTAATCGATAATGACCGCACGATGATTGTGAGTTGGAATTGGCTAACCGACTACGTTCGACTCGAGATGTCCGCCGAAGATCTCGCGGATCGACTCGCACTGACGGGCCTTAATCACGAAGGAACCGAAGAGGTCGACAAAGACGGTAGTGGCGTCGATTTAGCGATCGACCTTGAAGTGACGAGCAATCGTTCGGACTGCCTCAGTCATCTCGGCGTTGCGCGCGAAATCGCCGCGATCTTCGGAAACCGGAACTTCCACGAACCTGATCCAACGCCGACGGAATCGACGGAAGATCTGACGACCATTACCAGTGTCCGGGTCGATGCCCCGAGTCTCTGTCCTCGTTTCACCGCTCGGGTTATTCGAGGTGCGAAAGTCGGACCGAGCCCCTGGTGGCTCCGCAAACGACTCGAAACCGTCGGTCTCCGCTCGATCAATAATATTGCGGATATTACGAACTATGTGATGCTCGAATGCGGCCAACCGCTTCATGCGTATGACCTGATGAAGCTCCACGGAGAGCGCCTGATTGTTCGGAACGCAGAGAATAAGGAGTCGCTTGTTGCGATTAACGGAAAGACATACACGCTTGATGCCGAGATGCTCGTGATCGCAGATCAGGATCGGGCAGTCGGGCTCGCTGGCGTGATGGGAGGTCTCGAAACGGAAATTAGCGACGCAACCTCAGCGATCTTGATCGAAGCAGCTTTATTCGATCCTCTTTCGATCCGGAGGACTGCCCGGGCTCTCGGGCTCTCAAGCGACGCAAGCTACCGTTTTGAGCGGCCGATGGATCCTCTCCGGACGGAATGGGCAAGCCGTCGCTGTGCCGAGCTGATTCTCGAACTCGCGGGCGGAACCCTTGTTCAAGGCGTCATCGATATCCGAGCAGAAGAGGCTGCCCCTCCGACGTCAATCACGTTGCGATTCGGACGGATTGAACAAGTACTCGGTATCGAGGTCCCGGTCGATCGAGCGTTTTCCATCTTGGACTCGATTGGGATCGAGACCATCGATCACAACGAGGTTCAAGCAACGTTCAAACCGCCAAGTTGGCGCAGTGATCTCGATCGGGAAATTGATTTGATCGAAGAGGTTGCTCGGATCTATGGATATGAGCACATCCCCGAAGACCAACCTGTTCCGCTCGCTGCTTCGAGTTTGGGCAAACGAGAGCGAGTCGAACGTGCTCTCCGTGACGCGATGACAGGGGTTGGCTTCGATGAAGCCCTCACCTTTAGCCTCGTTGCTGATGAACTCGTTGCGCCCTGGGATCCGGAACCAGTCGAGTCTCCGATCCGAGCCGAACATCCTGACTTTAAGAAGAACAGTGCCCTCCGGCAGAGTCTCATTCCAAGCCTCCTCGTCGCAAGGGCGTATAACGAAGCACACGGGACTCCGGACGCCCGACTCTTCGAGATTGCCCACGTTTACCTCCCAAGAGCCAAGCGCGAATTGCCCGACGAGCGACCACGAATCGGTCTCGTTGCTGGGCTTTCCTTTGTGGAACTCAAAGGTGTTCTCGAATCGATCCTGGAACGACTTCACCCCGCCGGAAGGTTGAGCACTCGGGCAAGCACCACGCCGTTGCTGAGTCTCGGACGATCCGCAGAACTCCTAATTGGCGAGAATCATCTCGGCTATCTCGGAGAAATCGATCCGGATTCGGCGTCGTCGTTTGGGCTCCGAGGTCCTTGCTCGGCCGCAGAATTGAATCTGGAGCCTTTAATTGAGTTGGCGAACCTTGTACCAACGTTCCAACCGATTCCAACCTATCCTAGTGTTTCGCGCGATCTTTCTCTCGTAGTCCCGCTGTCACTCCCTTGGGCATCATTAGCGGAACTTGTTCAGTCCGAGGGTGGGCCTTCACTCGAAGCGATCGAATTCCTCGACACCTTTCAAGGAGCGGGGATCGCTGATGACCATCATAGTCTTCACTTTGGCTTAACCTTCCGACATTTCGAACGGACACTCACGGGCGACGAGGTTGACCGACAGATTGAGAATATTATTGAAGCCTGCCAAACTCAGTTCGGTGCGACCTTGCGTACATAAAGTACGGAACGAAAAAGAACCGGGGCCATTAGAAAAGCCCTCTCAACTCGAAGATCGAGTAGAGAGGGCTCGATTGATCATGATCATGACGAAGAAGTCGAAGGGACTCTGGAATCGATCGGCACGACTTAGGCGCCTTCTTCCATCATGCCACCTTCGTCTTCTTCCATCATCCCGCCTTCTTCCATCATCC
>CAZEAN010000188.1:0-8068 GCA_964510225.1 uncultured Isosphaeraceae bacterium
TAAAGAGAGAGGCCCAGGCTGTCACAGTTGGCCTTCACCAGGGTCGTACTCGATCAACGGTGAGGTCGATACCAGACGATGTTCTGAGTTGTGCCGCCGATGGCGATCACATCGGGAACTCCGTCGCCATCCAAATCACCGCCTCGGAGGTCCTGCGCCGCGATTTCGGTATCGATGATAATGGTCTGCCAGGTCGAACCGTCGTAATGATAAGCAACCACTTTCTGAGGTGTTCCGCGACAACCGGCAAAGACTTCGTCAGTGCCGTCAAGGTCGACGTCGGCGACCCAGAGTGCGTGCCCTTGATCGAGGGTCTTATCGATCATGAGCCGAGGTCCGAAGGTCAGCGCCCCCGGCTCTTCTTCGGGGGTGATCACCACTTGATTGCCGTGCCAAGGTTCGATCGATGCCAGGAAGCGTCGGCCGTCCTTAAAATGTCCGATGTGAATTTCACTCGCACCTCGATTCGGTGGGTCACCTGAAACGCCAGCACTGAGTACTTCGTCGTTCCAATCTTGGAGTATCCCTGTTTCGGCGGTCTCGATCTCGAGTTCCCGAGTCCGCACGATTCCTCGATTCGAGGCGGTGAGGATGTCATCGAGTCCATCTCCATTGAGATCGGAGAGACGGACGGCATGAATGACGGGCGCCTGCGTTACCTCAAACCCAGGCCAGGGCCTCGCTAACCTGGTCTGGTCCGGCTTGAGCACAATGACCTTTGCCAGATCGTCGGCGAAGAGATCAGGAGTCGCATCGGGGCCGAAAATCGGGACTACGACGAGCGAGGGAGTTGCGTCTTCGTCGATTCGTCCCCAGCGAATCCGGTGGATGCTCGGGACCTCTTGAAGCGGTTGAAACGTCCAAGGATCGTCAACTGTCTTCCCTTGGAGTGCAATTCCGAGCTTCCCTCGGCTCGGTTCCCTCATCGCGAATTGATACGCAATCGCGACCTCAGCGCAACCGTCACCGTCGAGATCGTGGCTGGCACTGGAGATGATTCCGGGGGTCGTTTCTGGAGTGGTGATTATCCGTTTCGTCCAGGTCGGATTTTCAAACCATGCGCACGTTCCACCGCCGAGTCCGACAATGTCTTTCTTGCCGTCGCCGTTGATATCGATGACCTCGACTTGATAGCCGCCAGGAAAGTCACTGTCGATCACAATTCGTTCGAACGTCAACGATTCAGTTCGCTCATCATCAGCATGTAAGACACCAAGGAAACTAAGTTGTGTAGCAGTGATGAGCAACGTGATAAGTAAGCGGTTCATTAATTTTCCCAGAAGTGTTTGCGATTGATGGGAGCTGGCATTGGTGAATTAGCCGAGATCATCTGACTTGAGGCCCCAATCCGCGGGAGTCCCGGCGGTATCTTCCGGTCGAACCTGGAGTGCGGAGAGATCGATGTCGCCTCGGAGGTCGACCTCCATGATCTTGACCTTGTTCTCCAGGAGTCGAAGTTGTTGTTCAAGGAGGTTGAGACGGAGTTCGGACTCGTCGGGCCGTTTCGGCCGGGGGACCTCAGGATAGTTGAGCTGTCTTTGCAGTGCCGAGAACAAGTAGAGCGGGTCGCGACCTCGGTTTGCCAACGCGATCTTCCCTTCCTTCTCCCCGAAGAGGACGGGATATTTCGGATTAAACTCGGGGTCGCGGCGTCGACGTTGGGTAACGAGATAGGCAGACCGTGAGAAGATCAGGTCGGCAAAATCGACATCACCAAGCTTGGCATTGAGGAGTCGGATGTAATCAGACCATTTTTGTTCATAAAAGGGGTCGTCGGCCATTGCGTCGAGCCCTTTACCGTATCCCAATCGATTGCGACTCAATGTCTCGAACTGATAGATAAAGAGACCGGGGGGATCAGGCTGATCGGCACGATAACGCGCCTCGCGCTCTAGGACCAAGAGTGCCTGATCCATCGGAAAGCGATTATTCGTGTCTTCTTCGGCCTTCGCGACGACGAATGATTGGAAGGGAGTGAAGTAGTGGGTCAGCCGATTCATCGCGGGACCCATCAGTCCCGTGATCCGGACATCAGAGTAGATGAACCCGACCGCCATCGGGAGCTTCGTTGTTGAGAGCAACTCCTCTCCGATCCGACTCAAAACCTCCTGCGACGGAATCCCGTCAAGAACCCGTTCGCGGAAGGCCTGAAAAAAATAGGCCTGCTCGATATATTCCTCGCGGTCGAGTACTGGCATCGAGAGTCCTCAGCAGAGCGACAACCTGGGGAGACTAAACCCACATCAAGGATTGTAACCCGTGTCGCTCCGGTGATGTTGCTAAGTCTACGGGGAGTTGAAATCAACATAATCAAGATTCTAAATAATTGATTAATTCATTAATTTATTTTTTGTTTAATATCATTAATAGAGCAAATTTGCTTTGAAAGTAAGCATGCTGAAGGTCTATGAGTGAGCGTTCTTGCTGGCCGAGGCCCACCAAGCGTACTCTTCTCAGGCCGTTTCGCTACCGCGGTCCTGGCGATGATTCAGATGTTCTGTAACGGATCGACCCAAGATCAGACGCCGGCTACCATTGAAGTAGAAAAGGTCTTTAAGAGTGGCCAGAGTCTGCTAATCGCAGGAGTGTTTCGTGGATCAAGGTTGGATTGCGGATCGGATGGGAACAATCGAGGCGTCGGGAATCCGTCGGGCCTTTGAGATGGCCAAGGCGATGACCAATCCGATCAACCTCTCGATCGGGCTCCCTCACTTTGATGTTCCCGACTCGATCAAAGCGCGGGCCAAAGCGGCAATCGATGCGGGGGCCAATCGCTATACCTTGACGATGGGGCTCACCGAGTTGAGGTCGCGGCTCCAAGCGGACGTTGAGCGTCGTTTTGGGCATTCCGACCGCGAAGTGATCGTCAGTTCGGGCACGGCGGGTGGCTTGATGTTGGCAATCTGCGCCACGGTCAACCCTGGTGACGAGGTAATCGTCTTCGATCCCTACTTTGTGATGTATCCGAACTTAGTAGCGGTCGCTAATGGGAAGACAGTACTCGTTGACACGTACCCTGACTTTAGGATCGCGGTTGATCGAGTCGGCGCCGCGATCACGGAGAAAACGAAAGCCATCATCGTCAACAGTCCGTCAAACCCGACCGGCGTCGTCGCGACTCCGGAGGAACTCGCGGCGGTGGCGAAGCTCTGTGAGAACCGAAAGATTCTCCTGATCAGTGACGAGGTCTATCGTGCATTCAGTTACGACCAACCCGCTCGATCACCGGCGGAGTGGAATAGCCAGACACTCGTCGTCGAAGGATTCAGCAAATCCTACGGGATGACGGGTTGGCGACTCGGCTTTGCCCACGGCCCAAGTCGTCTGATCCAGGAGATGGCCAAGCTTCAGCAATTCAGCTTCGTCTGTGCACCGAGCCCGCTCCAAGAAGCAGTGATCGACGCGATTGATCTCGATCTCAGCGATCGGATCGCCGACTATCGAACGAAACGGGACCGGCTGTTGGGGCAGCTCGGAGAGTTCTTCGCCTTCCCTCAGACCGGCGGTGCATTCTACGGATTTCCGAGAATCCCCGAAGGCTGGAGTTCTGCGTCAGCGTTCGCCAATGCGGCGGCACAACGGGAATTGCTCGTGATCCCAGGCAACGTCTTCAGCAAACGCGACACGCATCTCCGGATTTCCTACGCGGTCGATGACACGACCCTCGAACGCGGACTGGAAGTCCTGCGAGCGCTTGCGTTCGAAGGCAATCTCACTACCGATTGAGGTGATAGTTGCCGAGCAGGAACTCGGCTAGACAAGAGCAGTGCTCACGGATTACCCCAGATCTATCTGTACGATGATCTGGGGTGATCTCTATGCAATTAACTGTCCGATCTCATGGCCGATCTGGATTACGAATTATCGGTATGTTGCCGTCTGGCGCTAAGTTCTGGCCGTCCATCCCCGGATCGATGGCTGGATCGATTGGTTGGCTGATGTTCGACGGATCAAGCCCTTCCGAGCGGAGTCGGGCACGTCGGAGAGCAGCCTGAGTCCGTGCCATCGGGAAGTCAGGCCCCGGTGGGAAGTACTGAACATCGTCGTAGAGATACTTGCCGGTCGGGAGTGTGAGTCCGGCGTATTCGGCTTGGCAACCGATGCTGGAAATCAGCAATAAGGCCGCGAATCCACCACCGATCACAACTCGACCGACGCGGATCATGCCCCTCAAGCGGCGAGACGTCATCGCTTCGACCCTCCTTGGTCCTCGGCGGCCTGGACTCGACCGCAATCGAGGCGATCCTCCTGTCCGACCGATCGATTCCGTTTCATCCTCGTCCGATCCGAATCCCAGCGGTCGACAGTACCAACCGCAGGTGACACCACTTTCTTGAGGTGTCCGGATCATTCCTCGGTGTAGGTAATCGGCCGATTGGCCCGGTCAACCGTAGCGAATTCGCTGAACCGGGCCCTTGAGGGGCGAAAGATCTTCGGAATAGGCCCATGACGATCTCCATTGGGCCCAATCAAAGGCCACATCTAGGCACTTTCTTTTTGTCGACCACCGGCTGCATCGGTGTCGGTTGTCGATTCTGTCGGTTTGGTGCTCTTCTTCGATCGTGTCCGCTTCGGCGTCGGAAGTGGCTTTGGATCGTCGAGCGGGTTCTGTTCCTTACGGATTACTTCGGGCGTAATTACGTACTTGCCCTTCTCGGTGACGTCCGGGAGATCGAACATCACTTCAAGCATGACGTCTTCGACGATCGTTCGGAGTCCTCGGGCCCCCGTGTCTCGTTCTTTCGCCCGCTGGGCGATCTCGGCGAGTGCTTCTGGGGTGAATTCAAGGTCAGCGCCTTCCATTTCGAAGAGGCGTTGATACTGCTTCACGAGTGCATTCCGAGGCTCGGTGAGAATCTTGACCAAGGCTTCGACATCGAGCGGCAAGAGCGGGCAGATGATGGGGAGACGTCCGACAAACTCCGGGATCATCCCGAATTCGAGGATGTCATCGCTCGTGACCTTCTCAAGCAAAGTACCGAGTTCGTTGTCGTGCTCAGCACGGGTCTGACCGCCAAAACCGATTGTCTTCCGGCCGACTCGTTTTGCGATAATGTGGTCAAGGCCGACAAACGCCCCACCACAGATGAACAAAATGTTGCTGGTGTCCATCTGGATGTACTGCTGCTCAGGATGTTTGCGACCGCCTTGGGGAGGAACATTGGCGACCGTTCCTTCGAGCATCTTCAAGAGTGCTTGCTGAACCCCTTCACCTGAGACGTCACGTGTAATAGAGACGTTGTGACTGGTCTTGCCGATCTTGTCGATTTCATCGATGTAAATGATCCCTCGCTGGGCGGCTTCGAGATCGAAATCGGCGGCGTGGAGGAGCTTCAGGAGGATGTTCTCAACATCTTCGCCCACGTACCCCGCCTCGGTGAGCGTAGTGGCATCCCCGATCGCGAAGGGGACGTTTAAAATCCGCGCGAGAGTCCTTGCGAGAAGGGTCTTGCCGCAGCCAGTGGGACCGATCAGGAGGATGTTTGACTTATCGAGTTCGACTTCGGACTCGGTCTCTTCATCGTGGACGAGTCGTTTGTAATGATTGTGAACGGCGACCGAGAGAACTTTCTTCGCCCATTCTTGGCCAATCACGTAATGATCGAGCCGTTCCTTGATTTCCCGAGGTGTAGGAATTTCCGTAAAGAGTGTCTTTGGGACACCCCGTCGTTTGCGTTCTTGGTCAAGGATTGACTGGCAAAGTTCGATACACTCGCCACAGATGTACACATCACCGGGACCTTCGACGAGTGGGCCGACATCACGATAGCTTTTCCGGCAGAAGGAGCAATAGGCATTGCGTCGTGAGCCACTCCCGGTGAGGCCCGTGCCTGAGCCGCCCTTGCGACCCCCGCCACCTCCACCGCTGCCTCCGCCTCCATTGCCACCATTTCCCTCGGAGCCACCGTTGCCGTTGCCGTTGATGTCCTTACCGCCGGGCATGCCTGCTCCCTTTTCTGTTTCGCGCCAGCAGAAAATGCGGACCGATTGCAACCTAACAGACCTGGAAGCGGTCATCAGGAATTGCAGTAGATGCGGAATCGGGTTCGACCGAGGAGCGGCGAAATACCTGATCTAAGTATTGGAACAATCGGTTGCTGGACCGATATGAAAGTTCCGGACGCTGCTCGAATCGGAGTCAGTAGTTCCAAACTGGCAAACTACTTAGATGATTTGAGTTCCGTCGGCTCAACTTATTCTAAAGCACGCATCGAACCGAAGCAAGCAAACAAGGTCTCCCTAGGATTCTCCCGAGTCGTACGACCACTGTTTCCCCCTCATTTATGCTCCCAGGCAATCATAAGGTCTTCGGCCCACGGGATCGAACAATTTTAGGTGGTGACCCAGGGCTCTTGACTTGCGATAGCACGCACAGATTTAGATGATTGAACTTCGTACTTAGAGAACTACTGACTTCGGCTCCTTATAGAATGCCTCGAAACGCTTTGGAATCCGTGGAGTGATCATGCCCGAGATCACGCTGTTCTGCCCCAATCCTAAATGCAATGCGCGGTTCCGGATCAGCGATGACGACATCGGACGGATGGCGACATGTAAGAGCTGTCGAACAAAGTTCACCATGGAGCTTCCCGGCCACATCGAAGAAGAGCAGTGGCAGGTTGGCCAAACCTTGCTGGATACCTATCGAGTCGACGGGATCCTCGGGCGGGGCGGCATGGGAGAGGTTTATCTTGTAAGGACCCTCGACGGGTCACGATCTTATGCGGTGAAGACGATTCTTGAGAAGCGATTAGCCAAGCAAAGTAGCCGGGGCATCTTTTTCGATGAGCTTCGGGTCTGGATTGATCTCCCCGAGCATCCCCATCTCGTCGGTTGTCGCTTCTTTAAAACGATAGGGCGGCGAGTTGCGGTCTTTGCTGACTATCTGGATGGAGGTAGTGTCGCTGATGCGATTAGAGAGAGGAAGATGACGAGCCTTGAACAGATCCTCGATATCGCGATCCAAGCGGCGTGGGGTCTCCATGTAGCGCATGAATTGGGGATAGTTCATCGAGATGTGAAGCCGAGCAACATGTTGCTGACAAGTGACCATCAACTCAAGATCACTGACTTCGGTCTGGCCCGAAGTCGAGCGCCGCTCGAAGTTTCTAACGAAGACGAACCGCTACCGAGTATTTTGGTCAGTTTCGGTGGCAAGACGCCAGCCTATTGCTCGCCGGAGCAAGCCAGTATGGCAAAAGTCGGCCGCCGCACCGATATCTGGAGCTGGGCCGTCTCTGTGTTGCACCTTTTCCTCGGCGAAGTCACATGGTACGGCCCTGCGGCCCTACATGCTCTCGAGATGTATTTAATCCAAGGGCAGATCAATGATGATCGCCCCAAAATTCCGGATCGCCTGGTCAAGGTGCTGCGGAAATGTCTTCAAAAGGACCCGGAGCAACGGTGGTCCTCGATGCTCGAGATCGCCAACGAACTCTTAGAGATTTATGAAGCCGAGATTGGATCACCATACGAACGGGCCATGCCCCCGCTCCCGAAGCGTTCGCATCCAACTGAAATCGTTCATGACCGACGCGGACTTTGGGGTGATCGCTGGCCCGATCCCAACCGGCTTTTGGTGGAAGCCTATAAAGCTTTAGGACGCGATCCCGCAGAGGCCGAGCAGCATTTCCCGGAACGGACTGGCTCACGTCAAGCTCAGACAATCGCTGACCTGGCCGCCTTTGAGATCGTGCGATCGATTTACGAAAAGCTAGTTGCAGGCGGTCAACGGCACTACACCTTCAAGCTGGCTTGGCTTTGCAAGTCCAAGGCAACAATCCACGAGGCTGCCGGTGACTTTCCCGGTGCATTGAAGTCGTATGATCGAGGCATTGATCTCTTTGTAAGGTTGGTGCATGAAGAGGGTCGCAGTGAGCTGCGTAATGACCTGGCCCTGACCTACGTGACCAAGGCCAACGCCCTTCAAGCCTTGGGTGATCATCAAGGCGCGGTGTCGCTGTACGACCGGTCGTTAGCGATCTATGAGCAGTTGGTGCATGAAGAGGGTCGCTATGAGCTGCGTGATGACCTGGCCATGAACGACATGGCCAAGGTCGAAGCACAT
>CAZEAN010000189.1:0-7859 GCA_964510225.1 uncultured Isosphaeraceae bacterium
GCTCTTTTCGACGATCCCGACTCCCTCAAATCCCGGTGATGCAGGAAAATCTGGGGTTAAGGTGTAGCGACCTCGGATATAGAGGAGATCAGACGGGTTTACAGGACTTGCGAGCATCCGGACCCTCACTTCGTTCGGACCTGGTTCCGGCGTGGAGACTTCCTGAACCTGGAGGACTTCGGAGGGTTCCCCGACTCGTTCAAAGATGACAGACTTCATATATTATCCAGTGTAAATTTGATTGAATTGATCCCGATGGCTTGGGGAAGCGAAGCCGCTGGATTATCCTCAGAGGGGACGTGTTCGTCGAAGACCAGAAGACCAGCCCGAGGCAACGATGCTTACGCCGGACCCGATTGTAACGACCGATTGGCTTCAGGCGCACTTGGATCATCCTGAATTGTGCGTGATCGACATCCGAGGTTCGGTGACCACTCGATTGGTCGAACCCGGTGTCGAAGAGGCAACCTACCGAGGCGCTCCTGAAGAGTATGCGGCAGAACATCTCCCAGATTCCGTCTTTGTCGATTGGACAGCGGACATCGTGGATCCGGACAATCCAGTCCCGGTGCAATTAGCGCTTCCAGATCGGTTTACTGAGGTCATGCAGCTCCGTGGTGTTCGACAGAACTCCCACGTCGTTGCAGTCGACCATCGCGGTGGTCAGTTTGCGACGCGACTTTGGTGGGTCCTCCGTTCCTACGGGCATCAGGCGGTCAGCGTCCTCGAAGGCGGCTTTCAGAAGTGGGCCGAGGAAGAACGACCGCTAGACTCGACGCCGGTGGATCCGCCTCGAGGCGATTTCCAGGCTCAAGGGCCTCCCCAAGGTATGGTTGAGGCATCAACGCTGCTCACGATGCTCCAGGATGGTCAGACTCAACTCCTCGACGCTCGGAGCCGGGCACAGTATACCAACCAGGTCCGGAGAGGTCCCCGAGGCGGACACTTGCCCGGTGCAATCTCGATCCCGAGGGGACAGTTTTTCGACGAGAGCGGTGCGTTCCTCCGACCGGAAAAGGTAGAGGAGCTTATCAACCAAGCGGGACTCGATCCTAACCGCCCTGTCGTCGCATACTGCAATGGTGGTGTTGCCGCGACAGCGGCACTCCTCCAGCTCCATCGGCTTGGTTTCCAACACTTGGCGCTGTATGACGGTTCCTGGAACGAGTGGAGTCGTCGTGAAGAACTCCCGGTTATGACGGATGCCTAGCCGATGGCCCGAATCCTTTACCTCCACGGTCTCTACTCAAAGCCTGGTGGCGTCAAACCAACCGCGATCAGAAGTTGGGGGCATGATGTGATCAATCCACACCTCCCTGACGATGACTTCGAGTTGTCTTGCCAGAGGGCTCAACAAGCACTTGAATCCGGTGATCCCGATCTCGTTATCGGATCCAGCCGAGGTGGGGCCGTGGCAATTGCGATTGATTCCAAAACGCTCCCAGTGATCCTGATCGCACCCGCCTGGAAGAAGTGGGGGAAGACGGGTCGAATCGACGATCGATCTCGAATCCTTCATTCTGCAAATGATGAAGTGATCCCGATTGAGGATTCACTCGAACTCTTGCAACAGAACATGCTCTCGAACACACTCCTCGAGCGCGTTGGACAGGACCACGCGATGACCGATCCCGAAGCACTCGATGCGCTCCGAATGATGATCGCCGACGCTGTCAGCTAGCGTCATGAATCCGAGATCGACGATGTAGCACGAATCACTCGGGGGTGCCCACCATCGTCTTTGATCGTCGGAGCAAGGTGAAAGCTCGGTTCAGCGCTCAGAAGCTCCCGGACTGGCCTTTCTTGCGACGTTCCGATCTCCAGAATTAATGCTCCCCCTTTCCTCAGGCGGGAACTGGCGTTTTGAATGATTTGGGTAACTACCTGGAGACCGTCGGGGCCGCCATCGAGAGCCAAATGGGGTTCAAAGTTACGCACGCCAAATTCCAATGTCAAAATATCTTCAGTCGGAATATAAGGAGGATTGGAAACAATCAAGTCAAACGGTTCGTGGTCTGTCGAGAGTGGTTCAAAGAGGTTTCCTTGGAGGAGATGAATCCGGTCAGCAACCTCGGCGGAGTTGGCGTTGGTCCTGGCGACTTCAAGCGCTTCATTGCTGATATCGATCGCAATGACATCGGCATTTGGGTGATGTTTTGCGATCGCGATTCCGAGATTTCCCGAACCTGTGCCGATATCGAGCACCAGAGGCTTCTCAAGATCTCTGAGGAAGTCGAGCGCCTCGACGACCACAAACTCGGAGTCTGGTCTCGGAATGAGGACAGCCGGGGAGACACTCAGTGGGATCGAGAAAAACTCCTTACGCCCGACGAGGTAGGCCACCGGCTTACCGTCGGCTCGTTCTCGGATGAGCTTCCGGTAGGCCGTCCGATCTGACGAGCCAACTTCCGTCTCCCACATGGTGTAGAGACCGATTCGCTCACAACCGAGGACCGAGGCCAACAACACGTCGGCATCAAGCCGAGGCGATTCTGAACCTTTGGACTTCAGAAACCCCTGCGTCCACGTAATCAGGCGGCCGATCGTCCAAGTCTCGTTGCTGCTCACGAAGTCGCAAGCTCCCCGAGCTGTTCCTTACGATCGTGGCTAATCAACGCCGTGGTGAGTTCGTCGAGATCGCCTGCCATCACCCGATCGAGGCTGTAGAGAGTGAGATTAATCCGATGGTCCGTGATACGATTCTGGGGGAAGTTATAGGTCCTAATACGTTGCGAGCGATCCCCCGAACCGATCAATGTCCGACGCTGTTCGGCACGCTCCGCCTGAACAGCCTCGCGGGTTTGGTCAAACAATCGTGAGCGGAGCAATCGCATCGCCTTGGCGCGATTCTTGTGCTGGCTACGTTCGTCTCGACAGACGACAACGATCCCGGAAGGTTTGTGAGTAAGCCGGACTGCGCTTTCTGTCTTGTTCTGGTGCTGCCCGCCTGGACCGCCCGCCCGCATGACGTCGACTTCTAGGTCTTCGGACCGGATTTCGACCTCGACTTCTTCCGGTTCTTGAAGGACGGCGACCGTGGCCGCTGACGTGTGGATTCGTCCTTGAGATTCAGTCGAAGGGACACGTTGGACCCGATGTCCACCGCTCTCGAACTGAAGGTGGCGGAATGCCTCTTCACCCGTGATCGCGAAACTAACTTCCTTGATCCCACCAAGCTCGGTCGGGGTGAGTTCAAGGACTTCAAATTTCCAACCTCGAGTTTCACAGTATCGTTGGTACGTTTCGAGGAGGTCTCGGGCAAAGAGAGCAGCCTCGTCACCACCCGTCCCCGCCCGGATCTCCATAATCAATCCAGGTCGGTCAGCGCCCGCGGCTCGATCGTAGAGGAGATTCCGGAGTGTCTCCGCGACCTCCTCGCGGGCGCAATTCAGGTTTTCCAGTTCCGCCTCCGCATAAGCGCGCATTTCGTAGTCGCGCTCTTCGGCGAGCATCGACTCGGCTTCCGTAATTTCGGTCCCGAGTTCGATGTAGCGCTGGTACGGTAAGGCGATCTTGGCGAGCGTCCCACGCTCCTTCGCGAGTGCAGAAACACGCGAAGGATCAGAACTCACGTCAGGGTCGAGCAGTGCGGCCTCAACTTCTTGAAACCGTTGATAATCGGCAAGGAGCTTCTCGAACACGGTTCCGAGACCGACCTTTCAGATTCGACAATCGAATAATCAGCATATCAGAGTTGTCGGATGGCGATCTTCGCAGCAGTGGAATCCGATCACTGAGGAGCTTCGGTTGATTCCTCAGCTTTCTTCCGACCCTTGCCGTATCGACCTTGGAACTTACGATTGAACTTGTCTACACGACCTGCGGCGTCGACGAACTTCGTCTTCCCGGTGTAGAACGGATGTGAGGCGCTAGAGACGTCCACGACGACGAGTGGATACTCATTGCCATCTTTGTATTTGGTGGTTTGGTTGGTCCGGATAGTTGATTTCGTCAGGACTTCAAAACCACTTGTAGTGTCGTGGAATACGACCGGTCGATAGTTGGGATGAATGCCATCTTTCACGAGAACAGATCCGTACTGATACCAGGGGTTATCGATTGACCACCCGTCATTCTAGGGATGGTTACGGAGAAAGAACAGCCAGCATAACCCGAGAGAGTCCCCGCCGTGAAGAGGAACCAACGAAAGGGTTCCAATCCTCTTACCACGAGTTCGGATCGGAGCATTCGTTCCGGTTCACACTTCTTGTACCAAGGAAGAGCGTGAACCGGAGTTTCAACGCGTGATAAACAAAACGAGATCAGCAGGAAGCGGGGCCGCCTGCTACGTTACAGAGTCACTCATTCCGTACTGGTTTAACCCTCGTCTTCCGTTTCCGGTTCTACAACGCCTTTCGAGTCGATACCGAACTGTTCTGCGACTGCTTTTTCAACTTGCTCGTAGGTGAATTGGTTTTCTGGGTCGTCATAGGTAAACCGTGCGATTTCTTCACCATCGGCATTCAGAAGGAAGACCGCCGGGATGGTGATGATGTCAAACTTATCAAACATTTCAAGCTGTGAGTGAGTAAGTCGATAATTCTTGATGCGTCCGGCGTCTTTCTCGGCTAAGAATTCAGCAGCAGCGCTGATCTGATTGTCGTCGAGGTCGTCCCGCCCGGTCCCCGCATCAAATGAGAGTGCAATAACGTTGAGTCCGTCTTCGCTGTAAGCATCATGCATTGCGAGAACGTGATGGAAATTCTCTTTGCAAGGGCCGCACCAACTTGCCCAACAGTCGATTAAGGTCAGCTTCGCGTCATCTGTATCGATTTCGTCGATCAATTCTTCGTAAGTGAGTGTGTTGATCGGGAAAACTGCGTCCGGAGCCGTTTCCGATTCCCCACTAGGATCGACGAGCGATGTGGAAGTTCCGCGAACAGGGTCAATGACTTCCTCGGGTGAATCCGTCAGAGCAGTCTCGGTCGGATTCTCACACCCTGAAGCAATGAAGGTGAGTAAGGCAAGAACCGAGAGGCAAAAGTACGGGTTGTTGGTTGAGAATCGCATTGCCGAAAAACCTCCAGCGCTGTGTTAAATTTCGGACGTCATCCAGGACCGAAAACTTGGGATTGGTCGGTTCGCTCAAAAGGAAATATCAGGCGATGCTATCGTCGCTCGCAAGAAAAAAAACCCGCCGTCGGGGATGGCCAACGGCGGGTGAGCGATTGCAGGTAAGTTGATCAGGTTCGTCAAAGTTAAAGAAGAACGAACCTAAGAACCGTTACCTGCAGACTTGTTGAGATCGTCTCAGAACGATCAATCAATATCGGACGCCGCAACCGATCGGTCGAGTTTCAGTCACTTCAATGTCTCCACCGGTGAGGAGAGCATCGACAGCGTTTTGGACGTAGTTGACATCGGTCGGCTTAACGTTCATCGGGTTGCTGTACATTGCACCCATGTAACGGATGGTTCGCTCGCTGTCGATCACGAAGAACTGCGGGGTGTTAGTAGCACCGTACTCCCGACCGATCTTTTGAGTGTCGTCATAGCCGTAAACATACTGAGAGTTGTTACGCTCGACCCATTCCTTGATGGCAGGAAGCTTATCGCTTTCGAGGTCATTAACGCTAACGCCGACGAGCTTGACGCTCTTGCCTTCGTTTTCTTCAGCGAATTCGTTGAGGTAATCTTCGATAGCGACAACGAACGGGCAGTGGTTGCCGAGGAAGACGAGAACGACGACGTCTTCTTCGATGTCAGCAAGAGAAAGCGAGGTGTCTTCACCCTTGAAGGTGGCGGGGATGCCCGAGAAAGTCGGGGCCTTGTCACCGATGGAGACGACCTTGTTGAACTCGCCAGCGAAGGCTGGAACAGCGAGAGCGAAAGTCAACGCGAGTGTTGCGAAAATGCGCATTGGAAGACAACTCCTCTGAAGATGCATGAACCGTCAGTGGTGAGCCGAGCCGGCGAACTCCCGACAGCTCGGTAGGACGCTGAGATGGCTCTCAACGCTTCCAACAGAAACCCGCCCATCCTGCCGGGTCTCAGTGGCTTCAGTATCAGTACCTTCAAGTTGAAGGTCTGAACGATAAATGTTCCCACGGTATGACAAGGCGCTAATTTTGATCCGATTGGCCTTCTTTTTTGCCATTTTTTCGAATCGGAGCCTCAGGAGTTTTCAGCCTAATCGAGCTGAGTGTGAAAGACAATGGATCGCTTTTCGAATCTTAAAAGTATTGTTACGAACGTTACGCGTAAGACGTCGATCGAGTTCGAGTTCTTTCGCAAGTGTAAGGAAGCTCACACAACCGTGCGGACATCACACCGAGGGAGGAATACACTAAAAGTGCTCCCTGCTCCGAGATGGCTCTCGACCGAGACCTCACCGCCGAGCCCCTGCGAGATGTGCTTGACGATAGAGAGGCCAAGACCTGTACCCCCAAGTTGTCGACTCCTTGCTTTGTCAACGCGATAAAAGCGTTCGAAAATCCGGGGGATATCCTCGCGAGGGATTCCGATTCCCGTATCCGCGACTTCAAGGACGACCCGAGCCCCAACGACCTTCGAGGTGATCCGGATCACACCTCCCTCGGGTGTGTATTTGATTGCATTGTCGATGAGATTATTAAGGATCTGCCGAATTGCCTCGGTCGCGGCACGGACGGCGATCTGATCCTCCAAGGCATCAAGTGTCGTTTCGAAGTCGAGACCTCTGGCTCGTGCTCGGCTTTCGTGAGCACTCACACAATCTTCAACCACAGGACCAAGGATCAGCGGCTCGTGGCGAAATTGCTCCTGGCCTGATTCCAGTCGAGCAAGACTTAGCATGTCGCGGACGAGCATATCGAGCCGATCGGCCTGCTCCTCAATCTGTCGGAGGAGTGTCTGGTTCACCGTATCATCGCGGAGGCCCCAATCAAGGAGCGTTTCGGTGTTTACCTTGATCGCCGTGAGGGGCGTTTTCAGCTCGTGCGAGGCATTGGCGACGAAGTCTTGCCGCATCCGTTCGAGGCGCCGGATCTCCGTCACATCATGGAGGACAAGGACGGCCCCCGGGGGTGGAGAGCCAGGAAGAGGAGTTCCTTGTACCGAAACGACCCGACTCTGATCGACCGCCAGAGGATCACGTCCAGGCATCGTAAATTCGGCTCGATAAGCACCGGCTCCTGAGAGCGTTGCCTCAATCGCAACTTGGATCTGGGGGCTCCGAATGAGTTCTGAGACAAGCTTGCGGTCCGAAGACAGCTCAAGATTGAACAACCGTTGCGCGGCTGGATTGGCAAATGACAGCCGTTGTCGGGAATCAACAGCAAGAACTCCTTCGGACATCCCACTAAGGACGACATCGAGCTGTCGACGGTCTTCTTCGAGTTCCCGCCGACGTTCCTCAAGCTGAGTGAACGTCTGGTTGAGCCATTGAGCGGATGATTCGCTGATTCCTCCCCAATGCGCCTGGATCGGTCGACCGGCGACCCCCTTCACCGCATTCTCGATTTCCCTCTTCAGTTCCTCAGTGCTGCGTAACGCTCCACGCCAGAGCCGATAGAGTATGCCAACTAAGACCAAAAGGAATAAGGAGAGTACAGAGACCAGCATCAACGTCGAGTCGGATGACATTCAAAAACCTTCTCTACCAAGTAGGCTCCCGAGCGGACTCAACCCTCGGAGAGTGATCGGAAGGATTCTCGCGAGCGATCCCGATTGCATCTCGAGCCGAATAATTGTGCGAACTCGACGGTCGCTGATACGATCAAAAGAGATAGAATAGTTGCAAAATTGTTCCGGGATGTACTGACGTCCTTGTCTCACTAGAGTCCATCGCACCATGAAGACAGGTTTTTCGAAAGTTGAAGACGCGATCCGAGCGATCGCGGAGGGGCGAGGGGTCATCGTGGTCGATGCGGAAGACCGCG
>CAZEAN010000190.1:0-7762 GCA_964510225.1 uncultured Isosphaeraceae bacterium
CAGCCACAACCCAATCAGCAACGCCCGACGACCTGAGGTTCAGATTAATGCCAATGCCGATCACTGGGCGACCGGAGTGGAGCATTCCGATTGATCCAGTGCTCCAGCAAGAGCTTGAGCGACACGTTTTAGTAACTCGGTGGGATGAATTACTCGGCATTGTTGATACGATTTATAATTGGGGCCGCCGATCGAGTATCTGGCCACTGGGCTTTGGCCTCGCTTGTTGCGCCATTGAGATGATCTGTACGGCGAGTAGTCGCTACGATATCGCCCGATTCGGCGCCGAGGTTTTCCGAGGAAGCCCTCGACAGGCTGATGTCATGATCGTCTCTGGGACGGTCACGAAGACAATGATGCCTCAGATCGCTCGGCTCTATGACCAGATGGCAGAGCCCAAGTATGTGATTAGCATGGGCGCTTGTGCGAGCGGCGGCGGACCTTTCAAAGAAGGATATAATGTTGTTTCGGGAATCGATAAGTTTCTTCCTGTTGATATCTACGTGCCAGGTTGTCCCCCGACTCCCCAAGGTCTACTCCACGGCCTAATTACGCTCCAGAAAAAAATAGACGGTGAACGGCTTGAGATCCCGGCACTCGGTAAGAAGGGGAATACTTCTTGGTACGATCCCGAAAACAACCGTGAGATTCCAATCCCGGCTCTTGGTCCGGACCTCATCGATCTCCGGTTCGTCGAACTGACCGCAGAGCGGACTGCGGCTGGCCTTCTTGAAGCTCGAGAAGCGAGTCTCGAACAACCACCACTGGTCCCTTCAACATTGCAGGAAGAAGAGTCTGAGCCTCAAGCGTGGTTGGAAGGGTCCGGAGAAACCAAGCCGATAAAACGGCCGAAAAAGAAGTTGAAGGTGGCCGACTCACGCCCGAGTCTGAACTGGCTCGGCGACGATGGCCTCAATCAACTGGCAATAAGGCTTCAAAATGAGTTCGGACCTGAGGTGGCGACAATCGTCCGAGCCGGTCTCTTGATCCCGCCCGACCAACTTCTTCGGGTCGCTCGCTACCTTCGTGATCAGAACTCGGTTAGGTACGACTATCTCGCAAGTCTCCAGAGCGTGCACTATCGGGACTGCATTGAGGTCACGTACCAACTAGACAGCACAACGACACCGGGTTCATTAATTGAGCTTCGCGTCCGGACCGCCGAGGCTGAAGGAGTAGGGAGAGTACCATCGTTGGCCTCCATATGGCCGGGAGCCGATTTTCAAGAACGCGAAGTTTATGACATGATGGGAGTTCGATTTGAAGAGCACCCGAACCTCTCTCGGATCCTGATGTGGGAAGGATACGCGGGCTATCCGCTTCGAAAAGACTATCTCGAACCGTACTACGAATCGCCAAGCAAGGTTTTCGGGAGTCGGATCGATGACGGGCAGGGGGAGCACATCAGGTCAGAAGAACTCAATCCGCATGGGACCAATCTGAAGGTCCCTCAGTCCTTCCTCGGCTGGGATCGGCTCCTCGATGACCCCGACCCCAAAGCCGCTGGCCTTCAACCGGTTGCTACCGGAGTTGATCTCCAGGAACTCGAAACGGATCAATTCCTGCTGAGTATGGGTCCTCAGCACCCATCAACGCACGGCGTCTTCCGGATGAATCTTCGGGTCGATGGTGAAACCGTCGTTGGCTTAAAGCCGGTGATGGGTTACATGCATCGCAACCATGAAAAAATCGGCGAGCGTAATACGTACTTGATGAACTTTCCGTTCACCGACCGGCTCGACTACTTCACCTCGATGGGGAACAACTTCGGCTATGCTCTTGCCGTCGAGCAATTGATGGGTGACGACGCGAAGGTCCCCGAGCGTGCCGAATACATCCGAGTCATCATGGCCGAGTTGACCCGGATTGCCAGTCACATGTGGTCCGTGGGCTTCCTCCTCAACGATCTCGGGGCTTTCTTCACACCAGCGCTCTACGCCATTGAAGAACGAGAGCTAATTCTCGACCTCTTCGAGTGGACTGCCGGTAGCCGGATGATGTGTAACTACTTCCGGTTCGGTGGGGTTGCGTTTGATCTTCCAAAGGGTTGGGTCGAGCGTTGCACCCCCTTTGTTAATGATCGCCTCAACCGGAAGATTGATGAACTTGATCGGCTTCTCTCCGAGAATGAGATTCTGAATGATCGGACCCGAGGAATTGGAGTCCTTACCGAGGCCGAGGCAATCGCCTACTCGACAGCGGGGCCCGTTTTACGGGCTTCCGGGGTTCCCTACGATCTTCGGCGTGCCGCCCCTTACAGCATCTACGATCGATTCGATTTCGAGGTGATTACCTCGAAGAGTGGAGATGTCTATGATCGTTACTGGATCCGGATGGAAGAGATGAGGCAGAGTGTCCGGATTCTGCAACAAGCGCTCCGCGACCTCCCCGAAGGACCGATCCTGCCGAAGAAAAAGAGTTACCAGATCAAGGTTCCGGTCGGCGAAGCGTACTCGCGGATCGAGAATCCGAAGGGTGAATTGGGATTCTACATTGTCTCGGATGGGGGGCCGTCAGCGTATCGTTATCACGTCCGAAGTCCGAGTTTTATCAACCTTACGGCGCTCGAAACGATGTGTGTTGGCCATTCTGTGGCCGACGTGGTCGGGATTCTCGGAAGTCTTGACATTATCCTAGGCGAGGTTGATCGTTAATCTTCAAGAAGTGGATCGAGTCGGATGGAAGGGCGAGACTACTGATGAGTTGGTTGAACCGAATTGGGTCGTCACTCCGAGCCAACTGGCCGTTTGGTCGTGGGATGATTGTGGGACATTTTGTGACGCTCCGTCGGTTCATCAGAACATTCTCGGTCGGTCACGGCGCAGTCCTTCGTCGTCACGGTGGAGGTGACCAGATCGTCGATCTCTGGTGGAAGCGTCCCGAACACAAAGCGGTTCCAGTCGTCGATCAGGGACCGACCACCGAAGGTCTCTTTACCGTTGAGTACCCCGACGAGCGTCTTCCGAGCCGAGAACGGTTTCGAGTCCTCCCTGTCTTGATCTACGATGATGAAGACGGGGCCGTCCGCTGCACGAGTTGCGATATCTGTGCCAAAGTCTGTCCGCCTCAATGCATTTGGATCAAGCAAGCCAAGAACTCCGACGGCAAGGTGGTGTCGTTGCCCGAAGAGTTTTATATTGATATGGATGTTTGTATGAATTGTGGTCTCTGCGCTGAATATTGTCCGTTCGATGCCATTAAGATGGATCAAAACTTCGAACTTTCGAATTCTGAACGACACCAATCGCACATCTTTTCGCTTCAAGATCTCTTGGTCTCGAGCGCCTATTATGCGGCGACTCATCCCGAAGCTTGGGAAAGCGAGGAGGAGGTTGCGGAGCGTCGGAAAGTCGAGAAGAAAAAGAAGGGACGGCTTGCAAAAGCGTCCGAGAGTTCGGTCGACACATCGAAGACTCCCGAACCGATCACCACTACCGGTGCTTGAGGAGTCGGCAACGAGGCTCTTTGCTGCTAAAATAGATTGAGTTCATCAAAGGTAGCAAAACTAGGGCAACACATCATCAGGGTTCGATCGATCCATCCTCCATGCCTCCCGCTCCCAGACCTGAGGTCCTTCCTGCCATGTTCCCCAAGAAGAAAAAAGAACCCAAATATCAGCCCGGCACGACGATCCGAGTTATTCAATGGGTTCGAATCGGGCACCTGCAATGGAAAACGCAGACAACCGGCGAGGTTGTTCAAGAAGGAGTCCGGCCAATCGGCGGGATGGAGATGGGTACCAAGAGCATGTTCATTACTCAGCCAACCATCATGCTCCGCTATCCCGATGGCGAACTCACCGAAGTCGCACTCGACGAGCGGACCGAGGTCGAAGTGATCTCTGCTCCGGGTGTCGCCGCAGAGCCCAACGAGCTTGAAACTACACTCGAATCGAACTGAGCAAAGAGGCTTCGGATCCTTGCTCCCAGTAAGTCCGGAGACTGTAAGGAGTCTTGACGCCGGATGATCCCAAACTATGCGATGGTCGGTGTCCTCTTGATTGCGGCGATCGTTTTTGCGGGGATGCCCTTAATCCTCGTTCACCTGATTGCTCCCAAGAAGCGTTCACAACCTAAAAGTACAACCTATGAGTGCGGTGTCCTGACGACAGGTGAGACCTGGGTCAAATTCCGAATTCAGTACTACATTTACGCGCTTTTTTTTCTAATCTTTGATCTGGAATCGGTTTTCCTGTTCCCGTGGGCCGTCAGCTTTACTGGTCTTGCTGATGCTGGTTTTGCACTCGTTGTACTCGCGGAGATGGCAATCTTTATCCTCCTGCTCGCCATCGCGCTCGTTTTCAGTTGGGCCTCGGGAGACCTCCAATGGGTCTAGTTGATCGGCAGCCGACGTTGCTGACCAAGCCCGGTCTTCCGCTCGGTCGAGGGTCCGAATGATCCAACCGACACTCATCTTCGCTGAGACCGTGATGATTCCAGCGCGGTGGACCGGGTTGCCCAGTTTCTGGTTCTTTGCCAGTTGGCTCACGGTCTTTCTGTTGGTCTTCCCACTCATCGTTGCTTATATTGTGCTGGCCGAGCGCAAGGTTGCGGGGCGATTTCAGGATCGGATCGGCCCGAATCGGGTGGGTCCCTTTGGGTTACTTCAGCCGATCGCTGACCTCATCAAGCTGGTCACTAAAGAGAATATTGTCCCAGCGTCAGCAGACGCCTTGGTTCACCTTCTTGCGCCGATCATTTTGGTGATCTCTCCCTTCCTCGTCCTGGCCGTCATACCATTCGGCGTCATGGATTCGTCACAAACGATGATTCCGTTTGGGATAACCGAACGTGCCGAGATGGTTCCCGCAACGTCGGGATGGTATCCAGGACTTGCCGCGATCAATACTTCCGCTGGTTTGGTCTATGTGATCGCCGCGGCCAGTCTTTCCGTCTTGGGGATTTTCTTGGCTGGATGGTCGAGTCACAACAAGTTCGCGATGCTCGGCGCGATGCGAGGCGCGGCCCAGCTAGTCTCCTATGAAGTTCCCCAGGTCCTCTCGATAGTTCCTGTCGTTCTCTGGAGTGGTTCGCTAAGTTTGGTCGGGATCTTCAACGCGCAAATTGACCACGGCTGGTTCGTACTCTCGCCTCCCGGTCTGGTTGGACTCGGAATTTTCATGATCGCAGGGATCGCCGAGACAAACCGAGCACCATTTGACCTTCCCGAGGCGGAATCAGAGATCATCGCTGGCTACCACACGGAATATTCCGGGATGCGCTTCGGGCTTTTCTTTTTGGCGGAATATCTCTCGATTTTCGGCATTGCTTGCCTGACGACCACCTTGTTTCTTGGAGGTGGGACTCTCCCGTTCAACAGTTGGCCGCTTGGTGCGATCGGGTCCGTATTCTTCTTGAATCTGATCCTGGTTGGCCTCTTCGCGTTCAAGGTTGGGTTGATCATCTTCCTGATCTTCTGGATCCGTGCGACTCTCCCTCGGATGCGGGTAGATCGACTGATGAACTTCGCCTGGAAGGTCCTGATCCCGCTCACGCTCGTCAATCTGATGGTCGCAGCCCTCTGGCATGAACTCGTGATGCGTCCGAGCGATCCGAGGCCGTTGCTGGGCTGGTTAGTGACCTTCCCCCTCTTGCTCGTTGCGTTGTGGATCTTCCTGAGACTCTCCGGAGGAGGTCAGCCCGCGCCGCTGATCAATGCCAACGTTCGATCTGCACGTTCGATGAGGGCGTCAGGTGTTCCCACGGAGCAAGGAGGTGGATCAGGAGAACGTTCGCGGTCATTGGTCGATGCTTCGGAGAAGAATTCGTGAGTGGTGTCCAGATCATTTTTCTGCTCGTCGCGATTGTCGGATTACTTGCGGCTTTGGGAACGGTTCTGGTCCGAAACCTTGTCCACGCGGCACTCTGCTTGATCGGTTTCTTCTTCACCATCGCCTGTCAGTTCTTGTTGCTCGAAGCTGAGTTCTTGGCGGCGATGCAGGTCTTGGTCTACATCGGCGCGGTCTCGATTCTGATCCTCTTCGGAATCATGCTTACCCGGAACATCCGAGGTGATGAGACCACCTTCGGGCAGTCGGGCTGGAAACTCCTCTCCGGCCTGGTTTCGCTCGGCTTTCTGGTGATTCTCATCTTTGGGGTCACCAACGAGCGCGGCTCAAGGAGTCAGCCAGCTTGGTCGGAAGTCAAGGAACGACCGGGTGGTCTCAACCCTGCGGTAGACGGAGAGTCAGAAATCGGCCTAATCATTTCCGACATGCCCACGACGCTTGGACGCGAACTGATGACGCGTTACTTGCTCCCCTTTGAACTTGTGGGACTTCTCCTGACCGCGGCGTTAGTTGGTGCCATCGTTCTCGCACGTGCAGAGCCAGGGACCAACGCAAGCAATCATGAGCGAGCGACGGAGACTGAACCAAAGGAACCCGCCGATGGCCACGAGTGACATCCCCTTAAGTTGGTTTCTCTACTTCGCGGCGGCTTCCTTTACGATCGGGCTTTTTGGCGTCCTTTCCCGACGTAATGCGATCGCGGTCTTGATGGCTATTGAGATCATGCTCAATGCCGCCAACATTAATCTGATCGCGTTTTGGAGGTATAGCGAACCGTCGAACGGCGTTACGACACTCCGGGAAGGCCCGGTCGTGGGGCCGATGTTCGCAATCTTTGTCATTACGATTGCCGCCGCGGAAGTTGCCGTCGGTATCGGATTGATCCTCCTCTGCTACCGACGCTGGCGGGCTGTTGATTTAGACCGCTACGACAGTCTCTCGGGCTAATCGAGAGCGGGAACACAAGGACTCACCTCAATCGAGAATTGGCGATCGACCCATGACCGATCTTGTTTCTCCGCCCGAATTGGCTGAGCTTTGGCATCTCGGTCCGGAGATTATCTTAAGTATCACGGGACTACTCGTGCTGCTAGTCGATCCGATCTTGCTCCGGGGTCGATCAGAAGACTACCGACGAATGGCACTTGGCTTCCTCACGCTCCTTGGTCCTGTCGTGATCCTCGGGAGCCTCGGATTCCTGGAATCTGGCTCAGAAAGTGAGCCGACGATCTTCTACGGAACCATCGCCGGAGACCTGATGACCAGAGTCTTCAATGTGGTCATCGCCGTGCTCTTGCTTTTAGTCCTTATCATCTCGATGGCTTCGAAGATGACGAGGCATTGGGGAGCCTACTACGCCTTACTCTGTTGGTCATCTGTGGGGATGATGGTCCTCATTGCGGCCGAGGAACTCCTGACACTCTTCCTCGCGCTTGAGTTAATGACGATCTCCCTCTATCTCGCTGCAGCACTTGAGAAGGGAAAGCAACGCTCTGCAGAAGCCGGAATGAAGTACTTCGTTTACGGCTCCGTCTCCTCAGCGCTCTTCCTCTTTGGGTTAAGCTTGATCTATGGGATGACGGGTTCCACTCACCTGGACGGGATCCGTGACCTGCTTCAGGACCGTGCTTATCGAGCGGGAGGGACAGGGCTCTCCGGTGACGTCGCCGGTGGGACGGCGGTCTTGCTGATGTTGGCAGGATTTGGCTTCAAGATTGCTGCGGTCCCTTTCCATCAATGGGCCCCCGACACCTACGAGGGCGCCCCGGCTCCCGTCTCTGCGTGGATCGGGACAGGCTCCAAACTCGCAAGCTTCATCGCATTCTTAAAGGTCTTCCTCCACGGTTTAGGACCTTGGGCGGGAGCGATCGGGGAGCGAACGGGTGGGGGTTGGGTGGTCCTTCTTGGGATCCTCTCGGTCGTAACAATCACGTGCGATAAACTCGGCGCACTCGGTCAGCGGAATCTGAAGCG
>CAZEAN010000191.1:0-7756 GCA_964510225.1 uncultured Isosphaeraceae bacterium
TGCCTTGGCGAAGAATTCGGCCTTCACGTTGCTCGACCTCAGCAGGTTTCCAGGGAGCATCGAGGTGGTAAAGAGCGGCAAGACGACGTTGCACATTCGAGCCTGTTCCCATCTTTTGAGTGGAGCCAAGCAGAACTCGGACCAGACCTTGTCGGACCCGCTCGAAGAGAGCTTGCTTCTTCGCATCCGAGGAAGCATCCCCAATCACGGCGATCTGATCCTTGGGAATCCCTGCTCCCTGAAGCTTCCCGACGAGCTCCTCGTAGGGAGAAAAGCCCCAGTCGTTCCGGTTGACTCCGATATCACAAAAAACAAGCTGCGTGCCCCGAACTGATGCCGTCTCCTCCCAGATGGACACAATCCGACGACAAGCAGCATCAAGTTTGGAATCGGGAGCTGCGGTGGCACTAGAGGAGACAAGCCGTGCATCCAGGGCAAGCTTTCTGCCATCCGTCGTAATCGCAAGAGCGTTGTCTTCTCTGGGGTCTACCTTCTGGGTTCGGAGCCGGTCATAGCGGTCGACCAGAGTCTTCTGAATGGCTGCCTGCTCATCGGACATCGAGACCGCAACCGTTTCCGGCTTTCCACCACGGAGTTGGGGAGTAGGAAGGTCGAGCATGGCGGCTGTCTGGACATCAGCAAAGGACCGAAACATCTGCTGAAGCTCAGGAAGATTGACGAACTTCGCAAACCGAGAACGAGGCTTGAGTGAGGAGCCGTCCGGGGCAATTTCCATCGTATCGACCACTTCACCGAAACACGCAGCCCAGGCATCGAAGTGCTCGATGCCCCGAGCAACCAGACCCGCAGGGTCAAGAAACCGTTGGACCGTGTACAACTCAACCATCGTGTTCGAGACAGGAGTCCCAGTGGCAAAGGTCACACCGTGTCCGGGATGACGCTCAGCGAGGTAGCGAGCCTTCATGTAGAGGTCAAAAGCACGCTCACTCCCCCCGGTTTGGACCCCGGCAACGCGATCCATTTTCGTTGGCGTCTCTAAGTTTTTGAAGTAATGAGCTTCATCCACGAAAATGTGGTCGACACCGAGGTCATCAAAGACGAGGCCATCATCTTTCTTGTCTTCCGCAAGAAGCTCCCTGAGACGTTCTTCTCGTTTGGCCTTTTGCTTCTCGATGTTCTTGATGAGGTTTCGTCGAGCACCCGCTTCCACCGACGAGCAGTCAACCAGTAGAAATTCGTACTCACGAATCTGCTTCTCGATAAAGAGTGCTTGGTAAGCACGGGACATCCCGATTCGCTCAAAGGAGGAATGGGTCATGATAATGCCGTCCCAGTCTGAGCTTGCAATCTTTGCGGTCAGAAGCTTGCGTTTGTCCCGAGCGAAGTCCTTCGAGCTGGCACACAGAAGCCTCGCGTTGGGATAGAGCTGCTGAAACTCACGCGAGAATTGCTGAAGCATGTGGTTGGGGACCACGTAGAGCGGTTTTCTGGTCAGCCCCGCTTGCCTTCGCTTCATCCCAATGGCACACATCGTAAACGTCTTTCCTGCCCCCACGACGTGTGCCAGCAAGGTGTTTCCGGAGCTTACCCCCCGCCAAATCGCATCTTTTTGGTGTTGGTGAAGATTAATGAACGGGCACATCCCAGGAAATTCGAGGTGAGAGCCATCGAAGAGACGAAGCCTGATGTTGTTATAGGTATCGTTATAAAGCCTGACCAAACGCTCGCATCGCTCCTCGTCGGTGAAAATCCAGGCACTGAAGGCATCCTTGATTCGTCGCTGCTTTTCTCGGGCAGCCAGGGTTTCTTCCTGATTGACGACTCGCTCATCCCCATTTGGACCACGAATCGTATCGTAGACCACCGGAGTTTTGAGGTTGAGAGCCAGCTCGAAGAGATTGATTCCGTTGACCCTGCTCGTTCCGTAGTCAGATGTAGCAGGAACCCCGCTTTCTGCCACATAGCCAGCAGCGACTGTCCAAAGAGCATCCTTCACCAGATGTCCCACCGAAATCGTCCCCGCAGGTGCTCCAAAGAGATGCTCGGCAAAGGAGACGAGATCAGTCGGAGGGATCCAAGGAGCACCCAGGTTGGCGTCAATCTCTCCAGGAAGAACATCTTCGGGCTGGACTTCAAGGAGTGCAGCCACATTTCGGTCGTACTCCCCCCCTGCCCCTTGGGCCGCTTTCAGTTTGGCTCTCACATCACCGGAAAGGTATTCATCTGCGGTCTGCCAAGTTCGAGACGAAGGATCGTGAAAAATGAGATCGCCCAGTTCTGCGATGACCTCGTGTTCGCTCTTCCCGTAAAGAGAGGCAATCAAGCTGAGATCAACGACTCCTCGATGATCGAGTGAGACAACAAGTCCTTCTTCAGCAGAGCTTACGGACTCAACCTCAGGAATTCGGCCTACGACATCTCGTTTCAGGATTGCTGCCTTTTCAGCAGTCCCAGTGGCTGGATCGCACTCTTCCAGGGCCATCACCAGCATCGCATCAGGGTCTTCTGTGAACTTGGCAACGTTGGGCATTCGCTGAATGATGGTGCCCGTTTTTGACTCCGAGTAAGTCGTCTTGTTGATCAGCCCAAACCGAGCGACAAAACGGTCGTAGAGCCTGTTCAGCTCTCTTCTTGCTTCCTCACGGTTGGCTTCGGGCCAGCCTTCGTTTTGTGATTGCAGGACTCGTCGTGCCCCATCACGAAGCTTGATGAGAAGGGAGAGCCTTGTTCCCATCATCGTTCCATTGGCTTTCAGTGGGCTCTTTCCATGGCAGACAGGGACCTGCAAACCCTCCTGGACCTGATAGATGGTCTGATCTTGGCCCACCACGAAGCTTCCCTCCGAGAGGTTCGTCTCCAGTGCCGGAGGAACAAATCGAGGCCGAGGAGCTGGTGGCGACAAACGCTCTTGAACATCAGCTTTGGGAAGGTGGTCAATGGCAGCCGTAAGTTGCTGAGCAAGGTCACCAGTCCCTTGAACCGAGTAGCTCTGGTCTGAGCCGTAAAGGGTGTCTTTCTTGCTCCAAGTTCCCAGTACAAGCTCTGGGTGTTGTTGAAAGTAGTGATTGATGGGAACTGGCTGCCCCTCGATCTCCAAGGGAGAGACTGAAAGCCATGAAGAGTCGGCCGGAGCAGGAGATTGGTCCAAGCCCTTCTTCCTCAAGAAGATGATGTCGGTAACAACTGCCGTTCCTTCCTCCTTGAAGGCCGATGAAGGCAGCCTGATGGCCCCAAGAAAGTCAGCCTGGGACGCCAGCTCGTCTCGGACTGCTCCATTTTGCTTGTCGAGGGTGTAGTGCGAGGTCACCAGAGCAAGGACCCCGCCTGGCCGCAAGGCATCAAGAGACTTCACGAAGAAGAAGTCATGGAGGGCATACTTCTTCTTGTCGTACTCCAGACGGAGGTCGGCAAAGGGAGGGTTTCCCACCACCGCATCAAAGGAGGAGGAAGGAAGCCTCGAGTCTCTGAAGTCCTCGATCCGAATCTCATGGCCGGGATAAAGAGCACGAGCAATCCGGCCTGAAACAGAATCGAGTTCGATGCCAACGAACCGCATCCCTGAGGGAGCACGGCTCAAGAAATTGCCACTCCCACACCCTGGCTCCAAGACCAACGCATCATCAGGAACTCCAAGACGCTCGAGCCCAGAATAGATGGCATCGACCACAACCGAGGAGGTGTAGAAGGCATTGAAAACCGAGCGTTTCGCCGACTCATATTCCTTGTCGGAAAGAAGCCCTTTCAGTTCTTCTCCAAGAGACTCCCAGGTAGCTGACTTGTAGGTTCCACGCAGAGGATCAGGAAAGAGGGTCAGTGCAACAGCCCCAAAGCCATTAAACCCGAGAAGTACGCCTCGTTCGTCATTGGAAGGGCTTCGTTGTTCTTCTTCGATTGTCTTGAGCACTCGAAGAGCTTGGAGCAGTTTTTTCGCATATCCTACAGGACCAGAAGACGCTTCAACTGACCTCGTTTGTGGTCTGCTCTGGGGAGGGTCTGAAGCAGGAGTTTGTTGTCGAGGGACTGTTGGAGCATCAAAGAGAGAGGGTGTCTGGGGACGACGTCTGGGGGCCTCCCTGCGATGGAAGTCGTTTCGTTCCGGTGGCTTTGTGCATCGCTTCGAATGCGTTGGGTCAGGGGTGAGTCCTCGACCCTCGAAGAAGTCACCTTGCTTGTAATCATCATGATGTGGCTCTTCGTTCGAGCGAGGAGAGCCACCGTACTGCTGCGGACACATCTCCGAGGCCAAATAGCATGGCCTAGATCATGAGGCTAGTGGGTGAATTTGATTGGCTGAGTTCGGGTCACGCGTCGAAGAAATCGCGGAGGCCGCACAGCGCGAGCACGGCCTCCGCGGGCTGCAGGAAGAGGTACGGTAGGACGAACTGCCACTCGGCATTGGAGACGTCGCTGGGGTAAGGCTAGTGGGTGATCATGCCCTAAACTACGCCCAGGGAACGAGTACAGTTCATAACACGCTCTAGCTAGGGCACTGTGCGGATACTCATGGGTCGCGAGTTGCCGACCTCTCATGTTTACGCAAGTCTCAATTGGGTCGGAGATTCCGTCTGAAGAACTTCGGCTTAGCGTATAATTTTGTCCGTTCCGAAGCGTGACCCCTCCCAGTCCGAAAGAGCGGATGACCAGTTTGGGTCGGACCTTTCCTTCCCTCGGTAAGAAACCAGGGATCGACCCGTTTGATGCGGTCCAGCTCGACCGTTGGGCTGCGGGGGTGGCCTCGCACGGCGAGTCGATCACCGCCAGGTTCTTGCTCGCGGTCTGGAGCGGAACGTGTGCTCGAGCTTCTTGGGAATGGGACAGCGAGCCCTTCGACCTGCTGAAAGCACTCAAGATCTGGGACGAAGCTCATCACGCAGCGTTTCTCGCCTGGGCAGCAGACCCGTGGTGGCCTTAGTCAACGCCTTCGATGGTGGGTTCGACTCGCTCCTGTTGGACGTGTTATTCTCATAAGAAACCGACCATGGAGAAGAACGATGGCACTAGCACGAGTTGATGACGCACGAGCGTTTCGAGAGTTTCTGGACCGAGCCCTCTCGAGCGGTGCAGGTGATCTGTCACTCCAGGACATTCTCGATCACTGGGAGTGTGATAACGCCCCTGATGAGGAGAAACAGGAGACCATCCGGGCAATCCAACGCGGGTTTGACGACATCGAAGCAGGTCGGGTTCGACCCGCTCGCGCGGCGTTGGAAGAGATCCGCCGTCGTCATCAACTCCCTCCGCTCCGATGAAGTTTGAAGTCCAAGTACGTCTTCATGCTCCCGTCCTTGTCGACGACCTCATCACCATACCTCGCAGAGCAGAAGCGAGCGTGATCTGGAAGATGTTTGAGAGGGGATTATGACCCGTGATACAATCGAGAGAGAACAAGCGAGATCGGAGAGTTCGCGATGATGAACGTTGAACTGAGCGAAGAAACAAAACGCTGGATTGAACAGCAAGTTGCCATGGGTGTCTTCCCAACACCGGAAACAGCTATCGAAGCGGCAATTCGAAGCTATCGTGCCGAAGGAAACGGTCAACACGAAGACGACCTTATCGACCATGAGTTTATCGCCTACTGCGAACGCGAGTTGGAGGGCAAGGACGTCCCTTCCATTGAAGAAGTCCACGCGGGAACGGCTTCAATTAAGGACTCGATGGCGCGAGTTGTCATCGAAGAAGAACGATCGGAACGCTTTTAGGTAGGACAGACCCGATGAATATCAGCTTTGAGATTCCCGAGTACATCACCGAGCAGTTGGGCACCAACGGAGCCGACCTGAGCCGACACGCAAGGAGCCTCTTTCTGCTGGGTCTCTACCGGGAAGGCCGGATTTCGCACGCTTGGCTTCGTGACGAACTGGGGCTCAGTTACTTTGAGACGGAGTCGTTCCTGCATCAACACGGAATTGCACAGGACATCGACCCGGAGGAGTTCGAGGCGGAACGTCTCCGACTCAGCCGACAACTCAAACCATGATCGTCGTGAGCGATTCGGGGCCGTTGTCCTACCTGATTGAGATCGGAGTCGAAGAGATCCTTCCTCGGCTTTACGGTCGCGTGTTGATCACTCCCGCCGTGAAGTCGGAGATGGAGCACCCTCATGCTCCCGAGGTGGTTCGCACCTGGATTGGCACCCCCCCGGCCTGGCTTGAAGAGCAGATGCCGACCCGGCTCCTGAGCATTCCCGCTCTGACCAGGAAGTCCGGGCATCATCAAGGAGAGCTTGAAGCCATCTCCCTTGCGGTCGAAGTCGAGGCCAACGACATCTTGCTCGACGACAAGACCGCACGCCGTGAAGCCGCGAAGTTCGACATCACTTCGGTCTGGCTCCTCTCACTTCTTGAGCAGGCCGCGGAGCGTGGCTTCATTGAGGATCTGACCTCCAAGCTTGAACATCTCGAAACCGGGACGACGTTTCGGATTGGCCCTCGTGTCGCTGAGATCATTGAAGCCATGAAGAGTCGGGATGTTAAACGTCGAAATCGAAGCCCGAAGAAGAGTCCGTGATCTGAACACGGTGAGGATTCGACATCGGAGAGCCAACGGGGTATGTCTCCTCCGTGCCGAATCCCGAACCAAATCCTGAGCCACGTGACGACGATGACGAGTGTCTCGACAAAAGGAGACTCCCTCGGGCTCACGTAGCCATAAGTAAAATCTACGACGGGCGTTTTTCCTACATCAGTCCTCACGGTTTTCCTTCGTCTTGTCACCTCCGAATCTACGAACATCCCGACCGACCCTTCGTCGTGGTGGCGACGGAACTCGCCGACAATCCGGGTACGAGCATCTGCAATGCTCTTCCGGGTCTCCTCGATACCGTTTCATCGGCATTTGAGATCGACCCGAACATGATCCTCTGGATCGAACATTTTCCGGCCACCGACTCGTTCGCAGAAAGCATCGACGGTGTCTGGCACGACGAGAAGAGAGCGCCTCATTGGGTAACCATGACTCGGGAGCGAGTCGAGGACTTCATCGGTGAAAGGCTGGACCTCCCGGATTTAATCCGACGGAACTGACTCGGAGACCGTCCTTTTCTTCTTGAGGGCCATGGTTGTTGTCCGGATCGGGCATGAGGTCGACCATACCATGTTCTCAACCCCGAGACGCCCTGAGTGAGTGCCGGTTCGACCACACCGTGATCTGAGCGTATCTGATTCCTTTTGCTTGTGCGTTGATTCCTTCCTTGCCGCCCCGGCCTATTTCCTGTTGCGGCCCGGAGCCCGCAGCAAGGCCGTGCCAGCAAGCTGTCACTTGCCCTTGCTACCTCGGGCTTTGAGGGCCGCGTTTCGGGCCGGGACTTTGGTTCCTTCCAACGGGGCCACGGGTTGTGAACCCCGTTATGGAAGGAGACCAACAATGAAGGAATCAACGCACAAGCAAAAGGAAACGATGTCGGATCAACCACGGATCCCCGATGAAGTCGCACAAGCACTCTCCATCGTGCTGGATCACCTCTGGAGGGATGAGGCGGAGGACTACCTCGCCAATCCCAGGGAGGATCACATCTTCTGCTCACTTCAGGTCATCGACCGATGGCTTGGTGGATCGAAATCGTGATAGCGTCGGATGGAGCAAACCATGGACGAGACTCACGAGAAGAAGCTTCACCTCTTGAAACCCGCTCCCTTGAGTCCGAAGGAGCGGATGACTGCCTTGGCTCGGACCTTTCCCTCGCTGGGCAAAAAGCCTGGCATCGACCCGTTTCATCCCGAGCATCTGGATCGCTGGGCCGCGGGGGTGGCCTCGCACGGCGAGTCGATCACCGCCAGGTTCTTGCTCGCGGTCT
>CAZEAN010000192.1:0-7716 GCA_964510225.1 uncultured Isosphaeraceae bacterium
TTGGTCACCCTAGCTGCATTCTGATGTTCCAAGCAGACAAAACGGAAACGAATTCTGGCTAAAATTCGATGAAATCTTTGTGCAGAAATCAACGATCGCAGTCTAAATTTGATATCAAAATAAAAGGGTTTATTAGGTTTTGGGCTGTAGAAGTACCGATCGTGATCGAAACGGCTCTCGATCGATACTTCTGTCATTCCTTCGTGATTCTCGCTTGTTTATTAATGAGGCATGAAACCGATCGAAGCTTCGATCCAGGAGCCACAACTGCAACCACCGCCAGCTTCAGGTGAGAGGAGCATCCCATTGGCGGGGACGGTACTCAGCCAACAACCCGGTCGAAGTCGATCCCAACTTGTGCTGCTGCCAGTTTCAGAGTTCCAGGCAGTTACGTTACCACTTCGGAAGAAGAAGGCTTTCGCAGTTGCAGCATAAGTTCCGCAGCCGCCTCCCGGCATTTCGATCGAGAGAAGTTCACCAGTTTCGAGGTCCATCACGCGGGGCCGCACGAAGACGCGACCGTTGACGATCGCCGGTCGCGACATCGCCTTACCATGGTCACCGTTAGGGTCAATCCAGCCGAATGACTGGTTCCAAAGCTGTTCTCCGGTTAAGGCGTCGAAGGTGTTGACGAAGTAGGACTGTTCCGTCGACGAGCAAAGTACAAGGCGATCTTCAGCTGTAGCCATCCAGAACACAACGATTCCATCCTCGACATCGATCGGCTTTTCCCAATCGATCTCACCTGTGTTGAGGTCTAGAGCAACCAGGTACTGATCTTGCCAGAGTTCCGGAACGCCAACCCGACGCGATCTGGAGGTCAGAACTTCCGGATGGCGACACTCCACAAAGTAAACGTGATCATCGGTTGCACTGATTGTGGAATTGATGATCAGACCCCGCTCGTATGTCCAGTGTGGCTGGCTCGAAGCTGCGTCCAAGGCGAATAGCTTCTCACTACAGACTTTAAACGTTGCTGGGCCACTCCGAGAGTCATACCAGCCTTCCGAAGCTCCACCCCAATAGTTGGTAAAGGGGGCTCCTTCCTTTACAGTGCTACCGAGAAGTAACTCGCCGGCTCGGGCGACATATCCCCACTCGTAGGACCACTCTTCCCGACTCCCTGAAGGTACTGGTATGTATTCAACCACGTCACCAGTCTGGGCATCAATCCTCCAGCAGTGCCCCTTAATCGCAGCATAGATCCAATTGTCATCACCGCACCAATTGCCACAATCACGCGGCATGTTGAACCGCTCTAGCGGTGGAATTTCAAGAGACCACAAGATCGTACCATTAAAAGCATCGACACCAATGAGACGGTGAAGTCCTTGGACGAAGAGTCGACCATTGATGGACAGCGGTGCCGGCTTACGACCGTTCCGATCGGGTTGTGCTCTTGGACCGGGTCGACCGATCCAGTGAACATCGAGCTGATCGGTTGTCGTGGCGTTGTTGAGCACCTCGTCACCGAAGGCTGCATTGTTCGCTTTACCGTACAGGTGTGACCATTCACCAGCGCCTTCCAGTGGCCCTCGGACCAACATTGCCCAGATTGTGTTGGCACGGGTAGTGACGGTTGGGCTCAGTTCGGCTTCGTTGAACCAGGTCTGTAACCGATCCTCGGTCTTCTCACTATCTGTAGACGATCCAAGACCAATCAGAACAACACCACCGTTTGGCCTGAGGATGCGGTAGAGCTCTTGTGGGCTGCTCACCAGTTCCCGGTCGAAGGTACTTCGTTCCGAAACGACCAGGTTGGCAGAACGTCCTACAATCGGGAGTTCGTCTAAAGAGTCTACCAGGAGGACAGTGATACGTGTGCCGTACACCCCGGTTTTCTTCAGCGTATCGCGGATGGAACTCACCCGATCGGGATCATCGTCAACGGCCAGTACTCGGAGTTGAGACTGACGTCCTAGTTCGTACGCGAGAGACCCATCAACACAACCGAGAACGACGGCAATACCCTGGTCGATCCCTGTTTCCTCCAGGATCTGAGTCGCTGTTGGTCCCACAGTCACCGATATTTCTTCTGTAAACGCGTTTTTCAGCTTTGGCCAATCTGGGAGACAGTAGTTGAAATTGGTGTCGAGTTCGAACTCAGGACTGATCGCGCGCTTGCTATCAATTCTGGATTCGATCACATATTCGCCAACCTGACCCTTCCCGAGTCCCTCGATCGTTACTTCATGAACTGTCTTCGGTCGGGGATCACCCAAATCGCGTGTCAGACCGCGTTCAGTATAGCGCAGGACTGTTGAACAAGGCTCGTTGGTCTGCCAACGTATTACAGCACGATCCTGACTAATGAACTGGGCGAAAGGACCAACCTTCAGTCGAATCGGCACTGGAAAGCTCGATGCTTTTTCTTCGTACTGCCTCCGAATCTCATCGGCACTGATTGATCGATCGTAGAGTTTGATCTCGTGGACCATTCCTTCCATTCTGAAGAATTCGTCCTGATCGTGGTAAGCACCAATCTCAAAGAAGGTCGGTGCTGGATCGTCAATCGGCCCTTGTTGTGCCCTTGATTCAGCTTTCAGTGAACCATCGATGTAGAGTTTCAGCGACTCTCCATCGTATGACCCTACGAGATGGTACCAACGACTCTTCTGAAATGGTTCGGGTGCTGCCAGATAAGTGAGACCGGCCTCACCACCAGTGCCAGCAAGCCCTATGCTGAAGCGATCGTTATTGTACCCCAAGACCCAGCCTCGTTCATCATCGCCATTGTCCTGTACTGCGCCAATGACCCCTCCCCAACGAGTTGGACGATCCACTCGGACCCAGGCCGCTGCAGAGATCGCATCGGAAGGGAGTTTTGCTTGCCGATGGTTCTCAGAAAGAAGGACACTGTTGGCAGCACCGTCAAACATCAGTGCTTCAACACCACCTGCCTCACGGAGTTGGATCGGGCCATAAATATTGCCGGGATTGCGTCCCGCTAGGTCCGGTACAAAGCGCTCTGGATCTGCAACGCCGCGTCTTCTCGCAGCTGCACCCATTCCCTGTTCGAAGACCCAATGGCCAACTAATCCCACTTCGCGTCGTTTATCGTTTAAGGGAGTGGTTCGTCGCCGCTCTGACTCGACTCTAACTGCTTCAGGGGGCCTCGCTGCAAGTTCGATCTCCGTTGTCGTATCATCAGTACGGAAGCAATGGATTACTCCTTCGTCTGTCGAGACTAAGAGTGCACTATTGGCGATTGTCAAGCCATAGGCCCTTCCTTGTACGGTTGCTTGCCATTGCTGGGTACCGTCCTTGATGCTGTAAGCGCGAACATGATCGTCACCGCCGACAAACAGCGTCTCACCCCCAAGAATTGCAGTCCGAGGGGTTGTGAAGGGTACTGACCAATCATCCGTCATCGTCGCAGAATCAATTCGACTGACATCTTTTTTTGAGAGAAAAATGAACCCCTCGTCGAGGCAGAGGACTTCAACCTTGCCATTGTGTGTTGCTGTGTTCTTATGGGTCTCGGCAGCACTTTCGGTCAACCACCCCGTTTTGTTTCCGGGACCGTGAAAGACTCGCCCGTCGGTAGCGATCGTTGCGAACGAGCCACCGCCACCACTGAGCGATCCTTCTGCATCACCTGTAGCTTTTGAGAAGGTAAAGGGCTCGACCCGACCTCCGAGGGCCAGGAGATGTTCTTGATCGGCCAACAGTCCTCCCTCCATCGTCGCGCCATATAGCTCTGTGGTGAATGTTCCGGAGCCTTCCGCACGACCGTTGTCGGCATTGACCGCACAGAGGTAGGATGACTCCCAAGGCAAGAGGGAAAGACCAAAGTAAGCGATCCCCTTCTCCACCAAGACTCCGGTACGACAGGGCCAACGCGAGATATAACGACCGTTGTTAAGGATCCAGTGATCGGATCGAGGTGGAGTTGAGCGCCAAATCAGGCTTCCGTCGTGGGCGTCGAGGCAGTAAGCATGGCCGTCATCTGCACCAAAATAGAGTCGGCCTTGGTAATAGGTCGGAGCGATCCGAATTGGCGCATCTGCCGTGAACGTCCAGCGCGATTCTCCCGTCCTGGCATCGAGAGCGTGAAGTGAGTTGTCAGAGTTCGTTCCGAAGTAGATCGCATTGCCCACGGCGATCACTTGGTTACATGGATCGTAGTTCCGCATGTGACTGAGATCGCGGATTCCTGCGTAAGCGTCCCATTTCGCCGGTCCAGGCCAGGCGGGTTGGGGCGGCTGTAGGGCCCGGAACGACCAAACCTCTCGGAGGAGGCTAATGTCGAGATTTTCTGGAGTGACACCGCTCCGTCGGTAGTCGTGGCGGTATGTTGGCCAGTCCGCTCCCAATGCATTGGAAGCAAGCAGCAGTATCAGGATAAATTGTGTTGACTTGATCATTGTATGCATCGGCAGATACCATCGTGTTGAATCATGTTGCGTCAATGCCCCAGGCGCTGGCTGGTTTAGGTAGCGTAGTTGATGGCACCGATCCACTCAAGGCAACGATGGTTTCAGGTTTAGTCGACAACCGATCGGAACCGATTTGGTAAACTCGGTTCAATAAGAAGCCGAACCATGATTGACGGGGATTGTCTCATGAGTATCGTTCGAGTTGCTGCTGTTCAGTTCGATCCGAAGATTGGTCAGCCCGAGCACAATCTAGAGTCGATGATCGGCCGGCTCAACGAAGCCGCAGATGCCGGAGCGAAGCTAATCGTCTTCCCGGAGTGTGCGCTCACAGGATACTGTTTCGAATCGAAGGAAGAAGCCTTTGAATTCGCGGAGCCGATTCCTGGGCCAAGCTTGAACCGACTTTCTTCGATCTGCCAGGATCGAGATGTCATGGTTGTGTTAGGATTGCTTGAGCGTGATGAGCAATTGTTATATAATGCTTGTGCGCTGGTTGGTCCAAATGGAGTGATGGCTTCTTATCGAAAGGTTCACTTGCCGTCCCTGGGCGTCGACAACTTTGTTGATCCCGGGAACCGACCGTTTGAAGTTGTCCAAGCGGATGGGCTTAGAATAGGGATGCACATCTGTTACGATGGAGCATTTCCTGAGCCGGGTCGGATTATGTCGTTACAGGGTGCTGACTTGCTTGTGTTGCCGACGAACTGGCCGATTCGGACCGAAGTACAAGCGGATCATTTGACGATCATTCGCGCTTATGAGAACACTGTCTTCGCGATGGCTGTCAATCGAGTCGGAACTGAGCGCGGCTTTCCGTTCATCGGTCGGAGTTCCTTGGCCGATCCCCATGGCAACTTGCTGTTTTTTGGGGATCCCGAGAAGGAGCAAGTGCTTGTCGCCGACGTTGATCCTGCTGTCGCTCGACAGAAGCGGATCGTCCGCGTTCCTGGAAAGCACGAGATCAACCGAATTGATGATCGGCGTCCCACGTTTTACGGGCCGATCGTCGCACCGAATGGTCGGGAGTAAAGGGGCTGATGGTTACGACACCCCCCTCTTCTTCGAGGTCTCTCAATCCCCGGCCGATCTGCAAGATGCTTTCAGATCGCCCTGTTCGATCGCCTCGGGCGTTGTATCCGGGGGCTTTTAATCCAGTCCACCAAGGACATCTGGGTGTTGCCCGGATTGCTGCAGAACTCTTGAAGACACCCGTCGACTTCGAACTCTCGATCTGGAATGTCGAGAAGCCAGCGCTTGACCTCCGAGAAATCGATCGACGCGTCATCGGTCTCCGAGAAGCTGTTACAGGTAACCCGATGCTGGGGCATCTCTGGCTGACCGAAGCACCGACATTCCCCGATAAAGCCCTACACTTTCCCGAGATTACGTTTGTTGTAGGGCTCGACACCTTCTATCGGATTGCCGATCACCGCTTTTACGATGGTGTCGATGGATTCGAGCGAGCCATGGATGTCTTGAAGTCACAAGGGACCCGATTTCTTGTCTTTTTCCGACAGGTTGACGATCTCATCGATTGGGATAACCCCACGCGCTATCCATCGGCACTCGCTTCCATCGCGACGTTCGTCCCACGGACCCTCTATACCGATCCGGAACGCCTCTCATCACGTGAGATTCGAGGTGAGCGTTGAGGCTTGGGCCTAGGGTCCGTCAGTAACGAGGGTACGCTCCCGTCCATGGTTAGCGTTGCGGGCACGGTCTACTTTGCCGTAATTAGCGGCGTGTTCCTCGCAGAGCCAGAGGTAATGCCCTTCCGGCATCCGGACTCGCTTGAGGCCGCCCCAGGTACTGGCGGGATCGAGTTGTTTCAACAAATGGTGCAGGTTACGGAGAACGGCGCCATCGGCACGGATCGGTGCAGCGGAGTTACGTAATCGTTCGTAGTCAGGGCCTTGTTGCGCGAGCTTCTCCATCAAGGCGAGGGCTTTCTCGGTATCGAACGGGAGTACGCGACCGGTGAGGAGACTGAAACCCGGCAGCGTTGTTTTGAGGATTTTGACCAGTCCTCCGATGTAAGGCAGGAGCGGCTTGAGCTGTTCGAGGGGCTCGGTAATGGTGTAATCGTCTGGGTTGGTGTCGACCGGATGCCATTCACCGTGTGGTGCTTGGCAGAACAAGTGGAGCACACTCTTGGATTGGAGTGGGTTTTGGGATAATTTGCGCTCCTTTGGTCGAATGATGAATACATTCGGGCAATGAATCGTCTGAAGGTTCTCGAATTGTTGCGCCTGCGACTCGTGGAACTTGAGGAACTCACGTTGAACCTCTTCGATGATGTTCCGCTGCATCTGCTCAGCTTGTTCCTGCTCACGATCGGCGCTCCTGTTCTCGTGGCGATCGAAGAGTTGTTCCATTCGCTTGAGCAATCGATTGTCTCGATCGTGCTCACGGCCATGTAACAGAAGTTCAAGCTTTACAGGTTCGAAGGTCGTGTTGCAGGGAATTTCGCTAAGACCCTTCGACCGAGCCTTCAGCAGAGCGTCGAATTCGAAGTCAGCGCCACAAGGAGTTCCATTCCCGCATGGGCATGGAACGAGTCGGCGGAAAGCGATTCCGTCATAACGCTCAAGGATTAGTTCAAGACCATCGCGGAGGAGGTTGAAGAAGTTCTCCGGATAAGGGCCACGGACGGTTAACTCAAGGTGGCCTTGGTCAGGATCAGCTCGGAAGAGGGCGAAGTGGAGACGGTCACGGTCGGCCAGTACAGCACCATGTCGCCAGTAGAGTTGATCGTCCAGGAAGCGGTGTTCCCGAGCGATGAAGGCGGTTGAGATTCCGGCAGGAAGGTTGTTGAACTTGTAGTGAAGTGAGAGTTCAGCAGTGTGTTCGCCACTGCGGGCGGCTTCCCATACAGATTGATAAGCAGGCGGATCGGCGGGCAGGCGACTGACGACAACGGCACGGTGGTTTGAGTCGGGAATTCGAAACGCGAGATCGAACTTTTCCATCAGTCGAACGAGTCGCCAGCGGTATTCAGCGGCCCACTCCGGCCAGAGTGTACTCCAGAGTTCTGGTTCCAGAATCCCTCGACTTAATGTGTCATCAGGGTGATCCATCACTCGACTGATTAACTGGTTCACCAGCCAAGGGTTGAGGATCACGATGTCACCCAATTCGGCATCGCTGGGAAAGTACAGCATCCCACCAAGGTCGTGATACCAGCGCAACATGGCAGTGAGGCCGTTAGCTTGGAGATCATGCTTTTGTGAAATCAGACGGCGTAGGGAATCCATGGTGTAGAAGTGAGCCGCCTAGTCGCGACGTGAGAGGTACTGATGCAGATCTTGAAACGGCCGCCTGTCATCGACACAGATAT
>CAZEAN010000193.1:0-7623 GCA_964510225.1 uncultured Isosphaeraceae bacterium
GTTACCCTGCATTTTCCGGTCACTCGTGCAGTTCAGGTTCCTGTCACCGTGATGACGACTCGATGTCGCCCCGTTACTGAAACAGTGACTCGCCAAGTTCCGGTTGTCGTCCCGGTTCAGGTTCCGGTGACAACCTACAAGTGCGTCCCTCGTCAGGTGGTCAAGAAGGTCCCGGTTACTCGGACCATCATGGTTCCGGTTCAGCCCGTTCCGGTCCATCCTGCTCCGGTTCATCATGCTCCCGCGACCATGCCCGTGATGCACAAGCCAGCTCCTCATGCTTCGGGCCAGTTGGTTTCGACACAATCGTAATTTTGAACGTTGGATCGGTTCTGTAAACTAGGCAAGACATTGATAACCGACGGGCCATTTTTCTTTGGTCCGTCGGTTTCTTGCGTACGAGATTGGCATAAAACCGTGAGCGAAATAATTTCTATGATTTCTGATGAAGAATGAGTCGCGTGAGGTAGTCGCGTGCGGCATTGGCGTGTGTCAGAAAAGCGGAGAGGAGTTCTGAATCGTTCAGCTCATTGGCCTCGAATTTGAGAAGTGCCCGTTGCTTCAGGGTACCGAGCTCTTGCTGGAGACCGATCAGCTCATCAAGGTTGGGTGCGGCGGAAAGTTCAATGGCCTGGCCACGGCGTTCGATCTCCGCGACCTGGACGAGGTAGGCTTCGAGGCGTTCGTCGCGGGCGCGGTGCGACCGTCGACGGAGCCATTGGACCAAGAGGAAGAGACAACCGAGGATCGGGCTTCCGATGGTGACGGCTTTCTCAAGGTCTTCCTTGATTTCTTGGGTGACTAGAGGTTGATCGCGTTGAAGGTACTCAGTAACACCATCATGGATCGGGAGTTCCTGAAGTTTTGGATTCCGGAGTCGTTCATCCAGAGCAGTTGGCTCTAGTCGATTGAATTCAGATGCCGCCAAGGTCTGAAGGAGTCGCTCAATTGCTTCGTTGGGAAGATCGGCACGAGCTATCAGCAAGAGTCGAGTTCCTAGGGTCGCTATGTCTGCCTCAGGTTCATGGTGGTTATTGCCGTACGAATGCGCGGGGATGATCGCAGGGACGATCGCAGAACGATCGAGCAGATCGTCGTCGTCCGTAGCTCCGATCCATCGGAAGGCTTCGGCGAAAGGGATCGGGACGAGCTGGTAACCGTGTTGTTGCACAAGATGGTCTGCGACGGGTGAACCGATCGTCGAGACCGTAAAGACCGCGTCCGGCAGCTCTTCCGTGTCGAGGTCGTTTGACTCCAACTCCTTGTAGCTTACGGAGGTAGCAACGCAGCATCGCGACCCGAGATTGGATGAGTTGGCCTCATCAATAGGATCAAGCCCTCCGTGTCGGAGAACCTCAAATGCGAGTGCCCGGGTCCCACTGCCGACGCTGCTCAGGTTCACGCGGTATCCTTCTAAGTTTCCGAGGTCCCTGGCGACCTCGAGGGAGAGTGATGGGCGGACGAGGAGGTGAAGTGGCTCGATATGGAGTGGGGCGACTTGCCTTACTGCTGCCGTTGCCGTCGGGTAGAGCCCGCCTTGAACCATCGCGAGATCAGCCTCTCCTTCCTGTACCGCTGCAAGTGCGTCGAGCGAGCCGGTGGTTGTGACGAGTTCTAGGATCAGACCATTGCGTTGCGCACGCTTCGCTAACGCAATCGCGAGCCCATGTCGACGCCCAAAACCATCACCCGCAGTGATCTTCAAGGCGTAGGACGGGGCGGGACGCCCTTGCGTTGCGAGTACGAGAGCAGCAAGGGTGAGGGTTACCATCGCAAGACCGGCGATCAGCCAAGGGTCTTGGAGTCGAGAGCTGAGGAAGCGCCGGACGTTCAGCATGGCGGTCTCCAAAGCCGGTTAGGATCGTTGCTGTTGCCAATTGGTAGGGGGGTTATCACCGATTTCGTTGTAGTTCTCACAGTTATCTTAGTGATTTTCTGGGGGACTTGAGGTAAGCGATTCCGAGTGAATGACTCAGAGGAACTATAAGGGAAGACTTCCCGGTGGTAGTCTGTAACTCGCCGCATTACTCTGACCCGAGGTTCCGATGCTGGACTGGTCATCGATCTTCAACGAATCGTTGCCCTACGAGGCGTTTCTCGATCGGTATGGATCAGATTCCGATCGCGCAAAGTGGGCGGCTACCCACGCTGGCGTGACGATCACGGACTCCGACCGTGAGTTGATCGAGAGCTTCGTTCGTCGGATGCCGATCCTTTGTATGGCAGGCGCTTGGTGCGGCGACTGCGTTCATCAGTGCCCGATTCTGGAGACGATTGCGCGACTGAATCCTCAGGCGCTGGAGCTTCGCTTCATTGATCGCGATGCCCGCGAAGACGTCGCCGATGCGCTTAGCGTGAACGGCGGGCGTCGGGTCCCGGCTGTCCTCTTCCTCAACGAAGATTTTCAAGAGGTTGCCCGCTTCGGCGACCGGACCCTTGCACGCTATCGAATTCTTGCTGCAGAGCAACTGGGCCCGAGTTGCCCAACTGGTCTCCCGCCCGACGGTAGCGAATTCGCCGCCGTCACGGCCGAATGGGTAAATCAGTTCGAACGGGCCCAGCTAATCCTCCGCCTCTCACCCAAATTCCGTGAGAAGTACGGCGATTGATTTAAAAACGCAGTCGCAGCGCATTGTCACGCGATCAGTCTGTGGCTTCAAGGGCACTCGTCATAACTTGCCAGGAAGATGTATCCTGGTTCGTTCGCGTTGCGGCACTGCGTTCCTGAATCAATTTCTTTCTTGATGTAATAAGTGTTTTTGCTTGGTGTATCTGAATAGTTCAGATACCAAATGCCGTCGTAAAATCCTATGAGTCCCGAAGTTACACAGAAGGGGTCGCCAGGAGTTACGCAGGCTTCATCTCTAATCGTGGGGCGGTCCAATGCACCTGGATCTGACGCCGATCGCATTGGATAACACAATTGGTGCCGAAACGTATATTCCTGTCTGGCATTAGGGCCAGTTCGGATCTTTTTAGTAACTGTGGCAGTGGGATGATAGCGGCAATCTTCTAACATATTCGGGCTGAGCGTGAGACCTTTCGTCTGGATATATTGAGTATCGTACGAGTCAGGAGCCTCGTCTGAGGTGCCGGCATCAACACTCACAAGTCGAGGAACTACGCCGTTAAACCCTGTGATGAAATCATCGAATTGATACAGTTTGACCCCGACCCGCCCTCCGCCCGCTATGGGCTCATAGATCACGATTTCCCCATTCGGTCCATCACCTTGGATCAGTGAGACTTGTTGCGGTACGGGAAACGGAAAGAGGTTAAAAAACCGGATGTCTCTCATGTCGACCAAGATTTCATCCACTTCTTCGTATCGATGGATGATTTCTTGGCCTTTGATCAGGGCTCGGATGGTTGCGTCTGATTGAGTCTTACTCTTGGGATCATTCATTGTCGAAACTCCAGTTGAGTACGTGTTAATCCTCGTTTGATCAGAGTCGAGCACGCTTTACTGAGCTGAGGCCACTGCAATCACTACCGAGTCGGGCAAGTAGCCGTTCGAAGGCGCCAGCGTTGCACTGCTCTTCTTACCACAACGATCTGAGAAATGCACGAGTAAATAAGCTTGTTATGTATGGAATCTCTGAACATTACGAGCATTCTGGTTCGTAATTAGTCAGAAAGAAGTATGTTGGTTCGTAATTGATCCGGCTCCGCTGATTTTCGAACTCTTTGGCGATGTAGAAAGCACTAGCGCCATCATCCGGAAAGAGCACTTCCCAGAGGGCAACTCGACGTGAACTCTTTACGAGTTTGACATCTGAAAACCCGCAGTTGAAGTCTCCGATAGTTGATTGGTTCAAGACTTGGGCGGTTGGTTCTGTCTCTGTCCGCCGAGGGGATGGCAACTGGTGTCGGAACGTGTATCGTTGGCCACCGATCGTCTTGGTCACGACAGCCGTTGGATGAAACCTGCACGCTTCGAGGGTCCGTGGTGTGATCGGGTTGCTTGGGGAAAGACAGAGTCCCTGGGTTTTGACGTATTGTGTTGGTGTCAGAGTTGCCGGATGACCGTTGGGATTGATCGTGTTCTGAGAGAGATTGGGAGTCCGTAATCGAGGCACAAACCGCGTTCGAGGGGGAACCGTGGAAGGATCAGCAAACTGATATAATTGAATACTGATGCGGTAGCCGGCGCCTGGATACGGTTCATAAATGACGATCTCTCCATTGTCACCATCACCTGCAATGAGTGAAGCAATGACCGGGGCCGGGCGTTGCAGCACACCGCGGATCCGAACCTGTCGTCCCGGCGTAGTGTTCGCACGGATAGGAGTGGTTGTTCCTTCGTCGGAGTTTCCCTCAATGCCGTTACGTAGCTCTGTGTCGTCTTCCTCGCAGCAATTGTCGGCACGCGACTCTGAATCGCACATCGAAGAATCTCCTTCAGAATTGGTAAGATCAGTTACGGTGCAGGCAAACTAACGGACTTTCGAATCGATGATCCGCGAGAAGATCTCGTTAGTTGTTGAGATCAAATCGAGGTTGCGCGGATCGGGCGCAACGGAATCCGACAAACTGATTGCGTTGATCCGGCAGCATACTTGCAGGCCGATCGGTCGGACCTAAGAGTATCGGCGGGCTGTCGTCATAGGAGGCGTCGATAAGACCCCAACGAGTCGGGTAACCATACCAGGTCGAGGTCCAGGATTGGAACGCTGGGTCAGGTCTTCCGTGGCCAAGGTTGAGTTGATCGAGGGTAGAGAAGCGGAGTAACGTAAATTCCGCTGCGTTTCCCTTCAGGCCGGCGATCATCCCTTCCTCAAGGTAGATTTGGTCATCCGGATCAGTGCCGACCACTTGGAGGTGTTCTGGCGAGCTTCCCGGTTCTGGACCGGTGGCAGCATTCCCAAGGCCGAGCTTAGCAACATAAGCGAGTTCAGCATCGGTCGGGAGCCGACAGCCCCGCCAGGCTGCATAATGGTGTGCTAAGTTGATGGAGATGTTGGTGACAGGTTTGTCCATGTCCTTCTCGCGAGGACGATTCTCTGAGTCTGGCCAAATCGATGCAGCGAGGACGAGGTTGTCGGTTGCCTCTAGGAATTCCAGGAAGCTCCGATTGGTTACCTCCGTCCGATCGAGATAGAAGGGTGCAAGGCGGGTGGGCCACCTCTGAGCTTTCTGTTTCCTTGTCCGAGGTTCGGGTACTGGAATCCGGATCATTTGGTCACCCAACTCGGCATTAGTTCGTGGGTGTAATTGGAGTTGTTCGTACCGTGCGATCGATGGGCTTCGATTAATCAGGATTGGGCGCTCGATGAAGGCTCCCGAGGGGCAGGTGACCGAGATCCAGTACCTCCCGGGGATGATCCAATCGGTATTAATCGGCTGTCCAACCCTCGGGAGGGAAACCGTGAACAACGGTGGACCAGACACCGGCGCACCGTTCGGCAAGAGCGGCCGGAACGCTGCACTGGCATGAGGACGATCCGTGTACAGCACCAATTGTTTGAAGCCGTGCGCGCTGACAAATTCCATCCGCTCGGTTTGTCTTCGAGGTTTGAGGCCAAGCCAGAGTTGGTACCAATGCCAAGCCGTCCGGGTACTATCAACCCAAGCGTCTTCCTCAAGTCGCGTCATCAAGGATTCAGAGACCGAGGAAAGTAGTTCGATCGTGTCAGGATGGTCGGGGGCGAGCGCTTCCGCGAGGGTCGCCAAGCGGACGGCATCCTCCAACTGATCACGTTCAAGCTGGGTGGCCGCCTGTTCTCGGAGGTCCTCGGCACGTTGAGCCGTCAGAGACTGGACGAGTCTCAGGACAGTGATCACCGCGAGAGCGACTCCAAGTAAACTGGCGAGGGCCAGTGCGGCGACCCGATGACGCTTGATTGTGATCCAAGTCCGACGCCAGGGGCCAGGCGGTCGCGCCTTGACAGGTTCTCGTGTGCGGAATCGATCAAGATCTTTAGCGAATTCCTCCGGAGTGGCGTAACGCTGTTCTGGATCAAGTGCCATTGCTTTGAGAATGATCGCCTCAAGATCTCGAGAGATTTTGGGACGATGTACGCGCGGTAAACAGGTTAGTTCTTTTGGACGCTTGAGTGCCCATTCGAAAAAATCCATCCCTGATGGTTTCACAAAAGGCTTGGCCAGTGTCGCCGCTTCATGGAGGGAGGCGCCGAGTGAGTAGACGTCACAACGATACTCATTAATCTTGGGGCCCTCGATTGGACGATCAGATGAAGCACTGCGTAACTTCTCCGGAGCCATGTAGGAGATCGTTCCCGAGTGGTAGTGCCCAAGTGGTTTGAGTTCAGAGGCTTGATGTGCCAATCCAAAATCGGAAAGATAAGCATCGTCGAGAGCATTATGGGCGAGGAGAATGTTTGACGGTTTAATGTCTCGATGCACGATGTTGGCGTGGTGGGCGATCTGGACCGCGCGAGCAATCCGTGCCATGACGTGAGTTACCCGGTCGAGATAGTCTGCTTCGCTGATCGTGGCGAGAGGATGAACCTTACTCATTGGTTGCTCTGACCGGAGAGACTCGACACGTTGGAGGACAATCGTCCCTAGGTTGAAGCCTTCGATGAGCTGCATCGCGATGAATGATTGATCGCCGACGCTTCCGAATTCGAAGACGGGCACAATCCCGGAACCGACGAGCCGACCACCGTGGTTTGCTTCGTCACGGAATCGTTGTGCCGCAATCGGATTGACCGCGAGGTGAGGATGGAGAATTTTCAAGGCGACCGATCGAATGATGCCTACGATCTGTGTTGCACGCCAGACTTCTCCTTGACCGCCTCGTCCTAATCGTTCGACTAGTAAATAGGATCCGATGCGGTCTCCGGGGAGCAACTCGCGTGAGGAATACTGCCCGTTGTCTTGGGAAAGGATAGCGAGTATTTCCTGGTGATACTTGCCCGGAGGTGTCGGCAGATCGAGGGTCGAAACATCGGGGAGGGCATCGACGGTATCCGACTCTGGCGTGATGATTCGCTCGGCAATTTGATCCGAACTTAGCGAATCATCCGTCCCATTGTTACCATCAGAGGGTTCGAGCGGTGACGGCGCATTGTTATCTTGGTCCACAACCTGTTTCCTTAACAAAAGTACAGCGAAATCCAGCATACCGCGCGCAGAGCTAACAACCTTACTTGCGCAGTCTAAAGCGCTGTTTCATGTGAAGTCAAGTCATCAAACAGATCCATTGCGAATCTTTCGGGTTCCTTAATGTGGGGCATTTCAACAACAGCACGATCGACGTCGCCAGTGATGGGTCTGGTGATGGTTGTACGCTGGGGCCCAGTCGGTACCAAACTGAGCCTTTGCCTCTCAGGATGGTGCTGTGAGCAACACGAGGATCAATGCATCTTACCAGCGATTGGCCAGAACGTGATGAAAGAGTTTTCGAAGTGTCACGAAACTTAATAAGATCACTAAGATTCAATCCATTCAGGTGTCCCTTTGTAAATGCCGACTGCTTTCTCTAGATCCACTTTTCGAACACAGCATTGGTCCAATTTGGCCTCGCTCAAGTCGGCCCACAACAAGCTTGCTTCGCTCAATTTGGCCCCGCTCAAGTTGGCCTCGCTCAATTTGGCCCCGCTCAAGTTGGCCTCGCTCAAGTTGGCCCCTCTCAAGTTTGCTTCGCTCAAGTCGGCC
>CAZEAN010000194.1:0-7573 GCA_964510225.1 uncultured Isosphaeraceae bacterium
CCTCAACATGTCATTTGAAATGACTTTTACTTCTCAATTTCATTTTTTAAAATTTTTTTTTAATTTTTATTTTTTTAAAAAATTCAGTTTTTAAAATATATCATATTTTAATGTTTAATTGTTTTTTAAATTAAATGTTTTTATTAGTTTTATTTTAGGTTTTGGTATTAGTTCTTACTTCTGCTATGGCTACAGATCTATCTTCGGAGTTGGTAACAGACCAAATATCGGCGATGGCAACAGACCAAACATCGGCGATCGAGATCGCACGAACATCGGCGGTGGGGATCGAGTGAACATCGGTGGTGGGGACAGACCGACCATCGGTGGTGGGGATCGGACTAATATTGGTGGGGATCGGACTAATATTGGTGGGGATCGGACCACGATCGGCGGCGGCGATCGGATCGGGGGTGGAGATCGCACCAATGTCAATATCGGGGAGATCAATGCGGGTAACCGTATCGATTACCAGGAGAACCGTCAGGCTTGGGTGGACCAGCGGAGCAACTGGGGCAACGAAGTCCGCGCGAACACGGGAATCCGAAACCGTAATGCGTTCACGAACGGCTTCTACGGTGGTGGAGTGGTTGGCGGAGGTTACCGCTATTACGGAGGTTGGACTGGTCGCGGGGCCTATTATGCCTGGACACCCGCAACATGGGGCGCTGTGAGCGGTTGGTTCGGCCCAACCTGGGCTAATGCCGAACCCGTCTACTACGGGTATGGTGAAGGAGGAAATGTCTACTACGAAGGAGACACCGTCTACGTCGACGGCGAAGCAATTGCTTCGGCAATTGAGTACTCAACTCAGGCACTCCAACTCGCTGCCTCCGCTCCACCCGCAGAACAAGTCAACGAACAAGAAACTGACTGGCTTCCTCTCGGTGTCTTCGCGCTGACGGCGGAGGATACCAGCAGCGCTAACATCTTGCTCCAACTCTCGGTCGATGAACAAGGAACCATAGCCGGCACCTACTATAATGAGGCAACCGACGTCACTCGACCGATTCAAGGAGCTGTCGATATCGAAAGTCAGCGGGCCGCGATGACTTTCGGTGATGGGCAAAACTCGGACCGCGTCTTAGAAACCGGTATCTACAACCTGACTCAGGATGAGGCCCCTGCCCTCTTCCACTTTGGTGCAGAACAAACCCAACCGGTCCTCTTGGTTCGACTCGAGTCTCCAGAAACACCTTGATCGGTAGATTCTGGAACCGATAGCAAACGAGATGAGACGGTCAACGAAAACCGCCGCGATGAATAATCCTAACTCATTCATCGCGGCGTTATTGTCTTTCAATTTTCTATAAGCAGTTACTTTGATAAACAATACTACATCGAGAATGTGTCAAACGTTTTCAGGAGTTTTTGTAGTATCGTCCTGCTTTGCATCCGTCGAGGGAGTCTCGGACTTTGGTTGTGGACGACGGATCTCGGGGACTTTCGGTGCAGCCGGAGCACCAATCGGTCTTGAGAGATTAACTTCAGGCTTCTCCGAATACTCCTGGAGTACCTGCTGACGTGCTTGGGCATCGGAGACAGGAATTTCTTGATCCGGTTTGGACATCCGGGTCCGGAGGACATCATCATCGGTGACTGCGTTCCGGTGTTTGGCTTGCTCCTGTCCCGAATGCTTGATCCGACCAGTTAGTTGATTGTCGATTGCGGCTTCCAGGAAGAGCCCCTCCATCACTGTTTTCATCTCATTCTGAACTTTGGCCTCAAAGACCTTCGCTTTCAACGCTGTCACGATCTCAGGATCATTGTGGTCGACCTCTTGGCCCGCCTCAAGTCGTTCACGACGGAGGATGATATATGCTTCGCTGGAGAGTTCAATTACACCAGTGAAGTCGCCGTCTTTCGGCTTTTCCTGGAGGGTCGAATCTTCGACAGATCCGACTCCTTTAAGGAGGTTTTCACCGTCAACGAGTTGCTCGAATGCAGCCTCAGAGACGTTCAGCGGCTCGGCGTAACGCACGATCGGCTGCTCGAGAAGCCCCCCCATAGCGCGAGACTGTTCGTCAATCGAGTGTTCTCGAGCGAGCCGTGCAAAGGCTCCGGGGTCGTCGCGGAGTTGATTCCAGATCGTAATCGCTAGCTTCTTGTCTGGAACCAGGATCGACCGCACAAAGAGCTTTTCACCGAAGTAAGCGAGGAACGCTTTTTCCAGATCCTCGTCGGTAACTTCAACACGACGTTCCGCGATCTTCCGGAGCGCGATGCTCGGATAGGCGAGTTCCGTGGTGTACTGTTGCGGGCTGATGTTGTAGTTCTGAGCGAGCGCTCGTAGAAACTGTTCCTTGGAGAGACCGTACGGTTGGGCGTGCCGGAGAATCTCAGCGTCAACATCCGCAGCTGTCACTTGAAGTTGCATGCCCCGGATCGCCTGCTCTAGGAGAACCCGACGGATCATGGTGTTGAGCACTTCTTCACCATGACGTGCAACGCAGAGGTCAGCCAACTGGCTCCGAGTGATCACCTCACCATTCACGCGAGCGATCGGGTCATTCGGATTGACCGGTACTGCTTGCGGGACGAGTTGCGGCTGCTGTCGAGGGTTCGAGGTCGGCCGGGAAGCTTGGCCTTGCGCCGAAGCTCCGTGAATGGTGAGGCAACCCAGCAGGATGAAACCTGCGACCAACCGGCCCTGATGTCGTTGTAAGTACCCTTGCATCGTGTCCCTCCATGAATCGATGCCGATTTTTCGAAACACTGGCGTTTCAGCGCATTCGAGCCGATAATTTACGGATTCGGCTCTTTCCGTCAATCGTGATTAATCATGGCTCTTAGCTCCGAAAAGGTCCGCTCCATCGAGGTCCAGCAATGCGGTTGTTCCGAGTCAAACTCGGTTGGTTTCTCACCTTCCTCATCTTCACGTTCAGACCGACCGACCTGTTGGTCGGTTCGTTGCATGCCGAGCAGTTCGAGCGACATGCCGTGGTCTCACAGGAGTCACATGCATCCGATGTTGGGCTTCAGATCCTTCAGGATGGAGGAAACGCCATCGATGCGGCGATTGCAACGGGGTTCGCCCTCGCGGTGACTCATCCTGCAGCTGGTAACATTGGGGGAGGCGGCTTCATCGTCGCCTTTCTGGCCGATCGAGACGAGGTCGTTACGGTTGATTTTCGCGAGCGTGCTCCAGAGGCAGCCACCATCTCGATGTACCTCGACCAGCAGGGCGAGCTGCTTCCTGGCCATCGTGGCGGTCCCCGAGCCGCCGGTGTCCCGGGCACGGTCCGCGGGCTTGGCTTGGCTCACCACGAGTATGGTAGCCTTCCTTGGAAGCAACTGGTTGCACCCGCAGTCGAACTCGCTGCTGTCGGATTCCCGGTTTCGGAGTCACTTGCCCGATCGTTAAACGCCCAACTCTTCGATCGTCAGAACCAACCTCGACCGCTCGATGGAAGCGGAGAGGGATCACGATTGAGCAACTTCAAAGCCTCTGTCCGCGCATTCCGAAAGCCGGAAGGCAGCCCTTGGAAAGCGGGCGATCTTCTCCGACAGCCCGACCTCGCCGCCACTCTCAATCGAATCGCCGAGGAGGGCCCCGATGAGTTTTACGAAGGAAAAACGGCGGAACTCATCGTCGAGGCCATGAAAAACGGCGGCGGGATCATCAGCCGGAACGATCTAAAAACATATCAAGCGATTCTCCGACCGCCGGTTCAACGTCCCTACAAAGGGACCGAAGTCTTTGGAATGGGACCACCGTCGTCGGGCGGGGTGGTCGATCTCTTAATGCTTGGGATTCTGGAGCGATTCGAACTCCATCAGGATGGCCCCGATCACCCTCGGACGCTCCACCGAATTACCGAAGCGATGCGTCGAGCGTTCTATGTTCGCGCAACGGAGTTAGCCGACCCAGACTTCGTCGCAATACCCCTGGGAGAGCTGCTTGGCGACCCCTTCATCGACGAATTAGCGGGATCGATTGAGGAAACTGCAACCCCAAGCGAAGATCTCGCCGATTTCCCAATCGATGGGATCGCCGAGGGGATTCAGACAACGCATCTCTCCACAATCGATTCTGAAGGGAACGCCGTTGCCTTGACCTACACGTTGGAGCAAGGGTACGGCTCCAAGGCAGTCGTTGCGGGTGCGGGCTTCCTGCTCAACAACGAGATGGGGGACTTCAATATCGTCCTGGGTCGGACCGACCAACGCGGCACAATTGGCACCAAGCCAAATCGGATTGAGCCCGGCAAGCGGATGCTCAGCTCGATGTCCCCGGTGATTGTTCTCGAAAACCGGAAGGTTCGAGTCGTCACTGGCTCTCCTGGCGGTCGGACGATCCCCAATACCGTTCTCTGGGTCTTGCTCAACGTTCTCGAATTCGAGCGGTCACCGAGAGTGGTCGTGGACGCCCCTCGGACTCACCACGCGTGGTTTCCCGACCTGCTCTTGCTCGAAGGAAACGACTGGGAGCCATCTACCCTCGAAGCGCTCCGGGATCGAGGTCATCGGGTCCGACAAGGCACCCTCCAAGGTGATGCCCATACGATCATCGTTGACCCCACAACGGGCGTGATTCACGGCGTTGCCGACCAACGTCGTGCCACGTCAAAAGCATCGGGAGACTGACAATGGCGTGTCGAACAGTTGGCCTCTGAAACTGTTCACTTAACAGTGAATCGGGCAGGGAGCCAGCAAAAATACTGAGAAAATGCAGCCGAATGTTGGGAATCCTTGATTTTTACTGTATATTCGAGCGCAGTCCGTCGATCTGAAGCCTCGGGAGCTCCGGTCGATCCCGCCGGATCTGTGGCCTGGTTGAGCTCCAAAGCGAAGCACTCTCGACGATCAGGAGGGGATGAAACCCATGGCCGCCAAGAAGACCACTAGTACCAGGGCGACCAAGGCGGAGCCGGCCGCATCATCGGCAACCACCGCCGCAAAAGCCAAGCCCAAAGTTCGGCCGATGACCAAGACCGAACTCTTCGCCAAGCTCTCAGAGTTAACTGAACTCAATAAGAAAGACATCGCTAACGTCTTTGAGCACCTCCAAGAGCTGATCCGAGTCTCGCTGACGAAGCGTGGTGGCCCGAAGCAGTTCGTACTCCCCGGTCTCTTGAAAATTCGGCTCGCCGAACGCAAGGCAACCCCTGCAAAGAAGGGACGAAACCCTCGTGACGGTTCGATCATCGATATCCCGGCAAAGCCGAAGCGGTTGACCGTCAAAGCAACTCCGCTGAAGGCGTTGAAGGACTCGGTACTAACCAAGTAAATGCGGCTGAGCTGATCACCCCATGGAATCAATGGTGATCAGCGATGCTCGATTAACCAATAACGTCATCTGGAGGGGCTTGACCCAGCGACGGGATAGCGTGACTTAAATCCCCCCTCCGATCCGATGGGTCCTTGTTCATCCGAAGACCGCTCAACGCTTCTCAAGGCTCTCAACACCATGAGTATCGGCAATCTCCGATCAAACAGGCCAGGCTACACAATCCGAAGATTTGCCGAAGCCCCTACAGTCCCGTGCGCCTGTGGTCAGAGTACACGGCTTCTGACCCGCGATGATGGCACTCCAGCAAACTTTCACATTACGTTGATCAAAGACTCCGTCAAGCATTATCATCGTCACTGTACTGAACTTTACTACATTCTCCAAGGTACCGGTTCTCTCGAACTCAACGATGATGTTATCGAGGTAAGTCCCGGGACTCTCGTCGTTATTGAGCCCTTCACCGCTCATCGACTCCAGAGCCAGGAAGGTGTCACCACGATGGTAATAGGGATCCCCGCCTGGGACCCCGATGACGAATACTTCGATGTAGGCCCGTCAAATTGATCACGAAGATTACAACATTCGTCACTGACAGAAGGAACAAGTCTGCCTCGATTCGCTATAATGCATAGATGCCTTGCCGGCGTGGCGGAATGGCAGACGCAGAGGACTTAAAATCCTCCGGGGGGATACTCCCGTGTGGGTTCGAATCCCACCGCCGGCATTCTAACTCTGCATGACTAATGACGTCAAATTCTGACATCAACACAACTTAGACTTGATACGCCCTCCTTCGTCAAGCGTAGTCATTCCGACTCCTGCCGACACCAAATGACTGCATAGATCCCCTCCAGTGGGCAAATAGTAGGCCAAGCGAACATTCATATTTTGCTCCGCCTACACCGATAGAAGAGGATGCTTGTACAGGAGACTCTGAGAAAGCCGCGTGCTGGGTCTACTTTGACAAGCATCAGTCGTTGGACGCGGCTGCTCGCCAATGGTCACAAGATCAGAGCCTCAAGCGACTCTGGCATCCATCACCAGGCCGGACCAGGCGATCACACGATCCTAGCCGCACATCAAGTTATCCCGCCCTTCTAAGCAATCGAACAGAGCTGTTCACTTTCACAAACCACAACGCCACTCTCACATCCTCAGAATTCGTGACAGTCAGTATGTTCGGATCAATCCCTGACGTGTTGCCAACAGATTTTCCCTACACTCAATCAATTGATTTTGTTTAAGCTCGCAGGGCTCCTCCATTGTCGAATGACGAAGGAGCCCTGCATCTTCGTTAGATAGTGTGAGTCAGAGAAAACTGGACTACCAGCTCTCGAAATCAAGTGTTTCGAGGCAAATCTGGTCACGCATTGAAGCGTCGACGGAGCAGTGCACCAACAAGACCAACTGCACCGAGACCTGCAAGAGCAATGGAGGTTGGCTCGGGAACGACAGTTGCTGTAATGACAACACTGTCGAGATAAATTGTCTCAGTACCAGCGCTATTGTTAACCTGGAACTGAATGTTAACGGACGGTGCGCCGTCAAAGGCGGAGAGATCGATGGTCGGATTACTAAAAGCACCTGAGAATGGTCCACTCTCTAAATCATCGCCGACGACCGAGAAGACGGAGAACCCGTTGACCAAGACGGCAAATTCATCCGGGTCTTCGTAGCCCGTAACATTAGCGAACCAAGCGAACTCAAGAGTCAAACCCGAGAGGAGAGAGGCGTCAAAGCCGTCGAAATCGACGATGATAGTACCATCAGCGTCGTTGAATTCGAAACCCTGCGTACCTGAATCAAAGCTACCAACGTCACCTGTAAAGTCGGTGATCCCGATGAAGTCGTTCGATTCAAACGGATCGATCGGTCCGCCCTCACCCGTGTTACGCGTGTCTTCGAAGAATGTACCGAAGTTGAGCTCGCCAGCGAGCAAGTTGTCGTCAGTGTAACCAGCACTAGTCGGGAAGGCAAAGAGACCTCCACCGACAGGGGTCAAGAGCGAGTTATCAGTGAATGGGCTGGGGAACGTTGAGGCTGAGTCGAAGTCTTGAGTTAGCATGAAATCTGCGCGAGCGCTGACAGCCAAGAGCGTGAAAGCTAGAGTAGCCGAAATGCGAAGAATCATGGTAGAAAGCCTCGTGAGCTGGAGTTGGAATACCGTATTCCTGGCATACCATTTGGTACGGAGCGGGAGTGACAGTATCGTGCAACAAAACCACGCCCGAAGAATACTCCGGACGTGGTCTGGTTGGCTAGGCTGAAACTCTGAATCGATTGTTAGCCGATTTCAGAGTCACGTTCCTCGATGCCGTCATCATCGTCGTGATTATCGGC
>CAZEAN010000195.1:0-7533 GCA_964510225.1 uncultured Isosphaeraceae bacterium
TGGTGGATGAAGCGACCGGTGACCACTTCACCTTCGCCGGGTTGGATGGGAGGACGGGGCCGAACAACAACCGAGTGAGGTAGACCCACCAGGGCGTCAAACAAAGACAACACTGGTGGGTAAATCTGGCTTGGACTAGTGAAACAAGGAGGACGGAGCGTGTGAAAGTCAGTCCGATACTTTGAATAACGCTTCGATTTCGACGGCAATATTGCCTGGCAATGCACCCATGCCCACCGCACTCCGCGTTCCCACACCCACGTCGCCGAAGACGTCTTTCATCAGATCAGAGTAGCCATTGATCACAAACGGTTGGTCACCAAAATCGGGTGTGCTGTTTACCATGCAGAGTGATTTGATCAATCGTTGGACACGATCGAGCGTCCCTAGCTCGGCACGAAGCGTTGCCAAGATCGCAAGGCCGACTTGTCGCGCGGCAACCTTGCCACCTTCGACATCGAGATCCTTCCCTAATTTACCGGTGATCATCGTTTTATCTGGCTTCAACGGCCCGTGTCCGGAGACATAGAGTAAATCTCCGTCCCGGATCGCAGTGACATACGTCGCGACCGGTTGGGGTGCGGGGGGTAGTTCCAACTTTAGTTCGGCGATCCGGGCATCAGCTCCCATCGTGCAGCAGTCCTCTCGGTTGGGCTTAAATGGTGGTCTCGGATACGGACAACGGCGGTCGGTCAGCTCTGTAGCTTGGGACCGAGGGTACCGTCGTGTCAGGCTCAATTCAACCGAGGGATCAGGAGGAGCGGGTGGTTCGCGAGAATCTGCTCTCGGGTGAGCGTCCGCTGAGGTTCGAAGAGGCGGGAGGCAAGTCGGTGAGATCCGAGCACGCATTCCTTTTCAAGGATGTAGTAGCGGTTATAATCCTGGATCCGCTGATTCAAGGAGCTAAGGTCGATTTCCTCGATGAGGCGCGTCCAGCGTTGGTTAAACCGAGTGACACTCGCGGCGAGATCACGGCCGGTGCCTCGACGTCGCCAGCGTGAGGCGCGGCGGTCGGACCATCGGGGCGGCTTCGCCTGAGAGTCAGCCCAGAGACGTTCGATCGACGTTTCAAAGACATCAGCCCAGTCGTCAAATCCGATCGCGACTGATTCCCACTGCCGGAGCCTTAGTTGGACCATCTCCATCATTTCAAGTCGGAGCCGTCGACAACGCCCATCTAGTCTCCGGAGCGACGACTCGAGATCGTAGCCTCGGCGTGCAAACGCTGGGGTATCAAACATCCCGAGAAGCTCTCTGATCTCAGGATCTCCCGCACCGATCAAGGCTGCATCATTGTCAGGCTCCTCGATCGTTCCATCACCCATCATCAGATCTCGAACAAAGATGCGGCGGATCTCAACGCGTTGCGGAACCAAAGCAACTAGCGGGGAGGGGGTTCGGTCGAGGTTTCGAAACGATTCAAACTTCTCCGAAAGTGCCAAAGTTGGCGCTCAAAGCCAAGCTCTCCGGTCCGACTCTGCCACGATTTCGCGAGGGCACCGAGCGCCTCGGTAGCCGTTGTTTCTCCCCCGATTACCTGGGAGCGGGCTGCGTCAAGGTCACTCTGGTAACCAACCGCGTCGGGGATTCGGAGTCCGACCACGAAACGATCCGCATTCACGGCTTTCGATACCGCTGAGCCCCATCCTCGTGCATCGAGCGCAGGAATTTCACGGGCGTTGTAAGGCCCGCGCCCAATCAAGGGAGCCCGAACCGAAAGCATGGTCGCTCGGGGATCGCCCCGTAACTGAGCACCGACTTGAGAACCACCAAGATACTTGGCCAAATCAACGGCTGCTGCTTCATTTGTTGTGTTTGCTGAGACGCCGACCATCCAGGATTGTGCAACCGGTAAATAGGTCGGTCGGTTAAGCTCCGGGTTCTCGATCCATTCCCCCCGCGTGGGATCAAAGGTCCGGTACGAACCCGGTAGTTCGATGACATTCACCGTTGACTCATCCTCGGCTTCGAGCCATCGAGCAGCCGCCTCGGCGCGATCGATTAAGAACGCGACATCCCCAGATCGAAATGCCTGCCGTGCGTCCTCGGGATCGAACGACCGGAGACCCACCGGACCAGCGTCGGCGAGTTGCCTCAAAGCATCGAGCGCCTCGACAAACGGTGGGGTATCGATCCGAGGAGCCATTGATCCCGAATCGAAGAGGATCGCGAAGTAATCACGGTGAAGCGCTGTTGCACTCGCCCTTGCCAAGAAGGTGGCGTTGCCCAGTCCCTCCAGTAGGTCTGGGCCACCGACAAAGCTAATCCCCGATTCGGGACTCCCGTCGCCGTCCCAATCGCGGCCATGGAAGAATCTGGCTAATTGGTCGAGGTCCTCCCAGGTCTCGGGAAGCTCCAAGGCAACCCCGAGTCGTTCCGCTTCTTGCTGAAGACTAGTGTTCTCGAAGGGAGCCTCTCGGTAGACCAGGACTAATACAGAGCCCCCTATCGGAATCCCCATCCGCTCACCGTAACTGACGAGTGGATCACGGAACGGTGCAGCAATCTTCGTCAGTGCAAACGGTTCTTCAGCAGGGCCAGGTACTTCGAGAGGATCTTCCAACGCCTCGTCGTCGAGCGAGGTGGTTGCGGCAGGCTCGAGGGATTCGTCCGGGATCGGTCGGAGGGCTCCTAAGTCGACCCAATCGCCGAGCCGCTCCGCTGCGACGATCACGAGGTCTGCATCAGGGATGGCCGTTGGATCTGCCACCGAATCTGAACGGAGAGTCACCGAGGCGAGACGGGTTGCCTCCCATTCGTCGAGTCGTGCATCGATGGCTTCGGCCAGACCGGGGTTTCCGTAAACCACGATTTCAAGCGTTGCTCCTGCGATCGGATCCGGCAGATCCTGCTCATTCGACCCGACTCCACAGCCTTGACACAAAAAAATCAAGGAAAGCCAGCAAAATATCCAAGACCATTTAGGATTCAGACTCATCGACTATCGTACTCCTCGACGGAATCGGACCTTTCAACGTACGTGGGGTTGAGATTCTATACGAGTTCTTGAGTGTCCGGTTCGCGCACTCGGGGTACTCTCGTGGAGTGAGGTCCTTGAGTCCAACCCGCACTTATTCAATGTGCCAGGTTTGCGTGAATCCGGCTATTCTTGATTTACCGAGCGGGACGTAGGATCTCTCCGAGCGCCTTCTCGACAGTCTTTTACGCCGTGATAACCTTTAGAGGGTCATCAAGAATAGGGGTTGCTATTTTCCTTCCGATCTGAAAAGGTCTCTATTCGTTTGATTACGTTTGCAGACCGGTCGGCCGATCTCCTTCTGATAGACCTAGACATTCTGGTCTCACGAACGAACCGATCCACTCGGTCCTCATCATGGTGCGGTCCATGTTAAGCCGATCCGCTCATACGATCCTGTTTATGATCACTCTTTGCCTCACAGCAATCACGGGGTGTTCTCTCGAACGTAATCGCTTCCGAACCCAGAACACGCCGGTTCCGCTTGATCGTCTCACCAAGACCACCGACGATCAAGCGATTGTTGATGAAGTCCGCGCTGACCATCAGGAACGCGCTGAGTTGATCCAATCCGTCTTGGTCCGCGAACTTCGGGTCGATGCGCGGGATCCAGAGCAATCGGCGGTCCGACAATCTCTTTCAGGGGCGTTCAGCTCCGGCCTCACTCAAGGGACACTGGCGATGCAGCGTCCCGACAATCTCCTGATCAATCTGAAGCTGATCGGGGCGGGGCAAGCGATCGCGGAACTCGGTTCGAACGCCGAGGAATTCTGGCTCACAGTGAATAGTGAACGTCTGACCTACTTGGGAGATCGAGCGACCACCAGCCAATCTCCGAGCCCACTCGTGGCGTCGATCCAGCCTGCTTGGTTTTTCGAGATCCTTGGCCTTAATCCGATCAACCCGAACGCGACGATCGCTGACGATGATGATCCCGACTCCATTCTCTTAGTCGAACGGCGGCAGAACCCTGGCGAACTCGCCTTCGTCAAAGAGACGGTGATTAGCGTTCCCCGTGCCCGAGTGGTCGAGCACCGCCTTTATACCGCCGAGCCTCGAGAGTTGGTCGCAAGGGCATCCGTGAGTAGTCGACATCGCGTCGTCAAGATCTCCGACGATGAAACTGCAACTGAAACGACGGTACTCTTCCCCGAACAGGTCTCAGTTCTGATTCCTGGGGTCAAGAAGCTCGACCTGACCTTTCGAAACATTCAAGCGAATTTTGATGGTTTTGATCAAGAAACGTTCGCTCGGGCGGAGCGGTCTGACCTCCGTGTTGAACGGATCACCGACTTTATCCCGGAAGAACGGATCTTAGCTTCGAACGAGATAGAATCATCGCGTACTGCCGTCTCGGATTCAAACTCAGTGACCCTTGAGTCGGGACTCCTTGATCCGTCTGTCTCACAAGTTGACAGTCTTCCGCGTGAAGACCTGAGCGTCGAAATTGAAAACGAGTTCGATCAAGAAGTCCAATCGCAGGGGTTTTCCCGATCTTCGACCCTCTTCGACGGAACAAGCTACCGTCAAGAGCTACCACAGCCTCCCCAGAGTGGTTCGGAACAGGTAACCCGACGCGATACCTGGCAACGCAGCACTCAGAATCGATTTCGTCGCGCCAGCCTTGGGATTGATCGGTAGCGATCCTCAGCCCTATCCCCTACGATCGTGGTCCTCAGAACAATCGAGAGGACGTTAGAACGACGGGAAATGGGGGAAGATTGTAATGGGTCGCCTCAATCGACGTGACTGGCTCTTAACCACTATCACCGTTGCTGGGTCGGCAACAGTCGGAAGTGCTCGTAGATCTCGATCAGAACCGACTGAACCACGGACGCTGGTGGCAGTCCAATCGGACTCAAGTGCATCTAGATTCTCATTTGGTCTCAATACCAGCACGATCCGTGGTCACGAGCTTTCGGTTCCCGATCAGATTAAAGTTGTAGCAGAAGCAGGCTACGACGCGATTGAGCCTTGGATCCGGGATCTGGACAGGTACGTCGAATCGGGTGGCTCGTTAAAGTCACTTCGGGCTCAGATCGAAGATGCCGGGCTTGCCGTTCCCGGAGCTATCGGATTCTTCCCGTGGGGAGTGGACGACAAGGCCCAACGGGAAGAGGGGCTAGCCGAAGCTCGGAGGTCGATGGAGCTCATCGCGGCGATCGGAGGAACCGGAATCGCTGCGCCGCCGGTCGGTTTGACTGATCGGGCTGATGTCGACTTGTTGCAAGTCGCAGATTACTATGCCGACCTCTTGGAACTAGGTGAGGCGATCGGCGTCCGACCGATGGTGGAGGTCTGGGGATTCTCGAAGACCCTAAGCCGGCTCAGTGAGGCCGCCCTCGTGGCGATTGCAAGTGGTCGGTCGGATGCCTCAATACTGCCCGATGTTTACCATCTTTATAAGGGTGGCTCTGACTTTACTGGACTCAACTATTTGAACGGCGCCTCGATCCCGGTCTTTCATCTAAATGATTATCCCGCGGAGCCACCTCGGGACTCGATTGGTGACGCGGATCGGGTCTTTACTGGAGATGGAGTAGCACCACTTAGCGATCTCATCCAAACTCTCGGTCAAATCGGTTTTAAGGGAACCTTTTCGTTAGAATTATTCAATCGAGAGTATTGGCAACGACCTGTTCAAGATGTGGTTCGAGAAGGTCTGACCAAAATGAAAGCAGTTGTCGAACAAGCGCTTCCAAGCAGATAACCAATACCTTTTTTCCAAGCATATCAATTCTGGTATGCTTGGAAAAACGTGCGATCGATCCAAGGATCGTGAACAACGTGTGTTTAGAAAATTATGAGCAGCCCATCGAATTTCCGCAATTGAAGCAGCGATAACAGGTCCCGCAGCGAACCGTCAAGGCACCGCAATTATCACAGGCAGGAGCATCGCTTTGGAATCGTGCGAAGTCTTCTTGTTGTGAAGATGTCTCGGACTCCAGGGTGCTCACATATGGATTTGTTTCGCGACCGACCGGTTCACCAACCTGATGTGATGCTTCTGCTTCTTCAAGATCACGCATCGTCGCGGTCCGATGACCGTTGACCTTGATCATCGGAGTGATCGGAGTTGGGGGTTCGTCGTGTTCAGACGACGGTGTGGTCAACTGAGACTTCGCAGCTGGCGATGAAACTGCCGAAGTTGAAGGCTGTTCATCCGTCAGTGCATTATCGCGTCGAGGGGTGTTTACCTCACGGTAACCAGCGATAAACTGGATTCCGAGCCATCGGAAGATGTAATCAGTGACGCTCTTCGCGATCGGAATCTCAGGGTTTTTCGTGAAGCCAGCCGGCTCGAAGCGGCTGTGAACAAACTTGTTCACGAAGACATCGAGGGGAACACCGTACTGAAGTCCCATCGAGACCAAAGTCCCGATGACATCCATCAAGCCGCCTACCGTCGAGCCCTCTTTGGCCATCGTGATGAAAAGCTCGCCAGGTCGACCATCGGGATAGAACCCGACATTGATGTAACCCTCATGCCCCTGGATATCGAACTTATGGGTCATGCTTGATCGGGTGTCGGGCAATCGTTCCCGTCGAGGCGGTCCGACTTCGAGGGATCGGCCACCGGAACCGCCGATCGCAGAAAGAGGCGTCGCACTCGGCGCTGATACAGCGACTCGTTCTTCAAGACGCTCAGCTTCAAGTCGTTCCCGATCTGCTTCCAACGCACGTCTAGCTTCGGCAAGTTCGGACCAGGCATGGTCGATTTCCGCCTGAGCATTCGCCAGTTCGGCTTTGACGGCTGCCAGTTCGACGGAACTATTTTCCTCGACAGAGGTACTGACCGGCTGGCTCTCCTTGGAACCGTCGCGATAGATCGCTAAGGCTTTCAGACCAAGTCGCCAACCTTCGAGATAGGCATCGCGGATATCGGCTGATGTCGAATCCCGCGGCATATTCACCGTTTTGGAGATCGCTCCTGAGAGGAACGGCTGTGCAGCGGCCATCATCCGAACATGGCCGCGCCAGTGGATCGATCGTGAACCGTTTCGAGGCGGGAAGGCGCAATCGAAGATCGGAAGGTGGCGTTCCTCAAGACCGGGAGCGCCTTCAATCATGTCCTCTTCATCGATGTAGCTCAGAATCCCACTAATCGTAGGCTCGTCATAACCGAGAGCATTGAGCGCCATCGGTACGGTCTGATTGACGATCTTGAGTAACCCACCTCCCGCGAGGTTCTTGTACTTGACCAATGCGATGTCAGGTTCAATCCCCGTCGTATCGCAATCCATCATGAACGCGATTGTCCCCGTCGGCGCCAGGACAGTCACCTGACTATTTCGGTAGCCGTTGGAACGACCGAGGGCAAGACATTCATCCCAAGTCTTCCGGGCTTCGTTGAGTAGGGACTCCGGACAACTCGGGTCGATCGATTCCACGGCATCCCGGTGCATCTCCATCACCCGGAGCATGGGTTCACGGTTGAGGGCGAATCCTTCGAACGGCCCGAGGCGGCCAGCGATTTCGGCTTCGATTGGCTTGATGGCCTCGCGCTCGCAGAAGCCGTTCAGCCAGCATCCCGCGCCGTGTCCGGCGGATCGCCC
>CAZEAN010000196.1:0-7498 GCA_964510225.1 uncultured Isosphaeraceae bacterium
ACCAACCAAGGTCATCCCTCCCGGAGGGAAGGAGCCGAAGGTGTCGTTGTAGTTGTGGAGTGCCAGCCCCAGCTGCTTCAAGTTGTTTGTACACTGTGCACGCCGTGCTGCTTCGCGAGCAGACTGGACCGCTGGTAAGAGGAGCGCGATCAAGACCCCGATAATCGCGATCACGACGAGAAGTTCAATAAGCGTAAATCCGCGTCGACGCATGAATAAATCCCCTGATTCTGGTTATATCGTTACTTTGCTGAAGAGAATTGAGAAGCTAATGGAAGCACCTCATCGTGCCACCCCGTCGGAGTTAACCACGCGGTGGGTTAGCTCAATGTAGATGGAAGCACCACCTCTGCAGAGAGGATCGAAGAAACGGGATGTCATGATGATTGAGTCTGAATGGAGAGGCAGAAAGGTTGGAAGCGAGTTGAACTCGCTCCAGATACTTGACTTCTCATTCGCTCGAAAGTCAAGAATAAAATCCGAGGTCGTGGTACTCGATCGTTCGCTTTTTAACCGCAAACATCGTCACAGCCGTGAAACTCCGAGAACAGAGTAGTCCATTTCCTTAAGATTCTCTCTCAACTTAACATATCTTCAATTCGCTAAAACGATTGAGAATCAGGTCACTAGGTCTATCAACAGCAAGATTGAGAGATCAATAGTGCACTAGGCCGACATAGAATGGCAACCAAGGCGCAAGAGCTTCAACGCAGAAAGCAGCCTATCAGTGGAAAGCAGCTAAAGCAGGCCCAACCATCACAACTTGGCTGCAGCTTATTGATGAGGACTCAGACCCGAACCGCCTACTTGAGCGATGTTCGACACGGCGTTTGACAATGTCGACGGCTCGGGTTTGGTGAAGAATCTAGCCACAAAGGTTATTCGTCACCGCCGAAGGTATCGATATAACCTCGGACGTGTTCCTCGATGTGTCGAGGGACACGCTGGTTGGACAGAGCTTCGGTGGCGGCTTCCGCGTTGGCTTGAACAGCGGCTTCAGACTCGATCAAGCTTTGGCCAATCGTCTGAGCCCCGGGTCTGCCGAATCCTTCTTGAACGGCACGACCGCGACCGAGTTGCTGTCGGACTCGTGTGTTGAATGTGCTGGTATCGTCTTCAGCAATCTCGCGATCACCAGCACCACGACCCCGCCCAGAGGCATTGTTGTTGTTGCTAAATCGTTGGCCAAATCCATTCATGCCGCCAAGTCGATCGCCGAGTTGGTTTAAGCCATCACCACCGGTCATCCCGTTCTTCGCCATCTGCAGGTCGGCCATCGTTGAGTCCAGCATCTCAAGCTCGGCAAGGTCGGCGGCCATCTGTTCCAGTTGATCTTGACTCATCCCCAGTGCTTCGGCGGCTTGTTGGAGATCCCCTTGGTTGAGTTGTTGTTGTGCTTGAGCTAACTGCTCGGCTAATTGTTGAAGCTTCTGCAAGTCTTCTGCTTGATCGTTAAGACGTGCCATCTGACGATCAAACTGCTCTTGATTGATCTGACCACTATCGAGGGCATCTTGCAGTTGCTTCTTACGCTCATCGAGATTGGCCAACTGATTGAGCTGCTCTTTCATTTCATTGAGTTGCTTATTGAGCTGCTCTTGTTCTTTTTCGGAGAGATCGCCCGCGAGCAACTTATCCTTGAGTTCTTTAACCGCCTCAGCAGCTTTCTCGAAGTCTCCCTTTGCCATTTCACGAGCAAATTCGTCTGCAGGGCCGTCGTTTGACATTTCATTAAGTCGTTGCAACTTACGACTAACTTGTTGAGCATCACCGATCTGCTTCTGTCGCTCTTCGAGTGCGTTTGTCAGTTGGTTTAGCTTCACTAGAGCCTGTTCTTTATCGGCGGGAGGGGCTTTCTCGAGATCCTCGGCCGCCTTCTCAATTTGAACAAGGAGATCGGCAGATTCTGCATATTGAGCCTCTTCGAGCTCCTTCTTCACCTCAGCAAGCCGTTTACGGAGCTCCTGCGCCTGCGCGATCACCTCCTCCTGCTCGGCCACCGTCAGGTTGGAACGAGCACTCGCGAGCCGCTGCGTCAACTCGGGGGCGAAGAAGAAAAAGGCGAGCCCAAGCGCAATCGGTACTAGAGGAACCCACGCGGTCTTCGGAATCCTTGGCCGAAACCGAGAAGCGATATCGAGCGACTCAACTCGACTGAGAGCATCGCTTAACAAAGCCCGACCTGCCGGCGTTTCCCGCAGCTCGATCGGCAGCGTCACAGCGGTTCCCAAACGCTCGTTGAGTCCAAAGGACCGGTCGATCGCTACCGCCGCATCAAGTTTGCTGGGTCCGGTAAAGAGGGCGATCAGGCCCGCGATGAACGCCCCGACTCCACCCGCGATTGCAAAGACCGCCCAGATCGGAATCGGAAGGCTCATCGTCGGTAAAACCCGATCGACGCCGATCAACACTGCGGCGATCAAGAACAAGAACCCAAGCGACCAGATCGCACCCGAGACGAAGCGCTGAAATCGAAGTAATCGCCATGCTTTGGAAATCGGTCGCTCAAGCTCTTGCATCGTTGACGACTCCCCAGTTGTTCTGGATCCATCGTGAATCTTAAAGAGAAAGACAGTCCGTCATCTCGAAGTGTACGTGGATCCCCCTCTAGCATCAAGCAACGCCTCCGAAATATTTCGGAGAGCTACAAGGGCCGGCATCACTGAGCAGTTCCCGTAATCAGTGTCACTAAGAATTACTGTTGTGCCTAGCGGTATCGCAGAGTGCTACAGAGGTCGGGGAGCCAAGAAATCTCAGCAATTCCGGCTTTCTGCGAGACTTGTCATATACCCAGATTCCTTTTGTTATAACAGCTAAGCTCGCGAGCCCAGGTGTACGCTTAAGGCCATCCTCTCAATCGGTAGTTGGGAGAAACTTTGAGCCGCTCGGTTTCTTGAGGATTTTCCTGTCGCTGCCGCCAGGTCCGTTGAAGCTTGCCTTAAACGGGTAGTCATCTCCGACAACTTGCCGATCTTGACCTCGAGCAGGCGGAATCATCCACTCTGCACCTGGGACGTTTTGCGGACCGCTCTCCCAGGCGTTGAGCAATTCTTGGAAATCCTCGGCGAGGCTGCCAGGATCGTACGGGGGCATGTGTTGGTTTGGATCCCAGCCGTTTCTGACAAAGAGTTCTAATGTGCTCATGCCGACCCGATGGCATTCAAAGCATCCGTTGCCTTCGATATAAATAGTACGCATATCCCAGTTTTCACCACCGATCACGTAGTAGGGTGAATTCTCATTTAGGATCGGGACGACATTCTGATCGGTACCAGGGATCTTGGCTGCGTTGATAAACGCATCAGTTATGAACGGGTCGGCCTGATGACACTCGACGCATTGGACTCTCCCTGGAGTGACAAAGGCCCTGTTGAACTCCTCAGGATCGTCAATCCAGGGCATCACTCCGCGCATCCGAAGCGTTTCTTCGTCCAGTGTCACCCAGGGGGCGAGATTATCACTACTCTCAAAGAACGCCGTTGCACCTGTTTTTTTGTTATAGCCAATCATCTGAACTGATCCGATGACATACTCATGATTCGGACTTGAGTTGCGACCGAAGCTAATCCAGATCACCTCGGAGAGCGGTTCACCCCCCGCTCTCCTGCCTTGGTAGCGCTGGAGTGTAGATCCGGAGATCGTCTCCTTTCCGAGGTAGGTCGGGTTGTCACAGAATCTACCCAGATTGCCGTAGGTCTGAACCCCATCGACATAGAGAGGGATCTCTACCGCCTCACCGAGGTCAATTCTGGGTGGAACACCTAGCTCAGGTTCAACCATCTTGGCGTATTCGAATGCGGTTTTCGGGAAACCTGTCCCAGGATAGAGATCGAAGCCTTGCTCCGCTGAGTCAGAAGCAACGAGTTGACTCCCCAAGTTTCCACTCGGACTCTCTGACTTGGGAAATGGTCTCAAAATCGGTAGTAACGCTGCCAATCCCAAGGTCAGTGCGTCACTGTCGAGATCGCGTTGCGGTGGACCAAACTTCTCGTAGTTGATGAGCATGGGGCCGTCTTCTTCCGATCCACCACTCTCATGAATACAAAGGGGCAAACTAAAGGCGTGGGCCGAGAAGATGAGCCCGAATAAGAACAGTACCATTGTTTTGCCTCCTCGAGTGGTCTTACTACTGGTGAGAGGTCTCTGAACCCGTGAGGATAATTCTGGTGAGGAATTTGAACAAGCTGTGCAAGAGAATTCCCCATCGGTAGTCGCATTAGCATTACAGTGGTAACTAAAGAAACCTGGGTGTAGACAAGTCTCACAGAAAGCCGGAATTGCTGAGATTTCTTGACTCCCCGACCTCCGTAGCATTCTGCGATCCGGCTAGTTTCAACTGTACCTCTAAGCGTGAGCCCAACTGATCGATACGCAGCTAGAGCCATCGTGGAAGCATAATGCCGACTTCGATTTTTTCTTTAAAAAACACTGGAGTCGGCTACTTATTGAATGTAACTTAACGCACTCAGTCAGAATCTTAGAGTCAGTTCACCGATTTAATGACCAGTTCATTCGATAGTGATTCAGAATCCACTACTGCGTGACCGGTCCCGGTGATGCTGGATTCTCGTTCGATGGATCTGATTCCATCGGAACCGTAATTAGTCCTGGTTCAACGAGACGGAGATTGACAACGAATGACTAACGAGAACCGTAGTGAAGTTGCGCGCCAGAGAACAACTCGCGTTTGGGAAATCCGTTGCGCCCGACGAAGGCCTCGACTGGAATTGCTTGAGGAACGGATCCTCCTGGACGCCTCAGCCCCGTATGTCGTTTCTGACCCAGTGCTGCCGATTAGCGCTCGGGGTGAGTCTTCAATCGAACAAATCGAGGCCCCACAACGACGCTGGGAACCTCTGAACAACGACCTCAGTGATGTCACTGATGGTCCAATGGCCAATGCTGGTACTCACCTTATTGATTTATATCATGAGTATCAAAATAAAGTGATCTTCGCCGGGGCTCATTCACAGACATTCGAATCGAGCGCGGCTGATTACCTCATGACCGAGGGCGACCGAGTAAATGTCGAGGTCAGCACCGATGCGGCCGATTTCAATCAATTCATTGAAACATTAGAAGCATTTGACATCGAGTTAAATGGCCGAAGCGAAGCGCATCGACTTGCCTCGGGATGGGTCCCGATCGAAGCCTTGCCGTCGTTAGCCACCGCCGAAAGTGTCTTGGCGGTACATCCGCTGTTCTATCCGATCGCACGCACGGAAGGGGTGGCAAATAATCAGGGCGATGAAGTCCTGATGGCGGACATTGCTCGGACTGACTTCAATGTTGATGGCAGCGGTGTGAAAGTCGGGGTCATTTCAACGAGTCTTGACCAAGTCGCCGGAGGACTTGATGACTCGATTGCCACAGGTGACCTCCCCCCTCGATCCCAGTTCGACATCTTGCAAGATGACCCTGGGTTCGCAACCGACGAAGGCCGAGCGATGGCCGAGCTTATCTACGACATCGCTCCCGGTGTTGAATTTGCATACCACACCGGAACAAGAAGCCCACTTGACTTTGCCGACGGGATCCGTGAACTCGCAGCGGCAGGTTCGCAAGTCATCGTCGATGACATCGGTTGGGCAAATGAGCCATTCTTCCAAGATGGGATCATTGCCCAAGGAGTCATCGACGCAGTTCAGAACGATAACGCGATTTACTTTAGCTCGGCCGGAAATTCGGCCGACGGCGGCTATGAATCCCCCTTCCGTCCCGCAGTCGACACAATCCCAGGGATCGGCACCGCGACATTTATGGATTTCGATCCAGGCCCCGGTGTCGATACAACACTCGATTTCAATTTCTTCTTCGGTGGAACTGTAATCTTCCAGTGGGACGACCCGTTCCTCACCACCAACGGTGTCGACACCAATTTGGATATCCACTTCCTTAGTGGTGGAACGGTAGTCGCGTCGAGTAGCACTAATAACATCGCAACTCAAGAGCCCTTGGAATTTCTCTTTGTGGGCGGGGCGGACTCGGTCGCTATCGAAGTGGTGTCGGGGCCTGACCCGGGCCGGATCCGATTCCAGGGCTTCAGTGCCGACTTTCAGGTAGATCAAACGCTCGGTGGTCTTGCTGACGGAATTACGTACCCGTCGACGTTTGGGCATTCCGTTGCTACGGAGGCGATCGGGAGTGGTGCGGTCCCGTTCTATGCAGCACCTCCATTCAATGCCAACACCCCAATCCCGAACGAAGTCTTCAGTTCCTTCGGACCAGTCAACATCCTCTTTGAACCAGACGGGACTCCGAAGCCTTCCGTAGAAACCCGACTGAAGCCGGACGTCTCAGGGCCTGACGGCACCAATACCACTTTCTTCGGTAACGATATCGATACCACGAGTCCACCTTTCCCGCCGCCGACCCCAACGAATCTCGACCCCGATGCGTTCCCGAACTTTTACGGGACGTCCGCCTCAGCACCAAACCTTGCTGCCGTCGCCGCGTTGATGTACGAAGCCTCGGGTGGAAGCCTCGATGCCGACTCGACACGCCAAGCAATGATCAACTCGGCAGTCCCGCTTAATGGCGCCTTGCCCGGGGAATGGGACCCGCAGGGAGGGTTCGGACTGGTTCAAGCCCCCGGAGCGATTACCGCAGTCTCTGCGTTCCAAGTCATTGCGAGTGATCCGACTGTCGGCGACATCCTCGATTCTGGACCAACCGAGTTTACGCTAAGCTTCAACGACAACATCGACCAATCAACAGTTGACGCATTCGACTTCACCGTCAACGGAACACCTGCGGACAGTTTCAACATCGTTGACCTCGACCGAGTTGAGTTCGTATTCAATACGACTCCGAGCGTTCTTGAAGGTCTTCAGACCATGGAACTCGCGGAGAATTCCATTCTCAGTGATCCCGAGGGAGAAGGAGTCCTGGGATTCCTGCGCACTTTCCGACTCGATCTGTTGCCTCTCGAAGTCATCGGCACCGACCCAGCTCCTCGTTCAGCTCTTCAGCTCCCGACCTTCGACCTTACCCTGGACTTCTCTGAAGACTTCAATCCCGACTCCCTCGATATCAGTGACCTCATCATTAGCTCTGGGACGGTGACAAGTGCCATCGCGATTGATGGCGATACTGCCCGGTTCACAATCAATGCTCCCTTGGTGGAGGATACGTTGAACGTCAGATTGCCCGAAGGAGCCTTGACCGACTCCTTCGGTAATCCGAGCGTGCCCTTCACCGATAGTTTTGCACTCGACTTAGGGACCATCCCTTTCCCGGCGTCAACGATCCCGAACGGACCACGCGGTGGCCTGATCTATGATCCGGTTACAGTTGGATTCATCGATCCCGCCGATGACGAGGATCGGTTCACCATCAGTCTCGATCCGGGCCAGACGATCTCGGCGATTCTTCGACCCGATTCTGGTTTGATGCCGCGTCTTACCTTGCTTGATGGCTCAGGCCAAACAGTCGCAACCGGGACAGCTTCGGATCCTAATGCACCAACCTTCATCGATCCGATTGTGGTCCCGGGAGA
>CAZEAN010000197.1:0-7495 GCA_964510225.1 uncultured Isosphaeraceae bacterium
ACTCGGTCAACGCGGAGGCGTTGACCTCCGATGCCAACCGGGCCATCTCCGCATCATCCGCCACCACCCTCAAGCTCTGGGACCTCCAGAACGGGAGGTGTCTCGCCACCTTTGCTGCCGAGTCCTCTCTCGAATCCCTCGCGGTCTCCCCCACGGGAGGAATCTCGGTGGCAGGAGAAGTGGGTGGACGGATTCATTTCCTCCGACTCGAAGGCAACTGGTGAGGATACCTTCAAAGCCTGCTCATCATGGGCCAGCGTTCCTCTTGTCCCGGAAGAGGTCAGGAGGAGGGGAGGTTTTTGCTCTTGAGGGCGGTGATTGACTCGAAGGCAGGAGGGCCGAAGGGCAGAACGTGAAACCCTAAGCGCGATTCGAGTTCCAGGCCAAGGTCGTTAAAGTAGCGTCTGTAGTCATAGATCGGGTGCAGTGGAACCAGACCGAGGAGCCAGTAGGCACCGATTCCGAGACCGTTGTAGACCCGTTGCATACCTCGTTGCATTGTGTTGCCGGACGGTACCGCAATATCGGCGATCATTAGTCGTCCGCCAGGTCGGACTAAGCTCGTGAGGTGACGGAGCATCCGTCGCATCGGACCCGGTCGGAAGCAGTTCAAGAAAAAGTTCGCCGCCACCGCATCGTAGTAGTTGGGCCGCGCATGTTTGAGCAGATCCCCCTGAATCAGCTCTCCCTCAAGCTGGGACTGGTCGAGCCTTTTTCGGAGCCGATCGAGCATCCTCCCAGAGAGATCGATACAGGTTAGCTCGACTCCACGTTGTGCTGCTTGATACGCATCTTCTCCGGAACCAACCCCAGCATAGAGGACGCGGTCACCCGACTGAAGAAAAGGGAGTTGTGAGGCCTTCGATGCCTCAATTTGTCCGAGTGAGTAGATCCGTGCGATCGGTTCGTAGAGTCGGGCAACACGGTCAAAGTTGCCTGAATGGCGTGGAGTTGTGGAGTCAACGTTGGCCATGGGGGAGGCTCCGCCCCGATCCGTTGAAGGTTGAAGTGGCCGAATCATTATCGAGCCAGACCTGAAGTTGGGTGGCGAGTCGAGCGACATGAGGCGGCCGGAGCATTGTGAGATGGTTACCCGGGACCGTGACGATCTCCAGGTTCGGGCAAAGTCGGCGCCACTCATCGATTGGATCGCGACGGCGATCCGCAAACGGCTCCTCGGCCATCAGGAGGGTGACTCGACCTTGATAAGGACCTGGTCGATAATTCATCATCGCTTCCACATTGGCCATGAACACATTAAAAATCTGGCGCGTACGCTCCAGACCCGCGTTCGGCGGGACGATCCGTGCCTGCTCGGCCGATCGGAGGAATTCTGGCCAGGCGGCTTGTCGATCACCGCCGAGATACTGCACCAGAGGGCGTTCACTCGGGATCAAAGCGCGGAGGACGGCGAAAGCATAAAGGAACCCCGAGTCGAGTACAAACAACTGATCGGGAGCACAACCTTCGGCTTCCAGACGCCGCGCCATTTCGAATCCGACCACACCACCGAACGACCAACCACAGAGTTTGATCGATGCGTCGGTCTGATTTGCCTTGATCGCGTCGAGATAATGTGCTGCCATCGCTTCGACCGAACTCAGGGGCGCCTGAGTTCCATCGACACCAGGCGCCTGGAGTCCAATCAACGGTTGATCGAGGCCCAGCGTCCGTGCCAGTTCGAGGTAGCAGAGCACATCACCACCCCCTGGATGGATACAGTACAAGGGGGGACGATTGCCAAGGCGTTGAATGGGGACAATCGGCGACCAAGAGGCTGTTTCTAGGTGTCTTCCGAGTTCCTGGGCAATCCCTGCGACGGTCGGTGACTCAAGTAAGGAGGCCACGGGGAGTCCAACACCGAAGCGCCGTTCCAGTCGGGTCAGAAGTTCCAGGGCCGCCATCGAGTCGCCACCGAGCGTGAAGAAATCATCCCCAAGGCCAACCTCAACACCAAACAACTCTTGCCACTCGAGTGCAACTTGCAATTCCGTTGCGTCGCGGTAGGGAGTCTCGTCGGGGTGGGATCGGTGGCTCGTCAGAGAGTCCGGCTGTTGAGCGAAGGTCTCTGGGTTGTTCAGTAAGGCTCGTTGATCGAGCTTTCCGTGGGGCGTCAGTGGAAACCGATCGACGATGGTCACCCGGCATGGAATCAGGTGAATCGGAAGCCGCTGACGGAGTTGCCGGTTTATCGAGTCTGTGCTGAGGTGCTGTCCATGATCTAACAACACAAAGGCACCGAGTGTTCGGTTTCCCTCCTCACCAATGGGCAACACCACGGCGCTCCGGATCCCAGGAATCGCTTCAAGGACTCCGCGGATCTCGCCAGGTTCGATCCGGATCCCTCGGATCTTCAACTGGTCGTCCGACCTCCCCAGGTAGCGGTAGTTTCCGTCCTTTTGGCGATCAACGATGTCGCCGGTCCGGTAAAGGCGTCGTCTGGGGTCACTCGATCTGGGGTCAGTAATGAATCGTTCTGCCGTTAACTTCGATCGATTAAGATAGCCGCGCGCCAGTCCAGGACCACCGAGGCAGAGTTCTCCAGCAATGCCATCAGGGACTGGATTCCCCGACTCATCTAAGACGACCGCGTCAACGTAAGGCAGCGGCTTGCCAATCGGCGGTGATTCCGAAAGTTCCTCCGCGCATTCGAAGAGTGTCGCGCAGACGGTTGCCTCAGTTGGTCCATAAGCGTTGATGAACCGTCGACCTTGTGCCCAATGGTTGACAAGGCTGGCCGAACAGGGCTCGCCGGCAGAGACGATGGTCCGGAGGTGAGTATAGGTGCCTCCCGGGAGCATGGAGAGTACCGAAGGCGGGAGTGTCACCACTTCGATCCGACGATCGACGAGTGTCTTTGCGAGGATCGGTCCCGGGACTAATTCCAACGCCTCGGCGATACAGAGGATTCCACCATGGAGCAAGGTCACAAAGACTTCGCTAATGGCGGCGTCAAACCCCAATGACGAAAACTGGAGAACCCTCGATCCAGATTGGATGCCCAAGGCGGTCGCTTGAGCGTCGGCAAACGGACCGAGTCCACGATGAGTCAGCAACGCAGCCTTCGGTTTGCCTGTGGAACCCGAGGTGTAGATCGCGTAGGCCAGGCTCTCGGGATCGCCCTCAGTCTCAAGGACATCGGATGGGCCCGCGAACTCAAGATTGTCAATTTCAAGGACGTTAGCACCCGTCTCAGGTAAGTGGGGGGCGGTTGCAGCGTCGGTAATGAGGTGCCTAACCCCCGAATCCTTCAAGAGGAATCGGAGTCGATCTCTGGGGTAGTCGGGATCGATTGGGAGGAACGCACCACCTGCTTTGAGCACGCTGAGCCACGACTCGATGGCACCAATCGATCGGCGGAGAATCACTGCGACAAGAACTTCTGGACCAACCCCATGCTGAATCAGTCTTGCGCCGAGTTGATCGGTCCGTTGATCAAGCGTTTGGTAGGTCCGCGATTCAGTAGATGACTCGAGTGCAATGGCAGTTCCTTCACGCTGCACTCGACGTCGAAACAGCGAGGGAACCCAGCCCGCTCGGCAGAGATCTTGCCGCTCCGAACTCGGGGCGCACCCTATTCTTGATCTGTTGATTCCCGGAGCGAGCACTGACAGATCCTCGGGCGGCTAGGTGATCGATGTCGGAGCTTAAGCGGCTGACACAAAGAGAGCTGCTCAATCGTCTCCAAACCCATCCCAAGCAAACGTGCATTGATTGAAGCAACTCTGGCTCATTTACGTAAGCCAGAGTCGATCAGATTGGAATTGGGAGATCCTGAGCAGCTTGGAAAGCCGCGCCGATTTGGCGAGCGGTACGGAATTCTACCACTTATTCTGGTCAGGAAATCGGGGGTCGGACAGGGAGGACGCCAATTCGACCTCATCCGTTGTCAGTTTCGGATCAGGTTCTTGTAGCGGATCCGATGGGGCTGGTCCGCGTCTTGGCCAAGTCGCTCACGACGTTGCGAGAGGTACGTATCATAGTTTCCGTCGCACCAGACGACCTGACTGTTACCTTCAAAGGCGAGGATATGGGTGGCGATCCGGTCGAGGAACCAGCGATCGTGGCTGATCACCACCGCACAACCAGAAAAATCGATTACCGCGTCTTCGATCGCGCGTAGGGTGTCGACATCGAGGTCATTCGAAGGTTCGTCGAGAAGGAGGAGATTGCCACCGGTGGTCAAAAGTCGAGCGAGGTGGACTCGATTCCGTTCCCCCCCCGAAAGTTTACCGACCTTCTTTTCTTGATCGGGGCCTTTAAAGTTGAACCAGGATACATAGGCGCGTGCGGGCACCTTCCTCTTTCCGAGTTCAATCTGATCAAGCCCGCCGCTGATCTCCTGGAAGATCGTCTTATCAGGATCGAGGTCATCACGGCTCTGATCAACGTAGGAGATCTTCACCGTGTCCCCGACTTTGAGTTCGCCCGCGTCGGGTTGTTCTTGGCCGACGATCATCTTGAAGAGGGTGGTCTTCCCCGCGCCGTTGGGGCCGATCACACCGACGATCCCACCGGGAGGAAGTCTGAAGTCAACGTTTTCAAAAAGGATCCGATCGCCGAATGATTTGGTGAGTCCGACAGCCTCGACCACGAGATCTCCGAGGTGAGGGCCCGGGGGGATCTGGATCGTTACCGGTTCGTCACGTCGTTCCGCTTCTTCGGCTGCAAGTTGTTCGTAACGTTGAATCCGAGCCCGGTTCTTCGCCACCCGAGCCTTCGGCGCCATCCGGACCCACTCCAACTCACGCTCCAGCGTCCGCTTCCTCGCTTTATCTTGCTTCTCTTCCTTTTCGAGGCGAGCCTTCTTCTGTTCGAGCCATCCTGTGTAATTACCCTCGAATGGGATCCCGCGGCCCCGATCAAGTTCAAGGATCCACTGGGCGACATTGTCCAGGAAGTAACGATCGTGCGTGACGGCCACAACCATCCCGGGATAGTCCTGGAGATGGCGTTCGAGCCAAAAGACGCTGTCGGCATCAAGGTGGTTGGTCGGCTCGTCGAGGAGGAGGATATCGGGGCGTTCGAGGAGGATTTTGCAGAGGGCCACCCGACGCCGCTCGCCCCCGGAGAGTTTGTTCACATCGGCATCGGTTGGGGGTAACCGCATGGCGTCCATCGCGATTTCGAGACGACGGTCGAGTTCCCAGCCTTCGGTTGCATCAATACCGTCCTGGACGTCGGCCTGTTCCTCCAGCAAGGCTTCCATTTCGTCGGCATCGGGACCTTCAGCGAGCCTTGTGTTGATTTCTTCAAATCGCCTCAAGAGCTGACGGACCGGCGCCACTGCTTCTTCGACATTCCCGAGAACGTCCTTCTCCAGATTCAATTGGGGCTCTTGAGCGAGGTAGCCAATCGTGGTCCCCTCGGCAGCCCGGGCGGTCCCCACGAAGTCCTTTTCTTCGCCAGCGATAATCCGGAGGAGCGTGCTCTTGCCGGCACCGTTGGGCCCGAGGATCCCAATCTTGGCTCCCGGATAGAACATCAAGGTGACGTCCTTGAGAACCTCTTTCTTCCCGTGCGCTTTTGAGAGCCGTTCAATGGTGAAAATATACTGCGGAGGCATCAACAATCTCGACACGTAACGTCCTGATTCGCTTGATCTCCGGTTGCACAGATGCCAGAGACCTCAGGAACCCCAACGTCCGTTTTGTCCGTCGAAGCTCCAGTTCCAGAGCCCAATTAGACCCGATCACCTGCCTCGAAGGGAACCCCGCCCCGAGACTCGGGTGCACCGATTGCGACTCCTGACTTGCGGTAGTCAAGTAATTTCCTGAAGCGAACTCCGAGGAAATCGTCTGAGACTAATCTGTTGGGATTAGAATGGTGGGCGCTGTTGAATTGCATCCAACGATAGAGGTTTTTCGATGGTAAGCGTGGAACAGTTCGAGCACACTGCCGATGTCGGGCTCCGGATCAAGGCGGAAACGCTGAACGGACTCTTCCAAGGAGCGGCGGAGGGGCTCCTTGATTTGATTGTTGTTAATCGTGATCAAGTGCAAGAAAAGGATCTGGAAACTGCCAGACTGGAAGCAGAATCGGCCGGCGATCTCCTGATCGCTTGGCTCAACGAGTTGATCTTCCGATTCGAGACCACCCATCGACTTTACCGTCGGATCTCGGTCGAAGTCCGAGTAAGCGACTACGATCGACCAACGCTCGTCGCGACTCTTTGCGGTGAACCCCTCGATCCCGATCGGCACCTGCTCGATCACGAGGTGAAGGCAGCCACTCAACACGGTGAGGTCTTAAGAAAGGACCCGGATGGCTGGTCTGCCGAAGTGATTCTCGACATCTGACCGAGCGTTGGACAAGGGCCTAACGCTAACGGCTAACTCGGCGCCACCGGGAGGCTCTGTGCAATTGTCTGGATGGCGCGATCGAGACGCCGCGATTCCACTGGCTTCACCAGGTGGAGATTAAAGCCGGCATCCTTACTGAGTTCTCGATCTTCCTCCGAACCGTAACCCGTCAATGCGATTGCGGGGCAGGTACGATGCTCGCCGAGTCGTTGCAACAAATCAATCCCACTGCCGTCACCGAGATCGAGATCACTGACGATGAGATCGAATGTCTCCGATTCGTAGACCTCGACCGCGGCCCCAACGGAGCCCGCTTCCTGGACCGTGTAACCGAGACGTTGGAGGGACATCGAGAGTGCCCGACGTGCATCCCGGTTATCTTCAACCAGGAGCAATCGCAGTGAGGCTCGGTGCGATTTGCTGGGCTCGCGTTCGGCTCCGATGCTGAGCGTTCCTCTCCACGGACCTTTCTGTTTGAAATTAGGGTCGAGATCGGGAGGAACTCCCTTGTCGATCAAGGATGTCTGGGGGAATTCGATCCGAAACGTCGACCCTTGATCGACCCCGGGACTCTGGGCTTCGACCCGGCCTCCGTGGGCCTCGACTAACGACTTCGAGATCGCGAGACCTAACCCGAGTCCGACCAACCGACTGCTTGGTTCATCATCACCTTGCACGAACGGGTCGAAGATCCGTTTGATCCGATCAGGATCGATCCCTTGACCTGTGTCTTGGAACTCGATCACGATCCCTTGTTCCGACTTGTTTCGGGTCCGGACGGTGAGAATGTCACCGGGGTTGCTGTAATTGGATGCGTTGGAAACAAGATTCCAGAAGACCTGCTTCAGGCGCGTTGGATCCGCCTGAAAGAGGACCTGGTCTGCCTCAAAGTGAGTCCGCACTGTGAGCCCCGCGCGACGGACCAGTTCGCGGCCATCGTCCAGCGTTTCCTGAAGTAATTCATGGAGATTGACCGCTTCCAATCGAAGTCGGAGCTTATCAAACTGCGATCGGCTGAGGTCAAGAAGGTCATCAATCAACCTCGCTTCCACCAGCACATTCCGACGGATCATCTCGAGAATCGGCCGCAACTCGTTGTCGAGTTGCGGCTGGTCCAAGAGGGAGGAGGTTGCGGCTAGGACCGGTGTCAGTGGGGCCCGTAGTTCGTGACTGACCTTGGCGAGCAGCGCTTC
>CAZEAN010000198.1:0-7487 GCA_964510225.1 uncultured Isosphaeraceae bacterium
GTGACGCACGCATCGTCGTCAGCTCCACACCCCGATTCGCCAAGCAACTGGCCCACAAGTACGCCGAATTCGGGGCCGGCCGGGTGCTCGCCGATCTGGAGCTCAACCATGGCCGCCGTGTCGCCCGTTCCTTCGTGCAGAACGTGGCCGATGCCGTGGCCTCGGTGGCCTTGGCTCGTGACGAGGACTGGGAGTACCAACTCCCTGAACTCGAGGAACCGACCGCGACGATCACTCTGAGCCTGGATGGCACCTGCATGCTCATGGCCGAGGATGGTTGGCGTGAAGCGATGGTGGGCTCGATCAGCCTGTACGACCCCGAAGGCCAACGTCAGCACACGATCTATCTGGGAGCGTCTCCCGAGTACGGCAAAGAACGCTTCTTCGATCGCATGGATCGGGAGATCGACCGGATCAAAGGGGCTCATCCTGATGCGACGTACGTGGGTCTTGCCGACGGTGCGAAGGAGAACTGGGGGTACCTGGACCACAAGGTGGCGGTTCAGATCGTCGACTTCGATCACGTGACGCAGTACGTCTGGAAGGCGGGCGAGGCGCTGTTCCGTGACGATGGGAGCCAACTGCGACCTTGGGTGGAGACGTGGTGCCATCGCCTGAAGCAGGAGGATGGTGCGTCAGTGGCCTTGATCGCCGAGTTGCGATCGCTTGCCGCAGACCTGGGGCCGAAACGAGTGCCGGAGGCTGTGTCGTCGGCGTTGACGTACCAGCAGAACCAGGAGAAGCGTGGCCGATTGTCCTACGCGCGGTTCCTGTCACGGAAGCTGCCGATCGGTACGGGCGTGACGGAGGCGGCTTGCAAGGTGTTGGTGAAGCAGCGTCTGTGCGGTTCGGGGATGAAATGGAAGGATCGTGGTGTGGAGAGGGTTTTGAGCCTTCGGTCGTTGTCGTACACTTTGGGTCGCTGGGAGCAATTCTGGAATCGTCTCAGTGGGGAAGGCTTCCCGTTGGCGGCTTGAAATGAAGTGAGCCACATCGTTCCGAGGTCGTACCCTGCCGAACATCCCCTCGATCGGAGTCAGGTCCGGACTGGACGCGGGAAGATACCTCACGTCGGCCTGCTCTCAAGAGAGAACCGCTCTAAAAGATTTTTAAGAGCGACCAAGCCGCTTGATGGCGTCGACGGCCATGCCGTCGACCGCCTCGTTTTCAGGATGTCCGTTGTGACCGAGGACATGTCGAGGGGTCACTCGGTGTCGCGTTGCAAGCTCATCAAGTTGTCGCCAAAGGTCTTCATTAACGACCGGCTTGAAAGACCGGCCTTCTTTCCGTCGCCAACCGTTACTCTTCCAACGGGGCATCCATTCCTTCAGTCCACGTGCGACATATTGGCTATCAGTGACCAACTCAACCACAGAGGGTTCGTTGAGGGCCTCAAGCCCCTTGATCGCCCCGGTGAGTTCCATCCGATTATTGGTAGTTTCATACTCGGCACCAGATCCGTCACGGCTCAATCCTGATGCCGGGTGCCGCAGCAAGTAGGCCCAACCACCGGGACCGGGGTTACCACTACAAGCACCGTCTGTAAACAGCAAGACGCGGTCAGATGATGCTCCCGAATCGGGTGGAACGACGGGGATCTTCTCATCGGTCGGCTCGATCGCGTCAAAGGGCAGCTCGGTTACGTTTGGATCTATTGTGTTGTTGGACTGAGTGGGCGCTTCCGGATCAATCCTCGGGGCTGTTTCGGGGTCGAGAGGTACTGACGTCAAGAAAGACTCAGTGGCTTGTTCATCTTGCGTTTCTTCAAGGACTTCCAATCTCGGCTTCAAGGCAAGAAGAAGGGTGTAGAGTGCTCGGATCACCTTCGGTTGGTTGAACGGGGTCTCGGAATGAAGCCGATCTCCCGATCCCGGATCGATTCCATTAGCGAGTGCTTGAACAATCGACGCTGCTTCAGCGAGCTTCACACCAACCTCCATGCCGATTGATTCTGCTCGATCCAGACAGAGGACCAATGGCGCCAGGCAATTCAGTACTTCCGGACGACACCGACGAGGATGCCAAGGATGTCAACGTGGTTCCGATAGATTGGCTTAAGTTGACTATTCGCCGGTTCCAAGCGGACTCGGTTCTTTTCCTTGAAGAATCGCTTGAGGGTCGCGTCCCCATCCACATCACGGACCGCGACAATCTGACCATCACGCGCTACTTCCGACTTCTTGATGATGACAAAGTCGCCATCGGCGATGTGTGCTTCGATCATCGAGTCGCCAGTGACTTGAAGCGCAAACTTCTCGTGATCACCTTCCCAGTCTTCAAATTCAATCGTTTCGTTGGCCTGCTCGATCGCTTCGATCGGTGCCCCAGCAGCGATCCGACCGAGGAAGGGGATCCCGCCACGCTTGCTGCCACCAGTGGCCGGTTCCTGAAGAAGTTGAATCGCCCGAGACATGTTCGGCTCTCGGGAAATCAGGCCTTTCTTCTGAAGCGCTTTGAGGTGACACATCACACCATTGGGGCTCTTGATCTCAAACGCTTCACCGATCTCACGAACAGTCGGACCATACCCTCGCCCATGAATCTTCTCGCGAATGAAGTCGTAAATTTCACGCTGGCGAGGAGTTAGGGAGTTGAGATCCACCATGGAAGTCTCCTGATTGAGAGGGGCGTCCTGCCGGATAAACCGGGGTCGTCGATTCTTCCATCTGTTCGGGTTATGGGAGAAGGCATTATCGCCCAAGATACCGCACGAACATACACCAACTGACCCATTGTTAATGTAGTGTACAACGGTCGTCTAGCGCACGCGAGAACAATTTCCGAAAAAAAGGAACGCCAATCTAAAATCAGTTTGTCAGATTGAAATTAGAGTGGCTTCACGCAAGGAAATGTGGCTTCGTATTGTCTAATCTTCCCAATACTTAATTAAGTCACTGTTATCTCATTTTCGTAGTCTATTTCAGTTAGGAAACCCGACGATCACTTGAGAGGGTTGGAAAACGTCGTCTCCCAAATCACATCCCACGCTTGTGCGACAGCTTCAGCATCTTCAAACTCTAATGGTCCCCGTTTTTTGGACCACCTTGGAGGTGCTAATGATTACCCCTGGAAGAGCTGAACAATCGCTTGGAAGACGGCCTCAAAAAAGTTCGACTGTCGGGGGCGGAACCACGTAAACGGTAGATTCGGTGCACCAATGAAAGGTCGGAGAACCCACGACATCTGGACACCAACGAGCCCAAAGAGGATGACCCAGACTCGGAAGATCAACTTCACCTGACCACTCGGGACCCGCTCGTCGGCTTGATCAAGCGCACCGAGGGGTCGATTCTCGCTGGTACCCCGCTCCTCCGAGGGTTCCAGGTCAACGATTTCGTCCTCTTTGCCTTCTACGATCGACGGCGGATCCAAAGGCACAGGAGCACGCTGTTGGTGCCGGGCTCGTGCTTGCTCGGCGAGGGTGATCCGGTGGAGTGTCTGAAGCAAGAACCCCAGGCCGAGAAGCCCCGAGACACCAAAGGCCACAACATTCATCACCAACACAAACGCATAGCTCACGGTAATCACCGAAAAGAATGCAACGATCGGACTCAAGGATGCCAAGACGGCAAGCGTAACCGCAATCGAGGCAACCAGGAGAGTTAACAGCGCCTTCGGACCTAACCGAGAACCGACGAGGGCATTCGAGACGTAAAGTGAGGGGAAGGTGACGAGTAAGGTGAGACCGAAGAGTGCCGGGACTTTAACTGCGGAAGCAACCATCTGAAGGAAGCCGTTACCTCCCTCATGGCTGACCGCGTACGAGCCCATCGCGAGCCCCGAAACAGCGGCCAAGAGGAGACAGACAAGTGCCAACGATCCCGCAGGGATCGCCGCAGTCCCTTGGTGGAGGAAGGTACTGGGGCGAGTCAACTCACCTCGGAGTACCTGATCGAGCGCAGCGAAGGCGCCCCGAGTTTCTCTCGGTTTTGTCATGGTGGTGTGATGGGCGTTGAAGGGGTGAGGTCGTTAGAATGACCGAACGAGCTTACGCAGGAGACCAACCGTCGGCGAGCAACCGACTCCGAGCTGGTACTTCTTCAGCAGTCGCATCAGACGCACGGACAGCATCTGCGACGACTTTTTCGAGAGCGCCAATATACTCAGTAAAGCGTCGACGCCCTTCTGGGGTCAGTCGGCAGAGGGTCTGAGAACGGTTCTGCCGAGTCCCCTTCCAAAGCTCGACCAGGCCAGCCTCATGCAAGACTTGGAGGTGGCGGCTGAGGTTACCGTCAGTTAATGCGCAGAGCCCTTTTAGTTCGGGGAAAAGCAGCCCTTCGGGCTGGGAGATCAGCGAGGCCATGATCCCGAGCCGCGCTTTTTCGTGGATGACGCGCTCAAGTCCTTCGTACGAAAATCGCCCGGGCTCCGTAAGCTCCGGCCGAGCACTCTGATCGCGATCGCCGGCTCCCGAACTCATCATCAACGCTCCTCAACACGCTCCAGGTTCCAATAAAGAATCACCGCTGCCGCCGCCTGACCAAGACCAAAGGGGATCCCCATCGTCCAAGGCGAGAGGGCCCATTCCCCTCGGGCCCACTGCAAGCAGCCGAGCCCGGTGAACAAATAGAAGACCGCAACACCAAAGGTCGCTCTTGGGAGTTGTCGGAACGAGGCAAAGACCCCGAGGGCGAAGAAAATCTGCCAGAGGCCGGGGAGCATCCAACAGACTTCAGGTACCGAGCGGACCAAGATCACCGTGACCAAAGCGCCCGCGATCATCGAGGGGAGGAATTGCTCGACCGCCAACCAGGTCGCTCGTTTACCGATCTGGCAAGGGATCGCTCGAGACCGTCGGACCATCTCAATTCCTGACCAGATCATCCCGATCGCCGCAGTCCCAATCCAGAGCATCGCGTACGGGATGATCGACTCCGTCGGCCTCTCGATCCAACTCGATTGGAAGACAGAGGCTAGAATCGCTAACACACCCGTCCCCGCGACGGGGACCGCCCGATAGCCCCGAAAGACCTCCGAGCGCGCCATCTGCCGCCTGATCTCGGAAATCTGACTCAAGGCTTCCTGCAACTCCATCACCACTCTCCCCGACATCCCGACCGGCCACGGTCGCTGCTACCGCTCTGATCACTCGTTGGCTTCAGTGACTTTACATGACAAAGTCTAAAGCGCTGAGACTATCGTGTCAAGCCATCGGAGCAGTCCACCGAGTCAACTCACTGATCCTCATGGCGGAGTTCAGAGTCGACTGCCACAGATCCGACAGAAGACCGCATCGTGTTCGTGGTCGTTGCGCTGGCAGGAAGGGCAGGATCGGTTGTTAGCTCGTTCGATGTTACTCGCCTTTCGAGCCGCGGAACTTAGTTCGACGGTGACGATCCCGGTAGGGACCGCAAGGATTCCGTACCCGATCAGCATCATCGTCGAGGCGATGATCTTGCCAACGACCGTACCCGGCGCGATGTCTCCGTAACCCACCGTAGTCATCGTCACAATCGCCCAGTAGACGGCTTGCGGAATGTTGTCGAAACCAGTGCCCGCCTTCCCCTCAACAAGATACATCAAAGTCCCCAGGATCAGGATCAAGGTCATCACGGCACCGAGGAAGACCACGATCTTGTGGGCACTCGCCTTCAGAGCCCGCCTCAGTACTTCGGCCTCGCCGAGAAATCGAGCCAACCGGAGGACCCGAAAGACCCGGAGGAGCCGGAGGGATCGGATCACCATCAGTGATTCGGAATTCGGCAAGATCAGGCCGAGATAGGACGGAAGGATCGCCAGGAGATCGACGATCCCGAAGAAACTGATCGCGTAACGCCAGGGGCGTCGGACAATGAGCAACCGGACGACATATTCAATCGTAAAGAGCGCCGTGAACACCCATTCGATAATCGTGAGCGCACGACCATACTGATTGTTGAGATCTTCAACACTCTCAATGACGACCGCACCAACACTCGCGACGATCGCCAGCATCAAGATAACATCAAACGTTTTTCCTGCTGCGGTATCAGCACCAAAGATGATCCCAAAGAGTTGCTCACGCCGATCATTCGCCGACTTCGTTTGAATATTACTCATCGTACGATCATCACTGAACCGAGATTCCCCCCAGGAACCAACTCACGGCCGGGATAGAGGTTGTGCTGTTCACTCCGCTCTTAAATACAATGACAGCACCGAGCGGGCTCATTGTCCAGAAGCTGGCTCCGCGCAACGTTCAGAATCAGATGAGCTAGAGCATGGGGAGTACCTGACGGGCAACGAAGAACCAGACGGCGACAAACACAATCACGGCGATGATGGCGAAGTGGAACTCATACCAGCGCCAACAGTTCTTCCACTGGGGTCGCTTGCGATAGCCCTGGTGAACTTCCTCGTCCAGGAGGTCGGCTTCATCATGGCGGTAGTCGAACCAGGAGAGGACACCAGCGCCGATGGAGAGCAGGATGAACAGCGTCACCAAGCCCAGGAGCCAAACGAGCCCCTGCAACCCAACCTTGGCCGTTTCAGCATCGATCCCCAGTTCTCCACGACCCACAAAGAGCGCGACCATCGCGCCTAAGATCGCGGTGAGTAACGCCTTGTAGAAGGTCAGCTTGCGGAAGGTGTTTTCATTAAGAAAACTGATCTGCTGGAGAATGTACTTGTACCGCTCCAGCTTGTAATCCTGCCCTCGGTCGTCATCGGTCGCCATCAGAATAATCTCCACAACGTTGAAGCCGCATCACTTGGGTGGATCAGGGTACTTCTTCCAGGTCTCGTTGAAGAACTCGGGAGCCTCAACTCCCTGCTCGGTCATCTCGTCCACATGGTGAGCCCCTTTGGCCCACAACACAACACCCGTCTCCAAATTCCACAACGCGGAATAACCGCAGTTGGCCCAATCCTCCTTGGTCCAGTCATCAAACGGTTTGTCCCACAGCTCAAAATAGGGCAGCAAGGCGAAAATGCGGGACACACCGAGTGTCTCTTGCTGGAATCTGGTGTGCTTTGGCCAGATGTAATACAGACTGGGAAACTAGAAGGGAGCAACCCCTAGCGGTTGATAGCGACGATCAGTCCGCCAAGCATCACACTCTCGACGAAGGTTACCAAGTGGGATCGCTGGCATCGGGAAGGTGAGGTCATAACTTCGCTTGGTCAGCGGCTTTGGTCGTTCACCGTCTCGGTCTGCAACGGAAACAGTACAGTCGTCACTTTCGAGTTCGAACTCGACCAATCCTGGCCCTTTGAGCGTGGCATTACCAATGTCCCCCTTCAGTGCTCGACAACCAAACTGGGGCCAACTCGTTTCTAGTTGCGGTCGAAACGCTTCCTGCAAGAGTGACCCATCAAGGCAGTCACGCAATGGCGCATGCCCTAACAGGTCGCGGTCGCGGGCGCGGGCGCGGTCGAGGTCGAGGGCGAGGGCGCGGTCGAGGTCGCGGTCGCGGGCGCGGGCGCGGCCGCGGCGGCGGGCGAGGTCGAGGTAGAGGGCGCAGTAGAAGGATAGAGCGAGGGAGAGGTCGCGGGATAGTGAGAGGTAG
>CAZEAN010000199.1:0-7477 GCA_964510225.1 uncultured Isosphaeraceae bacterium
GTCGATACACCGAGTTCCAGTTGCCGTATTCTTGCGGCAGATCGCGCCAGGGAGATCCGGTGCGGTCGATCTAGAGAACGGCCTCAAGGAACAAGCGATTGTCGCCAGAGCGGCCGGGATCGCCCGATTTGCCCGGGAGCAAGTGTTCGATGCGTCGAAACTGCTCCGTCGACAAGGTGTAACGTCTCATGTTGGCTCCTCAATCGCTGCAACTACCCGACGAATCCAGCGAGGGTTGAGTGTCGGTAACGAAGGAAGCGAATGTCGACAGAACCTAACACGTATTCCGTAACCAGGCCGAGATCCTCCGGTGGAGGAACAATCGATGCCGTCCCGATCGGCCATGATGGAGCTCCTCCTTGAGGATTATGAAAGGAGGAAGATCTCTAACGTTGACGATGGGGACAATCCCAGCTTGATTTGCTCGGTAGACTTACGACCAGGCTTCAACCATCGTTAGAAGATCAGCTGGCGGATATTTTGTAACGATTGGGATGGATTTAGTTGTGGTTCATCAATCGCTTCGGTCAGTTTTTCGGGAAACACACGCCGACGTCGTCCGTCGATGGATGTCCCTGAGGACCACTCTCTAAACTACGTGGAGTGGTATTGTAAGTTTCTACCACAGAAGGCTTTGGCACACAAAATTGTTTACGAGCGGAGAGGGGGGGATTCGAACCCCCGAGACGGGAATGACCCCGCCTAACGGTTTAGCAAACCGCCGCTTTCAGCCACTCAGCCACCTCTCCAGAGTGGATTGATCTGAGGATCAAAACCCCTGACCATACAAATTCTATCGCTATGATTAGAGCGACGTCAACGCTTGTCAAATAGGTAGACTGAATTCGGGGTCTGGCACTCCTCAGCAGCGTCCTGTCAAGGATTGTTCATTGCAAGGATCAGAGAATGAACTTTACTCAAAACGGAAGACACCGACCGTCATCTACGATTGGTCAGTGGATGGGGCTGTTCTTAACCGTTTCGGTTTTGATCGCCCTAATTGCTTCACTCTTACGGGTCGATGCCGGGAGTCGCGAGGCTATGCGAGCCCTCTTGGATGCCTTGCTATTCCTACCGATCGGATTGCTCGTCGGCAGTGCTGCGTTAGCATCGACCACCCGATCAGGGAGAGTCCATGTCATCCGGTTTGCTGGGTTCGGACCAATGCTTTATGGAGCCTTATTGTACTTTGCCATGCTCGTTGCCTCCTGTTTCGCCTCGGCTCCCTTGCAGGTCACGAACTTCGACCGCGCTCGAGATGGATTTCAAAGCGTCGCCTACGCGATTGTAGTGTCATTGGGTTACTTTGGGCTCTTGGTTGCCTTGTTCCCGAGGCGTTGCCCCCAATGTGGCGAACCAGCGCTCCGTCGACTCCATCGAGTTCATGAGCAAGGTGCGGAAGGACCAACGAACGGAGTCGATTACGATTGCGTTCTCTGTGGGTCGGGTTGTCGTCGAGATTCCGAAGGTCGATGGGAAATCCTCTTCCATCCGCTCGAACGCCACGCCGACTGGGTCGGCCATTACCTCCCTCGGCTCCGTCACCTCCGAGGGCAGATGACTAAGAGCGAGCCCAGCGATTCTGAACGCAGAACTAAATTCCACTCCTGAGAAGGTTCTGCGACTATTGGCCGAGCTTCGTGAGCAAGCTAGGGTCAGCCGGACTCTCGGCGTACGGGCCCTTATTTTCCAGATCAGTGCGGACCCCTTTGATAATCCCAACTAATTGATCGATCGCCTCTGCCTCAGGACGTCCGACGGCCTCGACTGGAATGACACCACCCGCGAGGTCTTGGATTGGTCCTCCCCCTAAATTGACCGGCACGATGAGCCAAGACTGGGAGTGGAATGATTGCTTTCGAAATTCGATCTCACGATAAACCCAGTTGTCTACGAGCCGAGATCGCCGCGACGTGTTTTCGGTAAGCAACGGGACAAGGATTAATGAATCAAGCAACGCCGCAGCAATCCGAGGAATAAACGTGGACGGGGCGTGTTGTTGGTCCAGGTAGACCCGGTACCCCCGTGCCGTCAATGCCGTGTACCATCGAACTGCAGCCTCCCGGTCTTCACGAATATGACTCAGAAAGACATCATAGCGGTACTGGTCGGCGATCGCGGCTCGGAATCGCCGGATTAGCTTGGAGGATACACCGGGGCGCAATCTGTCTAATTCTGTGAACGCGTTCCGAGGAATGTGAACGACCGTCATCGGCCTATCGATCCGATAGCGTGGATGGGTTCGAACAAGCCGGTTTGGAAAATTGGCATAAAGGATCGGCAGATCTCTTTCGTTCAACACGCTTTCCTCGGGCAATATTTCGTCCTTTGCATCACCACCTCCAAGAATCAGGACACCATCCCTGACACCTAACCTTTCCTCGAAAAGTTCGTAACTAACCGAGTGGTGATCGTCATGATTGAGATTGATCACGCGGGCAAGATTGCCCATTAACTTCCAAGGATCTGGAATATCTCCGAACGGAGAATCCCGACCTTGGAAGTATGATGCCGTGTCACACATATACTTAAGCACTTGACTCTTTAAGAACCGATCAATCGTGGTCGCAAATTCAGGACCATGATGTCCATGGTCGATAATCTGACGAATTCGCTCATAACTAAAGGCGAGCAATGCAGTCCGACCGGCTGCCCTCATTTCTGCTGTTCGCTTCCGTTTCAGTGCAAAGGCGAGTTCGCCAACAATCCGACCAGGACCTCGTTTGATGACTCCCCGGTAGTTCGGGGGATAGATGTTGATGCCGCCTCGAAGGATCAGAAACATCGTGTCGCCACCGTCATCAAGTCGACAGACGACCTCTCCTTCTTCCCGTTCAACGAGCCTGGCTTCACGAATAAATTGTATCAGGATCGAAGAATCCATGTACCGAGTAAATGGATTTAATCGTTCCTCACCACTCTCTTCGATTCGGTAGACAAGTCGTGTGTCATCGATTGTCATCAATGACTCAATTGCCTTGGGGTTGCCCTGATTTGCTTGAAGCAACCGAGCGGCGTGATAAACAACACGCCATGCCTCACCGAGGCGTCGTGCTTCATCGATCTGCTCATCATCTGGGCTTGTTACGACCGAATTCCGCACTTTCGCGGCGCCCCCTGGTGACGAATCCAAGTCCTCGTATGCGCCTTGGTCCGCAGCGATCACTTCAAGACTGCCGGGCTGTTCTTGGTTTTCCTTCACATATCGTCTTGTGCTCGAATGGTCAGGCACATTTCTTAATTCGGTCGAATCAACTTCTTCGCCGGAATGCTGATTGTCTCGATCAGTGCTACCAATTCCTGTAAGATTGCCATTTCCAGGTGGCAATGGTTCGAGTGTGGCATAAGACTCAGTTGTGCCAGGGAGCGAATCCAGCACGGAGGCCGTGTCCTCGATATCTCGGGGGGGACCGAGTGAATTCAACTCCGATTCATGATTCGTTCGAGTTTGGTGATGGCCACCCGATCCGACGTTCCGGACCGACCTTGGATTCTCTACTACCTCACCAGAGAAGTAAGAACCATCGTCGGAGAATCCCTTTACCGGCTCTGCGGACTTCTTGTGCGGATCCTCCCTGCTCAGGCCACCCTTCTGATCCCCTTCGCTCGCAGCCCTCGCTGCTCTGGTGACAATCAGAGCAAGCATTGTCGTCGAGATGACGCATAAGCCGGTTGCAAAACTAAGTAATAAGTTGCTGGCAGAGTAGCTCGTCGAGAGAAAAGTCCGTTCGCTGATGTTGAATAGATTTAGAATGACAAGAACATAGATTAGCACTGCAACCGCAGACGTGAATACGACACCTCCGAGCTCTTTAGAGGTTTTGGTAAATGGTTGTCGTCCAGTCTTGGTATCGAGTCGTCCTACTGAGGAATCGCGAAGTGGTTCGAGGGACTTCGCGAAGTCAGTCATCGAATCAAACCGGTGACCTGGAACCTTAGCCATCGCCTTCTGACAGATCCGATCAAGCCGTGGATCAATGCTTGGGCGGAGCTTTGAAGGTAGTGTCGGTTCGTCTTGGAGGATCTGGGCGAAGAGTTCGCCGCTGGATCCTTGAAACGGGCGGTTGCCGGTGAGGAGTTCGTAGAGGATCACACCCAACGCGTAGACATCAGTCTGGGGACCCGTCGCTCCAGCGTCACCTCTGACCTGCTCAGGCGCCATGTAGCGAGTTGTTCCCATCAACGTGCCGGGCGTTGTCTTGAACGAATCCTCGGGATCGTCGTGCTTCGCGAGTCCGAAATCGAGGACGACCGGAACTTGATTATGCTGCATCAAGACATTGGATGGGTTCAAGTCACGGTGGACGATCCGCTGGCGGTGTGCCTCGGCCAACCCTTCTGCGATGGCATGGACTATCGAGATCGCGCTGGCTTGCTCAAATTGGCCCTCTTTGATCAGTTCGTCGAGTGGAGTCCCCTGGAGGTGCGGCATCGTGAGGTAGTGAGTTCCATTGAACTCGCCAACGTCGATGATCCGACAGAGGTTTGGATGTTCGAATCCAGCAGCGACCTTCGCTTCACGTTTAAATCTCTTGATCGCACTCGCGTCACGTTCCCGATTGAAATGAGGTACCTTCAACGCGATCGTCCGACCGAGAAAGTGATCTTTAGCCAAATAAACCGAGCCCATACCTCCTTTACCCAAGAGGCGGAGGATGGAATAGCGATCCGCAAATAATGAACCTATTGGGAGTCCCTTCCCAAAAGGCGCGTCATCACGCGTCGGGTCTGACATTGCGGGGGTCGCTAGAGGGCGTCCACACTGGCTACATTGTCGCCTGTGGCTAGCCTCTTTCCCTGACACAAGAAAAGAGGCCCCGCACTCGGGATTCGAACAAACAACGCGGACCGTTGACATTACGTATCCTCAATCACCTGCCTCGATGATCTTTGCCCATCAGGTGCCACAATCAATCAGCTTCGGTGATCGTCGAGTGCTCGTAGTTCACTCGTTGTTTCGTGAACACCAACGCGAACGGCTTAGTATGTGAAGCTACAGGTTGTCGAATAGAATTCGCGGTCTGGATCCAGTTTATGAATTATGACGGCGTCCGTCATGAGTGTCATCTGTTTTAAGCGGATTCTCGCTTGATGAATCCGTGAGACCACTCGGAGCTGGGAACGCCGAGCGCTTCAAGGTTAAGGAAGTTGTCCGCGATTGATCATCGAGGTGACTTGGTAAGATCGTGAGAAATCAGTCGTCTCCTACTCAAGTGCGAACCAGGATCTTGACCAGACGCGCGATCGAAAACGCTCGCGTTCAGGATCCGTTCATCAAACGACCAGGTGGGTCAGGAGAAGACTGATGGGACGGTTTGACGGTAAAGTTGCCTTGGTGACGGGAGCGACATCAGGGATCGGGAGAGCGACGGCAATTGCCTATGCCAAGGAAGGCGCGAAGGTCGTCTTGACAGGGCGTCGCGTGGAGGCCGGAGAGGAGTCGGCAAGGCTGGTGCGTGAAGCTGGGGGCGAGGCTGAGTTTGTTCAGAACGATGTGACCAACGCAGCCCAATTGAAGTCGCTTTTTGAGCACATCAAGAGCAAGTACGGTCGACTCGACGCTGCCTTCAACAACGCCGGCGTTGAAGGAAATCCCGCCCCGATTACTCAGATGAACGACGACGAATACGAGAAGGTCTTCGAGCCGAACGTCAAAGGGGTCTGGTTGAGTATGCGTCACGAGATCCCGTTGATGCTTGAAAAAGGTGGCGGAACGATCGTCAATAATGCCTCGATCGCCGGTGTGATCGCCTTGCCAGGCACCAGCATCTATGCTGCCAGTAAACACGCGGTGGTCGGGATGTCGAAAGCAGTTGCCCAAGAGTTCGGGACTGCAGGAATCCGGGTCAACGTCGTTGGTCCTGGCGGAGTCGATACCGAGATGCTCGATCGATTCACCGGGTCGAGTGAAGGAAAGGAAGCGATGGCGCAGATGCATCCGATCGGGCGGATCGGTCGCGCTGATGAGATCGCCAACGCTGTGATCTGGCTCTCCTCGGACGAGTCCAGTTTTGTGACCGGGCATACTCTCCTAGTCGATGGCGGCTTTACCGCTCGATAACGAGAGACCCACGCTCATTCGAAGAGAGGCAATAGACCCTCCCGATCTCATCAGTTGAAGATCGGGAGCCGCCGTTCGTCAGGCTGTTGTTGATTTCAGTATGAGGAGCACCGTACAGCGATTGAGGTTTAACGAACACGGAATTCGTAACGATTACAACAACGTTGAAATCCTTGATTCCATGAACGTTTAGAATGATTAAACAATACTTATATAAATTGATCGGCACAACGATCAACAGAAGTGTGAGTCCCCTGGCAGTAGCTGTCTTGAAAAAAAACGACTCCGATTGCCATTTTTTTTCTGACGGCCCGCCTAAGTCTCTTGGATGACTCAACGCCAGACTTTGAGACTCTGACTAAAACGCCATAGGCCAGTCCAGTTTTCGATTGACGGCCAAAATCACTAGTCTCCAGCACTCCAATCAACAAAGCAATTTCATCTAAACACACAAAATCAAAACGCTTACAAACATTAAAATATAAAGTGAAACAGACTCTAGCACGTTGTCTTGAGTGGCTAATTGTGCAATCAACGCTTTCGAGGCCCAGCTTCGCCTTTTCGGTCGTGATATATTTCGCTAAGAACTCATCGCAATGTCGGTATAAGTAAGACCGACCTCCCGCTTCCTTTTCTTGAGGTGCGAGACGATGGCGGCGAAGAAGTCCGCGACCAACAAGGCGACTGGTACCAAGACATCGACATCGAAGAAGGCCGCGGCGAATTCGGCTTCGACTGTCAATCCGAAGGCCAATTCAAGTGCATCGAAAACGAAGCCCAGTGCACCAAAGTCGAAAACGTCGGCTGGACCGAAGCCAAAGACTGGCAGCAACGGCGCCACTGCAACAACGGCTCCGAAGTCAACCGCCTCGAAAGTTGCTACCAAGAAGCCGATCAAATTGAGCGATGCTCAAGTTCGGATGTTGGAGCAGATCGAAAGCACAACCGATAAGGGTTATCTCGCTGCCAATAAAAATGAAGCGAGAACGATTGAAAAGCTTCAAGAATACAAGTTGGTGAAGCGCGGGTCGAAAGATAAAGAGTCTGGGGTTTACTTCGTGCTCACCTCGGCTGCAGGTAAAAAGTTCCTCGCTGAACTCGTTGCCAAAGCCTAAAGAAACATTGAAGACGTTGACCCGTCCCGTCGAAACGACCACGATCATCTCGATCGTGGTCTTGTGGTGCTACCGCAGCTTTCCTCAACTGCTCAGATAGAACCCTTATTTAATCAGGATCAACGTCGGGGTTCGTCGAAGAGCAAGGCACAATCAACAATCCGAGCTGATTCACCATCGTGAACAGCCATCCGGGTCCCACCCCAGATTCCGGCCCCGCCGAACTCCCCTTCTTTATTGACACAGTAGTTCTACTGTAACCGTTTTAACGAAGTTTCATGCGATTAGCTCGTATCGGACC
>CAZEAN010000200.1:0-7379 GCA_964510225.1 uncultured Isosphaeraceae bacterium
GTGATCCGGCTGCCCAAAACGCTCCACCAACGGAACCAAGCAGCCACAAGGTCAACGAAAGCCATGCTGTAGTCTGCCCCACAACGGTTTCCACAAGTCTCGGTAGGTGGAAGTGGAAGTCGGGCATGCGCTCCCAGAGTTCCGGACCTGCTTGGTACATGAAACCGAGATCGACGCCGTTCTCAGTGAGGTCCTCGTTGAGTTCGCGGACGAGTTGGCGACGATATCGTTCCGCCGCGTCGGCGAATGCGCGGTGGTGGATGTTGTCGGTGCCAGCCAACGACATTGAGATCGATTGGATGGCGAGCGTTGGAGCAAGAAAAGCCAGTGCGGAGCGTGAGGCGTCTTGCCGGTCCAAGATTGACCAGAGCTGAGCGTAGTACCGGTCAAAGACAGCGTTCCCGTACTCTTCGCCAGCCTGGAGTGCTGCGCCCTGAAAGTTGATCGGCAGGTCTTCGACGAAATCGACGTCATACTGTTCCAGGAGTTTCTCCTCCAGCTCTAAGAGCCGCTCGTCCTGGGGATCGTGACCATCGACACCATGTCGGATCTCGCGTTCGATGGCGGTGGAGAATTCCAGGGCTGAGGGTGTTGGGTAACTTCGTCGGGCGATATCGGTTGCAAGCCGTGGTGCGACCATCGTGTTGAGGATCCAAAACCCGAGCAAGACGACCAACGCCGAGCGGCTCGAACGAGCCCAAATTGAGACGAGGGTCGCGACCCCGAGAAACGTGCCCAGATAGAGTAGGTATCCAATTGCCATGCTAGTGGCTCTGGGCCAGACCGCACCCGCCTCATCCTCGATTCTTGTAAGGAGAAACGCTCCGAGTCCGACTGCTGGGAGAGCGATCGCGCACAAGGCTCCCGAAAGGCCAATCATCTTACCGAGTACGAGATCCTTGGGCCGTACTCCTAGACTGGTGAGTTGTCGAAGCGTTCCCTCTTCACGTTCCCCTGCAATTGTTGTGAAAGTGAGAAAGATGATGACCAGAGGCATGAGTCCTTGGAGAACTCCAGCTGCCGTCAAGTCGCCGAATCGCTGGAGTGCGGTTGCATCCCGTGCAGGACGGTAGTCGACCTCGTTTCGTCGGTGAGCCTCAAGGAAGACAGCGATTCCGGTGTAGGGATCGACCCCTGGATCAACGAAGGCGAGAGGCGACTTTGGCTTGAAGAGGTGGAGTCCATAGTGTGCTGCTGAGTGGGGGTTCTTCTCCCCTTGGTGGTCGAATCGGTGACGAGACTGATCCTGTGCTCGTTCACGTTGGCGAGCAACGTGTTGCCATCCTTCCCACCCGGTAGCCAGGGCACCAACCATAAGGATCGATACGATTGCTGCCGAAGCACGGAAGCGCCCGTCCCGGACCTGCTCGACAAGTTCCTTGCGTGCAATGCGGAAGATCATGGATGCCAGTCTCATCAGGCGGTTAGTCGTGCATATGTTTCAGGTAGATCTGCTCAAGGTCGGCGTGGCCTACCTCTGCGGTCATTAGCAGGTCGACAAGCCTACCTTGTTTCATGATGCCAATGCGGTTCCCGGTTTCCTTAGCTCGGAAGAGGTCGTGGGTGGCCATGAGCACGGCCACACCGCTGTCGCGGAGACGAAGGAGTAATTCGGAGAACTCGTTGGAAGCTTTTGGGTCGAGCCCGGAAGTTGGCTCGTCGAGCAGTAGCACTTCGGCCCGTTTCGCAGTTGCAATTGCGATCCCGACCTTCTGTCGCATTCCTTTCGAGTAGGACGATACTCGACGACGGGCGAATTCCTCCGGCAAGCCAGCCTGCGAAAGTAACTCAAGGCAGTTCGAGGTCGACAGCTCACCCTGGCCCGCCAAGGCGGCGAGGTAGGCGAGATTTTCCAAGCCAGTAAGATTGCGGTAAAGATTCACTTGCTCCGGAATGTACGCCAGGTACCGCTTCGTCTCCAGGGGGTGCTCGACGACATCGAGTTCTTTGATTCGTGCTGTCCCTGAGGTCGGAGATACGAAGTTAAGAAACAGATTGATGGTCGTCGTCTTGCCAGCACCGTTGGCTCCGAGCAGACAAAAAATCTCTCCAACGGAAACCGAGAGGTCAAGGCAGTCGAGGGCGGTCCTGTCTCCATACTTCTTCGACAATTTGACTGCTTCGAGCATAGGTCCTCTGTGGGTTGGGGCTGGCAACGGTCTGGCGAGGCTCGAAGATTACAGCCTCGCCAGACTTGTCAGTCACATTGCGTCTGCAGAAATGACCTCGCGGCCACTCACCGTCGACAATGCCCGCCAAGTTTCGAGGGCAATCGAGTCCTTGATGAACCGAACTGATCCGTCACCAATCAGGAGGTTCACCCCCCCGGGATGTTCGCTACTGGCCTCACTCCAGCCAACCGAATGGCGGTTACAACTGGGTTCGCGGCGGTTCGGGGGATACCAATGGACGTAGGTCCCAGCGTTGGCATCACCATCGGCCCAGTTTCCTCGCTTCCGGGGATGGACCATCGTTGCCAACTCACAGGCATTTTCCGTGAGCTCCGAGACATGACGGATGTAGCGCCTCGGGTCGCCGTTCATCTCCTCGATCGGGATATTGTACGGACCACCAGGTCCGACCAGACTCTCTGAGACAATTGCGGTGTTGCTCGTGCCGTCCCGGACATCTGCGAACCGAGTTGAAGAGTTAACGAAGAACGTCCCGTCGAGATCACGATAGCCATTTGCAGGAACAGGCATGCCCGATCCGGCACAGGCAACGTAGTTGGACGGCCAAGACGGTGGTGCGTTCTGTTCGATACCGTCACTCGGGCACTGGAAGATCGCTACCCGAGTCGAGACGACCGTAAGGTTTTCGGGGAAGAGGGCGAAGTTTTGGTTCGGCCCACCGATCAAGGGGAAGTTGAAGTTGACTGCATTATATACGTTCGACTGTTCAAGAAACGGTGTGAGCATCGCTAGGACACCCCACTTGGCGTGTCCACCCGGTACGGTCGGGTCTACAGGCCAAGGCGCGTCGTAAATTGTGTAGCCGATCGGAAAGCAGCCTAGGCTGCCATGATAGTTGTGGAGTGCGATGCCGAGCTGTTTCAAATTGTTCGTACATTGCGTACGCCTTGCCGCTTCCCGAGCCGATTGGACAGCGGGAAGGAGCAAGGCGATGAGGACGCCGATGATGGCGATGACGACCAGTAACTCGATCAGTGTGAATCCCTTGCGTTTCTGCATGTTGGATCTCTCGGGAATTACGGGGATCTCCAGGAACCGACCGTTTCAGTGAAATCGTAGAACAGGACCATTTTATTTGTCACTCTGGGCGAGCCGCTGATACTACGAATTGCAAGAAGATACTACCAACGTTTGGATCACCGAACAAGTATATCGTGAACTTCGCTTAAAAATCATAAATCGAATCAACAGCTGCGAAACAATCCATAGATCTACATAGTTTGTGAGCATGTCAATCCTCTTTGATAGTTGACGATACCACAAAGCGCAATGTCAATCGTCGCTAGACCCAACATGATGACGAACGATCGGATTGAGCCTTCGAGCTGACGGAAGATCATGGAACCAGGTGGAGTTGCAATGCGTTAGTGCAATGCGTTCCGAGAATCCAACTGTTATCGAACGCTTTACCCGTTGTGCCACAACTGGTATGCCTGGATCCAATTCATCGGTCCGCAGCGGTGTTTCTCACCTTCAGAAACTTGCGCGGCCTGATGGATTGGGACTGCAACCCAGGTATTAATGAGGCTCGACAGTCGCGTCGGGGATCGCATCGCACTAGCGCAGGCGATTCGAGGTCGACTCGACCCATCGGAGGAACCGGGTTGACTCAGACAAGCAAGTAGGGCGGCGATCGACACGCTCGAAATCGACGGTCCGGCCCGAGGTAATCGACCAGCGATTTCAGTTCGACCTTAGCGATCAAAGTCGCTTCTGGCAGGACGAGGTCGGATCCAATGAACAGTTGCCCTTGGCGGACCAACTCACAGATCAGACAGTCGGAGTGTTCAGCGAGAGGGGAATCCGGGTCATGGTGATCACTCTCGTCCTCAGAGTTTTTATCCGACCCAACGTGCCCATCACCGGTGAGTATATGAAGGCTACATCCGCATGTTGCGATGAGGCTGTAGAGGCTGAGCAGAATTATTGCAATGTATCGCCGCATCAAAGTAACCATGCGGTCTAGATAAAACTCGAAGGAGGAAGCGTTTAATGAGATAGTGGTGCAAGATCCTCAAAATTAATTAGGCACTAATCGCGTGACACGGTCAATGCAGTTCCAACCATGGTCGTTTCATTTCTTCATTCTCGTAGTTGGGGTCGACAGAAGAAGCGTCCAATTCTCTGAATCAAATTGATATAAGTTAAATTAATTCATGAATTTTTTCACTTAAAGAGTAAGAGAGGTGGACCACAAGGTTGCTGCGCCAACACTGTTCAAGTGCCAAGCTCGACGAATGTAGCATAGCCTTTTCCAATTGACTTCAGGCTTTGACTCACTCTGGGAATACCTTGACCCAGCCATGGCCCTTGAGTGTAATGAGCGTGACTGGCTATCGAGTCTGACTCACCTGTAGGCTCAATCAAGCCCCACGATTACCAACTTTACACGGAATACATGTCGATAGTATCCCGCCAAACTATCGTCGCACTCCTGTTCGCCTCCTATGGTCTGATCTCGGCCTGTGGAGCAGGCCTGCACTTGCTCCACGATGACTCGCATGTCGAGATTGCGGCGGATTGCTCAAACGAGCATGGCCACTCGTCAACGTCTCCGCTGGAGTCCGATCATTCGGACTGCATCATTTGCCACGTCGCGACCCAGAGCCAGTTCCACGTCCAGTCGGAACCGATTTCCTCCGGTTCGGTCACGATTGGAGAGATTGTTCTGGCCTTGCCGATCGACCCTCACTCTTTCGATCGCATCCCCTGCGGTCCTCGGGCACCTCCCACCCTTCTCGCCTGAGCCAATCAACCCTGCCGAAACTCCGTAAACCCAGCCAACTCCAATGCCTGCAATACGGATACGTCGGAACGGGGTCTCCCTACTAAGTTCGCGACGATGACGATCCAGCAGATCGCACTCGAGTGCCTCTGTTTCGTCTGATCACGTGAACCTTGTAGGGTCCGAAGCCTCGAAGGAATCTCGATTACTCTCGACGACTTCGATTCTACCTTCGCCAGTCGCTCCCAGAAGCTCACCTTACTCGTCATCAACCACGTCGGGGAGACGGTCTGCGCTTCGCGCGACTCAGGCCTTCTTACGGGTGATGCGTGTTGGTTGGAAACGCTACAGCGTGCCCGACTTCAACGTGCATACCCGCTGAGTCGATATCCGTGCGCCGCAGACTGCGACCTCGGCCCAGCCAAACAGATCCCACATGGCTGTGTGGTCCACGCACCGTGGTCCATGCACCCGAACCGACCAACGCACCAGAGCGTTGTTGCAACCCCCGACTGCCTCGTTTCCATCTCAATCAGGAAGCTACATCATGAGGTTCGTTTCGTCTCCGTTCTCGACGATTTCTTTCTTGGCTATCTCTGCCTTGATCTTGGCGTCAGTCCCAGAAGGGCGCGCTGATTCATTGCCACTGTACAGGATCGAAGTGGTCCCCACGCTGCCGGGAGGATCCAGCAACTTTGCCAATGACATCAACAACCTGGGGCAGGTTACGGGAAACTCGCGTAAAGCAGGTGGCTCGCAGTTGTTCCCCTACCTCTGGACTATCGGTGAAACCGAGCCGAACGAGATCGGCATCTTGCCGAACGTGCCGACCTTCGGGCGTGGCTTTGCCGTCAATGACCAAGGCGTAGTCGTCGGCGAGAGTGGTAACGGTCCGAGCAAGGCTTTTCGCTTCGAGAACGGAGTCCTCTCCGATCTAGGATCGCTGCCCGGTGGCTCGGGGGGTGTGGCCAATGACATCAACAACCACGGCCGTGTCGTCGGTGCAGCCTCGAATGGCGAGAACGTCCGTGCGTTCTACACTGACGGCGGCGGTTCGTTGTTCGACCTCGGTACGCCTTTGGGGACGACGGACAGCTTCGCCCGCGCCTATGCGATCAACGATACAGGTACCGTCGCTGGAGTCGCTCGCAATGCCTCCAACACCGCCAGCGAAGCGACTCTCTGGACCTTCGACCAGTTCGGGATGCCCGTCCCGACGACCATCGGCTCACCCGTCGATGAGGTATTCAGCGAGGCCCTCGGAATCAACGACCTCGGCCACGCCGTCGGACGCTACTCCGACCCCGTCTCCAGCCGCACGAGAGCCTTCTTCTACGATGGCTCGACGTCAATTGATCTGGGGCTCCTCCAGGACGAGCCGGGCTTCAGCAATGCCCGTGCCCTCGATATCAACGACGCCGGGCAGATCGTCGGCTACGTCGCCCAGTTCGACAACGCTCCGAGCTTCGGCGGCGCGGCAGTCCTCTGGCAAGACGGTCAGATCTTCGACCTCAATGACCTGATCGTCCCGAACAGCAGCTGGGAACTCTTCAGCGCCCAGGGGATCAACGACGCTGGGCAGATCGTCGGCTTCGGGAGGTTCGAGGGCCAGACGCGGGCCTTCGTGCTGACCGTCGTTCCGGAACCCGCGTCGTTCATGCTGCTGGGATCGGGTATCGCCGGCTTGGTTGTTCACGCCGTACGTCGTAGGCGGTGTCAACGGCTGACCGGGAGCCAGCGATGAAGCCCGCGTCCTCGTTCTCGAGCCGGCCAGACTTGGCCTGCAGCTGCTGTCGCCGTGACGGTCTTCTTCGCTATCTGTACCCCACCATGAAGGAACCGCTCGTACGTTCGTGATCTCCGAGCCGTCGGCCGCGATCCTCGCCGTGATCGGCGGAGTCGCGGCAGTCGCTGCGAAGATCGCCAGAGCCACGAAGTCGATTGCACCTGAGTCTGTATCCGACTCGCGCACGATCAGATCGCCTCCCTGAGAGGGGAGGCGACGCTCCAAAGACTCCCGATCAAGGAGCACGCTTCTATGTTCGCCTTCCTTCCCACATTCCATCGATTGAGGAACAACAAGCTCATGTCCAATGTTCGAAACGTCCTCATTATCGTTTTCGCCATCATGGCCTCAGCCGGCTCGACGAATGCGGCCACGATGCTGACCGACGGAAACAGCAGCGTTACTATCGACGACCGAAACGGCATGACCGTTTGGCGTATCAACGATACGGAGGACAATGTCTTCCTTTCGAACTATTATGTTCGCCTTGGCGAGACGGGAAACGAGTTCGCCCTCAGTGAGTTGTTGGGGGCTCCGACTGTTGCCACGAGCGGTACGAACAACGTCACCCTGACGTTCCAGAACGATACCCTCAGAGCGGTCGTGTCTTATTCGTTGACCGGAGGTTCGATGGGTTACTTCGATTCCTTGGTCGACACGGCGATCGAGTTGACCA
>CAZEAN010000201.1:0-7373 GCA_964510225.1 uncultured Isosphaeraceae bacterium
CCTGGCTACATTATGGTTCACATGGAACTCAATGAGAATACCTGGTTTGTCGTCCGCGAAACACACGGGATCGGTGACTTCGTTGGCGCTCATGGGACTCCGACCCCAATGAGTCAGACCGAGATCGACCGGATCCTCAAGGTCGAAGAAACCCCGGATGAAACCAAGTCGGTTCCCAAGATCGACCTTGAGCGTGGCGACCGGGTCAAGATCAAGGAAGGCCCGTTCGAAAACTTCGAAGGAAACGTCGAAGAAGTGATCGAAGCTCGCGGTTTGGTCAAGGTGATCCTCATCATTTTCAACCGGGAAACGCCCGTCGACCTCGAATACTGGCAGGTCGAAAAGGTCTAGGAAGCAAATCAACGAGGGAAGTATCCCTCAATCAACTGGTGTCGCGGCTTGGGTCGCCGTTCGATTCTTCGGTTGAAACGTCTTCAATTCAACTTAATTGATCACACAATGGATGAGCAAGCAGCCGGCCTTGGAACTCCGCCGGCGCTGATTGATGGGAGCGAGTGACGATGGCAAAGGCGATGGTAGCCAAGATCAAGTTGCAGTGCCCGGGTGGTTCGGCAACTCCTGCCCCTCCGGTTGGTCCAGCTCTTGGTCAACACGGAGTGAATATCGGTCAGTTTGTGACCCAATTTAACGACCGAACGAAAGACATGAAGGGGACGACAATCCCCGTCGAAATTACGGTCTATAATGATCGGTCGTTCGACTTTATCACCAAGAGTCCTCCCGCAGCCGTCTTGATCAAGCAGGCGGCTGGGATTGCTTCCGGATCAGCCGAACCACACAAGACCAAGGTTGGGTCGGTCACGAGTGATCAAGTCCGCCAAATCGCCGAAACCAAATTTAGCGATATGAATGCCCGTGATATCGACCATGCGATGCGGCTAATCGCTGGGACTGCCCGAAGCATGGGCGTCCTGGTTAAGGATTAAGCCCCTTGCCCCAACGCAGTTGCAGTAGGACGTTCTCGATCCGACGCGACCGCCCGTCAGATCTAAGAGACCCTCGGTGGGTTCTGGGAACGAGTCAACGACTGATTGATTGGCGGCAGCTTTCTGTTCGTCGTGTTGACTGAACAACACAATGAACAAAGGAGAGAGCGACTTTGCCCAAACACTCGAAACGATTTAAAGCACTCAGCGCCCACTTGCCGGACGGCCCGGTCCCGCTTGAGGACGCCGTCCGGATCCTGAAGAAGTTCGGCACGACTCGGTTCGATCAATCTGTCGAGGTTTCGACAAACCTCGGGATCGATCCCAGACAAAGTGATCAGAACGTCCGAGGATCTGTGGCACTCCCACACGGGATCGGTAAGTCGGTCCGGGTCGCTGTCTTTGCGCAGGGCGAGAATGCGGAGAAAGCCAAAGAGGCTGGTGCCGATCTCGTTGGGACCGATGAACTGGCGAAGCAAATTAAAGACGGGGTCATCGAATTCGACGTCGCGTTAGCGACCCCCGATGTGATGGGCGTGGTCGGGCCACTCGGTCGGGTCCTCGGTCCCCGAGGTTTGATGCCCTCGCCACGGTCAGGAACCGTGACCACAGACATCGTTTCTGCGGTCACCGAATTTAAAGCCGGTAAGATTGAGTTTCGGAACGACAAAGGAGGAAACGTCGCGGCTCCGGTCGGCAAACTCAGCTTCGAGGAAACCAAGCTGGTCGAAAACGCCCAGACATTCCTCAATCACCTCCGGACGGTCAAACCCAACGCCGCCAAGGGACAGTACATTCGGACCGTCACTCTGTCGGCCACCATGAGCCCCGGTATTAAGGTCGTCGCCTAACCACCACGCGCCATCGACTTTGGAGCGTTTACCCCCTCACACCGACTGAGCTTTCTGGAGGCGGCCTTACCCAAGCCGTTGCAACACTCCGATGAGTAAATATGTCAAAGAAAGTATGATGGAGCAGCTCAAGCGCGAGCTTGACGGCACAACCTCGGTGATCGTGCTCGATCTCAAGGGGCTCGATGCAATCACCGAGACCCAACTCCGTGACGATCTCCGCAAGAAGTCGATCCGGATCAAAGTTGTCAAAAACAGTCTTGCTGGCAAGATCTTCGACGAAATGGGGATTGGGGGAATCCGTCAATACCTCTCCGGCCCAAGTGTCATGGCCTGGGGTGGTGACGGGGTCGCTGAACTCGCCAAAGAGATCTCCGACCAGGTCAAGAAGCTAGAAAAGCCCGTCATCAAGGGTGGAGCCGTTGAAGGCTCGGTAATCGGCCCTGAACAGGTCGAAGACATCACCAAGCTGCCGAGCCGCGAAGAGCTGATCGCCCGAGTCATTAATCTCGCGATCAGTCCGGCACGAAATGTCGTCACCTTGGCAAACGGCCCGGCTGCAAGACTCAGCGCCTTGATTCAAGCCATCGCCGAACCGGCCGAAGAAGGTGGTGAGGCTGAACCTGAAGCGTCGGCATAGCCGCCCTACGCCGGATCACGTTCAGGACCAATCTCAATTACCGATTCTGATTCATTCGTCATCATTTAACAGATTACACCAGTCCGACTCATTTCGAGATCCTCATACAACGAAGGGAGATCCCAACCATGGCTACCGCCGAAACTGAAGCCCCCGCTGTCGATGCGTCCGCCTTCGCCGACAACATCAAGTCAATCGGTGACTCGATTGTTGGCCTGACTGTTCTCGAAGCAAAGGCCTTGGGCGACTATCTCGAACAAGTTCACGGCATTAAGGCTGCTGCGGCTGCCGTCGCTGCGGGTCCGGCAATGCCAGGGGCCGGTGGTGATGGTGACGCTGCCGCGGCTGCCGTCGAACAGACTGAATTCGATGTGATCCTGGAAGCGATCGGCGATAAGAAGATCGCCGTGATCAAGGTCGTCCGCGCTGCGACTGGCCTCGGCTTGAAGGAAGCCAAGGCACTCGTCGACGGTGCCCCCAACCCGATCAAGGAAAAGATCTCTAAGGAAGACGCCGAGAAACTCAAGGGTGAACTTGAAGAGGCCGGGGGTACTGCAGCCATCAAGTAAGACTAAGGCTAAGACAAGACGACACGAGTCTCTTTGTCTTGGAGTCTTTGGAATCACTCAGCGTGTGGTAGAGCCTTGGTGTCCCCTTCGGTGCCACGGCTCCACCGATCCGACCTTGATCGGACCTTAGCAACTCAACGAGATCGGGGAAGTCGGGATGGCTTGCCCGAATCGAGAGACCGCTTATCCATCCGCCTGCTTGCTTGCCCGGTTTTTCTCCAGAGGAGCGCGGCCCGACCATGACAGCGTATGTGAGCAATGCCCAGCGGATCACCCCTCTGCCGCCTCGAAATTTTGGCGTCATCGAAGATTTTTACGATATCCCAGACCTCACACAGATCCAGACAACCAGCTACGCTCGCTTCTTGCAAGCCGATACCAGTCCTGAAGAGCGAAGTGATTCAGGGCTCGAAGGCGTCTTCCGAGAAATCTTTCCGATCGAGACTTTTGACAAACAACTAAAACTTGAATATGTCCGCTACGACCTCGGCAAACCTCGGTACGACACTGATGAATGCCGACAACTCCGACTGACCTATGGTCGCCCTCTCCACGTCTGGCTGAAGCTCCACAAAGCGGACAAGGATATTGAGGAGTCGGTCTATCTTGGTGACATGCCGATCATGATCGGCGGTGGTGAGTTCATTATTAATGGCGCCGAGCGGGTGGTGGTCAGCCAGTTGCACCGCTCTCCTGGGGTCGACTTCGTTGTCGAAATCGAACCGAGCGAGAAACGACTCCACGCCTGTCGAGTGATCCCGGAACGTGGAAGCTGGATCGAACTCCAGGTGACAAAGAAAGACACCCTCGGTGTCCGGATCGATCAGTCGGGTAAGTTCTCTGCGATGACCTTGCTTCGGGCGATGGATCCTAAGTATTCCGAGAACGAAGAGATCCTCTCATCGTTCTACGAGACCGAGGTCGTCAATACATCGGAACCAGAGGCCGTTGAGCGTCTCTCAGAGAAAGTCGCTTGTGGTGATGTGGTAGATCCGACCACCGGTGAGGTCCTCGCCGACAGTGGTGCGACCATCACCAAAGCCCTTGCCCAGATCCTTGTCGACGCAGATCTCGGTGAGATCCAGATCCTCAAGTCAGCTAAAGATCCCTTGATCTTGCAATCGCTCCAAGAAGACCAGACAACTGATCATGCGTCAGCGCTCCTAAAAATCTACCAGCGGCTGCGGCCAGGGAACCCACCTCATCTCGAAAAAGCCCGCGAACTTTTCCACGAGAAATTCTTTGATACCAATCGCTACCGACTCGGGAAGGTCGGCCGGTTCCGGATCAACCGAAAGTTCAATCAGGACATCCCTGAAGACCGGATGATCCTCGATTCCGAAGATTATGTGAATGCAATCCGCTATATCCTCGATCTCCGTCGGGGTAAGGGGCAGATCGACGACATTGACCACCTTGGGAACCGTCGTCTTCGGACCATCGACGAACTCGCCGCTGATGAGCTCCGAAAAGGGTTCTTGAAGCTCCGTCGGACTGTCCAAGAGCGGATGAACCTCAAAGACGCTCAGGACATGACACCAAGGACTTTGATTAACCCAAAGTCGATCAGTGCCGCAATCGAATACTTCTTCGGTCGAGGCGAACTCTCTCAGGTTGTCGACCAGACGAACCCTCTCTCGCAGCTGACCCACGAACGAAGGCTCTCGGCGTTGGGCCCGGGCGGATTGAACCGGAAACGAGCTGGCTTCGAAGTCCGCGACGTCCATATTTCGCACTACGGTCGGATCTGTCCGATCGAGACTCCGGAAGGTACCAACATCGGCTTGATCAGCTCGTTGGGAATCTACGGTGGGGTCGATGAATACGGCTTCCTGGTCAGCCCTTACCTCAAAATTGATGATGGGAAACGGACCAAAGAGGTCGATCTGATGCGTGCGGACGAAGAGTCGGGCGTCTACATCGCTCCTTCCGACGCCGGGGTTGACGAAAGTGGTCGGCTTAGCGGAAACGTGATCAGTCGCTATCAAGGCGACTTTGTCGTTGTCAAACCAGAGACTGTTCAATATGTCGACATCAGTCCGAAGCAGATGGTCGGCGTCTCGGCGGGATTGATCCCGTTCTTGGAACATGATGACGCCAACCGCGCCTTGATGGGCTCGAACATGCAGCGGCAGGCGGTCCCGCTCTTGGTTGCAGAGCCTCCGATCGTTGCAACAGGTCTGGAAAAGGCAGTCGCCCAAAACTCAGGGATGGTGATCAAGGCCGGTCAAGACGGCGCCGTCACTTATGTTGACGCCGATCGCATTGTCATCAACGAAACAGAGATCCACAAACTCCGAAAGTATGTTGGTCTCAACGAACGGACCTGCCTGAACCAAAAACCGATCGTCAAAGTCGGTCAGGAGGTCAAGGCCGGGCAGATCCTTGCCGACGGCGCTGCGATGTATCAAGGAGAGCTGGCGCTCGGCCGTAATGTCCTCGTCGCATTCATGGCCTGGGACGGCTACAACTTCGAAGACGCGATCATCATCAGCGAACGCTTGGTGAAAGACGACGTCTACACCTCACTCCACATCGAAGAGTTTGAGATCGAGATCCGCGAGACTAAGCTTGGCCGCGAAGAGTTTACCCGAGACATCCCGAACGTCTCGGAGAAAGCCCTCCGTAATCTTGATGAAGGTGGGATTGTTCGCGTCGGAACCTACGTCAAACCGGGTGACATCCTGGTCGGCAAGGTCGCGCCCAAGTCAAAGAGCGAACTCACGCCCGAGGAAAAACTCCTCCACGCAATCTTCGGTCGTGCGGGTGAAGACGTGAAGAATGACTCCCTGGAAGTTCCATCCGGAGTCGAGGGGATCGTCATCAACACCCAGCAGTTCAGTCGTCGGATGAGCCTCTCCGAAGATGATCGGAAAGCGTTTGAGAAAGAAGTGAAGGAGATCGAAGCGGTAGAGAACCAGAAGATCGCCGACGAATACAAGTCGATGGTCCAAGCGCTCGAACAGGCGGTCGGTGGGCCGATTCCGGACCCGAATTCTGGGAAACCGTTGGGACGTGAACGGGATCTCTCGAAGCTGATCGCCGAAGCAGATCGCTTCAAGTTCGACTCGATCGACCTGAGAAGCCCGGAGGTTACCAAACAGGCGCGTGAAGTGATCCGAGGCTTTCTCCCCCGGATCGAAGCCTTGCGGGACGAGAAAGAACGGAAGCTCAACAGCATGAAGCGAGGAGACGAGCTTCCTTCCGGCGTCCTCCAGATGGTCAAGGTCTATGTCGCGACCAAGCGGGTGATCTCGGTCGGTGACAAGATGGCCGGTCGTCACGGCAACAAGGGGGTGATCGCCAAGATCCTCCCGGTCGAAGATATGCCGTTCCTCCATGACGGCAAGCCGGTCGATATCTTGTTGAACCCGCTCGGCGTTCCGAGCCGGATGAACGTCGGTCAGATCTTGGAAACCCACCTGGGTTGGGCCGCGAGCAAGCTTGGGTTCCAGGCGGTCTGTCCCGTCTTCGATGGCGCTGACGAATCAACCATCCGTAAGTGCCTTGTCGATGCGGGTCTCCCCGAAAACGGCAAGGCGATCCTTTACGACGGCCGGACCGGTGAGAAATTCGACCAACGTGTGACGGTCGGCTACATCTACATGCTGAAGCTGCACCACTTGGTTGACGACAAGATCCACGCCCGTGCAACCGGACCGTACTCCTTGATCACTCAGCAACCGCTCGGTGGTAAGGCCCGGTTCGGCGGTCAGCGGTTCGGTGAGATGGAAGTCTGGGCCTTGGAGGCTTACGGGGCAGCGTTCATTCTCCAAGAGCTGCTGACCGTGAAGTCCGACGACGTCGAAGGGCGAACCAAGATCTATGAGTCGATGGTCAAAGGCGAGAACACCCTCGAAGCCGGAACCCCAGCGAGCTTCGACGTCTTGACTAACGAAATCCGCGGTCTCGGGCTCAACATGCAGCTTGAGAAGAAGCGGATCTGAGCGCGACCACAACAGAACGAAAGCCTAAGAACCCAACTCAACGAATCCGCTGTTGCCGGCGGGTTCGTTCGTAGGAGCTTTCGAGGTCGACCAGGACACAGAATGCCTCTGGTAGCTAGGACGGCACCGTTGGGAGTTAAGTTTCTGGTTAGCGCCAGTCGCTCCCGCCAAATGCCCAATTACGGCACACCGTCACACTCAACGAAGCGGTAGGAACTGCTTGAGAGGTTCGAGACGTCTGAGGTGGATTTCCTCCAGACTACCGAACCGTTTCATCAATTCGTGGTGGAGGTCGCATTCCGGTTGGTTGGTAACAATGTCGACAACTGCAAGACCAATCCCACGTTGCAGGAGTTCTTGGGACGTAGGCGTTCACGCTCCAAACAAACTTCCCATCCCGCAGGGGCATACCCGCGTCT
>CAZEAN010000202.1:0-7357 GCA_964510225.1 uncultured Isosphaeraceae bacterium
TCGACCCCATGATCGCGGCCATCGCCATCGAGAACGGATTGACGCTGGTCACCGGGAACACGGCCCATTACCAGGAGATTCAGACGCTCGGCTACCAGCTCACGCTCGATAACTGGAAGACCTGACGGTCGCTCTAACTGACCTTCCGATAGCAAACGGACAAAAAGCCACTTATCGGACCGTGCCCGAACCGAGGAAATCTGCTGACGAAACCCTCGCTCCGGGCCAAGACATTGCATTCTTTCGGGATTCTCCAGGGATTACTTGATTGCATGCAGTGTGCCAAATAGCTCCAAAAAGAATCGCGCCAGTCCCCGCCAAGATTAACATGCATGCAATTGATGGCTCGCCGCGTGGTCGAACCTGGTGAGATCACGGATTGTTTTCCGAGGACTCAGCCGGAACCGACTCCCCGACGGACTGCGGCCCTTATCAGTCCAGTCTCACTCTTCTCAGGGGTTCGGGCCAGTCGCGAGATGTTCAGGTCGAGTCGAACTGCTGAGACGAGAGACGTCCGGCTGGTGCGGCGTTCGTGGTGCCTCCCTTCGGGTCGCGGTGAAGGGCACCCGATGTTGTCGGTCAGGAAAACCTTCGTTTCCTTGACTTTAATGCGAAATCAAGCACACCTCGAGATGAAGGCAAGGGAAATGCGACTCCATGGCCCAGCAACAACGCAAATTTATATATAATGTGTCGATTCCGTCATGCCCGTCGCGAGCCGCACGACCGGTACGCCCCCCATCCCGTGAAAGCTGGTCGTCACGATCGCCGGGAATCGTACGATTCGACGACCTTGCAGATGACGCCTTGACATGCTCGTGGGATTTTCCCACTTGACCGAAATCCCTCCTTCGTGGTATTGTCATGAGGGTTTACGCAAGATGGAAAGGAAATCCCTATGAGCCTGGAAACGAGGTCTACGGACGCGAAGGGCCGCGTCAGCCTGCCCAAGGCGTTCGCCAATGCGACGGTCATCATCGAGCAGGTCAGCGACAGCGAGCTGCGCATCCGCAAGGCCCGGGTGATCCCGGAGGATGAGATCCGCTTCTCGGAAGAGACGGCGGTCGTCCTCTCGGACGGCGAGCGCGAGCGGTTCCTGCAGGCGCTCGATCATCCGCCCGAGCCGAACGGCGCGCTGCGGCGGCTCATGACGAGGAAGGTCGGGAAGCGTGGCTGAGTGGCGGATCGAGCGACTCGGCCGCACGCACGTGCGTCAAGGTTTCGACTGCGGCAAGCCGACGCTCGATGAGTTCCTGGAAACACTGGTCAGCCAGTACGAGAAGCGCAATCTCGGGCGGACCTATGTCGCGCTCCGAGGGGATGAGTCGCGCGTGCTGGGCTATTACACCCTGGCCAGCGGCGCGATCGAGGCGGGGCGCCTGCCGGCGAGCCGGGCCAAGAAGCTGCCCCGGCACCCCGTGCCGGTGGTGCTGCTCGCACGGCTGGCCGTCGATCAGAGTGTCCACGGCCAGGGCCTGGGCGGGTTCCTGCTCCGGGACGCCTTGAGTCGATCGCTCGACCTCTCGGAGACGCTCGGGATCCATGCGGTCGTCGTCGATGCGCTCGACGACGAGGCCCGGGCCTTCTACGAGCGGTTCGGGTTCCTGCCGTTGACCGACGACGCGCTACGCCTCTTCCTCCCCCTGAGTACCATCCGGGCGGCCGCGAAGCCGCGGTAGCGCCCGGGGCGAAGAACCGGCCGGATCGTCGCCCGGCCTCCTGACGACCGCGGATCCGAGCGAGGACGAGCGGCGATGTGCTGGTGAGTCGGTCGATGCCGAGACAATCCTGGCTTGCCCGCCGGGGATGATCCGGGACCGCGGGGGTATCGCTTGATACAATTCTGCATATTGGGGTCACCTCACGAAATCCGTGACGGTCAGTAAAATATCCATTCGACCCGGACAGGACATCACCGAAACGCTTGTCTCATTGGAAGGTTGAATCCAATGTATGCTCGTAAATCTATAACGACTCGATATCATAGAGACCCATACCAAAGTGTATGCCCTTGCCGATATGGAGACGGGTGGCAGTGACGAGGTAGGGCCAGATCGACGGTGAGATGGAGTCGAGACGAACGGAGCCGAGGATGCCGCTGATACTCTGCGTCGTCTTCTGGCTGCGGCTCTCTCGAGAGTCGTGGTAAGTCGAGATGTCGAAGATCGAAGTCTCTATCGCTCGTGCCTCTTGGAGGAGAGGTCGGGCGTCGAAGCCGTCGGGAGACCAGTTGCAGCACGTCTCGGCAACTTGCCAGACACGCTTGAGGATCCGTTTGAAGAGGAACTCTCCATTTGGCTCGACGATCAGCCGCTTTCGTTCCCGGAGTTGAGTCGGGGTCCGGAAGTGGAGGATCGCGGACGATCTGGGGGCCTGTCGCTCGATCAACAGCCCAGCATCGAGCTCGTCGATCTGCTGTCCGATACCGGAGCCAGCGAGTTCGATGGTCTTCGATGAACCATCGCGGTTCTCCGACGTCAGCGAAACGATGCTGAACGGATGACGCTCGGGCGTCAAGCCGCGCGAGCCGAGCCGGACCAACGCGCCGAAGAGCCAGGGTAGCCGGAGCCGACCCACTCCGATGACGTTCATCCGTAACGATATGAGATCGCCCGCCGCAAATTCGGTTCGCTCGTCGGGCTCTGGAGTCATGATGCAGTAATCGCGAAGGATGCTAGCCTGGTCATAGACCTCTCCGAAGACGCAGCGATCGATACTCGGGCATGGTTCCCACATCGACTCGCCATGGAGGCACGTCATTTCGCGAAGTGCAGGCCCGAACGTAGCGTGGAGCATCGGTCCTTTGAACGACGGCATACGACAGACGAGATTGGCCCGGTACTGCGCCCTGATCGTGGTGAAGCGTAGCATTTGCCACATCGGCTCAGCTCCAGCTGCTGGCTCTTCATCGATCGGTTCACCAACGGAAAATCGTGTGGAGACGTGGAATCTTCGAACTATCGACGCCACTCCCTCGAAATCTTCCCTGGCCGCTTTCATCGCGGCCGGAGGAGAAAGATGTCCGGCAACGTCGACGATGAGAGTTCGTATCCCTGCTTCGAGATCTTAACCACGAGACGCATCAAGGGATATCTTGCGAAACGGTTGCGACAACGAGGCTTTCACCGCGAATATCTGGACGAGGCGATCGAAGTCGCGTTCCAAGAGGCACGTCTGGCACTGTTGGATCGACCGACACCATCGACGTGGCCCGATTGGCGAAGGCTACTCGACTCTGCGGTCCACCGCACGAGACGAGAACTCAGGCCTACGGGGACGTGCCTGATCGAAGATCGGGCTGTCACGCTCGATCATTCGACGTCGATCGAGCGTGACGAACTGCTCGACTGGGCGATCGATGCAGTGAAAACGCTCTCAGTCAAATCGCGCCTCGTGGTGAAGCTCAAGCATGCCGGCTACTTCTTTCAGATCTCGAGACCGGTTCGATCCGATGGGCCGACGACGAAGCAATCTGGCTGGAAGCTCACCATGATCCACGATCACTGGAATCGATCACGGTCGAGTTCTTGGATAGGCTCCGATCCTCGAAGCGGAGGCGCAACAGCGTCCCCTCCGAGCTCATTGCCTGGCTACTCGGCCGTGGCAGTGCCGATGCAGTGAACACCAACTTCAGCAACACCATGAAGAAGCTTCGGCGTCAGAGCCCCATTGGCGCCGGGGCGGATCTACGTTCGTTCACCCTTGTTCGACAGGCGAAGAATCGTTGCAAGAACGATCGAGCCATAGACGATCGGATCACCTTGCTGGCTGGACGAATTGGCAGAACGATATCGAATCGACTCAGTGAAGCATACTTTGCGCAAGCTGCTTAGAATTTTCTGCATGTGATTGATCGGCCGCTTTGCTACCTCGTCGATTTCGCACAGATTGACATTCGTTTCAATGCCCTCTGAACGGGCGTGGGGCGTTGCGCCACCGCTAAAGGCGACTACCAAATCACTGTCACCCTATGCAGTTTCAATGCCCTCTGAACGGGCGTGGGGCGTTGCGCCCTGTGCTGATAACGGTGACGAGATTCCGATCAATTCGGTCGTTTCAATGCCCTCTGAACGGGCGTGGGGCGTTGCGCCTAGGCCTGCGGACCTTGGTGAAGATCGTGATGGTACTCTGTTTCAATGCCCGCTGAACGGGCGTGGGGCGTTGCGCCAGCGGAAGTCATAAGACATGACCCAACGGGCAGTTGCAAGGGGGAAATGCACGCACCGCACAATTATCGACGTTCGCTTGCGCATTCTGGAGTCGTCTCCCAGACCACGAAGCTCTGTAAGCGTCTATCTCGTAACAATTTACAAGGTACGCACGCACCGATACACCAACCACCGTATTTGCCCTGTTAAAATGATTTTTTCGGATTGGCGAATAAATTCGCGTAACGCGTTGTGCATCTTGGAGTTGATGCGATCCCAAAACTGGTGTCGCTCGTGATGCCGAAAAGTGAAGAGTTTGAATTCATGCATCATCGCTTTTTAACAAACTTGAAGCGGTTCGATGTGTAACGACGTGGTGAGAAGATGCGGACGTGATATCGAGCTCGCTTCGCCGCGATCCTCGGGTAAGAAAGGCGACGTTCGCGTTCCTTGTCAGAAGGATCACCGTGAGATCGCGGCCGCCTGATGGCGATCCGTGACGCGTCCAAATCTTCTAGCAAAGAGTCGCATGAACATGCAATCAGAAATCGCAACGGGTTTGCTCTTGTCGAGCCTGGCAGCTCTCAGCTGCCTGCCCATCGTTCGGATCCAGCTGATCTTGCTTCGGATCCTGAGGGGGATGATCACCGTTGGTGTGTTGGGTGTACTCGGCGTCGCTGCTCTGGCCGTGATCCGTCCCGAGTGGATCACCGAACTCGCTCGTCACATCGTTCCTGGATCGGGAACCGAGCTGTCGAACCTCGGTCCGATGGAGTGGGCAAGCCTGAGTCTGGTCGTCACACTCACGGCAGCATTGCCGCTAGCGATCGTCGATTTCGCGATCCGCGTCACGATACTCACCACGACGACCACCAAGTTGCTCCGTGCAGTAGAAACAGGCGACCGCGAACGATCGACGACCGTTCCCCGATCGACACCGGCTGTGACGCTCGACGATGCCGTTCGTGCGATCAGCGTTGCCACACGTTCTGCTTCCTCGGTCGGACGGCGGCGGCGGATCGGCGATCTCGTCGACGAAGGGCACTGAGACCGACTTGCTCCTGGGAAACGGCATCAGCATCCACTCCACGTTCGCCGAACGACACCATCATGAAGTAGAGGAGACGAAACCGTGGTTTTTGCGAGTCATTCTCGGTCGAGTACACGTCCTGGAGGAGATCGAGGGCTATTCGCCAGACTAGCGGCGTCGCCGAGGATCCCGGAAACGCTCGACCTGTTCATCAGCATCTACGGCCGAGGTGCGTCGAGCAAGACCTCGACCGTCACCGCGATCTCCGACCGCGTCGTCGACGACTTCTTCCCCTGCTCCGACCTCACCCTCGGCTTCTCCGACCCCTTGGTCGGTAACGAACACCGCCGCCAGCGCGAGCTTCGGTTGGAAGTCGCGCGGCGCTCAGGCATGCCACAGTCGCTGGAGCGATCCCGCTTCGAGTGCGACCTACTGCACGGCGAGCGTGCGATCGCCCACGTCCGGCTCGGCGATGAGATCGGCCAAGATTTCTCGAACATCTCGAGTACGTCGAGCCAGGACGACCGCGCTCGGCACCGACAGGTGCAAGGCGAGATGAGGGAGATGGGCACAGGCGGTGTTGCCATGGAGGATCTGCAACAAGAAGACCTGGATGGTTGTCACCGGTCCCAACATACGCTCACGCCAGGATGGATAGCCGACGGTTCGACACGCTTGAAGAATCGCCTCGGCTTCCAGGGGCGAGGAACCCGCATCGCGGAACTGTCCAAGGATGCGGTTCAGACGTGCGAGCATGGGTGTGAACTCCCGAGGGGCCTGGGGATGCTCCCCGTCCTACTCGGAGTCAACACGGCGATCAACCTTGCCAAACCATTTCGAACAAACCACTTGGGACTAACGACATGCCATTCGGCTTTTACCCCATGGACAACCGCGTAGACATGCCGGGTATCGAATAGGAGAGTTCGCAGAAGTGCGGAGAAGGCGAACCGGTCCATACGGTTATCGTGAAGAAGACGTGAAGGAAATGGCCCATTCCGGACTGCATCGAGCCAGACCCCAACCGCAGGTAGACCCAACTGGCGTGTCACCAGGCTCTCGTTACAGGGGTCGGGAGTCCGACTCGCATGAAAAACCGGGCGAAGGCTTGGGAGAGATGCTCGCGGTAGGGCGGCAGCAACTGGGGCCGGGGGCGGCCACGTGAGCGAAGCAGCGACTAGACCACCTCGCGGGGGATGGTAAAGACCTCCCGGAAATCGTCGATGCGAAGCCCCAATTCGACCGCATCGAGCTTCGCCTCATTGAGAAAGCTCGGGTTCCAGACCTACTTGCCGCGGATATCGTCGCAGTAATTCCGCCACGCCTTGGGCGTCGGGTTCTGTCCCTTGGCCCGCATGAAGCCCTCCCAGAGGGTGCGGTGCTCATCGAGTCCCAGATGGGGGCAGAGGACGACGTTGGAGACGTGGTCCTGTTCCATGTCGCACGCCTTAGTCACCACCACCACGTCAGCCCGAATTCCGGTAGCGAGCTGACCAAGGCGGTCCTCGGTGACTGCATCGGTGACAAGGGGCCCGGCGGTGCTCCAGTTCAAGAGCGGGCAATCGAAGACGAGGTCGCCCTGAGCGAGCCGTTCCTCGCTCGGAGCGAATCGATACCAGGGGTCACTCATCGCCGGGAGATGACCTTCCATAATCGCCCATCATCCGGGATCGCCATCGCGGTAAGGACTCCATCGGCAGGTCGACCGGGGCTGTGCCGATTGGCTCCCAGCGGTATTGAAGGCGGACGACGCCCTCCCTCCAAGGGCGGGTTTCTTCATCACCCGAGCCGTCGGGTTGGCAGGTCTGGACCTTCGGTCCAGTTGTCCCAGCGGCCACAGGCGATGTGACTCGTTCCTCGGTCTGATGCTCAAAAGGCGTGGTCTCAGAAATTGCGTTGACTCCCAAAGCTAGTCTCTCTCCTCATCTTACTACGGATGAGGCCCTGGAGGCCAATGGCGATGATAGGTGCTTCGGTCCGCGAGGATACGCTTCGAGGCGGTACCCGGGGCATCGCCCATCTATAAGCGTCAACCGATTGCAACATAAACCCCATTGGATGACTATGAAACAGACTGACTTGCTCGGTCAGTCGTCGTAAGAAACAACTCGAAGCGACGTTTCCTTAGTTCTACTGTAACCGTTTTAACGAAGTTTCATGCGATTAGCTCGTATCGGAC
>CAZEAN010000203.1:0-7270 GCA_964510225.1 uncultured Isosphaeraceae bacterium
GATATGCGAACAAGCCGCGGCGGTCACGAAGAATCGGTTACAGTAGAATTAGAAGCCGGACAGGGAATGTGACCGTCATTGGTGAAGCTTCGGGCTCGCGACGCCCTGGGTCGTGAGTTATTATGATAAACATTGGAGCTTCGATGAGCTTTGGCTGATCCAAAAAAGGTGCTACAAGTGATGTCCCAATCCTCAATCGAGATTGACCGTCGGAAGTTCGTCGGAGCGAGCTTGAGCAGTGGTGTTGGGCTCGGAGCCTTTCTCGCAGGGCACGCCAACGCCTCATCTGCTAACGTTCATCCAGTTGCCCGCAATGTCCGATTGCCGAGGTCGGGATTCCAAACTCCTATCATCGGTGTTGGTTGTCCCTATCTTGCACGTTGGATAGGACAACAACGCCCCCAGCGTGCCAAAGATGTGCTTCGGTATGCCTTTGATCAAGGCTTCCGCTTTTTTGATTCGGGCCAACTTTACGAGATTGATCCACTTGCAGGCGAGGCAATCGCAGAATTCCGCGACAAAGTTTACATCTCGAACAAAACACATGCGGCCGGCCCCAATGCACCCGAATTAGTCCGAGCGCATGTCGAGGTCGCGCTGAGCAACTACAAGACGGACTACATTGATTGCGTCAAGGTCCATAACGCGTTCCACTACGATAACAGTATGCGGGTGTTAGATGCGTTAGACACATTACGAAACGAGGGAAAGATTCGGCAGATTGGGATTTCGACTCATGTGTATTATGAGTTGGCTTATCAGTTAATCGACACCGGTCGGGTCGATGAGGTCATGATTGCCAAAGGGTATTTCCCGAAAGGGTATTACCAAATGCTCTCCGAGCGTAACCGAGAGTTCAGGGAATTGGCCATCGGACGTGCTCACGAACTTGGGATGAACATCATCGGAATGAAGTGTCTGGGCGGTATCTTGTTCAACCGTGATGGAACGAGATTTGTGCCTGACTTTGAGGAAGAAAAGATGGCGAAACTCCCTGGTGCAGCGATCCGATGGGGATTCGCAGACCCAAGGATCACGATGTATGCAATAGGAATGGACCAGGAGTCGGATGTTGACGCCGCGCTCGCGCTGATTTCGGGTGACATGACGTTCACGTTGGAAGATCGAGCACTTCTCGCGGAATTCTCGGCGCGACTCTGGGAATCCGAATTCATCACAAAAATGGAAAAGCCATTCACCAAGTCCGGAGAAGGCTATCTGGAACCCTATGTAGCTGGTCTTCTCCGCGACCAAGGTATCGACCCCGAACCCTACCGGCTCGAAGCGCTAAACCGCGCCAAGGGTGGTGGTGAATAGTCGAAGTTGCTGCCCGAGATCGCTCTGGAGTGATCAAGGACCTGGCGAATCCGAGCAAATACTGAGATGACCATTCTCTTAAAAGCTTAGACGCCAATCGGCTTAGTCAACTCATGGACTTTCTCATCTACCGCCCTTCGTATAATTACCTTAGGTGCATCTTTGTTCCCAAAACCATCGATGATTGTGTTGTCTGCGGTTGCCCTCGTAGTCACGCTGGCTGAGCTGCAACATAAAAAGCCTAAGATGGCGCAACAATCAAGTATTGCTAACCGACACTTGAATCTTCAGACCTCGTTGCTTCTTGGCCAATGATTCATCGTCAGACTACTGCTTTCTTGAGACGTCGAGGAAGGGAATATCAAACGAAACGATCAACCCGACTTTGGGGAATCTATTTCGCTGGCAGAATCGTGGGCTCCGTGCATCTCCACTAGGCGGGAGAGCCAAGCGAGTAAGCAATCGCAATATAAAGATGGGTCATCAAGGTGGTTTGAGCATCGACGGTAGCTCTACTGAATCAAGGCTTAACAGCGGTCGAGCGTTGGAGATCCAACTTATCGGCATCGATTTTGCTAATAAATAATGTTGCTTGTTGTACTCAGCGCCACGACGTCTGCGAACCACTTGCGAGCGTACTGTTTCTCAGCTAGCCTGTTGTAAAGACTCTGGCGATTCAGTTGTTCGGTCACGACTTCTTCGGCCTTATTCCGGTTAGTTTCCGGGTCGACAAACCGCTGTCACCGGATAGATCCAATTAAGCAGCTTCAGCGCACTGATCGCTCGGAATCGACGCACACGGGCTCAGTCGAAATCGGTGAGGTTTCTGTCCCGAAAAGTCGATCCGATGGATTGGGCAAGTGCTTTATCCTATTCGTCCTCGAATCGTTTCCGAATCGTCCGAGATCAGAAGACAAGACAACCCGAGTATAGGCGACATTTTCGTCACGATCACCCGGGTTGGTTCAGCAGCGATTGACGTCTCAGAGTCGCGTTGCGATTGAGACTTCAATCTTCCTTCCTGCGGGTCGAATCGCTCGCCAACTCTCACTCGACCTCGACTTGAGCAAGAGTAATGAAGTTGGTCCGATACTCAGTCCCGTAGTCGCTCCCGCTTCCGAGGTTCTCACACGACCGGAGGGCCGATGGTCACGACTCTGGTGGTTGGATTCGTCGTGCTCTGGGGATTGATCATGCTTCAATCACTTGAATTCCATTCGCGTGATCAAGAATCGAACCTCAAGCCGTTTCTAGTGGGGGCGATCCAAATTAATCCTCGGATCTACCTCAAAGACCGGAACGTCAGGCGCTTGGCCGATCGAGTCGTTGAGGCAGCTGAACAGGGATCGAAAGTGATCGTTGCGCCAGAAATGGCGACCACGGGTCTCCTCTATCGGGATCGTGATGACATCGCACCGTTTGTCGAGCCGATCCCTGGACCAACCACCGAGATCTTTGCCGGAATCGCAGCGAAGTACAGGTGTTACGTCGCCCTCGGGATGCCAGAGGTCGACCCCAATACGGGACTCTTTTACAACTCGATGGCCCTCGTTGGTCCTCAAGGCCTTGTCGGTTGCTATCGAAAGACGCACCTCTGGGAAACCGACGCCCACTGGTCCGCCTGGGGGAACTTCGGTGTTCCCGTCTTCGAGACCGAGTTTGGCCGAATTGCGATGTTGGTCTGCCAGGATGGCAATTACATCGAGACCTTTCGGCTCGCGATGCTCGGAGGAGCAGACCTAGTCTGTTTTGCCACCAATAGCTCAGGACAGACCATTGCCCATCTTCAAGCGCGAGCTTTACAAAACAGCCTCTACATCATCAGCGCCAACCGGTCCAACGATGAGATTGATGCCCGATCTGGAACACCCTTTGCCAAAAAAGGGTGCAGTGCAATCTGGTCGCCGACGGGTGAAAAGCTTGTTGAAGCAGGGAAGAACACCGAAGAAACCGTGACCGCACTCCTCGATCCCGCTCACTTTGGTCAGAAACCACAATGGATCGAGCAACGGCAGCCTGAAAACTACCGTGATCTCGTCCGTCATATCGCCCCCTGGAACGTCGTGGCCACAGATCGCTCTCGGAAAGTCCGCGCGATCGCCCTACAGTACGAACCGATTCCGGGCGATGTGACGAACAACCTCGAGGCAGTCGAGGAGATGGTGGCACAATCGATTAACGAAGACCCGCCTAACAGTGGTGAAGCGACCCTCGTCGTACTCCCGGAACTCTCCTTCACTGGGCCTGTCTCCACCGATACGGCTCCCCATCATGCAGAGCGACTTGATGGTCGAACCGTCCGCTACGTCGCGCGGCTCGCTCAGCGATATCGAGCCACAATTGTCTTCGGGATGATCGAAGAGAGTACCGAAGGTCTCTACAATGTGGCAGCCCTCGTTGGACCCAAAGGTGATTTCATCGGCCGTGCCCGGAAGGTCCATCTTGACCCTCAAGAACGAGCGTGGGCACTCCCCGGCGAACGCTTTCGGGTCTTCACCACCACAGACTTGGGACGAATCGGTCTTCTTGTTGGTGCCGACGCATACTATCCCGAGTCCGGTGCAATCCTCGGGATTGAGCGAGCCGACCTCGTTGCCGTTTCCTCGTCCTGGCACGGTGAAGTTGCCGGGGATGGTGCGATCCAGATGGATCCAGAAGTCCATCCCCATGCGAGTCTCGGCGGGATGGTGCTCTGGGATGATTTGGCCTCCTCGAACTACTTTTATGTTGTCGCGGCCAACTTTGTCGGGACAGACCGAGGCTATCTTGGTCGGAGTGGGATCTACTCCCTTGATCCTATTTACGGTATCGTCTCCCCGGCAATTGCTTGCACCAACTGTGCAGAGATCATTTCAGGACGGTTCCGAACCCTCCACAATGGTGTAAAGAAGCACTGGATCGACCAACAGCGCTACATTGGCTCGCGGCGCCCTGATGACCTGTACCACGAGATCATTAGGAAAGCTCAACACCGAGATGTTGAGCAGGTGACCTATCCGATTGTCGAACACCAGCAACGATCGCGGACAATCCAAGAGGCGTGAAGAACAGTATTAGCCGCTCAACTGAATCGGACCTGCATCAAGTTGAGGCCTGACCTTCGCCCAGATCCAATCGGGGATCCGATGGTGTTCGTCATAGATCGCACCAAACTGTTGTTCAATTCGGGAAAAGTAGGACTCGACTGATCCGATCTCCGGTAACACTCGATTCCGGAAGATCTCCAGCGCAAGACCTCGGCAACCCCGCTTCATGGAGCGATAAAAGTAGTATTGAACCTCCTCGGGTTGTCCAACACATTCCCAAGGAATGTAGCCATGGAGTCCCAGCAGTTCTTCCCAGACCTTAGTATTTGCCTCTACGTTGAAGAGATCCTCTCCGAACGCCCAGACGACTTCTTGATGATCGCCAAAGGCTGAGAAGCCTACGAACACATAGGCACACTTCTCGCAACGGCCACACCATGGCTTCTCGATGTTGCAAGAGTTCGTTCCATAGGGCAAGTTACCACCTAGTCGAAATAGGGCTTCAAAGATCCGGAGATCGTGGACCGCTTTCGTGAGACTCACACGATCAATCCCTTGAAAGAGGGATTGATAATATTGAGATAATAAGTGCTCGCTCTCAACACTTTTTGCCCATTGATGTGCGATGGGTTCATCCGTTTCAGGAATCCGGAGGTTCGGAGCGTCGGCGCTCTTCTCGTTGCCAAAGAGCTGGATCGAGATGTTCTCAGCAGCCTGGACTGGAACGAGTGCAATTGACATAAAATACACTTCACCGGCCTCAATCCGAAACGGTTTCTCGATGCCATGAGAGTGGACCCTTGGTGAAATACCGTGAGTCTTCATCCGTTGATCAAGCCAGCCGTAATAGTCGTCATGGTAACGGATAAGGTGGTGTTGTTCGTGCGTCAACACATCGTTGACTTGCACAAACAACTTGTGTTGCTTCTCCAAATCACCATAAAGATCGAACAAATAGGTTACCAGGTCGTGTCTAAGCTGAGCTGTCTTAATCAAGAGGCTGCAAAGCAGGCTATCCTTGCCCGAACCTGACGCAATCATGACCTTCCTCTGGTCATGCGACGGAGTGATTACCCAAATCGGTCGGACCGCATGACTACCAAGACTGTCAACGTCGTAATGTAACTCTGGATGTTGATAGGCAAGATCATTGAGTTGAAAGCGATGTTCGCTCCAATGCCGAGGCATGCTTGTCTGAAGTACAGGAACAGTCTCGGGTAGTACCCATTTTTCGAATCGGGAAAAATCAAAGACCCGAGGGAGAACTGCGCCGTAACGGAGTCCGCCAATCACCCCGAGCGTCGCAGCAAATGTCTGTAGTGCAGCCCCTGGATCGTGTTGACCAGCACGTTCACCAACCTTCTGAAGAATCCCAGGTTGATACTCCAGAAGTACAGTATTGAGAAAACCATCTACCCTATACTGGAACACGATTTGATCCTGCTCAATTTCTAGATCGACAAACTCAATATGGTTCACCGGAAAGTTAGGATATAGGGAGCCTTCCATGGGGTTACTCCTGAGAGTTGGTCTTGGACTGGACCCTCGGAATGGGTGGTCCCGGTTGATCTGGATGGTCAGACAACACTCATTCAATAGATTTTGACCGTGTCCCGGCGACGTTCACGCCGCTCCCGATGATGAGGTTCTGGTCATACGCCCAATCATAGAGCCGACCAGATTTAGCAGGTCTTAAGTCGATCAAGTCATGATAGCCTTCTTCATCAAACCAAGTCTGAAGTTCGTCGAGTCGATGGTGGGACTGATATCGAGGAGCATACCAATCGAAATTATCGCAAACCCTGAGTGTCCAATCGGGGTGGTTCGAAAAGTTTACGATCTTGTTAAGTGTCTTATTGAGGACCGGAATAGAACCCAAGATGCCAAGACCCAGACACGCTGGTTCCAAGACTTGTACTGGTAATCGGGTTGTAACTGCTCGGATTCCTTGATTAACCCACTCTTGGAGAAGTACGTTACGACGGTAGAGCCAGACAGAAAGGTGACCACCTCGCTTCACACAACGCGCGACTTGCGAAAACGCAGCTCGAGGGTCAGAGCTATGGTGGAGCACACCGATCGAGAAGGCAACATCGAATGATTCCTGGACCAACGGAAGCTTGAGCAAGTCTGCTTGCAGGATCGTCACATTCGGAAAATCTGCCGTGATTGCGGCCGCCTTCTCAACCGCATTACTTAGATCAACACCGACTACTGTAGCGCCATAACTACCGAGGAGCCTTGCATAGCGTCCCCCTCCACAACCAGCATCGAGTACCCGAGCCCCTTTGAGATCCCGAGGATCGAGCCCGGTCTTCACGCGAAAGACGGCTTCGTCCTCTTCGTCTCGTGCAACATCATAGCGGTTCCACTGACGTCCAAAACTCTCCACATAGTGCTCATGAGAGAGGCGTGGAACACCCTTCACGATCGGGTAAGTCGAGCTGCAATTGTCACATCGGAGGGACTCTGAAGCGGTAACTGCTACAAGGGTACCAGCGCAACTCGGGCACCGGATCAGGGATCGTAGTTCAGGATTCAATCAGACCAACCTCTCCAAGGGATTCGCTTCGAAGGACTCGAAGCATCCTGTCTGTCAATCGGTGGGTACTACAATTGTACTCTAGGATCATCCTTGTACCAACGCAATCAGCCGTGGCCTTGTATCGATTCCGAACCTCCTTAGAATGCGGCGTGATCACCTCGATTCTCGGAATCGACACAGGCAAGTTTTAAGCGTGTCGTCTGTTCGCTAATCAACGCCGGATCCCAAGAGGGACCGGGTTCGGAAGGGATGATCGAGGCGATCGCTCACAAAGTGGCTAGCTTGATGTACTGGATCAAGCAGCAACAAGGCGGATCACTGTCTGATTTAGTTCTACTGTAACCGATTCTTCGTGACCGCCGCGGCTTGTTCGCATATTCTA
>CAZEAN010000204.1:0-7146 GCA_964510225.1 uncultured Isosphaeraceae bacterium
CACCGACGCAGAGCAAACGCTCACCACCGGAACTCAACTGTGCCACTGCGCGCCAATCCTGCGTGCCAACCGACTGCGATGCTGCCATCGTTTTGGTATTCCTTGTGACCCACTCGACTACAACTGCTTGTCGGCAATCCACGCGGCACGATCATGCTGGTGACGTCGCGATCGCAAAGAATGTAAGACTAGACGAGTAGGCGCTGATTTTTTGGCTCAGATCTCTTCAGTTTTGCCTTCTTGATCATGCGGTCCAGGGTCTAAGGTTGGGGCGGCCGAGCCCGCGACGACCCAAGATCACACCCGAGGGCCAATGATGATTCCCAAGGCACAGCGAACACGGCGGATGAGTGGCCCGGGGATTCGCGAGTGAACACCCGATCAAGACTCATCGGAAGAGTCTGGCACACTGAGCCCATGTTCATCAATGGATGAAGAGAAGGCCCAGAGAGTTACACCAGATCTGATTGTTGCTGAGATTCAATGGGGAAATCTAATGGCAAGAGATGATCTCCGCATCATTTTCATTAATGATTCTAAATAGCAGATCCAAAAATGGCGACAGGAGTTCTCCGATAATTCCCGAGCCCTCAACGTTGCTGATAAGTTGCCTACAACTCTCAACTTGGGATCATATCGCTGAGATCACTTCGCTCGTGGGCCGATGGCTTGGCCTGACTCTGGATCAAACCAGAAGGCCCGATGGAGCAAGAGTCGGACTCCGATTCGATCGCTCAGTTCGACCCGTTCCGGTTCGTCCACCTTCAACCGAATCGTATGGTGACCAATTCGAACCGTCGCATAAGAAAGCCAACCCTCGCGATCAATCCGTTCCACGCGACCCACCACAGAGAGCGAGCCTGGCTCACCTGCCAATGCTCCAGGATCGAGCATCTCAATGGCTTCGGGAGGGATCCCGAGATCGACCGGAGCTGCCGTCGATATCCGGAACAACGCTGGCCAAGTCTGCTCGTGCTCGATCGGGACCCACCACGAAGCGCCCGGAAGGATCCCCTCGACTTTGATGCTCTGTTCTTCGGATCGGATCTGACAGCGCCAGACTGCGAGATCAATCGGGCTCAGGAACTCGGCAACAAATCGGGTCTTGGGTGACTTCAAGAGTTGGTCAGGGGTCCCAACCTGTTCAATCCTCCCTGCGCGGATCACCGCAACCTGGTTCCCGAACGCCATCGCTTCGTCTTGATCATGCGTCACCAAAATCATCGTCGACGATTCCGACTCCTGAAATCGAATCAGGTCACGACGGAGTGCTCTTCGGAGCGGACGATCGAGTGCAGAGAGCGGTTCGTCGAGTAAGAGGAGTTTCGATCGGGTCGCTAGCGCTCGACCAAGGACGACGCGTCTCTGCTCGCCACCCGAAAGCGTTCCTGGTCGACGCGCCTCGAACCCGCTCAGACGGAGTCCCGCGGCAACCTCTCTGACCCGCTTCGACCGCTCGGGCTCTCGGACTCCGCGCAACCGGAGCCCAAAGCCAACGTTCTGGGCAACGTTCAGATGTGGGTAGGGCGGTTGATCTTGGAGGACCAGCGAGAGCCCTCGATCGCGTGGAGCGAGTCCTTCAGCACGATTCCCATTGATTGAGATCGAACCCGAATCTGGTACTTCCAAACCAGCAATGAGCCGTAGGAGGGTCGATTTCCCCGACCCCGAAGGACCGAGAATGGCCAATCGTTCTCCTTGATTGACTCGGAGGTCGATGTCAAGAACTCCGCCTCCAGTGCGGAACTGCTTCGACAACCCCCTGAGTTCAAGGACCACTGGTAGTTCTACCACCATCAGTTTGATCGCATTGGGTTCGGATCTCCTCTGATTCCGGCTCTCAGGCTACCATGAACTACTTCGACCATCCCAGAGTACGAACCTCAAGAGTCAAGAGACCGAACCGGAGTCAATGAAATGCTACCCTCCGTCACGACGCTTCAGATTCTCCTCCTTGGTTCCGTCCTCTGGCAAGGTCCGGAAGGTGTAGAGCTTCCCGTTCGTCCCCAATCAAGCAACGACGGCAATCGGCTGACCTATCTCGATCAACCGGAGCTGCTCTACGTCGATGAGTCATTTCCCAAGTTGACGACACCTCAGTGGGTCGGTGAACCCGAAGTCGAAGCAGTCGTCATCCTCGCGATCGATGACCTCAGGAACAACACACCGAAGTATGAAGCATACCTTCGGCCTATCCTTGAGCGTTTGAAGGAGATCGATGGCCGGGCCCCAGTTAGCATCATGACCAATCAAGTCGACCCGATGAGTCCCCAAGTACAAGACTGGCTCGCGGAGGGGCTCTCGATGGAAGTTCACACACTCGACCACCCCTGCCCCCTTCTTCAAGGCGGCGACTTTGAGAACGCGGAGCGAAACTACCACGGTGGTGTCGAACTCCTGTACTCGATCCCGAACAATCGGCCGGTCGCGTTTCGGATGCCCTGCTGTGACTCCATGAACTCGCCGAGCCCCCGGTTTTATCAAGAGATCTTCAATGAACGAACCGAACAGGCGAACTTTTTAAGTATCGACTCCTCGATCTGTATTCTCTTCACACCTGACGACCCTGACCTCCCTGATCGTTTGGTCCGTGACGACAAAGGCAATCCCCGATTCGACAAGTATCTTCCTTCAGAATCGTTCGTAACAACAATTGAAAATTATCCTTATCCTTACCTCATTAATAAGCTCTGTTGGGAATTCCCGTGCATGGTTCCTAGTGACTGGGAAGCACAGAATTATCAGGGTGTGAACAATCCTGAAACAATTGAAGATTGGAAGCGGGCCCTGGACGCAACGGTTTTCAAGCAGGGGGTCTTCACGATGGTCTTCCACCCTCACGGTTGGATCAAACCGGAGCAGGTTGTGGAATTCATCGATTACGCCGACCGAGTCTTTGGATCGAAGATTCGCTTTCTGACGTTCAAGGAAGCTGAAGAGCGACTCACTCAGGTCCTACTCGACGGGCAAGCGATCCGGAGTGACTTTGGTCGAGACAACGGGGTCCGCCTGATCGATCTCGACAACGATGGTTATCTCGACCTCGTGATGAGTGATGGTGGACCTCGGCGGACAAAGCGTTGGCTTCCTGAACTCGGTCGTTGGGAAGTTGGTCCGTTGCCAACCAACCTTATTGGAATCGATGGTTCTGATCGCCCCGATGCCGTCCGATTTGGAATCATCGATCGATCGGGGACTCCGATGATGGTCGGTGGTCAGCCAGACCTCCTCCACTGCTGGACGTATCAACTGGGTCGTTGGGTCCTTCAGGACCGCCTAATCCAAGGCCTCCCTCAAGATGAAATTGACGGTCTTCGCTTTCGTGACCTCGACGGCGATGGCATCACCGAAGCAATCGTCGCTAATGAAATGAGGATCTTGGATCGGGTCAACGGAGTCTACTGGTGGGATCCTGAGTTGCGGCGCTGGAGTATCAAGAGCGGGATTCCGCTCAGTGCTTATGTCTCGGGGTTCAGCCGACTCGATCCGGGGACTCGGTATCTCGACCTCGATGGGGATGGCATCGACAATGACTTAATCTTTTCAAATGAGAGTCAGTTTGGTGCCTTTGTCTTCCAATCCAAGGAATTAGGATGGGGCCGAATCGTTGCCGGAACCGCGGATCAAGCCGACGCGATTCCGCCGATCGTCCAGCGCTTTGGCCAAAACAACGGCTTCTTCGCCACCAAGGGGACTCTCTGGTGGCAGAACGAGAACACAGCAACCTTGCCCGATCACGTTCAGCGGCTCTCGATCGAGTCATTATTCGACCGCGGTTCGACCGAAGACGCCCCGTAGGTTCAGACTTTAGAAGATCCGAGAGGTCGAACTTCAGCGACTCCCTCGGTGTCGGTCCATGAAACGATCAGTTCGGTTAGAGCTTCTTCTCCTACGTCTCCTCGGAACGACACTCATGCCTGGTTCATATTCAGGACCACTCGAAAAAATCAGCGATTGTCAGTGGAAGATCCCTCAGAGTTATCGAGACGATATGCGTGTCGACGGCTTGATCTTTGCAGACGATACTCTGATTAAAGACATCAAGAAGGACCAAGGCCCCGAACAGGTCGCCAATGTCGCCACCTTGCCTGGAATCCAGCGTGCAAGTCTCGCGATGCCGGATATCCACCGGGGCTATGGCTTCGCGATCGGTGGGGTCGCGGCTACCGATCCCGAGGAAGGCGGCGTCATCAGCCCCGGTGGGGTTGGCTACGACATTAACTGCGGCGTCCGGCTTCTCCGCTCCGACCTCACCTGGGGAGACGTTCGCTCGGAGATCAAGCGGCTCGTTGACCAACTCTATCGGGATATCCCGACCGGAGTCGGTCAATCGGGCCGCTACACCTTCCGGACTGACGAGCTTGCCGAGCTTCTCGAACAGGGATCGCGCTACGTTATTGAACGCGGTTGGGGAGACCAACGAGATCTCGAATTTACAGAGGCCAGTGGTTGTCTCTCCGAAGCGATGCCCGATCAAGTAAGCCCGCGAGCCTATGCCCGAGGTGCTTCTCAGTGCGGGACCCTTGGCTCGGGGAATCACTTTCTCGAAGTCCAAGTGGTGGATCGCGTCTTAGACGACGCGGCCGCTGACGCCATGGGGCTCGCCGAAGGGATGATCACCATCCTCATTCACTCCGGCTCACGTGGGCTCGGTTATCAGGTCTGCGATGATCACCTCGCGGCGTTCCGTAGTGCTCCGAAGACGTATGGATTCGAGCTTCCGGACAATCAGCTCGCCTGTGCTCCGATCAAGAGCCCAGAGGGTCAAGCGTATCTTGGGGCAATGCGTGCGGCGGCGAACTATGCGTGGTGCAATCGCCAGTTGCTGACTCACCAGGCGCGACTCGTCTTTCAACGGATTTTTGGTCAGCCTTGGGAACGTCTCGGGCTCGATCTGGTCTACGACGTGGCACACAACATTGCCAAGTTCGAAGACCACGACGTCGGTGGCGGTCGGCTGAAGAACGTCTGTGTCCACCGCAAGGGTGCGACCCGCGCCTTCCCCCCTGGACATCCAGAGATCCCGAGCGCCTACCAAGAAGTCGGTCAGCCGGTGATCATCCCGGGATCGATGGGGACAGCGAGCTGGGTCCTTGCGGGGCTCCCAGGAAGCATGTCGGAGTCGTTCGGAACGAGCTGTCACGGTGCCGGTCGTCGGATGAGTCGGACGGCCGCAGTGAAACTTGCCGCAGGGCGTAGGATTGACAAGGAACTTGAAGGGATCGGTATCATCGCTCGAGCCCGAGGTCACAAGGGTCTCGCCGAAGAGCAGCCGGCCGCCTACAAGGATGTTGATCAAGTAGTAGAAGTTGTTGATAAAGCTGGGATCTCAAAGCGAGTGGCCCGACTCCGACCCGTCGGGGTTATTAAAGGATAATAGAAGAATGAATAACCTTGCCCGCTCGGAGAATCCTTATGAAGCTCCGGAGATCCGATCGGGCCACGAGCCGACAGAATTCTACCGAATCGACCTCCGGAGGATTACGTATCGTGAATATTGGAGAAATTCAGTCAATAAATCCGTCGCTTTGGTTCATATTCTAAACAAAGCGCTCGGACAGCGAGGGACCGTCTTTTTTGGATCATCACGGCCGGTCTCTGCGCCGGAATTACCTTGGGAGGCACTCCCTTTCCATGTTCAGGAAGCCGCATCGGAACTCCGTGAGTCGCTGGAACGAGCGGGCTTTGAGTTTCGATTTGCCGAGAACTATCAGACGCTGACCGGGAACAATGCGGAATGCCATTCCGCCTTCTTCCTCTCGGACGATGCACGCGTGTTAGCCCACCTGTACTATCTCCGCTTTAGCTTTCGGGCGATCGAACAGGCCCACTTGCAGATCCACCTTGCCACCCGACCTGATCTCAGGAAAGTTGATTCGACCTCGAATTACCACAGCGTCTTCGATGGGCTCGATGAGCGTTTCCGCCAGACGATCCGACGAGCACCTCTCGCCAAGCTCCTCGAAGCGCATCGAAGCCTCGTTCCCGAAGCTTGGGATCAGCTCGTCCCATGGCCTTCGGACGATCAGATACTCGCAACCCTCTTACTCAGACGCGGTCAAGATCTATTCGACCATCTGATCGATCGGGGGATCTTTGTCCCCCTGAACGCTCGAGAGCTTGGTCGATTGCAACGACGGTCTGATACTTACGGTTTAACACCAAACGCACCAGAGCCCGGTAAGACCGTCTTCAAGAAGCGTTATCTACTGTACTACCTCTTGCTCGGCTTTGTGGTTTTCGTCAGCACAATCTTGATTTTAAGCTATTTTGATCAACTGTAGCATGATCGAGTCGTGGTGCATTGGTTTGCTGTCGTAACCTCGATTTACATCGCTATGTTCTGGAATCGGAATTCCGACGGCTGTCACATTGTTCCATCAAGGCGGTCGAGGTCGTTATCCAGATCCCTCATCAATACCGGGCCGGTAACAGCACTTGACCAAGATTTTGTTTCGGGGAAGGGATAGCCCCGTCGCCATCCTGTGTCGATGATAAGCGGGGAGTCTCGTTTCATGCGCACTGGGATCTGAGATTTTCATTGGCACGGGCAACAATTATGCCCGGAATTGTCCTGACGGTTCAGCATGGCGGTCCCGGAATCGCCAAGGTAAAGGGTGATCCGAGCGAGACAAGATTATTGGCAGTGCCAGCGATCGGCGCAGATCATCCCCCTCCGCAAGACCAAGGTGACCAAGACGATCGTCTTTTCCCTGACCGCCAAGAGCGAAGTATCCTGCAATTCCCTGCGCGACAGTGACGATTTCCAAGCCCTTCCTATAATTATTGCCTTAATAGACGGCCCACTCGCACAGTACACCAATAGAATGGGTTCTCGACAAACATGTTGTGCTAGTCACCACAAGAAATGTACAATAGTACTGTACAGAAGAGCTTAATACGTGGTGTGAGCCATTTGGAGTCTGCGGCTCGCTCACTCAGGTCCGTACTACCAGGAAAATCTGTGAGTCATCCCAGGCGGATAAGAGTAACGAATATCTTTTTGACCTCGGACAAACAAGGCGATCTTTGGTTTACCAACGCGCTCTTACTCTTGATAAACTCCGAACAGGCATAAGTAGAAGCCTCTTAGGAACAGGCCGGGAATAACTTCCCGATCTTGCTTCGGGTATGATGCCGGTTTTC
>CAZEAN010000205.1:0-7081 GCA_964510225.1 uncultured Isosphaeraceae bacterium
GGATTTCGTTGTTTGTTGTGGCATTCCCAGAGAGGAGTATGCCGGCTCCGTTGTTACCGGCGATGGTGTTGCCATCACCAGCAATTCCAATGATATTCGCCGAGGCTCCATCTTGGATTTGGATCCCCACGTCGTTACCGTTAGGCATCATTGCAACGGGATCAAACCCGATGAAGTTACCAAGGATTTGAGTACCGGTAGTTCCCGATCCAGTGAGAAGGATTCCTGGTCCGTTGTTGCCGACGATGATGTTGCCCGAGCCACCAATGGTGACATCGGCAACGTTGTCCGCGCTGATACCGGATTGTGTAAAGTTGGTGATGATCAAGCCAACAATCTGACTCCCATCGGCCCCTGACACCAGTTCAAGACCATCGGAAATAGTAGCTCCACCGTTAATCGTGATGATGGGAGTGTCAACAAAACCAGGCTGAGTCATTCCGTTGATAATCACCGTATCTGTGATCGACGGGAGAACAGTATCGAGCTCGATTACTAAATCGCCAGGGTCAAGATCAAAAGTAATCGTGTCAGTACCAGGTGTTGCATTAGCAACGAGGATTGCACGACGAAGTGAGCCTTGGCCGTCGTTCCCACTGTTGCTTACTTCAGTGAAGTCATCGTTTAGAATCGTACCAGTGGCGGTATCGACACTAATCACTGCCCCATTTGTAGGTCCTGACAGTTTAGCATCGAATGTCTCGTCATGCTCAAGGATGAAGTCTTCGTTGATGGTGACGATGACATTTTGCGTGAGTTCACCAGGTGCGAAGGTGAGAGTGGTGCTCAGTGGAACAAAGTCATTATCGCCGGTAGGTCCACCAGTGGTGCTAACGGCGGTACCATCGACGGTGTTGAAATCGACGGAGATTGGGGAGTCACTGGGATTCGAGAGTGTGACGGAGAAGACGATGGTTTGCTGAGTAGGATCTCCGGGGTTACCTTCATCCGATGCTGGGTTTCCAGAACTGATGGAGATTACCGGGGGATCGTCATTGTCTAAGATCGTTAGCGTTGCTGTGGTCTGCATACCGAGTGCAGCACCGGTACCCGCAGAGTCCATTGTGAGTGAAAGTAGAATTGTTTCATCTGGCTCGTCGATATTGTCGTCAAGGATCAGAGGTAGGTCGACTGCTAGTTCGACGACTCCTGCTCCAAATGATATTTGCTCATCTGTCAGAGCATTGTAATCAAGACCTGCAGTCGCTGTTCCATCCATTGTGGAGAGAAGTACGGTCGCTTCACCAACAGGATTGCTTCTAATCAGAGTAATTGTTGCGGTCCCCGCGTCTTCATCAACGGCAAAAGACTCTGCAGCAAATTCGATCGTCTCAGCGTCAGAGATATACCGCGCCACCGCATAATCGAGGTCGGTGCTGTCTCCCGAAGCGCCTGCGACCACGATCCGACCATCGTTTGGTTGGACCGCAGCACCGAATAGCAGGTTGATGTCGTTGTTGGGGAGGTCACCATGGACGACTGTCCCGCCATTTCCGAACTCTGGATCGAGTTCACCCTCAGAATCAAATCTTGCCAGTGCAAACTCAGCAGAAGTTCCTCCTTCATCACTCACAGAGCCAACCGCCACGAGTCTCCCTGTTGTGTCGACCACCAGATCTTCAGTGGCAGCAATGTCGGCGGTACCCGGATTCAAATCAAACGGCAGGACAACAAGTCCATCGTCATTAGCACCGAATGTGGTATCAAGTACTCCGGCCGAGGTTAGTCGTGTCAGTGCAAAACCGACGTCCTCCATCCCATCGACCTGACCCGCGAGGACGAAATGATCATCCTGCATGACAATTGCATTGGCTTCGGCTGGAGCACCGAAGTCGACGGTGGCGAGTCCATCTGTACCAAATCCAGTGACAACACTACCGTTCTGTTGTAAGGCGATTGTTGCGAAAACTTGGTTACTTCCAGCGTCGGAGCTGACAGTGCCAGCACCAACGATCTGGCTACCATTGATAAGCAAGTCGTTAATAACGTCGTTCGAATCTCCGGTCTCAGAATCGAACGTAACTCTGCCATCCGTGTCGAAGCCGCTGTCCAGGCTTCCATCAAACAGATTTAAGCGGGCGAATGCGAAGTCCTGCCCCGTTGGGCCTTCAACCGAGCCACCAATGATGATGCGATCGACACTGTCGAGTGCAACTGCATTAGCAAAACTGTTGTCATCCCCAAATGAGACGGTTGTAAATCCAGCAGTACCGAAATTCGGATCTGGTGTCCCGTCAGGTCCAAGCACGAGTGCGAAGAAACTAGCAGCGCCGTCGATGCCTTCCTGGTCTGCGGTTCCTGCGACAATGATCCGCCCATCGCTATTCAGAACTACCGAACGAGCTACATCTGCGCCGGCACTTACATTGACGGTGAGCAGTCCATCGCCGTCAAAGCTGGGGTCAAGAGTTCCGTCAGGAAGGAACCGAGCCACAGCAACCAGATCACCATCGCTTCCGACTGCGAGAATGTTGCCGTCAGACTGAATCGCGAGATCGTGAAATTGATCATCAGTTGGGAGTGAACCGACGACGATTCCATCGGTCCCAAATGTCGGGTCGAGATCTCCGGGTGCTGACAGCAAGACGCGTTCTTCAAATCGTTCACCGGTCGGTCGAGCACGTCGACTTGCTTCGCGATGCTGATTTTGGTTCATCTTGGATCGCTTTCCCGAGTTCTCGGTGCTCATCAGTGACTTCTCCACTTTAAGAATTGATGATCTCAGCGGTCTGGAAATTTGGCGTTGTCTTGTTCCGAGAACTCCCACTCTACATGCCCGTTCATTCAACGCAGATTCTCAAATGTGCAGACTGCATCACATTCTGAGTCAGCACCAATCAAGAATGTCGAATGAAAAATGCATAGCATCGCCACTTCTAGGAGGGCTTGGAAGAATGGGAGTTCCCGGTAGAATTCGTAGTCCAGTCTAACCGGCGAAAAAATTCCGTCAAATAGAATTATGCGCGTTGCGCAGCTTGCGCATGTTGGTTGGCCTCGATGTCTCAATGACAATCGGAACTTGCGCGGTTTGGAATGTATTTAAGAGGGTGAGTCCTGACCAACGGAGGTCGGTCGAATGTTAAGAACCGATCAGCATCGACCGGTCGTTCACTGGAAGCAGCGGCCCGTCGTCGCCAACGGCAAGCCGCTGATTTGAAGATTGGCTGGCTAGGGCTGTGAAGCCACTTGTCCAGACCTTCCGGGGGTGTGGTCAGCCGCTCTAGTGGTTAGCGCTGCATCACACGGAAATGGAGTTCACCGATTAAGAGAATATCAGCGTCTTGATTCGATCGAGTTCCGACGCGGAGTCTGTTTTTGACTTTACGACTGAGCTGGACGAAGGTCCCGTTACTGCTTTCGAGGTCTTCGATCGAAAAGCGGCCGTTGTTAACACGGATGATGGCGTGTTTCCGGCTCACCCAGTCATCTGCCTTGGAAAGGGAGAGGTCACAGAGCTGCGGCTGTCTGCCGAGGACGAGACCCTTAGGGTTCGTAATCGGGACGTGGGCAATCGGTGTATTCGACGGTCCGATAAAGTCGAGATAGCCGAGCGGAGTCAGGCTGAAGCAATGGAAGACTTCACCCTGGCCCTTCGAGTCAGGAGCAATCACGCGACGGCCATTCACCTGATCGCTCCCCTTCCGGACCTGAATGACATGGCGTCCAATCCGAAAGCGAGCACCGTCGGACAACTCGACCGGCCTCCCGGGGTCAATCTTGCGGTAGACCCCGTTGATGCTCCCAAGATCCTCCACGATGATTCCGTCGTTGGTAGGCATGAACAGAAGATGCGATTTCGCGAGATACTGAAGCGAATTGACATCGCCGAGTGACTGCTCAACGTGACTCCGACCGAAGTTGAACCCGTCGGGTGGAATGGTTGCACAGAGTTCGTAGTCTTCCCCGTTCGATCGAGTCAAGACCTCGAGTCGATAGTGAGTCGAGGTAGTACTTGAGGAGATTCCCCCAGGAACGGTCTCAAACGAGACCGAATCGGACGATGATGGCTGTTTTGCTTGATAGCCTTGACCGGAAGAGGCCAAGTCCACCGAATCGGAGAATTCCGGGTCGACCGTAATTGATGGATCCGACACCGAATCATGCGTGAACTGATCGGGGCGATCTATTGGAACATTGGTCGCGTGCCGATCATAGTCGGGAGGCTCAAGATCGGGTGACAGATTCGGCGGAAGGGGTAAATCACTATCAAGATCGAATCCGTTCAATTCGTGATCTTGATGGTTCCCTTCAGTTTGCTCGTTCCGATCCGACGGACCGTAAGCGCCGTTGTAGTTGATCTCGGAGTCATCCATTGACCGCGGGTTCGAGTCAGATTGAGACATCGGTCCCTCGTCGGCTTTGGCTAGGGCAGCGCGCTCCACGTCAGTGTTAAGGTCTTTGGGGGAACGAATTAAGATCGTACCGTTTAGCGCAGCACCATCATATACTTCGGTCCCGAGGCTTGGTCTCTGGACTGACGATTTACCTGGTCGGGGTTGGTTCCGGTCTGTGGTAGGGCGTGAACCGATTGGGCGACTCATGAGTTGGTGCTGGGCTAAAGGAGCCTTAGTGAGCTATGGAGCGTCGCCTCGATGCGATGCTCCCCATCTTCCTTAAAACGATCAGGGGGTCTCAATCATTGAGAATCGAACGCTGGTCGCCATCCCCAGCAGTCACGGCTAAAGTCAGCAGGGGGCAATGTTGACTTTTCTATTCGATAATACTCCTTGTGATCCCTCTCTAGATAGAGACGTTTCGAAATCTGTAAAGTTGCAATTCAATGAGCGAGATTTTGCTTCTTGGTGCGTTTGATCGGTACGTAAACGGAGTGATTTCCATGGTTTGGTCATGTTGGTTAATGATACCATGATAGATGGCGAGCCTCATTTTGGCGACCATCCCGAGTCAGGAAGCTGGATCTCAACGCTTCGTTCGCAACCCGACGTAGTTACCCCAAGCGGAGATTTTCGCTCGTCCGGCGGGTCTCTCGACTCCCGTGTCCCAGCGGCTGCTCAGGCCGCAGTCGACATCGAGAGTCTCATCAGATTTGTTAACGATAGCGTTGCCTGAATTGATATCGCGTTGAAGGTTTCATAGACCATGAGCATTTCCGATCGCGGAAGCGGTCGGCGGCGTCGAGATCCCTGCGTCCGAAATCGCCTGGTGAAACAACACCTGAGATTTACTACGATTGGCACACATCAGAATAAAGGTCGGGTGATCCAAGACCGTGACACCAGAAATGGTTTGACGGGGCGTTCGGGGGCGTTAGGATAGAAATTGAGTTGCGAACCAGCCCCGCGTTGTCCCTGTTGAAGCGCAATGGCTCCGGTTGGTGCCGAGCTGTCGGCCCTACCACTTCGGTTCGTCCTTGGTCACCGTGCAATATCTCCGGTCTGATTTCTCAAGTCCAAGCGGCCTACTTGCTTTACTATTTCCTAGCAGAATTTCCACCTCTGTTAGCCTACGATCGGATTGCGCAGATCGAGTAAGTTCGACTCACCACTCGTCAACCAACTTGAATCTGCAGAGGCTGAGGTGCCTCAATGTTGTTGAAATTGGCCATCACGGCTGCAGCCGTGATGCTCTTGATTGGTCAAACCGGAGCGTTGCGGCATCCGCTCTTTTTGCTCCTCCTACCGAGGCCAATTGCAGCGCGACTCCGTGCCCTTCCATTGAAGGGCCCAGATGCCAAGACAGACGAAAAGTCCGGCGCCGTCGAACCTCCAGCGACCGAATCGAGGCAATCTCGATTTTACCGACGCCTCCGGATCGTTGGATTAGGGATTCTGATCGGAATCCTGGCCGCCTGGACTGCCATTCAGGCGATGATCGAGCCACCCGAACCACGCCCCTAAGTTGAACCAACTACCCCGAATGGAGACACTTGACCATGATCCCGTTCGCTTTTTTGCCAAGCCTTGGCTTCCCCGAACTCGCTGTCATTTCCATGATTGCCCTCCTCGTTTTCGGGAATCGGCTCCCGAGTGTGATGCGATCGCTCGGTAAGAGTATCACCGAGTTCAAGAAGGGGATGCACAGTATCGAAGACGAAGCATCGGAGAGCACCCCACCGGAGAATGCGACGAAGTCTGAGGCGACCGTCAAAGAAGCGTGAGCCTTGGGATCGCCGCAGATGTTGTTGACTCCTATGCGCTGATACCGGTTTTGTTCCGCCTCATTTTTACTTCGGAGCCTCCAGATGATGCCACTTGCGCTGCTTCCCGGGGTTGGCCCACCGGAAATGATCGTGATCGCGGTCATTGGGGTCCTTCTCTTCGGCAAGCGTCTCCCCGAGGTCGGCAAGTCACTTGGTAAGGGTCTCGCCGAGTTCAAGAAAGGGATGAGCGGCGTTGAAGAGGAATTTCGATCGATCGGCCGGTCTGCTTCATCGAACGCACCGCCGACCTCAACCAGCTCGCGTTCTTCGAGTTCCTACTCCTCGACCGTCTCTAACGACCTCGTTCCCGAACCTGCCGTCCCTAAGTTCGAACCGCCGACCGCCGCTCCTCAGACTGCGAGTGTCGGCGCGAACGCAGAGAACACGGCCAGCAGCAATCCTCAGCCGTTCCTCGACTGAGAAAACCCAGTAACCTTGTTCTCATTAGTTTCGATGATGTATGACGTGTGGGTCCGCCAGCCTGACCCACCTTTGGGGCTAAGAGGAGATTGGTGGGTCGCACGACTGCGGCCCCAGACGACCCGCCTAAAGATCGTGTAGGTCCGTGTAGCGTGGTGAACCACCGTTGCGGAGGTGTCAGGCCGTCGCTGGGCTAGGGGCGTTCCCACGCTGGCGAGGAAGGCAGGGACACGATACGCTAATAATGTTGTCTCTCCGTGCAGCGGTTCGAGAGGTTGAGCGTTCTATTGAGTAGTTGGGGCAACTTGGCCTCGGGGAGGTAGAGAGGACCGATGTCAAAGGACCGTGTCAAGATGTCTAGCCAGTCATTCGACTTGGATACGATCTCTGACCCCAACAAGCTCTCCAACGTCGCAGAATCGATGGCCGGAACACCTGCGATCGGATCGACGTTTGCAGAACGCTATTTGATCGAAAAGGCACTCGGCGACGGCGGGATGG
>CAZEAN010000206.1:0-6990 GCA_964510225.1 uncultured Isosphaeraceae bacterium
TCCGATACGAGCTAATCGCATGAAACTTCGTTAAAACGGTTACAGTAGAATTAGTAAACTCCAGCCAAAGTGGTTACAAAAGTTCATCGACCATACGATTCACCTGGCATGCTGTCGGCATCCAAGCTTGTGTCTGTCAGGGGAGTTATCCAGTGCAACCCTCTCTCGATCGGTCTCTTGTGCACAATCCAATTGCCGCAAATCCGTTCCTGAGAGCTTCAGGCGCTGGTATCAGACCAGAGGTGAAGCTGAAGAATGGATGGTCGAATTGGTTTGTGCACAAGGGTGGTTACGTCCGGTGGTCGGTTTAGGCTCCAGAAGCCTTCTCGAGGGCAGCGAGAGCGGTTTCGTAGTTTGGTTCGTGCGTCACTTCGCTGACGTATTCGACGTGGGTGATCGTATCGTTGGGATCGACGACGAAGATCGCCCGGGTGAGCAACGGAACCGGCGTTCCATTCATCAAGACGCCAAAGTGTTCACCGAAGCTCCGATCATGGAGGTCGGAGAGGTTCGTGATGTTTGTGACTTGGGCGTCGCCGCAAAACCGGACCATCGCGAATGGGAGGTCCGTACTCACTGTGTAAGCGGAAACTTTCTCGCCCATCGCGGCGAGCTTCTCCGAAAACGTCTTGGTCTGAATGCTGCAAACCGGGGTATCGAGTGAAGGTACCACGCTGAAGAGTCGTGCCTTACCACTCGTCTCCGCGAGCTTTACGATCTGAAGACCACCTTCTGTCTTCGTCGCGCACGCAAAATCGGGAGCCTTGTCGCCAACCTTTAATTTGGGTCCCAGCAACTCGACCGGTGCCCCCTTCATGGTGACTTCGCCTGTTCGGATCTCTGCCATCGTTGCAACTCCTCTCCTGCTGATCGCTCGCTGCCCAACACCCTTCCCAATCGTTTCTTCGGGAGAGCATAGCGAGCCAGACTGCCCGTCAGCAAGTCGATCCGCGAAATCGCCCTGACAATAACCTGGATGAATCGCATTGAGCCGCGATACAGAAACGTCTGCAGAGAGTCATTGACCAGGAGAGCCTATGGGTGACGATATTGCGTGACCCTTGAACTTGGTTCCAAGGCGGTAAAATAGATTGGTCCGTCTCTGCGGATCGCTAGCCTAACAATCCATCGTTCCTCCTGACTCCGTCGAACAACCGCCGTGTCGAAGACTTTTGACCCAAACACCTTCGAAGTAATCGTGATCGGTGCTGGCCATGCCGGCGTTGAAGCCGCGTTGGCGGCCGCTCGGATGGGCAGACGAACCGCGATTTTGACTCTTAATGCCGACTCCGTTGGTCAGATGAGTTGCAACCCGGCCATTGGCGGGGTCGCCAAAGGGCAGATTGCGCGTGAGGTCGATGCACTCGGTGGCGCGATGGGGATCTTGACCGATGCCGCTGGGATCCAGTTCCGGATGCTCAATCGCGGCAAGGGTCCGGCGATGCACAGCCCTCGAGCCCAATGCGACAAGAAAGCGTATCAGATTCAGGCTAAGCTTATTGTTGAGCAACAAGAAAACCTGACACTCCGCCAAGAGTTGGTGGAATCGATTCTCGTGGACAACGGTCGAGTTGCTGGGGTCTCAGTCCGTGGCGGAACCGTTTATCGTTCGGCAACCGTTGTGGTTACAACTGGGACTTTCCTGAAGGCCCTCATGCACACCGGTGAACAGAAGACGCCGGGTGGTCGTGCTGGAGATGTCGCTGCTGAAGGACTTTCAGGCTGTCTCCGAGCCCTCGGATTCGAACTGGAACGGTTTAAGACAGGGACCCCCCCCAGGCTGAACGGTCGGACCATCGACTTTAGCGCCGTCGAACCACAGCCCGGTGACGATGATCCAGTCCCCTTCTCATTCCTTACTAATCGAATCGAGACACCACAATTAGATTGTCAGATCACCCGGACTACCCCTGCCATCCATGACGTTATTCGAGCGAATCTGCACCGAGCTCCAATGTATACTGGGCAGATCCAATCAACGGGTCCACGCTACTGCCCGTCGATCGAAGACAAAATTGTTCGGTTTGCCGATCGCGAGAATCACCAGATCTTTTTAGAGCCCGAAGGCCGACAAACCCTCGAATACTATTGTAATGGGATCTCGACGAGCCTCCCTCGGGACGTTCAGGAAGAGATCATCCCCATGATCCCGGGCCTCGAACGTGCGGAGATCATGCGTTTCGGCTACGCCGTAGAATATGACTTTGCCCCACCGACGCAACTCGACGTTACCCTGCAGACCAGGCGTGTGGCTGGTCTCTATTTTGCTGGGCAAATCAATGGAACGACCGGGTACGAAGAAGCAGCCGCTCAAGGCTTGATCGCCGGGATCAATGCCGCCCTGTTTGTGACTGGTGATGACCCGCTGATCCTGGACCGTGCTGAGGCCTATATTGGGGTCTTAATCGACGACCTAGTTACCAAGGGTGTCGACGAACCATACCGGATGTTTACAAGTCGAGCCGAATACAGGTTGCTCCTAAGACACGATAACGCCGACCTCCGCCTCACCGAAAAAGGACGCAAGATTGGGCTTGTTGATGACCCGCGCTGGGACCGTTACCGTCATCGTGTTTCTCGGATCAAGGAACTCCAAGAACGCTTGAGCGCCTTTCGGGTTCATGGTGAATCGCTCGAACAGCGGCTAAAGCGGACGGAGACGACTTGGGAGTCAATCCGATTGCTTGACCCAACTCTCGAATCGTACGAACGTGACGGCACGGGAGCGATTGATCAAGTCATTATCGATGCCAAGTATGGCGGTTACATCACTCGGCAGGCCGCTGAGGTCGATCGCTTTCGAAGAGCTGAAGATAAATTGATCCCGACTGGATTCAACTATGATTTAGTCTTGCAATTGCGCCACGAAGCCCGCGAAAAACTCGAACGAGTTCGTCCTCGATCGATCGGCCAGGCGAGTCGGATCAGCGGAATCAATCCTTCTGACCTTAGTCTTCTGCTGGTCCACCTCAAAGATCCAGCCCGCCACAAGAGGAATCCGGAAGAACTCGAACCAACCCCAAACGCTTAGGGTAACCTCTTCCCCGAGAACCTGGACTCTTCATCGAAAGTCTAGATCAACCTAAATCCCCTCGATCCCGAGACTCCAGCAATTGTTGGAGTTAACCTGATCGTTCCTTTTTGTCTGGGTTGACAGGGCAAAATGCGGTACTATAATCGCTGGAACAGGTAAGATTGGCAAACTTATCCAGATTGTCAATCTTAGGAATCATCCAGAGCGGATGCGTGATTACCAGCAAGTGAAAGGGCGCGCCTTGTATCGGCGTCGCCAGTCCGTTTCTTGCATTCCACGGACCGACGTCGGACACTGTATCTCAGAGGGTGCACGTGGGCCCAGTTACACGGATGAAGCCGATCGCAACGAATCGGCGACCTGGCCGTCGCGAGGGACGAAGGTGAGAACCCGATTTGTCCAGCCGGTCAAGGTCTTAGGGCTTGCGTTAAAGGGGCGATCGCGACGATGAAGACCGTCTTCACTACCGGCGAAGCAGCAAAGATCTGTAAAGTCAGCCAACAGACGATCATCCGATGCTTCGACTCCGGTCAGTTGAAGGGATTCCGGGTTCCCGGCTCACGATTCCGGCGAATCCCACGCGACGCTCTCTACCGATTTATGAAAGAAAATAGCATTCCGACCGATGCGTTAGAGAGCGGTCGGCGGAAGATCCTTGTTGTTGATGACGATCCTGAAATCGTTCAGCTCATCAAAGATGCGCTGCTGAGCGATGGCCGATTCGAGGTCAGGGATGTCGACAATGGCTTCGCTGCTGGAATGCTTGCTAAGGAATACCATCCCGATCTAATGGTTCTTGACATCATGCTCCCGGACATCAACGGCAAGGCTGTCTGTGAACTTGTCCGGTCTGACCCATCAATGTCGGATATCCGGATTTTCTGTATTTCCGGAATGGTGGAAGAAGATAAGATTGACGAACTTAAAGAGGCAGGTGCGGACGATTACATGCACAAGCCGGTTGATGTCGACGAACTCCTCCGACGGATCTGTAAACATCTCGACCTAGAAATATCTGGGGAATTCTAGGCGATTGCGAGCGGGGACCAGATCGACAGATACCGTTCGTCACAGAGTGAGAGAGTCTCGGAGCGAAAGAGTCACGGAGCGAAAGAGTCACGGCTTCGTAACATAAGTGGCGATTTGAGCGTTCTTTGGGGAAGGAGCCCCATCGGGTGCAGGGTCATCTTGATCGAATCTTGGCACATTCAAGCTATCGGCAGCTTCAGAGGCTTCCGATCCGGCTCGCCACATTGCTCGATCTCGATTCACCCCAGCGCTCCAAGTCAGACCGTTCCAGTTCTTCGGTGGATCCCGGCGTCGCCCTCCAAGAACTCCAGGGGCAACCGGGGCTTGCACCTTCCGAATTCCGATGTTGGAACCCATGCCCACCACTCGCTTCGGAGGCGCGAGACCGACTCTGGCGGTTCGCCACGGCGATCGGCGTTGGGGCCGAACAGCTCGCACGCGATCGTGGTCATAACGCTCAGATGATCCGGAAAGCCGCAGCCGTGGGCCTCATCCAACCGCTCGGATACTGGGCGATCGCAACATTAAATCCGGGCGCTCTGGAGACAATCGTACAGGATAAACCCGTTGGGAGCACCCAGGGGCCAAACGTCGATCCCTTCGGAAATCACCAGGTCCAACGACTCGGTGTCGAACTCGCCCAACGCTGGCAATGCCCGCAGGTGGTCTTGGAGATCCAAGCGAGTCGATCGGCTCGCGTCGGAGATTCCTCCCAACCCGAGGAATCGGAGCTTCTTGATCTTGTCTCGAAGGCACGACGTTGGGCGCTTCAGACACCTTGGGGAGCCCCGAATCCAGGGCTCCGAGCGAACCAATCGAGCGAACCGAGAACTCGATGGCTAATCGCCGAAGTCCAGGCACGGACGGTTGGTCGACTCGATCGGATCCCAGGATTAACGGTCGAGTCAACTCTGGAGCGGCTGGCGACAGAGCTGACCGAGCGTCTGAACGCAGAAAATGAGGTCGAAGCTCGCCGAGAGGGGATGGTCACTCAGCGAGACCAAACCGAGCGACGTCCCGATGCTCAGATCAGTAACGAGTCAGCAATCCGCTTAGAACGGCTTGAAGCGCTCGCCGAATTTGCTGCTGGCGCCGGACACGAACTCAATAATCCCCTCGCGGTGATCGCTGGTCGTGCGCAACTATTACGGTCCCGGATCGAGGGAGAGGAGGCACAGCGTTCGCTGCAGACGATTATCAAGCAGGCATTTCGCGCCCACCAGATCATCCGTGACTTGATGTACGTCGCCCGTCCCCCAGAACCTCGGGAGGTCCCGTGCCTCCCGAATCAGCTTCTGCTCGACGTCCTCGAAGATCTAGGCCCAACGGCTGAAGTCCGTGCGATCCAGTTCCAATCCCGAGTCTCCAACACCCGGACGACCTTCATGGGCGATCCCGATGGGTTCCGACATCTCGCCGATGTAATTCTGAGGAACGCAATTGAAGCGACGCCCGACGGGGGGAGGATCGCGGTCCGCGCTCTCATCGATCAACACCAATTGGTCTGGTTGGTCTCCAATTCCGGTGAGCCTATGAAGGACAAAGACCGCAAACACCTCCTTGACCCCTTCTACTGCGGGAGGGAAGCTGGTCGAGGTCTCGGACTCGGTCTCCCCAGAGTCGCACGCTACTTGGACCGCCTTGGTGGCAAGATCAGCTGGTTGTCAGGTTCAGAACAGGGAACCGTCACGAAGGTCATGATCCCGATCAGCTAAATCGGGATCAATGCAACCGTTGAAACCGCGGGGTCAAGGAAACCCCCGATTCTCTGGTGAATGAAGAAGCAAGAGGCGACGGCCATGGGTCAACCGGCAGCTTTAGTTGTCAAAAGCGCCGGAGACCATTTGGTCAGCGATGTCATGGCAATCTCCGCAGAGGAAGGTGACGTTGAGTGGCTCGTCATACGCCCAATGATGCCGCTGGAGTCTCCGTCGACGTCGACACCAAGTGCATTGCGGTGGTCGGACGATCATCCCGAGTTGCTCCGCAAGCGAGGCGGCATAGCGTGCTGACCGTGTCCGGATTCGGCGAGGCCGGTCAGCCTGGCCACAAATATCCAGATGACGGCGGAGTCGGGCGTACTTGGCTCGGAATCGGTTCGGGCCTCGTTTCATCGCATGGTCACCCATGTCAGAGAATCGTTCGGCCGGACAGTTCGAAGACGAGCATTCCCAATCCGTTAGAGGTTCTCCAACCTAGCCTTTTCCTAACCGCTTCCTCATCGAATTTATGATGAACATACAGCACAGCTGGCCATTAGTCCAATGATTCGAGAGGATTCAAGCTCGCTTACGACGGAGCCCGAGTCGACTGATCGTTGCCAAGGCCGTTGATTCTGCTCTCGTTTGGGCTCCTCCGTGTGTTCTCGTCTTGAAATTCGTATGCTGGAGTTGAGGTAGTCAACTTTCGGATCAGAACTCGAGAGACTGTGCCTGTTGTCATCCTGAACTGGTCGCAATCATCAATTGGCAGACGAGGAATCCTGGGTGTTTCATCAATCAAATCGACGTCAGTGGCTCAACCGGCTCATGGCAGGGGCCGCGACCACAATTGCTTGGCCACGATTCGCCTCGGGCGTTCACCTGACACAGGATCTTGACCAACTTGACCCTCGGCTCAAGATCGAGACCGCTTCACCACTCAACGCGGGGACACCGACCTCGGCATTTGAGGAATTCATTACACCAAATGAACTTCTTTTTATCCGAAGTCATTATCCTGCTCCCGCGTCAACGGATCGTTGGATGCTGCAAGTCGACGGTCTGGTGGACCAGCCTACGTCGATTTCGTTAGAAACACTGAGACAGATGAAATCGACCACGATTACGGCTGTCCTCCAATGCTCGGGGAATGGTCGTGCCTACTATGAACCGGAGGTCGGAGGCGTCCGTTGGGTTCGGGGGGCAGTCGGAAATGCGGAATGGACG
>CAZEAN010000207.1:0-6957 GCA_964510225.1 uncultured Isosphaeraceae bacterium
CGGGTCGCAGGTTCGAATCCTGCCGGGCGCGTTTGAACTTGCGATCTCTCTTGAGGAAACCTCGTTCCAAAACGCACGTCTCGAAACTCAAGGCTTGAATTCTTTCGGGATAACGAACCTGCTCAAGATCAGACCGACGAAGACTCCGAAGGCGAGCCCAATTCCATCACAGAGCCAATCCCAATAGTCTCCAGTCCGACCTTCGATCAAGGACTCCTGCACCACTTCGACCAAACCACCGTAAAGCAAACCGAGAATGATCCCTGTTCCGATCCATTTCGTCCTACGGGAATTAAGAACGATGCTAACCCCGAGAATCAAGAACAGAATAACGTGGGCGATTTTGTCTTCGTAAGGGAGCCAAGGGGGAGTTGGAGGCCCTTCATGGATTGGGAGAAAGCAAGCGATTCCAATGATGATCGCCCATCCCCATGGGAAGATCGTAAATGCTATTTTGATCAACGGATTCTTGCCCATCCTCGACATTCTCTTCCTTAAATACAGTCTCTGTGGCCTTCCCTCGCTTTACCGAAACACAAATCCTGAAAGAAATTTTGGTTCCGATGAACGGATCGATTTGATGTTTTGGGGATGGAAGAAACTCGGGATCATCTTGTTGGTTGCTCTGACTATGATAGAGGTTGGACGTATAATCGTAGCCTATCGTGGGCTTCACTCAAGACCAACGCTTGTTCGCAATCATTCTGCTTTGAAGACTCGAACGTCTCGCCACTGGATCTGTGATGGGAAGATCAGGACGCTACGATGGGCCATGATACCACGTTTAACCCGGCAAACGATTATCAGGCCACACCATTGCCGGCGAATCGCTTGACTGAGCTTGAAACCTGCTGGAGTTCCATCCGATCAGCCCACCAGCCCGGACCGCGGGGCGAAGCTGCGATGAGGGAACTTATTAGTCGATATCATGATGCCGTCTCACGTTATCTCCAGCTCAAAATACGCGATCGGAACCTCGCTGACGAAGTCCTCCAGGAATTCTGGACAAAACTTCTCTCAGGGAAGCTTGCTGGTGCTGATCAGACCAAGGGGCGTTTTCGAGATTATCTCCGGACCGTCCTCCACCGTCTGATTATCGATCATTTTCGGGGTCGGAAACTTCAACCCCTTCCTCCTGGTGATCTGCTTGACCCAAATGTTGTCGACACGGACTACGATCAGGTTTGGAGAGAGGCGGTCATCAAGCGCGTCTGGACCCGACTCGAGAACTACCAGGCGACCACTCCAAAGAACCGCTACGCCAGTGTTTTGAAGATGCGCGTTGACAAGGCGAAGGCTCCGATCGAGGACCTCGCCCTCGAGCTTTCTGAACGAGATGGACGGAAAGTCACTCCCGAAGCTTTTCGAAAGACGTTGCAACGCGGCCGTGCTAAGTTCCTCGAACTGCTCGTTCAGGAACTCCGCGAAACGATTCAGCCAGCAACTCAGGAAGATATCGAAAACGAGATTAATGACCTAGGACTGGGTACTCTCTACAGGCGATATCAGGCGGAATCTCAATTTTGATCCGGAAAATTCTGTCCCGAACGATTTCTCGTCTCGTAAAGTAAACTAGCGTACGATTCGCAGAGTGGATGAAATCGCCCGGACTCTCTCTGCTTGAGTTGGAAATTCTCTAGCTTCTTGACCGTACTAGAGAATCCTGTAGATTTAGGGCAGAATCGTTCTTGACTCGGCAACTTGACCACGCACGCGAACGGAGTTGTTGCGAAGTGGTCGAGCGACAATCCGGACTCTGAAACAGCTCACCGAGAGGATGCTCGCGATGCTCGTCCTATCACGCCGGAAGAACGAAAGCATAATGATTGACGATCATATCGTCATCACCGTCGTCGAGATTCGCGGCGATAAAGTTCGTCTCGGCATCGATGCTCCTAAAGATGTGAGCGTTCATCGTCGAGAAGTTTACGACGCGATCAATGGACAAAACGTCGAGGTGGATGGGGCTCGGCCCTCACGATTTCATCCCGATTGTGACTGATTGCTTCGAGCATAAGATTGATACGCGATCCTGCTGCGTAGTTGTTTGACGAATTCCCGCATCCAGTGACTGTTGTCTGGCCAACCCCGAACACAGACAACTGCCCCGTCGACGCTGACTTCTTGGTCGACGAATCGTCCGCCGGCCATCTCGATATCTGGCTTAAGGTCGGGATAACAGGTCAACGTTTTCCCTTCGATCCCACCTGCTGCGATCAACAACAATGGCCCGTGGCAATTCGCTGCAATCGGCTTGTTGTCTCTGAGGAAGTGTTTAACAATTTCGACGACCTCAGGTTTATTTCGCAAATATTCCGGTGCACGCCCGCCAGGAATGACGAGGCCTTCAAACTCCGAGGGATCGACTTCGTCGGTGCTCAAGTCAACTCGGACCAAGTATCCAGGCTTTTCCGTGTACGTATCGAAACCAGCTTCGAAATCATGAACAACTGATTGAATAGTGCGTCGTTCCGGAGATGCGATAACTACCCGCCATTCCTCCTCCTCAAGGCGATGCTTTGCATAGTAGATCTCGAGCGACTCACCCGCGTCCCCCGTTAGAATTAAGATTTTCGTCATTACTTTCCATTTCTTTCAGCTGAAGTCTTGAAAGTCAGAGAATCTATCAGCCTTGGTCCGTAGGCTCAAGAGGTCGAACGCTCAGGAAGAAGAAACCGGCGGGTTTCAAGCAGACTTGAATCGACCCCACCTCACGGGTATATTTACGATGTACAAGCTGGGCCCCGTCGTCTAGTCAGGTCTAGGACACAGGACTTTCACTCCTGCAACACGGGTTCGAATCCCGTCGGGGTCATCCTTCTCTTTTCTTAGTGACTTAAGTTTCCTTCTATTCCCATTCCTACTAGGTGGGCTATCACACTTTCTGCCAGTGCATCGAGGTGGTATCCACCTTCGAGGACACTGATGATGCGGTTAGAAGCGTGGGTTCTCGCGATCTCCCGGCAGATACTCGAGATCGTTTCGAAATCGGCTGTTTCAAGTCCAAGGTTTCCCACGGGATCGAGATAATGGGCATCGAATCCTGAACTCATGATGACAAGTTGGGGTTTAATCTGATCAGCAAACCTTTCGACTGTCGATCGAAATTCTGATATGTAATCGACTCGGTCCGTGCCGAAAGCGATAGGAACATTCCGAGTCGTTCCTAGCCCTAGACGACGCCCGGTCTCCGATTTGTTCCCGGTCCCCGGATAGAAGGGGTATCGGTGGATTGAGTAGAATCCGACTCGGGGATCTTCCTCGAAGCATTCCTGAGTCCCATTTCCATGATGAACATCCCAATCGATGATGAGGACTCGATCGAGTTCGTGATCAGTCAATGCGGACTTCGCCGCGATGGCAACTGTGGAAAAGAGACAGAACCCCATCGGTGTCCCGGGCCGAGCGTGATGACCGGGAGGTCTCACAGCACAAAATGCCCGAGTGACTCCTCCTCGAAGAACTTCAGTTACTGCGTCGATCACGGACCCAGCAGCTAATCGCGCGGCAAACTCGGATCCTTGTGAAGCGTAGGTGTCCGAGTCGAAACAGAGAGGCGCAGATTCGATCGAAAGGCGTCCGAACGAAGACAGAACCTCTTCGGAATGGATGGTCCTCAACTCGCCGTCGGTAGCTGGACGAACCAGAGCGGATTGTGCCTGTTGGACGAGTCCTGCTCGTTCGAGGGCCGCGTCAAGGACTTGCAGTCGCTCCGGTCGTTCAGGATGGAGACCGGGATTGACGTGTTCACACATCCGTGGATCTCGATAGAGCAGAAACATTGAGAGATCGTCTCCTCGTGATCGTTCTCTGGAGTCATTGGGAGATCAACTTGTTCCACATGAAACGAGACATCCATGGATCTCTGTTGATCGAGAGGGGAGTCTCAGTTGTTGTGGGAGTCGGTTGAGCTTTACAGCAGGTGAGGTCGAGGGTACAACCCGCTGGCCTCGACCGAGATTTTCACTCGATCGAGTCTCAAGGTGTAAGTGATCAGGAGGCAAGGGCGAATCGGACTCGCTACCACTATGTTGTGACATCACGAAGAGATCCGACTCGGACAGACCTTGCTTCTGTTGAGTGGCGTCCCGAAATGAGGGGCCTCTTCACGGGGGCTGAGATCGTGGCGAAGGTCATTTGTGTGGCCAACCAGAAGGGGGGAGTCGGGAAGACGACCACGGCGATTAATCTCGCTGCCGGTCTGGCAAAAGCCGATCGCACTTCCCTCGTCATTGATGTGGATCCTCAGTGTAACGCAACCAGCGGACTCGGAGTCGAACCTGCCTCCCGACATCCCCTCGTTGCTGGACGACCCTTAGCCGAATCGGTCACCCAGACCGATCAACCGAACCTCTTTGTACTGCCAGGCTCGCAGAGCTTGGCCGATGCCGATGCCCTGTCCGCTTCGAACCGACAGCGCGGATCCCAGCTACGACAACAGCTCTCTCGAGAGCTGAGCCGATTCGACTACATTTTCATTGACTGCCCCCCATCATTGGGCCAGTTGACCCGCGCTTCCCTCGGTGCGTCAGCCGAGTTGTACATTCCCATCCAGTGTGAGTACTACGCAATGGAGGGGCTCTCACAAATCATCGAGTTGGCCCGCCAGACGAAACTCCGCGATAACAACCGCCTCGAAGTCGGAGGCATCGTTCTGACCATGTACGATCCCGTCCTGGAACTAGCGAACGAGGTGGCTTCCGAAGTCCGCGAATACTTCGACGCAACAGTCTTCGATACTCCCGTCCCGCGCGACGTGCACATCAGTGAAGCACCGAGCCACGGCCAGAGTGTCCTCGATTATGCCCCCCGGTCGCGGGGCGCCCACGCGTACACCGAGATTGTCATGGAGGTCATCGAACGTGAGTGTTAACTCCAAACGCCGATTAGGACGGGGACTCGAGGCTCTCCTTGGCCGAGAGGAGGGGGGATTTGAGGCAGGATCGCTCGAGCAATCGGAGATGACTCATCTGCCGGTTGACTTGATCGATACAAACCCCTTTCAGCCGAGACGCGTCTTCGACCCCGATGAGGTCGCCTCGCTTGCTGACTCGATCCGCCAGCATGGAATGCTTCAGCCGATCATCGTGAGACATGCCGGCGAGCGCTACCAGCTTATCGCTGGCGAGCGCCGACTCCGTGCCAGCATCGAAGCTCAGCTCCACGAGATTCCGGCCCGCATTCTCGACTTGGATGATCAGCGCGTCTTCGAGCTGGCGATGGTTGAGAATCTTCAACGCGAAGATCTCGGTCCCTTGGAGAAAGGGCGTGCATTCAGTGAATACCTCAAGCGGTATGGAGGAACTCAGGAGGAATTGGCTGCACGGTTGGGCCTCGATCGCTCGACAATCTCCAATCTGATTCGCCTCCTCGATCTTCCTCAAGAGATCCAGGACGCGCTCACATCCAAGGTGATCACGCAAGGCCACGCTCGAGCTCTACTGGGATTGAACTCGACAGAAGAGCAAGTCGATGGCCTCAAGCGCGTCTTGGCCGAACATCTCTCAGTCCGACAGACCGAGGCCCTGGTCGCCTCAGGAGAGCCCACGCCTCCTCGAAAGAGAATGCGAAAGGACGAATCACATGGCTCGTCCGAGAATAAACCACCGCATATTCTCGAGGTCGAACAAAGCCTTCATGGAAGGTTCGGGACCAATGTCCAAATCCGGTATCGAAAACCCGACCGAGGCCAAATTGTTATTGACTACAACTCCGCTGAGGATTTCGATCGGATCACGACGATGATTCGCGGTGTCGCGTGACCCGCTTCTCTTGTCTGACCAGGACACCTCCGTTTCCGACTCGATCGAAGCTAGAGAGGCTGATGAGGGATCATCTCACAAGGACGATTTCTTCATCGCCTCCTGGGCTTTGACCTTTGAAGCTATCAACTCTGGATCCGATGCTCTTTTCTCAGAATAGCGGTCAATGCAAGGGTGAGTGGACTTCAGATTGTTCGGATGATTCGTTCCTCTCAATTCTCATCGATGCGATCGCTTCAGGTGATTCGTCAAGCGATGGCTCCGTGTTCTTTCACGGACTCCGAAACCAGCTAAACCTGATCCGACTCAACCTGTCGTTGATTACTGATGATCTCCGCACAGAATCCGACTGGAAACGTCTCTTCGGAGGTTATCGAGATCTAGAGCAATTGATCGAATCAAGCCATGACGTTATTCGAAGGAATCATGATCTTGACGTTCGGGCGGATCATTCTGACTCGCTCATTGATCTGATCTCTGACTGGATGGAGCATCCCGAGCTTTCCTCCCTTTCTTTGCTGATCGAAGAAATGGAAACGAGCGTACTTATCCTCAACGACTGGGATCGTTGGGCGACCTTATGGGGTCTCTGGATCCGTTGGCGTCTTGAGAAACGATCGATACTCCTTCACCAAGCGACTCCAATCGGCATTCATCTTTCGATCCGGGACTCGACGAATCACCTTTGCTTGAAATGGTCTGAACCCTCTGATGGCGGGACGTGTCCGTGGCTTAGGAACAGGGAGTTACCTGGAAACCTCATCATCGCCCGAATCGGGCGTTTCTTGCAGGAACTAGGTGGAAGGCTGCTGATTCATTCTGGAACGAATGCAGAAATCGCTTTCGAGTTTCCAACAAGAAGCTTCTGAGGGTGAACTCGGGCTCTGATTGGACTGGAATCCGATAATCGCAAGGATCCAGCATTCCAGTGTTTGGATCGATCCTCCGATTAACCGTCGGTCCGAACGGCTGCCTCCTTGGATTGGTTTCTAGGTCGATATTGACCTCGGATTGTCGTTCAGGATCAATCTTGTATTCTGGTCCTCGTGTGGAGCTCAGAACCATCCTCCGACTTGACCGAGTTCATTGCCAGGACGTAGGATGCCGACTAGTTGGCAATCAATTTACGGGGTGTAGCGCAGCCTGGTTAGCGCGCCTGCCTTGGGAGCAGGAGGTCACCAGTTCGAATCTGGTC
>CAZEAN010000208.1:0-6904 GCA_964510225.1 uncultured Isosphaeraceae bacterium
CGGAACAACCCCCGAAAAACCCGCCCCCTACTTGACCCACCCGGGGCTTCATAGTGATAAAGCTCTCGGATGATTCCGGGTTGACCGTTTTCGTCCTCTTTCTTAAAGTTCGCGACCGACTCCGGTACGAGCCTCGCGACCGGTCTACCTACTATTCATCAGTGGTCGACCGCGCAACTAGGCCAGGCAACATCGAGGGGCGTCCCCGGAACGATCAGGCGGGCGATCGGACCTTTCCCTGAGGTCATTGTCCAGGGATGAACAGGACCACGGGCGATCGTCTGTTCCTTTCGATTGCGGGTCGGCCGCGATTTCGGTCGTTCTCTCGCGAGCCAGGCAAGGAGGCCATGCGATGCGAGCTGGCAATTGGTGCCGGTCTATTCTGATGTCGAGCACCCAGACTCGAATTCTCTTTGGTCTGGCAATCCTGATGATTTCCGGCCCACTGCTCTTCGCGGCAGAGACCGACCAGATCGTCGGTGACATCGCCAAGCCGGTCGGTCTAAGTGGGATCCGGGTGCAAGGTGTCGGTCTCGTCACGAACCTCGCCGGAACCGGGTCTGATCCCAAGCCATCGATTTACCGGGAAAAGCTCAAGCAAGAGATCCAACGTGTTCCAGGGATCGACGCGGAAGGGATTCTGGGCGATCCGTACAAGCGGCACTCCTTAGTGATTGTGAGGGCGAATATTTCGGCAGGGATGACCCCTGAGGATGAACTGAATGTCGAAGTGCTCCTCCCTCCGGGAAGCGAGACGACGAGTCTTGATGGGGGCGTCCTGTTAGAGACTCGACTTTATGAAGTAGCCTTCGGGTCTGAAGGTCAGCTTGATGGTAAAGAGTGGGTCCGCGCTTATGGTCCGGTCATTACCGGAACAGGAGACGAGCCCGAAGTCCTTAAGACCGGGAAAGTGCTCGGCGGTGGCCGGATCCGGAAGCCCTTGCCCTACGCCATTGTGGTCGGCGAGAAGCATCGGAGTCGGTTCGTTGCCGAGACGCTCCAAGAGAAAATCAACTACCGATTTCAGTATCGTGAGGGGGGCTACAAACGGGACGCCGCAACCGCCAAGACGACGGGGACATTAGTCCTGAATGTTCCGAAAAACTATCACCATAACCAACGGCGGTATCTCCAAGTCATTACACAGCTTCAGCTTCAAGAGACACCCGCGCTGGTCGAACAGCGCCTCGAAGCGTGGGGTGAGGAACTGCTTCAACCCAAGACCGCTGGTGCCGCCGCCGTCAAACTGGAAGGGGTCGGCTCGACGGCGATCCCGGTTCTTTTAAGTGGGCTCGAAAGCCCTCATCCTCAAGTCCGATTCTTCGCCGCCGAGGCGCTCGCCTATCTCGATGATCCTGCAGGTTCTCAGGAATTGAAGCAGGCCGCCCTGGAGTTTCCAGAATTTCGGTCACTTGCCCTCGCCGGTCTTGCTGCGATGTACCATCCAGCCGGTCGTCTCCGACTCCGCGAGTTGATGGCCGAGGCCGATCCGGAACTCCGTTACGGCGCATTCAACGCGATCAGGATCACCGATCCCGGTGACCCTTACCTCGGCCGGGTCCCAGTTCTCGGTCTGGTCGAAGAGCGACGACGCGCGGATGATCCTTTCGCGCTAGAAATCGGTGCGGTCGAGTCGGGTCGGAAGATCCAACCAATCCCCGAGGACCCGTTCGAACTGTACGTCGTCCCCGCCTCCGGACCCTCCCTGATTCATGTTAGTCGGACCCATCGTCGCGAGATCGTTCTCTTTGGCGAGGATCACGAACTCCTCCCCCCGGTTGTTCTGGGCGGTATCGGGCCGATCTTGCTCAACGCTAGTGTTGAAGATGACCAGATCGAGGTCACTCGGATTGATCTTGGTAGCAGTGAGCAGGTCATCATGAGTTCAACCGATCTCGTCGAAGTCATCCGTTCCATCGCCGCGCTCGGCGGAACCTATCCCCAAGTCATCTCGATTCTGCAAGGTGCCGACAAGCAAGCCAATCTGACCGCGATGCTCCAAACGGATGCGATTCCTAATGATGTTGAGGCTTATGACCGTGCGCAGATGATTGGCGATGACGTCACTCGTGATGACGATCTGGAATTGGCGGAATATCAGGAAGAATCGGAATCCCAGGGCCGGTTCCCGCGATTGAACCTCTTCAAACGGTTCCGGAATCGGTTCGGCAACGAAGATGATGCATTGATCGGCCAAGAACTGGCGACGGCACCAGGGCCCGTTCCGCTTGACGAGGCGGTGTTGCCAGCAGAGTTTGAGTTTGACCCTGTCCCGATGCCTGACCCAGAGACCGGGATCCGACCAACATCAGAGGAAGAGAAGAAGCCAGGCTCCTTAATCTCGGATCGATTCCGATTCGGACGTTCGCGCAATGAGACGACGCAAGAGAATCAAGAGACCCCAAAACGAGAGAGCCTTCTCCAGCGCGTCCGGGGTCGATTGAACCGCGATCAGTAAGATCGATCGAGATTGCCCCGTGGGATCGCTCGTTGCCCTAGTTAATCTAAGAAATATCTGAGCCGGGATACGGAATCTGATTCCTTGATTTATCCCGGTTTACAAGAGATTTCCCGAGGGTTCGGAGAACAGTCCGGGCCGATTCGACCCGGATGCTCGGGGCTTGCGTTGTGTTCGTCTCTAAAGTCGCACGCCGCGCCGATCGAAAAGTAGTCTTGACGGCTAAGTCCGCTACCGCAAGGAGGCAACCGACTCTCCCTTCGAGGCCGGTCTTCAACGCGGTTGGTCGACGCGGTTCTTGGAGCCGACAGGATTGATCTTCGAGGTAGGATTGCCTCAAAGACAATGCTGGAGGAGCCAGGCAAGGATGCCCGGACCCGCTGAGGAGGTACGGTCAGTTTGGGGTGTTTCATGGAACGTTCCGCTCGCCCCGGGCGTTTCAGTCCTCTCTTCCTGACCTAAATAATCCATATGACTACCCCTGACGGAACGAGCGTCCGTTGAGGTTGGTTGTTTGGAGACCGTCCTCGGTCCGGCTTCAAGCCGTGACGATCACCGAAGACCCCAATCGCCTCAGGGTATCGCAAACCTCCGAGGTCTCACACAATTTAAATGATCCGAGTGGAGCCCTCGATCATGAAGAAGGTCTACACGACCGGACAGGTCGCGAAGATCTGCAAGGTCGCACCGCGAACTGTTAGCAAGTGGTTCGACTCGGGCCGGTTACGCGGTTATCGCATCCCCGGCTCGCAGGATCGCCGAATCCCGCGCGACAACCTGCTCCGATTCCTCAAGGAATACGGGATGCCGCTCGGCGAGCTCGAAGCCGAAGTCTACAATAAAATACTGGTTGTGGGTGCTGACGGCCCACTCCAGGCGATGCTCCAAGAGCATCTCCGCGAGGGAGATGACTTCCGGCTCGAGACTGCTGCCTCAGGGTTTGAGGCTGGTATCCGCGCCGAAAGCTTTAATCCCGACTGTATCATTATTGATATGGCAATCGGTCGGATCGAAGCTGGTCAGATCGCTCAGAATCTCAAGCGGAGCGAAGACCACGCCGCGACCGTCTTGATCGCCCTTACCAGCGACGAGCCTGGCGAAGACGTCTACCGGCTCGGTTTCAACGACGGTTTCAAGAAGCCCTTCGACGGCGCACTTCTCGCCGAGCGCGTGAAGCGTTTGATTACTCAAAAGAAAAGCGAAGACGCCTAAAAGACAATCATTCTTGTTGAACGTAATAAGATAAGCCTCAGGCCTTCTCGGCTGTTTCACCCTGTAACAGCAAGTAGGCTGAGGCTTTTTCTTTGATTTCTCAGCTTAATATGACTTTGTTCTCTGCTTTTTTCCGAGAGGCCTATAGCGAGAGTACGTCTTTGAGGTGTCTGGATCTTATACTCATCCTAGATGAGTTTTGAGTGGCAAGTTTTCGATGAGGTATCGGCGTCGAGCTTCTCAAGCAAGCGCTTCCGCCTCCTCGTTGCACTCAATAACCGCCGCGAGTTCATCGAGATTGATCGGCTTCATCAGCACACGTTCGAATCCAAACGCGAGGGCATTCTGATGATCCTCTTCGCGTGAATTCCCAGTGACTGCGATCAGTCGACTCCCGGCGATCGACGGTTCCGACTTAAGCCTCTGTGCAAGCGCGAGACCTTGAGCTTGGCTCGGGAGGCCAAAGTCGGAGACAATCACCTCGGGCTTATACCGCAACGCACAATCGATTGCCCCCGACACATCGGTCGCGGTTTCCACGTCGAGTCCACGTTTATTGAGGAGTCGGCCGAGGAGAAAGACGATTTCGCGCGAATCATCAACAATGAGAACCCGGGTTTTTGAGGGCTTGCGATGGTCACTCACTGGAGCTGTTGACATGACAGGGACTCCTGATGACTTGCGTTGGATCTTCGGGGCGGAATCGGAAGGGCGTGAAGTTGACCAAATCTCCTAGCGGGGTTGAGCGAGCAGGACACCAAGACGATGCCGGACTTCATCCACGCAACACTTGGGAGGTGAAGATCAGCTTAATATAGCATAAATTCCCCTGCAGGTCACCCTTCCATCCGCGACATTTCAAGTCTTAGACTCGTTAGGCTGTTTCCAATGCGCTTTAGCCCACAGCCGAGAACTCCCCCCATGACCGCTTTCACCGCGATCATTACCTCATTCTTGGGTCTTACCCTCGTACAAGGTCCTCACCCGTCGGCCCATTCGAAAGTACCGGTCACTCAGGCAACCGGTGAATGGAATGTCGTGCTTTTCTTAATGGATGACCTTGGTTGGAATGATCTGAGTTGCCTAGGTTCTGACTACTATGAGACCCCGCGGATCGATGCCCTCGCTGCCGAAGGGATGCAGTTCTCCGACGCTTACTCGAATGCCCCGAATTGTGCGCCGAGCCGCGCGTGCTTGATCTCGGGGCTCTATGGACCCCGCCATGGTGTCTTCACCGTGGGGTCGCCGAATCGGGGAAATTCGAAGGATCGATACCTAATCCCGCCGTCGAACCGGACGGTCCTCGATCCTCAGTTCACGACAATCGCCGAGGTTCTCCAGGGAGCCGATTATCAGACCGCGATCATGGGGAAATGGCACTTGGGAGGAGACCCGACCACGCAGGGGTTCGATCTCGACGTTTGCAAGGGAGTAAAGCGTGGTTCGATTGGAGCGCCTCGGAGTTTCTTCCGCCCCTTCGGAAATGTAGCGATCGGCGATGGCCCCGAGGGCGAGTACCTCAGCGATCGTCTTGCCCAAGAAGCGGTCTCGTTCCTCGATTCAGTCGACGATAAGCCCTTCTTTCTTTATCTTCCCCACTTCGCGGTCCACACCCCGATTCAGGCCCCGGAAGCGACTGTCGCACGCTATCGCTCCAAAGAACCTGGAGAGCGCCACTTTGACCCCACCTACGCCGCGATGATCGACCATATGGATCAGGCGGTGGGCCGAGTCCTCGACGCCTTGGAGCGGAACGGGCAAGCAGAGCGGACGATCGTGATTTTTACCTCGGACAACGGTGGTTACGGGCCTATCACGTCGATGGAACCGCTCCGAGGCTCAAAGGGGATGCTTTATGAGGGGGGGATCCGTGTTCCGATGTTCGTCCGATGGCCGGGCGTTGTCGAGCCGGGGTCATCGTCCGATGAGCCAGTGATTGGGCTCGATCTCTATCCGACAATCCTCGACGCCCTCGGGATTCCGAGACCGGAGGGACTCGAACTTGATGGAGAGAGCTTCGTACCGATTCTCAAGGGAACCGCCAGCTCCCTGAAGCGTCAGGCACTCTATTGGCACTTCCCCGCCTATCTCGAGCGCTACAGTACGACGATTGGGCCATTTCGGACCACGCCAGCGTCGGCGATCCGGTTGGGAGATTGGAAGCTCATCGAATTCTTCGAAGACCGACGCTTAGAACTCTATCACCTTGGGACCGACCTTAGCGAATCGAACGACCGATCGGAGGAGGAACCCGAGCGTGTCCTTGAGTTGCTCCGAGAGTTGCATCGTTGGCGATTGGAAACCAACGCACCGATTCCTGAACGACTCAATCCCGAATTCAATCCGGTCCAGCGATTTCAATCCGACCAGGAAAGAGCGGTCCGAGCACGGCCATAAAGAGGCGACGTCCTCGGACCGGACGCTCCGCGCGATCAGTCTCATCGCAGCGGATGATGACTAACTACTGAATCGCCTTGGCCTTCGTGATCAGCTCTTCGGTCGAGTGTCGCTCGACATAACCGTCGTTGAAGATCTTGGCACGGACGACACCGTTCTCGTCCAAGATCAAGGTTCCGGGGAACGGCAAGACCTTGGTTTGCGGGTTCAAGACGCTGAATTTCTTAATCGTCTCGCTGCTGGTATCAGAGAGCAGCGGAAACCCGATCGAGCGCTTCTCAGCAAACGACGAGAGGACGGGAACATCGTCGTACGAGATCCCGATGACTTGGATGCCAGCATCTTCAATCTTCTTGAGGTCGCGTTGCAACTGGACCAGTTGCCGTTGGCAGTACGGTCACCAATCGGCAGATCGGTAGAAGACCAGCGCGACTTTCTTCTCTTTCCCGACAAAGTCGGACAGGCTTCGGGTCTTGCCTGACTGATCCTTCAACTGGAATTCCGGTGCTTTTTCGCCGAGGGCAGGGCCGGGAACTTGCGGTTCGGCCACTGAGCACCTCGTCATTCCAATTGCGAAGATCAGCGCAAGCGTCGCCGCGAGGGGGCGACTCTTCATGAGTCTCTCTCCTTATAGAAGGTGAATGGAAACGCACCAATCAGTGTACGACGATTGGCGATTTCAATCAGCGCTGTACTCGCTGAGCGGTTCAGGAACCTGACTGGTAAATCTGGACCGTGGCCTGAGTGAGTCTTTGAATTGGTTAATTACTGGTCAGGGGACCCTCCATCCCCGCGGCCGTCAACTCCCTAATTCCTCTCCTCCTCACTCAGCCCGAG
>CAZEAN010000209.1:0-6862 GCA_964510225.1 uncultured Isosphaeraceae bacterium
AATAAAGCGGATAATGGGTAACGATTCCTCCGATGACGCTTTGAGGGGCTTTGTTGTTAAGGCACCTAGGCTTGCTACAAGTAAGTATGCAATAATTCTTGGTATTTTATTGTGCATTGTTGGGGGATTCGATTCTGTTCGTGTTCGGTCCCTGGGACTTTACCCCGATGCCCCCTCGCTCCGAGGCCAGGGGGCAGCCTGATCAGATACTCGTAACAGCAGAAAAGCAAGAGTTCAATCGTTTCAACGCTCGATGATGTTGATTGAAGAGAGATCCGAGTGTTGGGGACGACTGATCAATGTCGGAACAGAAATTCCTTCGAGTTGATTAGGACCCAGCCGAGGTCTTCGACGGCCTCGCGTCGGTTATCGGCCGCTTCAATATGGGCAACGGCGGCTTCAAGTTCGCTGCTCTCTGGTGATCGAGAGAGGGCGATCTGATAGAGCGCCTCGGTGATCTCGGCAGCGCTCAGTTCCGACTCGGCGAGTCGGTGCATCCGCCCGCCATCAGTCCGGAGTTTATCGTGGACGGTGCTCCCACCGATCAACTGAAGCGCTTGCGAGAGATTCGAGTCCCCTTCGCGTTCACACTCGCAGGCAAGTTCACGCGCCGGGCGCCCAAAGGTCTTCAAGAACGGGTGGTCCACTTGACCATCGGGCAGTTGGGTGGCGCGGGCACCACCGGGAAGCCCTTTGAAGTCGGTCGGGGTGTCGGTGAGTTCGGAGATCGCGTCGAGCAACACTTCCGCTGAGAGCCGCTTGGCGATCGCATGTGAGAAGTAGCGATCATCGTCGACGTTGAGCGAATTGGTCCGGGCGCTGAATTGATAGGTCTGACTTGTCAGAATCGTCCGGATCAAGTGACGGAGATCGTAGCCGCTTGAGATGAACTCATCGGCAAGCGTTTCGAGGAGTTCGTCGTTGGACGCAGGGTTGGAGTCGCGGAAATCGTCAACCGGATCGACAATCCCTTTCCCAACAACATGGTACCAAATCCGATTCACCATACTCTTGGCAAAGAATGGGTTCTCGGGATTGGTTAGCCAAGCAGCGAGCTGGTCGCGTCGGGATTGCTCGCCCTCCGACTCGGCAACCGGACCACCGAGGGCTTTCGGTGCCATGACTTTTCCCGTTCGTGGCTGTCGGACTTCACCACCCTCGGCGCCGAAGATGACTTCTTCGCCTGGTAACGTGCCACCCTTCTGCTTTACTCGAGCGAAGTAAGCCGCAAAACCGTAGTAATCGTCCTGGGTCCAGCGCTCGAAGGGGTGATTGTGACATTTGGCGCACTGGATCCGGACCCCGAGGAAGAGTTGGGCGGTTGTTTCAACAGCATCATCGGGTGATCGGCTTATCCGATAGAAATTCGCTGGTGGGACCTTGAAGGTCGAACCGTCGGCGGTGAGCAGCGTCCGGACAAACTGATCGATCGGGGCATTCTGTTCGATCTGTGCTCGGATCCAACGCTGAAAACCGTAAGCCCCTTTCGATTGAATGAGGCGTGAATTGGCACGCAAGACATCCGCAAATTTCAGAGACCAGAAATCGTTGAACTCGGGGCGTGCCAAGAGTTCGTCGATCAAATCTTCACGACGAGTCGGTGACGGGTCGTTCCAAAAGGCGTTGACTTCTTCAGGAGTCGGCAAGACCCCGATCGTATCGAGATAGACCCGACGGATGAACTCTTCATCAGTACAAGGGGCAGAGGGAGCGATCCGCATCCGATTTAATTTTCCAAAAACTGCGCGATCGACCGGATGATCCCCCGGAACAGGAGCTTCAGCAAATCCAGGGACTTCGACAAGATGCGTCAAACGGACCGTTGCGACAAGATCGAGATAATGAGCAATGATCGCCGCTTCGCCCCGTTGCTTGAAGGTGACAAATCCGGAAGGATCGATCTCGGCAATATCGGTGTCAGACGAGTCGTAGTAACAAATCGTCGTGACGTCACGAACGGTACCATCCGCGTAGGTCACTCGAGCGACTACTTGTTGTGTCGTCGATGGGTCGTGTAAGACACGGTCACCGGGAAGCAGCTCCAACGCGACTGCATCGGTGGCGTTTGGATCATCAATGGCCCCTTCAGCAATCCAATCGTGCAGGAATCGGAAAGTGTCCGTTCCTTTGTTCAATCGGAGGCCTCCCTCGTGTGGAACTTCACCGAGCGGCTTTCGGAGAAGGAGACTACTGAGGGGGGCAATGGGATTGATCCGGCGTCCTGCGATCCCTCGGCTCAGAATCTGATAATCCTCATCAGGAAGGTAGCCTCGGAGACTCAGTCGAAAGCCACCCTTGCCACTCGGCGTCCCGTGACAGGCACCCATATTGCAGCCGGCTTGACTCAAAGCAGGGATCACTTCGTTCCGGAAACTCACCAAAGCATGGTCTTCCAAGCCTTCGACGCGAACTCTAGCCTCGGCTTGGCCACTGCTGCCAATCGCAAGAATCCGTGTTTCTCCATTGCCAGTCGGTCGAACCCGACCTCGATCATCGACAACCGCGACCTCGGGGTCGAGGCTCGTCCACTCGACGGAGCGGGTCAGATCACTCTTAAATGCCTTCTGATGGCCCTCGCTAGGGATCAGCGTAGCGATCAATTGTGATGAGGCCCTGCTGCCCTGTAAGACGCTCAGAGGCGGTTCGACGACCACTGCGTCAATCGCTGAATCACGTTGTTCAGGGAATATTTCGTCAGCCGCGTCGAGCTGGTTTGCAGGGGCCAGCATCAGTGCCAGTGTCGTCACAACCAGCGTTGCCACGGAGTTTGACATCTTACGATCCAGTCGTCGTTCAACGCTTACCATCGCGGATCTCCTGTTGCAGCGCCAACTTGTTCCGAGTTGCTGATGCTTCCTGACTCTGGTGACAGTTCTGAATCGGACGATTGCTACTGTAATGCAGATTCATCTTGCCTTGATACGTAGTTCAACATTTGCTCTTCAACGGGGCAAGGTCGAAGCTCAGGGAATCGTGCACCTCATCGACGTCTCATGGACGTCCGAAGTCGTAGAATCAGCCTGAATTCCCTGGATTCCTGATCCTATTGCATCTCTGGTTTATCCCGATATAATCGAACTGGAGGATTGTCTGATCACACAGAGGATCATACTTCTCCAACTGAGCGCGTTGGTCATGTCAGGTTGCCAACGGCTTCTGTTGTAGTGTGATAGACTCTTGAAACATTGATCAGTTGTTCGGACCAAACAGCGATCGGCCTTCCTCGGACTGCCCGTTGTAATCCGTTGCCGTTTAGCTGAGCAATTCATCACCTTTGATCGGATCAGAATCGCAAGGAGGTGAGTATGTCTCCGATCACAACACAAACCGAATCCAAAGATCGACGACCTTTCGGTCCGGGATTCTTTCGATACGGTCTTCCAGGTCTTTTCTTGGGCGTGTTGCTTACGGTCTTACTATTTGGTGTTGGCAGACTCCCGAAGGTGCAAGCACAAGTCCAATCTGGGGGCCTTCCAGCATCAGCGAGCGGGTTATTGAGTCTGACAGTCCCGATGGAAGGAGACCCGGGCGGGACTCGACTTGTCTTAATTGACACGCGTACGCGTGCGATGGCGTTGTACAAGATCGACGGCTTCAAAGGATCACTCAAACTCGAGGCAGCACGCCAGTTTGGGGCCGATTTGAAGCTCTCCGAATACAACAATCTTCCCCCCGAAGTGGCCTCGATTGAAGCCATGGTTTCGCGTCCCCGAGCAGCGGGGCCAAGTCGCTAGCATTCGAAGGTAGGACGATCCCCGGATGGTGTTCCCAGATCAACTCACCCTCCAGCATCACTGCTCCGACCTTCTGACTGTCGCACGTGGCACCGCAGGACATGGCTCGATAGCGATCGATCGATTCATTTTTCCTTGAAATCGACGGATTCTTTCTCAGCCATTTTCAAGTTGTACTGCCAGAAGCGAGGAGTACGTCCACGATGGCTCAGTTTTACACCCTCGAAGAGGCCGCCCGCGTCTTAGGTATGGACGCCGAGCAACTCAAGTCCAAGGCCCAGCGTCGTGAGGTGCGGGCCTTCCTGGACAGCGGTTCTTGGAGGTTTCAAGTTTCGTACATCGACGAGCTAGCTCGACGGACCGGGATGGGGAGTAATCCTGATCTCTCTCTCTCGGACCTCGAACTGCCGCAGGGTCCTTCGGGTGATCTCTCGGCCGATGACTCCTTCGGAGAGCTTCCTTCCGAGGGAATTTTCGACACAGAGTCCGGAACCCCGGAACTTTCAGAATACAACCTCGACGCGAGGAGTGGCTCTAGTTCACAATCACCATCCATAGACCCTGATGATTCCGTTGATCATCAGACCATCGCCGACGCGACTTTCGCGTCGGCTGGCCCCAATGCACAGATTATTGGCATGAATACACCTGGCGATAAGCAACCGAGTGATTCCGATGTCCGATTGGTTCCCGAAGATCAGCCCAAGGGAGCGAGCGATTCCGACGTTCGGCTTTCCTCGGCCGAGATTCCGATCGCCCCGGGGGCCGGCGACAACACCGATGACGTCACCTTAGTTCGGGAAGGCTCGTCCGATGCGATCGAGGCGTTCCCGCAACTGGCCGATGATGATTCTGATCCGAGCAGTGAAACGACCCTTCGATCGAGCCCGATTTCCTCGGTCGGGGGCTCGGACAGCGATGATGAAGGAAGTGACTTCGAACTCACTCCTTCTAGCGTCATCGATGCTCTTCAACCAGAATCCGGGAGCGACTTCGAATTGACTGCTTTGGACGGCAGTGAAGAACTCTTCGATCCCACCCAAGGTCTCCGGCCGAGCGATTCTGACGTCACCGGTGTCGACCCCTCAACCTCTGGTGTTGGGGTGGCGCGGCCAAACGACTCGGGCCCCGTCCTCCAGAACTATGGGGCACTCGACGAAGGGTTTGAACTGGAACCTCTGGTAGATGAGTCGTTCGGATCGGGTGACCCTTCCGCGACCTCACTCCCGATCCAGGGTGATCCGTCGGCAACATCCTTGCCCTCCACGAGTCCAGTCTCTGATCCCTCTCAGACAGCCTTGCCGACTCGGAATCAGGGCCCGAAGGATATATTCGAAGATACCGACTTTGAGGTGGAAGCCTTCGATAGCGGTGAGAACCAGACTGTTCAGCTCGATATCCAGAGCGACTTCGAACTCAGCGACAGCGACTCTGACTCGGGTTCCGAGGTCTTCGCGGTTGACGAGGATGACGTCGACGACAGCGCCAAGACGTCGATGGGGGCCTCGCCCGCTGCGGCTGCACCGGTTTTTGAAGATGACGATGACGAAGATCTGGTGGAGATGGCCAGGTCTGAAGAAAGCACTCCAGGCTTTAGCGGAAGTGGCCTCGGTGAAGAATCCCTGACTTCGACTCCCTCGACCTCGACGACGCAGGGTCGTGCCGGATTGCTCTCTGAGGCAAACGCAGCCCCTTGGGGAGGTCTCTGGGTTGGAATTCTTAGTACCGCGACTGTCCTTTTGATGGTTCTTGCCTTCATTACGATGGACGTCGTCCGGAACCTCAACAGTTTCCAGGGAGATACCACTGTCGTCTCAGGCTTGGTTAAACTCATTGCCGGTGGTGAATAAATCAGCTTCCTGAACGACTTGCTGGTACGCATTTAAAGCAACTTATTAGTTTGTTGAATCTCTCAGAAGTACCGCCCCAAGGTCCCCGCTTTATCTCTCTGTGCGGGGACTTTGGTCGTTTGCTGTCTTAGGTTTTTGTTAGGAAATGAAAAGGGTCGCCGTTACGCCTCTCCGAGTGTCGCGCTTGACGGGCGTGCAGTTCCTCTTCAATAATCGGACGTGAGTCAGTTGGAAACTGGCACCATCTGATTGAATGCCTAAACCGGGCATTCAATTGCCGAATCCAATTCCTCCAGATTATCAAAAGCACAGGAGAAGACCGCGATGCGAATGGCTCTGATTGCCCTCTGTGGCACACTCCTCCCCGTGGTTCAATCCGATGCCAACGAGCCGGCGAGTCTCCGAGGGGACTATCTTGAAGCTCGGACTGCTGATGTTTACACCGGTCCTTGCTTCTCGAACGCTGAAGTGTTCATCGTTGGTGACCGGGCCGTAATGGCCTGGAAAGTCACTGATGGTTCGTTCCAAGGTGTCGACCTCAGCGGCCTCTGTGTGGCAGCAGCGCTCCGAGGTTCCACCACTTTCTCGGAAGATGAAGAAAGCCGAGCCGAGGCTGTGGTGATCATTGACCAGCGAGCAAACTCGAAACAGGCCGACGCTCTTCTGGCAATGGCGAAAGAACTTGCCGGTGATCGACTCTCCAACATCGTCGCAGTGAAGACAACAGAGATGGATTTGACGATCGAGTCAATCCAACACGATCACAAACCGAGCGGTCCAGCCCATAAACTCCACAAGATGCCGATCACGCCCCCGGCCTATTTCGATGCTGTCGGTTTTGCCTCCATTGCAACCCGTACTCTTGAGCCAATCGACTGCATCTGTGGTAACGAAGTGGTTGCATACCCTCCACTCTCAGAAGGCGTTGAAGCAACTCCCGCGTACACCCTGAGCCACAAATTCAGCGGACTTGACCTCAAGAGCACTTGGAATGATCCAAACTGCCGGAGTAGCTTTGTTGGTCACTTCGCGCTTTGATCAGATCGAAAGGCTCTCTCGCCGCTGATCACAACATGTTTGTTACTGACACACACTGTGTTGTCGGTCGAACGATCGCTCAGCTACTCTTGGGCGGTCGTTCTTTTTCTTGACCTCAGTCCGGTTTGTCGGACTCATTACGTGGTCCGCCAGCTCCTTTTGTCTTGGGCTTTTCCCAACCTTCAACCGTTTCACCACCCAACCTTCAGACGCTTCTCCTTGTGAAGGATTCTCTCATGC
>CAZEAN010000210.1:0-6849 GCA_964510225.1 uncultured Isosphaeraceae bacterium
CAAGCGGAGCTGGTCGCCCTACTCAATCGGGCTCCTGGCCAGTCGCCTGAGGTTCCTCAATCGATTCAGGTTGCTTACCACCGTTGGGATTTGGCTGAGTTAATCAGAGTCGCTCGCGAACGCCAACCTGCAGTGCTCTCCGCCATGCTGGGCAAGGAAGCCAGCCGCTGGGGTATTGAGGTCGCCCAATTGCGTCGTGTTCCAGATCTAACAGCCAGCTTTCAGTATATCTTTATCGACGGTAACCGCCCCCCATCAACGGTTGTTGAAGTAGGACGCGATGCATTTTCGTTTGGCCTCGGCATCGATTTACCAATCTGGAAACGCAAGTATGACGCAATCGAGCACCAGGCAAGAGCTGAAGCCCGAGCGGCAAGTGCGAATCTTGAAGAGCAGCTCCGGCGAACCGAGGAGCTTGTATCGGCGCTTAAGCTCGAGGCTGACGCTGCCTATGATACCGTAAGATTGTTCGAAGACTCCATCCTACCGAGGGCTCGTCAGACACTCCAAGCCGATCGTCGAGCTTACCGAATCCCCGAGGGAGGAGTAGACTTCGATCGTGTCGCCAACGATTTCCGGACTGTCGTTGCCCTCGAGTCGGAGTATTTCACGGCTGTTGGTCGAATGGCAATTGCTCTAGCCCGACTCGAACAAGCTGTTGGGTCTTCTCTTTCTAACATACCAGGCGTTGACCCCAGGGAGCCTACTTCGAGGGAGAATGATGACGACACTGAACGATCGCCCGATGGCGACAACACCTCGACCGGAGGCCGCAACACCAACAACTAATCCAAATCGCTGGTGGTGGCTTCGATCGATCGTACACGCTGCCCTGACGTTTGCTGTTGGCCTGGGGTTGATTTGGGCACTCGGATTCGCACAGCGGCGAGGTTGGATTGAAGCTGGCGCGATGAAGCCGGTAGTCAACGATACTCAACCACAGGCGTCTGAGCATACCTGCCCAATGCACCCCCAGATTCGACAACCTGAGAGTGGTCGTTGCCCCATCTGCAGTATGGAACTGGTTTCGGTTGCTACTGGAGAAGGTGGAACAGAAAACCAATCCGAAACAAGTATCGCCATCGATCCGGTTGCTCGACGAGTCGCAGGGATTCAAACCATCGATGCTGAGCGGACTGTCGTTGAGCGGACGATACGGGCCCCTGGTTTGATTCGGTTTGATGAGAGCCGCTATGCCACGATAGCCGCTTATGTAGGAGGCCGGATTGAGGAGATGTTCGCCGATTACACGGGAGTTGAAGTAGCAAAGGGAGACCACTTATTCGTCCTCTATAGCCCAGCACTCTATGCTGCCCAAGGGGAGTACCTCGAAAGTCTGGAAGGACTAAGGAACCTCGGTAGCACTGTCCTACCAGAAGCACGACGGTTCCAGCGCCGGCTCGTCGACGATGCTCGCCAACGCCTTCTGGAACTCGGGATGACCGAGGAACAGGTTGCGACACTCGATCGTTCGGGCGAACCCAAAACTCGATTAACAACCTACACACCGATTGGTGGAACTGTCGTTGAGCGAATGGGTCTTGAAGGGCAATACGTTAAAGTTGGTGATCCGATCTACACCATTGCCGACCTCTCGACTGTCTGGCTGATGCTCGAACTCTTCCCTGAAGACGCCTCCGCCATTCGGTACGGACAACGAGTCACCGCAACCATCCGATCGATCCCTGGCCGACAGTTCGAGGGCCGGGTGGCGTTTGTTGATCCTGTCGTCGATCCCCAGACACGAACAGTGAGTGTGCGGGTTGAAATGCCAAATCCTAACGGGCACCTCCGCCCTGGAGACTACGCAACCGCGAAGGTCACAGTGCCAATCGGCCCGCAAGGTGAAGTTTACGATGCTGAACTCGCGGGCAAGTGGATCAGCCCGATGCATCCGCAGATCATCCGCGAAGAGCCTGGCGAATGCCCGGTCTGTGGCATGGACCTTGTCTCAACCGCTGAGTACGGATACGCTCCGTCACCTATACCCAGACCCGAGGCTGTCGTCGTTCCTCGAAGAGCAGTACTGATGGCCGGTGACCACAGCGTGGCCTACGTTGAAACCGAACCAGGACGGTTCGAGATCCGAGCACTGACACTTGGACCAGTGACCCCAGAACTCGCTGTCGTGCTTGAGGGGATTGATGTCGGAGAACAGGTTGCCCTTGAAGGAAACTTCCTGATCGACTCACAGATGCAGCTTGCCGGGAACCCGTCTGTCATTGACCCAACTCGAGCCTTGCTCAGAACGCCTGCTCACGACGGAGATCAGCCCATCGGACCCCTTGAAGTTGCCGAAGGGGAAGTACAGACACTCGCCGGGGAGGCGGGTCGAACGCTCGAACGACTCTACGGCGCTTATCTCAACATCCAGGCAACTCTTGCGGCCGATCGACCAGTGGTCGATACCGAAGTCAACGCCCTAATTACCTCGGCCCGTTACTTGGCCGACGATGACGTCCTTCCGAGAACAATTACTGAATTAGCCGAGGCTCTCGCCACAGATGCGGAGACACTTATTCAGCCCAAAATTGCCCAATCCCGCGAGGCATTTAAACCAATCAGCGATGCGGCGATTCGCCTTGCCTCCAAGTTCCGAGGTGTCGGGTCTTCGACACCACTGATTCAGTACTATTGCCCGATGGTCGTTGGAGGTGGTGGAGACTGGCTCCAGGCGGACGAGGATCTCCGGAATCCCTATTATGGCGCCGAAATGCTCACATGCGGTGCCCCCATTAGGACGTTTGCCATCGCCGGTCCGGAAGCAACGTCCGGTCGGGATGATTGATCGCCACTGACGAAACATCACCCCCATCTATGTCCTACTCCTCGGCGAAACGCTGGAGTCTCGATGTTGCGTATGCTCGTCTCGTTCTCTGTGAAAGAATGGCCACTTGTCTTGATCCTGGCAACTGGTCTGGTGATTTACGGTTGGACATGTACGAAAACGGTACCAATCGACGCGATCCCCGATGTCGGTGAGAACCAAGTGATCGTACTCGCCGAGTGGCCAGGACGGTCCCCTAAGGATATCGAAGACCAAGTTACCTACCCACTCTCTATCGACCTCCTTGCTGTACCAGGAGCCGAGAGCGTCCGAGGCAAGAGTCTCTTCGGTTTCAGCTTTGTGCAAGTCACCTTCTCCGACCAAACTGACTTCTATTGGGCTCGTTCTCGAGTCGCCGAACAACTCTCGACGATCGGGGGAACGCTTCCCGAGGGAGTCTCTCCAGCGATCGGACCAGATGCCACAGCACTCGGCCAGATATACTGGTACGTCCTCGATCCTGGTGACACTGGCAACGATCTCGCTGAGTTGAGATCGGTCCAGGATTTCATCGTGAAGTACGCACTCCAATCGGTGAAGGGTGTTTCAGAGGTCGCTTCAATTGGGGGGTATGTCCGGCAATATCAAGTGGAGGTCAATCCCGATCAACTCCGATTTCACGGTATCCCTTTGGACGAGGTCGTTCGTGCTGTCCGTGATGCCAACATCGACGTCGGCGCAAAGACAATTGAACAGTCAGGAATGGAGTTCATCATCCGAGGTCGGGGCTTTGTTGGTTCCGGTACCGGTACTGGGGATCCTGAAAACGTCATCGCTGACATCGAATCAACCGTCGTCCAAAGTCGAGAGGGAATTCCGGTCCGTGTCCGTGACCTGGCACAGGTCCAGCTCGGACCAGCGTTTCGACGAGGAGCACTTGATCGAAACGGGGGCGAGGCTGTGGGTGGTGTCGTTGTCATGCAGCACGGTGAAAACCCAAGAGCTGTGATCGATCGTGTTAAGGCTGCGATCAGCCAACTTGAACCGTCACTCAATGGTATTCAGATCGTCGGCGTCTATGACCGAACGGTCTTAATCGATGAAACCATCGCTACTTTGACCGACGCATTGACACAAGAAATCGTCATTACGCTGACAGTGGTCTTGTTATTCCTGCTCAATCTTCGTGCTGGACTCGTCGTGGCGGCAACTCTGCCGGTTGCAGTCTTGCTGTCCTTCATCGCTATGCAGCACACCGGTGTTGACGCAAACATAATGTCGCTGGCCGGTATTGCAATCGCCATTGGCACAATGGTCGATATGGGAATCATTGTCTCGGAGAATATCTTCGAACATCTTGCTGCGTGGGAAGCCAACGGGCGTCCGGGCGGCTCGGTCGGACGTCGTCAGGTAATCGTCAATTCTACTCTTGAAGTTGGTCCCGCTGTCGTCACTGCTGTCGCCACAACGGTCGTTAGTTTCTTGCCCGTCTTCTTCCTGACCGGTCGAGATTTCAAGCTCTTCTCTCCCCTGGCTTGGACCAAGACTTTTGCCCTCGTGGCCAGTCTCCTCGTGGCTATTTGCCTCGTGCCATCACTCTGTCGACTCCTTCTCGGCACTCCACGCGCCAATCGTTGGACCGGCCTGGTCACAGGGTGCCTCCTAGCGACCTTGGTCATCGCAACTGGTGTAAGTCTTTGGGCCAACAAGCTCGCCCAGACTCTCGATATCCGGATCGAGGTCATACTCGGGGTGGCCGGAATTCTAGGTCTGCTCGTCGGTTATAGGATTGCTCGGGAGCAGCCGAGACCCCTCACGGAGAATCCTATTTCGAAGGGGATCAACGCGGTTTATCGACCAGTTCTCCGCTTCTGCCTGAAGCACAAATTCGGTTTTTTGGCGGTACCTGCCTTACTGGTCATTATTGGGCTCGGTGCTTGGTTTGGACTCCCCAAAGTGCTTCAGCCACTCGATCGTCTGGCGACAGACCTCGGTACAGATCTCAACGCAGTCCCTGGCTACGTCCGGTTCAAGCACCAATTCCTCGGTCTTGAGAGCGACGACTGGATTCCTCTCGACGAAGGAAGCTGGTTTTACATGCCAACCCTGTACCCTGCCGCCAGCTTCTCCCAGGCGATGAAGGTGCTGCAGTCACAGGATGCTCGGATTTCGGCGATTCCAGAGGTCCGTGATGTGCTCGGCAAGATCGGTCGGGTCGACTCAGCATTGGACCCAGCCCCGGCGGCAATGATTGAGACATATGTAATGCTCGAGCCCCGCGACCAATGGCGGCCTGGTATCTCGTCTCAGGAGATCTGGGACCAGATCGATGCTGCGGCCGCCCTGCCCGGCGTTACTCCGGCCTCACCACTCCAGCCCATCGAGGGCCGTGTCGTAATGCTCCAGAGTGGGATCAAGGCACCAATGGCGATCCGAATTATCGGGAACCGTCTCGAAGAACTCTCGGAGGCTGCTGAAGAGGTCGCCGATCATCTCCGGACGGAAGTTCTCGAAGTCGACGCCCGAACCCTGAACCCTGATGTCGTTTTAGGTAAGCCCTATCTCGAATTCGCCGTGGATCGGGAGCAAGCGGCACGGTTCGGGATGACGGTTGCTCAAGTCAACCAAGTCATTGAAGTCGCTCTGGGTGGTGCGAATGTTGCAACGACGATCGAGGGGCGGGAACGCTACCCGATTCAGATTCGCTACCGCCGAGGTCTCAGGGACCGACTTGAGGACCTCGGAGACTTGCCCGTGGTAACACCAGATGGTGAAGTCGTCCCGCTCTCGATTCTGGCGGAGATTGAAACGACTTGGGGCCCTGGCTCGATTAGCAGTGAGGATGCTCGACTCGTGGCCCATGTCTCATTTGCTCCTTCGGGAATCACTGGCGACTTGGAAACGGTAAGTGCTGCAATGGCATCCCTCAAAGAAGCAAGAGCCGTCGGTACACTCGAACTGCCCGCCGGCTATGAATTAGAGGCAGTCGGTTCATTCCGGAACCAAATCGAAGCAAACCAACGACTTACCTGGCTCATCCCTCTCGTCATCCTGATCAACCTCGGTTTGATCTACCTTCAGTTCCGCCGACTCTCCACAACACTCGTCGTGTTTTCGGGGATACCAGTTGCGTTCGCTGGAGGGATGATAGCACTGGGTATTGCTGGGGAGGAATTGAACACCGCAGTCTGGGTGGGGTTTATCGCGTTGTTCGGTATCGCCGTCGATGACGGCGTGGTCATGATGACCTATCTCGAACAAGTCTTTGCACGACGACGCCCAGAGGATGTGGCTTCAGCACGGACGGCGACCATTGAGGCCGGCGCGAGGCGCATCCGCCCTTGCCTGATGACAACCGCAACGACCTTGGCTGCCCTCATACCGGTTTTAGTCTCAGAGGGTCGCGGCGCAGAGGTCGCTCAGGCGATGGCGATTCCGGTCTTTGGTGGTATGTGTGTTGAACTGGTCACACTCTTCGTCGTACCGGTTGTCTATTGTGGCTTGGCGGAACTCCGACTGGCGATGGGTCTGAAGCTTCAGATAGGAGACAGAGACGGAGGCTGAAAGCGAACCCTACCCCGTTTGTCGGTGGCACAACGTGGAATTATCGATGACCTCATACACCGTTGCTAGGATTTCCTCCGACGATTCTGCTTTATTCACGATCATCTCTCGTTGGTCCATTTTGTTCGAGATCAGTGAAGGCTGATGACTCGTCGAGCGGCTCCAGTGATCATCAACGAACAACCTGAGGATCTCCTCTACCGGATGTACCGCTTGGGAGCCTGGAGCTGGATCCTTGTGGATGAGGCAGCCGGCTTCCCTCTTCCCGGACCATCAGCCGATCGTCCCTGGTTTCGTCATACGTCGACGAACCGGATCCGCAGCGACTCAAAGCCCCGCAGGTTAAAGTTGGCGTGGTGTCTCGGGGAAGGACCGACGCTCTCGATTACCGGAAACTCAGTCAATAAGGCCCGGAAGGCCGCGCTGGCCTCAAGCCGGGCAAGGTGCGCACCGACACAGAAATGGTGCCCGTGGCCGAAAGCAAGATGATGGTTCGGCTGTCGACCAAAATCGAGACG
>CAZEAN010000211.1:0-6370 GCA_964510225.1 uncultured Isosphaeraceae bacterium
GCCGCTATGTGCATCTAATTGACGAAGTCGTTGATGCCGTCGACCGAGCGACCTGTGATCTTGCCTGTTTGGTCCCTCCGGCGGGGATGGAGCATGTCGAATCTATTGCATCGAATCTGGAGAAGATGCCACCGAAGAGTACTTACTTTTACCCGAAATTGTTGACAGGACTGGTGCTCAACCCGATCCAGTGAGGAGCGGACTCAGCACCGATCCGTCGCTCTTGAAGCAGGGTTGGAAACGGGAGTGAAACGACGACCTTGAGCGACATGGAGGCTAAAGAGTTCCGGTCGTGCATAATGACCACTGACGTCAAGAGTCATCGATTCACGATCAATTGCCTTAAGGTCAAGATCGGCGATCAAGAGTCGCTCCTCATCGAAGAGCGGGCCGGCCAGATAGTTCCCATTGGGTCCGATCACCGCACTCCCGCCCCGCTTTAGTAATCGTTGAGGATCGTCGGCGAGTTCCGGAAGCGGAGGGAGTTCTGGAGGGAGATCCTCGACTCGAGCAATGAGCCCCGACGCGAGGACAAAGCAACGCCCCTCGAAGGCATAGTGACGACTCCCGAGCTGATGAGCTTCACTGACCTCAGGCCAGACCGCAATGTGAATATCTTCAGCTTGGTCGTGCATGACCTGACGAGGGAGCGGCATCCAGTGTTCCCAACAGATCAGGCCCCCAATCCGTGCTTCCGGGGTCTTGATGACGCGGAGTCCATCCGCGTCGCCCTGGCCCCAGATCAATTTCTCGGTGTAGGTCGGAACGAGCTTCCGGTGATGGTTCCGGAGCGTTCCCTCGGGGCCGAAAGTTAAGAGACTGTTATACAGAGTCCCACGCCCGGGACCGGAATCGACTCGTTCGTTGACACCGAGAACGAGGGTCAAACCAAGTTCGCCGGCGAGTCGGGCCAGACGTGCCGACTCATTGCTCGGGATCACCAGGCTGTTTTCTCGGAGTCGTTCAAAGACTGCTTGAGTCGGTTCATGTCCCCAGAGTGCCGCTCCCGGACAGTAGTCGAGCCAGATCGGATAACCACCCACCCAGGTCTCTCCGAAACTAAGAACCTTAACCCCTTCGTTGGCGGCGGCTCTCGCTTCGGCTTCAATTCGATCAAGTGCTGATGGGAGATCGGACGGCACTCGGGCTTGTGCGATGGCAACGCGAAGCTGGCTTTGAGGCATGGGCGGCATCGACTCGATAAGGGACTACGATCTCTCGGTTGTAACCTGACCAGGAGAGAGGATTGAGGAGATTGATGACTCGTGCAACCGATCTCGCGCTATAATCTCTCGGAACAAACGGAAGGACCGTCTCGCGGCGTTGGAATTGAGCAGGCTTCTGATGAATCGGTCGACTGGGATTGTCTATTTGGTCGGGGCAGGGCCCGGCTCACCAGGGCTCCTTACGAGATCCGGAGCCGAAGCGATAGGAGCTGCGGACTTGGTCATTTTTGATCATCTTATCCACGATCGTCTACTTCATCTTTGTCGACCGGAAGCCGAGCGGATTTTTGCGGGCAAGAGCCGAGGGAAGTGCCCCGTCCCACAGGAGGCGATCAATCAACTCCTTGTGGACCACGCCCGTCAGGGGAAGGTCGTGGTCCGACTCAAAGGAGGCGACCCCTTCGTCTTCGGTCGAGGGGCGGAAGAGGTCGAACACCTCGCGACGTCCGGTATTCCATTCCGGGTCATTCCCGGCGTTACGGCAGGAGTCGGTGCTACCAGTTTCGCGGGGCTCAGTATTACGCATCGTGAGGAGAACTCAGCAGTCGCCTTCGTAACCGGCCACAACGAACCCGATCCGACCTCCGATCGTCTCGACTGGAGTGCCATCGCTTTATTCCCCGGAACCCTCGTCTTTTACATGGGCTTTCGGCACCATCAAGCCATTTGCCGGTTCTTGATCAATCAAGGCAAGCCTTCGGAGACACCTGCTGCGCTGGTTTGCTCTGGGAGTTTACCGACCCAGCAGACTATTGTTGGGACGCTACAGAACTTGCCCGGTCAGGTTGCCGAAGCGGGGTCGACAGTTGGACCGCCGTCCTTGCTTGTTGTCGGCTCGATCGTGGAGCGTCGGGACCGCCTCGCGTGGTTCGAGCATCTTCCGTTGTTTGGGAGCACAATTTTAGTCACCCGACCTCAGAGTGAGTCCAATCGATCGGCCAGTGACCTCGAAGCCCTCGGCGCTGAAGTTCTCGATGCACCGATGATCCGGATCGAACCGATCGATAACACTGAACCACTCGACCGCGCCATCCGACGTTTGGAGACGTTCGATTGGCTCGTCTTCACTTCATCCAACGGTGTCCGATTCTTCTTGAAGCGTTTGGAAGAACTCGGTCGAGACCTCCGGGTACTCGGGCATCTTAAGCTGGCCGCCATCGGTCCTTCGACTGCCGCGTCACTCACTGAGGCAAGGCTGAGAGCGGACTTAGTTCCCGATTCCCAACGATCTGAAGGTATGGTTGAGGCGCTTCGGCATGAAGCGGCGGGTTGTCGGATCCTTTTGGCTCGGGCCGACCGAGGGCGGACTCTTCTCCAAGATGAACTCGCGGAGGTCGCTGAGCTTGAACAGGTCCCGGTGTATCGGAATCTCGATGCAGACTCCATCCCACCAGAAGTGATCGAACGGATAACGGCGGGAAGCGTCGACTGGATTACGCTGACCAGCTCAGCGATCGCGCGACGACTCCATCAGCTTCTCCCGATCGAGGCCCACGCTTCAATCATCGCCCAAAAAACCCGCCTCGCTTGCATGAGCCCGGTTACGGGAGAGACCGTCCGTCAACTCGGATGGCCTGTCTCTGTTGAAGGCGATCCGCATACCTGGGAGGGGCTGATTGAAGCGATCATGAAAGCAGGACCGGCATAACTTCGGTGAATGGAATCGATCTCTACTTCCCCTCCAAGCTGGCTCACTCAGGAACTGAAGTCTCAAGTACGTCCTCTTTATCGTCTTCAGTCGAGGGAGCGGCTGGTGACGGATCCAGAAGGAAGTCGAAGCCCGGATCCTCGGAGTAGGGGGTTTCAGGAGGCGTCGGTCGCCCACCGTTGTCGACTCCATCCGGTCCGACAGAGTAGAGGGTGAAGGAAGCCCCATCCTCCGAAACAGCGTATTTGAACGATCGATTCGCAAAAGGATCGAGGGGAACTTGGGAGAGGTACTGTGGAGTGAGGTCAGCAAGTGCTGTCGGCAGTGAACCGTTACCTTCAAGTTGGTAGGCTCGGATCGCTAGGGTGATCGCCAGCAGTCGAGACTTGGAGGAGATTCGATTCCCCGCTTTCTTAATCGATTCTTCAGCACTATTTCGCGTGGCGAATAATTGTTGTGCATAACCAGGGATGAGATTGGTCCTCAATCTCTCACCTTGGGGCTGGCTATGGATTCTCCAGGAATCCTCGAACGCAAAGGCTTCTGCAGCAGTAATCCGTTCCTCATCGAGTTCAAGAAGCCGCTGGGCCACCGTGCGAGACTGCTCGGCGCTAAGTTGAGTACGGAATCTCCGAAGACTCTCCAGGCCCGCAAGGTCTTCGACGGCAATTCCGATCAAGTACTGCACCAGGAGGCCATGACGCGTTCCGTGGCGTGCCACGTCAATCCCGAGGAAACAAAGTTCGATCGCATCATCAGTATTGCCACCGTCCCAGGCAACCCGCTCGTGTGCAACGAGAAATCGGGATAATCCTCGGAGGTCTTGGCTGTAGAGGGTGGTGAGATCGACCGAACGGTCGTAGCTCAACGGGACGGCGCTAGGCTGTTGAAGGCCTTCTCTAAGGAGAGGGACGATCTCGGGATTGGCATCGACCCAAATCCGGAGTGAATCAAGATCTCCTTCAAAATAGTCGGAATACTCCGAGGATTCTTGGTCGCGGATCTTGAGTGCAGCCTCGACCAGCGTCTCGTAACCGTTGGGATTTGGGATCGGCGGCGGTGGGGGAAGATTCGACCTCGTTCCGAATAGGTAGAGACTAAACACTCCGACGATGAGAAGTATGGCCGCGATCACGGCCAATTGAGGAATTCGTAACCGCCGCGATGATCCAGAATCTGACATCAGACCACCCCGAGATTCTTGAAGATCCTCATGACTCCAAACGAATGATCTTGAGGCGTCCTTAACAAGATCACGGTGAATGTCACACCTTTGGAATTAATCGTGGTCTCAAGCAGAGTTCAGCGGAGTTCTCGATAGGTTTCAAATCCCTGCCAGATGACAAAGGCAGCACCAAGGACAAAGAGGACATCCATGACATAGAAACCGGCGCCTCCTTCACTGGGGTGGAAGAAGCCGGTTGCGATGTCGATTCCGAATAGAATAGCGATCAGACCTGCCACGGCCATTGACACGAAGCAGAGGATCTTCTCGGTCTCCATGAGAGGCGGGCTCCGGACGATCGATCAGCGAACGAGGGGTGAATACCAATGGGAGTCTAGCACAATTGGCGGGATGGCGAGTTGCCCATCATGCCCGGCTTCCGAATTCTTCGCAAGAGAATGCCACCGCAAGAGTCAGGATTCGTTCCCTTGGATCTCGATTTTCCGGGTTTTTGCTCGTTCTGCCTTCGGGAGAAGGAGTCGCAAAACGCCGTTTCTCATTTCTGCGGAGATCGATGGCCGATCCACTTCATCGCTCAAGATGAAGGTCCGTTGGAAAATCCCGATCGGGAACTCTTCATGCAATGGCCGCGCATAGTCGGGAAGCTCATAGGAGGATTCTGCCTGCAGCGTCAGCATGTTTTCTTCGAGTTGGATCGTGATCGATTGATCCGAGACGCCGGGGAGATCGGCTTCGAGGACTAAGCCCTCAGGACCTTCATGAATGTCAATCAGCGGCGTCTGAACAATGCGCTGCGGAGTTCGCTGTTCGGGCGTTTGCAGTTGATTCTCTTCGAGCGACTCGGGGAGAGGCGGAGTCGGGGCTCGATTTCGGTCGCCATCGGCCCGGGTAATGGTGACCGGGATCGGATGCTGTGGCGTCTTCATCACAAGATCCTTCGGTTTGATCCCAGAACATTTTAGAGTCCAGAGTCACGGGAACGAGTTCAATGTTAAATTGATCCTCCCGTTGAGCGAACGTTGCTTGCTAGAGCGCGGTAGAAACGGCGATTTGCCGAGGTAAGGCGTCTTCGGCTTTGGGGATGCTGACGGTGAGGATCCCTTTAGCGAATTGGGCACTGATGTTTGCGCCATCGACCCGATCGGGCAAGGTCACCGTCCGTGACCAACGGCCGAAGGCACGCTCTTGGCGTCGATAACGCTCTTCAGAGACTCCTTCAGCGCGTCGGCGTTCGCCCCGGAGCGTCAGAGTTTCTCCCGTAATCGAGAGATCGATCTCGTCGGAGGAGACGCCAGGGAGTTCTGCGGCGAGCGTATAGTGATCCCCGCAGTCGTAGAGGTTGAGCGACGGGAACGGACGGGGACGCTGGAGTCCAAATGTCTCGATATTGCCGAGAATCCGGCCAACCTCACGATGGAGTTCTCGAAACGGATCCCAACGCTGCTGCCAGTAGAATCCACTCATGACCTTCACCTCTTAATCTGACGAGGCTTTCTACTCATTCAATCTTAACTCCTTAGCTAAGCATTTCTGATACCAGGTCCATTTCTTACGACCTTGGGCGATTCGAGCAAAACTGAAACAATTTAAGTGTAAGAGGTTCCGGCGGAATCGATGCTCTAGCATCCTCAGAGACTGAGCCTTTGTTCTTAGTTGATCCTGCAACATTGACAGGTGAACCTAGGCTCGCAAGTACGGCCCTGATGCCAGGTGCCAATTCGGCAGCATGGCAGTTTGGTCAGAGGGGAGACCAAACTCATCGACTCTAGCTAAAGCGCTTCCAGCAGTTATGTGTTCACTACCTCGATTCCTTGATTGCGTTTGGAGTGAGCCATCGATCTCAAGGTAGCAGAGACTGTATTCAATTACAGCTTATCTGAGAAACTCGTCTACTCTTGAAGCTTCTCTTGTTTCATTAAGGGTGTAGCTCAGAATGGCCCAGCATACTCGAGCGCCAATTCGCGTACCGCTTCACTAATAGTCTCGTCGCCGCTGATCGAATCTCGCAACGCGGCCTCAGAATCAATTCTCTCGATGAGGAAGTGAACCAGACTCAATGCGTCACGCCGGTCTCGAATATCTTTGGTTTCTTGTCGAGCGTCCCAGATCCGTGTAGTCAAACCGGAGTTCAGCGTCCTGAGCAGTTGTTCGTCGGGTGAGAATGCGAGACCCTCCCGTGTGCCGATATATCCTCTGAGTGTGGCAAGCTCTCGGCCATCTTCAGCGTCCCAAATCCGAACGGTGCTCTCGATGCTCACCGTGGCAATACGTCGACCGTCTGGTGAGAACGCCAGGGTCTCGATTGGGCCC
>CAZEAN010000212.1:0-6313 GCA_964510225.1 uncultured Isosphaeraceae bacterium
ATCTCATGAGCGAGTTCCAGAACGGTGATTTCGGCAGGATTCCCCAGATTCACGGGTTCGGCGTAGTCGCTCATCAGGAGCCGATAGATCCCCTCTACCAGGTCGCTGACGTAGCAAAAGCTCCTGGTCTGGCTTCCGTCACCAAAGACCGTCAGTGGCTTACCCACCAACACTTGACTCATAAAGGCAGGCAAAACCCGACCATCATTAAGGCGCATCCGGGGTCCATAAGTGTTGAAGATCCGGACGATCCGGGTGTTGACGTTGTGGAAGCGGTGGTACGCCATCGTAATCGCCTCAGCGAACCGCTTCGCTTCGTCGTAGCAACCCCGAGGACCGATGGGGTTGACATTCCCCCAGTATTCCTCTGTCTGAGGATGGATTTCAGGATCGCCATAGACCTCCGATGTACTCGCGAGGAGAAGTCGAGCCCCCTTAGCCTTGGCGAGCCCGAGCGCATTATGAGTCCCGAGTGATCCCACCTTGAGCGTTGGGATCGGGTGAGCGAGGTAATCGAGTGGACTTGCGGGACTGGCAAAATGAAGGACATACTCAATCGGATCATCAAGTCGGAGGGGTTCGGAGATATTGTGTTCAATCATCCGAAACCGAGGATGATCCATGTTGTGCTGAATATTCTGAAGATTACCGGTCAGCATGTTATCCACACAGATGACGTCATGCCCCTCGGCCAGGAAACGGTCGCAGAGGTGGGAGCCGATAAAGCCAGCGCCGCCGGTGATCAAAGTGGACAAGGACGGTGTCTCCTAGTTTCGGGTTGAAAATGCAACGCCAAGAGCGTTAACGGGAATAACGCAGGCGGGATCAGACTTCAGGCGTTGTTGTGTTGATGGCTCAGAGGGTTCCAGGTTGATCGAGCTGACTTAGGATGACATCCCAAGTAGCTCTTTCATAGTGTAAAGACCTGGGGCCTTCATGTAGAGGAATTTCGCGGCATCGAGTGAGCCTCGCGCAAATCCATCGCGATTGAGTGCGCGGTGTGAGAGTTCGATCGAGTCGCCTGGGAGATCGAAAAGGACCGTGTGCTCGCCAAAATGGCTCCCACCCCGGACGGCGTGGATCCCGACCTCGTGCTCGGTCCGAACACCGACCTGCCCGGCACGACCATAAACAAGCTGCTCTACGGTCGTGACTTCGCGGAGGACTTCCGCGAGCCTGAGGGCGGTACCACTTGGGGCATCTTGTTTGTATCGATGATGTCGTTCAATGATCTCGATATCAGCATCGTTGCCAATCAACCGACCCGCCTCGGCAACGAGCGCCGCAAGGACAAAGACCGCCTTACTAAAGTTTGCGGAGAGAAAGATCGGGATCTTGGTGGCCGCCTCTTGAATGAACTCAAGTTGGGCAGTGGACCAACCGGTGGTTCCGATCACCAAGGGGGTCCCCGATTCAAGGCAACCCTTGAGGAGACGCTCACAGGCTTCCGGAGTGCTGAAGTCAATCACTACGTCGACACTGATCGCAAGCCGATCGACGAGTTTGAGTTCACCCTCTTGGAGTTGACTGGAACCAAAGAGATCCCGGTAGGATTCGCCAAGCTTCGGGTGGTTTGGCGCCTCAATCGCCGCTTCAAGGGTGAGGTCGGGATCTTCCGCGATCAGTTGGATGATCCGAGTCCCCATCCGGCCCATTGCCCCTTGAACCGCAAGCTTCATCCGAGATTACTCCCCAGTCTTTTCAGTCTTGATTCAATCGGTCTCTGGTGCGGCGGAATCATCCAGCTCGTGTTCTTCCGAATAAAGACCGAGGGTCCGGATGATGTCATCAAGATCATTGGCAACCAGGACCGGTCGGTTCGCGAATCCAGCGCGTCGGATCCCGCGAGCCCCCAGGACCCGGTCGAATTCTTCTTGATCGGAGGAATGGTACGCCACAGTCGCATTAGGATCTTTGAGCTGGTGACCGGTCAGGATACAAACGACCCGATCACTCGGAGCGATGATCCCTTGTTCGCGGAGCCGTTTCGCACCAGCAACACTCGCAGCCGATGCTGGTTCACATCCAAGCCCACCAGCGCCCACCTTTGCCTTAGCGTCCATGATCTCTTGATCGAAAACCTGACGGACGACGCCATCGCAAACGGTAAGGGCTCGGAGGCATTTCTTGAGATTAACCGGACGGTTGATTTCAATAGCCGAAGCAATCGTCGAGGCTCTGATCTTCTCAGCATCGAGGCGATCATAATATGATTGTGTAATTGCTGCGTCAGGAAGACCGCTGTTCCAGGCAAGTCCGTGGTTACGGACCAGTTGATCGAGCGTCTGGGCACCGGCAGCGTTGATCACCGCGAGTCGCGGCGCGCGATCGATCAAACCAAGGTGGAGCAACTCTTGGAACGCTTTGCCAAACGCCGATGAGTTCCCGAGATTACCTCCCGGCACAATGATCCAGTCGGGAACCTCCCAACCGAGCCCCTCCAACACTCGATACATGATGGTCTTCTGACCCTCGAGCCGGAACGGGTTGACCGAATTCATCAGGTAGATACCGAGCTGCTCACAGACCTCGCGGACCCGCTGCAGCGCATCGTCAAAGTCTCCGGCGATCTGGATGGTGAGGGCACCGTGATCGAGCGCCTGGGCGAGCTTGCCGTAGGCAATCTTTCCGGAACCGACGAAGATAATCGCCCGGAATCCAAGGTCCGTTGCCGAACTGAAGACCGCCAACGACGCCGACGTATTCCCCGTACTCGCGCAGGCAACCCGACGCGCTCCGATCATCCGAGCGTGGGAGAATGCTGCAGTCATCCCGTTATCTTTGAAACTTCCCGAGGGGTTCATCCCCTCATATTGCAGGAAGAGATTCCCCGGGTTCAGTCCGATATAGTCGGCAATCCGATTGGAGGGTCGGAGTAGCGTCTGGCCTTCGCCAATGGTGACAACTTGCTCGCGGGGGATGAACGGAAGAAGTTCATGAAACCGCCAGACACCGGAGAAAGAAGCAGGGTCGAGTCGTTCCGACCACCTCTGTTCGAATTCCTTAAGTTGTTGAGGAACCGCGAGACGATCCCACTCGTAGATCACGTCGAGCAAGTCACCACAGGAAGGACAGGCAAACTGCTGTGTCTGAAGCGAGTGGGTCGCGGAACAGAGAGGATTGATGCAACGAAGGTAGGTGGTCTCCGAAGCAATTGCGGCGACCGGAATCGTTGTTGAACTCATAGACCCACTCGATTCCTGACATCGACGCAATGAGGAAAAAGAAGCCTCTGAGGCAACGTTATCGGCTCGCCCCTTCTTATTCTAAAGTATCGAACGGCTCCGAGACTCGACAAGTATCCGTTCTGCTCTCTGGCCGAGTTCGGTGGCACTGGGAGTCGAATGATTGGGCGGTTGATCGATAACGGTTCGGACGATCCTCACGCGCATAGACCTCCTCACGATGGACGGCCACCTCTCTCGGTGCGTCAATCCCAAGACGGATCCGCTCCCCTTGAATGCGGACCACCGTAACCACCACATCATCGCCGATTCGTACCCGTTCTCCCACCTTTCGACTCAAGACCAACATAAAGACCTCCTGCCCTGCGTCATCGCAGTAACGATGCAGCCGTTGATAAGAACAATTAAATGATGTTGTATCAAATGTTAGCCAGTCGGGTGCAGTGACTAGTTCTTGACAAACATCTGAAATTCCTACGGCTCGTTGCGTTTCAGCGTGACAGTGTCAGCGTGGTTGCAGAAGTGGACCAAAGACTTGACTAAGTTGGTGGATTCGTATATTTACAGAGGAGAGAATCAATTTCCCCCCACACCCATCCGTTCCTCTCGTGGGTTAACATCGTTTCAGGACCACAACTGTTCATGGCTCAAAAGTCAACCAAAGCAACAAGCGCCGACAGAAAGGCTGCTCCTAAGAAACCTGAGTCGACCGAGAAGGGACCGTCCTCCCAAATCCGTCAAGCGGCAGAACTCCTCAAGCAGGTATCGGATCCGACTCGACTACAAGTATTGATGCTTCTTACTGAGCGTGAACGCAATGTTTCTGAACTCTGTGAAGACTTGGGCTCGACGAGTCAACCAGCCGTAAGTCATCACCTGGCACTTCTTCGTCACGGCCGGCTCATCGAACCTCGCCGAACCGGCAAACACAACTTCTATTACTTAACCGAGACAGGCCGCGAACTCGCACAGATCGTTAATGCGATTGTAGATTGATCGCTGTACTTCCTTGTTGACCGCATCGCTGCTGCTGCGTTCTTTGACCGTGCCTAAGGTCGCAAACGTGTAAATCGCATAAAAAAAGGCTTCACTGCAGTGACCGCAGTGAAGCCTTTTAGATTGTTTGAACCATAAAACTTGTTAGAAAAGCTTAATAGTCACCGCGTTCAAAGACCGGATAGACATGATCGCGCTCTCGATCATAGCGAACTTTACCGTTCACAATGGCTTGATCAACGTAGGTCCGGTAGTCCAACGGAGGGCCATCGAGAATCAAGAGGTCGGCGTCTTTGCCTTCCTCAATACTACCGATCCGATCCTCAAGGCCGAGGATCCGAGCGGGGACAATCGTCAACGCCTCAAGGACAGTCGACTCACCGGCTCCACCCCGGACGGCAAAGGCGGCTTCAAGGGGCAAGCTGGTCAAGTCACGACCGGCAAGACCATTGAGGCTAACAGAACTACTGAGGGGAGCAACCGCAAAGGGGACGCCAGCTTGCTCGAGAATCCCGGTGATCTCAATCGAACTCCCAGTGCTTGTCTCTCGACCTGGCTGTGCGGACCGACGCGCTCGAGGGGTCACCACCACAGGGGTCTTGGCAACCCCGAGTTCCTCGGCAATCACCCAAGCTTCCGTCGCACCATCGATCACGAGTTCATAGTCAAGTTCTTCGGCAAGATCAAGCATATCTCTGATTTGATCAACCGAAAACGCACTGATCCGCAACGGAACCTCTTTCTTGATCATTTTGATCAAGTTGTCATCCACCGGATTCCGTGGTTCCTTCGCCGACTTATCACCATCCGCCTTCGCCTTTTCGTAGGCTTTGAGATCCTCCAGGTACTCTCTTCCCTTCTCGATATTCGCCCGCCAACTGTACCGATTGAAGGGTCCCGTCAGTGCAGAAGCGGAGAGGGAGTAGAAGGGTGACTCGCTCACCAACATGCCATCAAGATCTCCGTAGTTAAGCTTGATGACGGCAAAGCGGTTGGGAGTCTGTCGAGTCGGGCTCGGTGGGGCGAGCGGTTCCGGGAGAATCCGGATCCGAGTGTCAGCACAGTGACCGCACAATCCATTCAGGAACTCTTCGCCGAAGAAGCGCTCATCAAAGAGTGAGGTCATCCCAGGAGTCGCAGGTCCTTCGAAAAGTCCCGAAGGATGGCTGTGTTCGTGCCCATCCCCCTCGTCAGACACATGGGCCATCAAGTGTTCGAACTCTTCGTCACTGATTCCACCCTCATCATGCAGACCGATCAACTCATCGATCGTGAGGATTTCTTGCTCGGCCCCAGACCCTGGAACGGCCTCGAACGAGAAGCGGAATCGGGACGACGATCCACTAATCTGTACTGCACCAGAAGTGATACCCACCCCAAGGCAGAATTTCATGTATTGGTCATACGGGTCGAGCGCATCGGCAACCTTGTTCTGCGTACTGTTGGCAGACGATCCGAGACCAATCCGACTCATCCCCAGCGAGACGAATCCAGGGGTGATCACCATCCCCTTGGCATCGATCACTTCGGCGTCCTCGGGGATTTCGACCTGCTGGCCGACCGCCAGGATTTTGCCGCCCTGGATCAAGATGGTTCCGCGACGGATTACGCCTCGGGTGACAGTCTGGATGTCACCGCCCACAATCGCGAGGGGACTATCTTCGGCCGACGACTCCTCTTGGTTCGCTTCCGAGTCCACTTCGTCGTCGGCGTCCTTCTCTTCTGTAGGTTTGTCGGTCTTCTCTTCGTCTTGCTCCTCGTCTGATTCATCAATCCCAGCGAGGATGGATTCCGAAATCGTTGGCTGTTGCGGTCGAGGTGACCCACTGAAACCGTGAGCCGGGCTCAAGCTCATTCCCAACCAAACCAGTACGAATCCGAGCGCCATCCAAAGACTTTGATCATTTGTTTTTTTGTTCATGAACAATAACTCCGTCGACAAGAGTTTGTTGCAGTCGACTGTAGGGGTCAAACGGATCACCGTCGAAGATAAGTAACGAAGCCGCCTTGTTGGGCTCCAACGAACCCACTCGTTCCTCAACGCCAAGGACACGGGCGGGGACAATCGTCAACGCCTCGAGTGCGGTTGATCGCGAGAGCCCTGATTCTATCAGATAGGCGGTTGGGAAGAG
>CAZEAN010000213.1:0-6310 GCA_964510225.1 uncultured Isosphaeraceae bacterium
GGACATCGCTAGGATAGGGCTTGCGTTGGGGAGTGCTCATGCCATAACGTTATGAGATGACACTAGAAAAGTCCATAACAGGCTCTAGTCTCTTCGTCTGCCCTCGAAGACGTCGTGGGGCTGGGGTGAGATGGCCAGTTTGACGGACAGTCCTTGTGCTCAGCCTGCTCATGACTTCGGTTAAAGAGGCACACTGAATTGGACGCTTGATATGTTCGCTACATCATTTGGACGCAAGAAAAGCAAGGGTGCTCGCGCCACAAGGAAGCCCGGCGAGGAAGAAGAGCTTGCCGAACTGTCGATGAAGAAGGGCATCGACGCGTGGCGCCGGGGGGAGGTACAGGAAGCGGTCGCAGAGTGTGACCGAGCGATAGGCTTGTATGAACGTCTGTTGTGCGACGATGGACGGCCGGAGCTTGCTCTATCTCTTCTCAAATGTTATGCCAGTAAAATCCAGGCGCTTCGGCCGATTCACGGCGACGATGCTCTAGCGCCGCTAGTTCACAAGGCGGGTGTGCTTAAGCAGTACCTCGATAATCGAGACGCCGCGAATAGACTTGGGGAAGGCGTTGAGGAAGGATGTCCATCGGCTAGTGCGTCGAAAGATGCTGAATCTGGAGGCACGCCAGGAGCCTTAGGACGACTAGTGAGTGCGCTAAACTGGCTGCTGGTCGGAAAGAAGCGCTATAAGGGAAGACTAAGCCGCTTACAACGTCTTTCGGTACAGGGGAAGCACATAGACGCACTCGCATGGTTTGGCGGAAGGCTAAGGACGCTTCGACAGAAGAGAGGCTTGACGTTGGAGGCTGTGGCCAGACAGATTGGTGTTGCACCTCCGACCTTTTACTCTTGGGAGACTGTTAGGGAAGTTCCATCAGTGGCACAGTTGGTTGCTATTGCGAGTGTACTCGATTGTGACCTGGACGACATTCTGCCAGAGGCGGGCGGTTAAGGAGGCGAAAGCACTCGCGGATAATTCGATGGCCGCGAGGGTAGCGTCTGGCTACTTAAGGAAGCACCGATTTGGGTTCTTCGGGTGACTCGTTCAAAGTGCATCCTTCCAGATGGTTGCGACGCCGTTTGAGTGCAGCCAAGCCAGCAACTCAAGCTCGACCACGAGATGCGAGCGTGCACTACCCGACGGAGTAGACTCTTGTCACGCAGAGCGCTGGCTCAGGATACCGACAGTCGAAAATCGTGATACAGAATCTGATACAGAATCGATGGCAATCCACTGCAAATCGTGTAAATTATTGAAAATCGGGCACGCCTGAGGCTGCTGCACCGGTTTTCGTAAGGCACGTCCTCGCAATGGGTTACCGTCGGCATTTCAGGGCCAGGTGCCGCCGCGCCAACAGGCCTCCGGAGCCGACGCTCTCTCTTCGGAGATTCGGTTCGGAGCTTTACAGCTACAAGCAACTGGCTTCAAAAGAGCCGCCGCTCAACCTGATTTCCGTAGACTGTCCAGGCCGACCGTGGAAGCTCCTCGCGGACATACATTTCGAGATAGGGGCCCGGACTGACCCTTTCGATGAGTTGCCTGACGATGCCGGGTTTTCGGCTGTGGACCGTTCTGGGTGCGCGAATCCAACTCGGCAGCGTGCGGTCTCGAAACGTGAGGCTGCCACGGACTCCAAGCATCAGGAATTCATGCGACACCCGCCAGTAGTTGCCCATCCCGATTTCATCCTTCACCCACACCAAGCAGGACTTGAATTTGAATCCCCATGCGTCCATGACGTCAAAGGCTTCACGAAGAAATCCGTTCGTCGTCCAGAGGTGAAGGTGGGCATTGTCGGCGGCGAGGTCGGATACAGGTTCGGCGCAAATCGCCTCTATGGGCATTGTGTCGTAGTGGTTGGCGGCCGCCGCCCGCGAGGCCTCGTTGGCATACGACCAGGGTGGGTCGGCGTAGATTGTCGGATACTTCTTTCCTCGACAAAGAAGTTCTTGCAGTGACCGCACGGACTCGCCGACCGCGAGTCGTTCTTGACTGGGACTCGGAGGCTGATCGGGAAGATCGAATAGGCGGAGCTGCGGTGATCCAGCGAGTCCCCGCACGCGGTCGGCAAGATGAGTCATGAGTTCGACCAACACATCGTGGACCTCAGCGTCGTCGGTGACGAGCATCAGCTTGCTGAAGCACAGCACGGTCTTGATTGGGACTGGAGGATCCAAAGCCGCGCGCAGTTGACTGACTGGCAATGGACGCTGGATCATCGTTTCCCACGCGTGCGCAAACGCAGCACGGAGGCGTCCAACGGCAAAGGACTGTTCGACCGACTCGCTGGGGCGACAGGACGCCACACATTGAAGGACACTTGGTCGGCGTCCGGGTGGAATCGCGGCGACGAGGACTGCAAGCTCGGAGCATGGAGACTGTTGTGGCGGCTGGCGATGATTCGACTGGGTCACGATTGCCTTCCTCCCAACTGTCGCTGGTCGAGAGCGGCATCTACGAGCGTGAGAATCGCCTCACGAATGTGAGGTGGCAGAAGTGGCCATGATTCGGCGATATGGCTCAGTGCACTCGGCACGGAGGGCGTGCCATCAGGTGCGGTGCAGTGGCATGAGGTGTTCGGGGCGCACTCCCCAGAAACTCCCAGCGGGTCGCTGTCGTGCTGCAAGTCGCTATTGCGAAGGCACTTACTGCACTCGACCTGCTCATGCAATTCCCGCCGCCTCCACTCTTCAACGATTTGCCTGAGTGCGACACCGAACAACTAACACCGTCATCAGTTCTCTTTTGCAAAAGTGATGTGCCTCTTAATACAAGCTTCGCAGTAGATAATCGACCAATACGATTATTATCTTCCTGAACAGTAATGCCGTCATCCCGATGCGTTCAGCGAGTTCTGCTAAGGGTACCGAACGATCACCCATCAGTTCCTGAAACGCGTCGAATCACTCCGAACAGCCAGCCTCCGCATAAAACGGAGGCAAGGCGTCCGAGCATGTAGTTGAGCATTTCCAAAGTCCGGGTGCTGTCGAAGAGTAGGTCGAGCGTTCGCTCGTCGCGAAGGTTCCTGGAGACTACGGCACTCGGCAACGTAGGCATTGAGTTAAAGTATGTTCTTTTTAGCGCTTTAATGTGTCTTGACGCTTGCCATGATGACTCAGATAAAGAAACGCAGTCGGTCCGGAAAGTCGATGGTCAATACGCCGGAAGAAGACATAGATGGGTACCAGAAGGCTTGGCATCGCGCTTCCAGGTCCGGGCCTGAATGGGGGGAGTCATCTTCCTTTCCGGCCTCTATCAGTCCACACCAGCACATGGTCGTAAAGAGGTCGGGTTTGAGTGGTCGCCTGAAGATTGGGGCATGATCCAGTTCCGACCGTAACATAAAGAAGACTAAGTTCGACGGGCTCTCAACGTTAGATATCAGCGAATTGCATCAGGATTTGCTCAATGTTTGGGGTACGGAGGGTCAGGATCGCCCCCTGGACTGACTTATCGAGGGATCGTAGTATGAATGACTGATCGATCCATGGAGTCAAGGGCGGAGTTACTATGGAACCGGGGGATCGTAGACTCGCAGTGGTCACGGGCGGAGCTGGCTTCATTGGCTCTCATCTTGCTGATGCCCTTGTGGCTTCGGGCCGGCCAGTCCGGGTGGTCGATAACCTCTCAACCGGTCGTCGTTCCAATTTAGAGGCGATCGGTGGCTCGTTCGAGTGGCTGGAAGGTGATCTTTCCGACCCTGAACTTGCGGCCGCTGCGGTTACCGATGCCGACGTCGTCTTCCATCAAGCTGCGATCCCGAGTGTTCCTCGATCGGTCGAGAACCCTTGGGAATCTCATCAGAATGGACCGTCGGCGACCCTCAACGTATTGGAAGCGTCTCGTGCTGCTGGAGTGCGTCGGGTCATCTTCGCAGCATCAAGTAGCGCTTATGGTGAGTCGGAGACCCTCCCGAAGCATGAAGGGATGGCCCCGGATCCGCTGAGTCCCTACGCCGCGGGTAAGCTGGCTGGCGAACATTACATCCGAGTTTATGCGAGGACGATGGGGGTCGATGGGATCAGTCTTCGTTATTTTAATGTCTTCGGTCCTCGACAAGATCCATCGAGCCCGTATAGCGGGGTTATTTCTCTCTTTATTAAATGGATGAGCGCTGGTATTCGCCCTCGGGTGTTTGGAGATGGGAGTCAGACCCGAGACTTTACTTATATTTCCAATGTCGTCCGTGCGAACCTGCTCGCGATGGAATCGTTAAAGCCGCTCGGCGGAAATGTCGTTAATATCGGTACTGGAACCTCAATCAGTCTTCTCGATTTGATTAACCAGTTGAACCAGATTCTTGGTCGATCTCTCGAACCAGAGTTCCTCCCTCCGAGAGCGGGTGATGTCCGACATTCCCTCGCTGACCTCGGTCGGGCGCGAGACACCCTTGGTTATGAGCCGATCGCAACATTCGAGGCGGGACTTGCCGCCACTGTTGCTGCCGAAGGCCCTCGTGTGGTCGACCGAACCCAGTAGTCGAATCTTCAAAAAAGTTTGTCTCGATCTAGCATCGAGCAAACTCAATAGGCTGACAACCGTTAAAATCGTTGTCAACGCTCACTTGGGGTCAAAACAGATCGGTGTTGTCCTAACTGACCTCGGTCTCGGTCTCGAAAACAACCGATCCCATTAAAGTTGACTACAGGACAGACCCGAATCAGGGCTGTCTTTTCACGATTTAGCCCAGCGCACTGATCGAGTATCGGGGAGAGTAAAACGATGGCGAAGCCCAGTCGATCCCGGCGGAGAGCTGTCCGACGCATGCGAATGGGGCCGCCTCGATTCGTCGAAGCCTTGGAATCAAGGCGACTGATGGCCACAATCGTTGTGAATACATTCGACGATGTTGTCGATTCGTTGGACGGTGTCACGAGCCTTCGCGAGGCGATCGGGCTTGCTGCGGAATTCTCCGGGCCCGACACCATCGAATTACCAACCGAAATCGATGGTCTCCCCGGTCAGTATGATCTTGAGGAATTCGGACTCAGGATTGACGACGCTTCGGGACCACTCACCATCACTGGGATTGGTGGGCTCCCAACCATCACGACCAACGGGATTGATCGAGTAATCGACGTCGGTGAAGTGACCACGCTCGTTCTCAATCGTGTCGACATTAGTGGTGGATTCCGTAGTGGGCAAACGGAGATCGAATCGAGTGGAGGGGGGATCCTTGTCCAGGGTTCACTGACGCTGGTTGAGTCGACGGTCCGCAACAATAGTGCCATTGGGTCAGGAGGTGGGATCGCCCGTGTGGGGCTTGGGTCCCTCACGATCGAGAGCAGTACCATCTCCGACAATTCTTCGGAAGCTCCTGGTGGTGGAATCGCGAACTTCGTTGATAGCTTTACCATTATCAACTCCACCATCACGGGAAACGGCAGTCTCGACAGTGGGGGAGGGGTTTGGATCGGTCGAGCGGGAGCGTCTGGCACGTTCTTAAATACGACAATCACTCAGAACTTCAGCGAGGCGGGTGAAGGTGGTGGCATCTTTGGTTTGCAAACATTGATTCAACTGGATAACACAATTGTCGCGGGCAATTTTGCGGAATTCGCTCCAGACATCTCAGCCGAAGATGCATTTGGTAGTAATAACATCATTGGTGATGGTGATGCGATCGAAAGAAGCGGCATCGAGGATGGAGTCGATGGGAACCAGGTCGGGACCGGCCAAGATCCCATCGACCCCTTGCTCGGACCGCTTGCGCTCAATGGCGGAGTCACGTCGAACTTCCTTCCCCTTGAGGGGAGTCCGGCGATCGATGCGAGCAGCTCAATCGATGGTCCCGCATTCGATCAGCGGGGCGTCCCACGTCCTCAAGGAGCTGCGCTTGACATCGGATCGGTTGAAGTCGAAGTCCTCGTGATCGAAGAAGAGCCGAGCCTGGTGGTGACCACTGCTCAAGATCTTGTCGATCCGACCGACTTCCTGACGAGCTTCCGTGAAGCGATTCTCTTTGCAAACACGAATCCCGACATCGAGAACCCTGAGTTAATCACGTTTGATATCGACCCCATCAATCTCCAGCCGATTGAGTTGCAGAGTTCTCTCCCGGGGATCACGCAACCTGTGGTCATCGACGGGTATAGTCAGCCGGGATCAACGCCGAACACACTCGAGATCGGCAATAATGCTGTTATCTTGATCCAACTCATTCCGGCGACTAACATGATGATTCCGGTTGGTCTCGACTTCTTCTGCTCGCACAGTGATGTTAGTGGTCTCGGCCTGAGTGGGCTTTCGACTGCTGCAATTCGTTTAAGTGGTTCCGAATCTGCCGAAGCGGTCGTGGTGGGCAATCAG
>CAZEAN010000214.1:0-6297 GCA_964510225.1 uncultured Isosphaeraceae bacterium
GGAGATGTCGGGCTTGGATTTCTTTCAGGGCGACGCGGCGTCCGACTTCCTCGTCATGGGCAACGAAGACTTCGCCGAGGCCTCCCTGCGCATGCTTCCGGAGCACACGGAATCGGCCACCTGCGGATTTGGGCACATGAGCTATCGTGTCATCATCATGAGGATCGGTTTGAGGCTTGATCTTGTTGGCGGGGAGGAACGGTCCGGTGTCATCTTCCTTGAAGGGAGCGAGGCTGGCCTGAACTTCGGGGTCGTCGACGGTTGAGATCGCGACACAGATCGGCGCTGCGGGCTCCAACGCTGCGAGGCTCTTGGCGGGATCATCGCCGTGCTTCTTGAGATGACGCTCGACCACAGGGTTCAAGACTTCGGCGTCGGCTTCGTCCAACGCACCTTGTTCGACCAAGATCTGCCCGATTGGCTTCTGCTTCTCGATGACCCAGGCGTTCATCGCCGCGACTAGCTGATCGCGCTCAATGAAGTCCATCTGCAACGCGAGGATCCCGAACAGAAGGTTGCGATCAGCCTGCCCAGCATTCATTGGACTCGGTTCTCCCTTAGAGACTTATGCCGTGTCGGCCAAATGACGTACGCCAACCACTCAAAATCGTCCTGGTGCGTCACTCACCGTCGAAACAGGACAATCTACGTGTCTCATTAGCATATCGAAGATGTTAGACGGAAATCGAGATCCAATGAGGCCGCTAACCCTTGCTGCGTCGTCCTCATTATCGAGAGTAGACGGATCTTTGGTCACATTGATGCGCCGGATGTCGACCTGAGCCCAAGCGATCACGCCGACTTGCTTGGGAATGATCCCTGGGCTGAGCGGGCTTCTGATCGGGGGCCTCCTGCGACAGCCTTGGTACGCCTGGATTTCATCTCCTTGTCCAGAAGCTCGCTGCAGCAACTCGCCAGCAACTTTGAGTTGCTTCAAGAAGAGCGTCAGGTTTGTTGTCAAGCGTCAGAGTGTCAAAGGCTTGATGGTCCCGATTGAGGATGTATAACAGAATGCGATCAATCCTTCGCAAACCGGTTGTGAGGCGGTTGGTCGTCCGTTGAGTTATCAAACAGGAGACGCTTCATCATGCGTATTTTTCTCGGCCTCGTCTTGCTGGGATTGTTCGGATCGACCCCTGCGATTGCTGAAGACACCAAAGTGACGGTCAAGGGTGTCCATCTTTGTTGCGGTGCCTGTGTCAGTGCAGTCGATGCTGCTGTTGAAGAGATTGAAGACCTGGACGCAGAGTGCAACCGGACTGACGGTACTGTTACGTTGACGGCCCCCAAAATCGCGACAATCCAAGAAGCCATCAACGCGATTGCCACCGCGGGATACCACGGTACGCCCGACAATGACAAAGTCTCGTTCCCGAAACTGAAGGAGATCCCTGAAGAAAAGGTTGAGACACTAACGTTCGTTGGCATTCACAACTGCTGTGGCGGCTGTGCACGAGCCGTCACTGGGGCACTCACGGAAGTTGACGGAGTCGATGAGGTCGAAGCCGAACCGCGTTCGGAAACCGTCGTTGTGACTGGAGACTTCTTACCTGCTGCCGCCGTCAAGGCGCTCAACGCTGCTGGGTTCTATGTCAAAGTAAAGAAGTAATCGATTCGATCCTGCAAAATCGTGCATTGTTGTGGTATCACCGCCAGGGCCAATGACGGCCCTGGTCTACAACTCTTGTTGGTGGTTAAACGGAATGATACTGTACGACCGCTCTAGCGCTTCGGGTTAGGTGTCATACCCGATGTGGCTGTTTCTGGACTCTGCCGATACAGACGGACCGGATGACCTGGGTGAAGTACCGGAGGACCGAAATAGTGTTGGTTAAGTTTGTCCAACGGAGGATCGGATCCCCATACGATTAGTACGTCGATCTCGGGGAGATGGGCATCCAGTAAGCGCTCCCAGCGATCAGCGCGGACTGATTCTTCACCAGGACTATCCAGTCGTGCGATTTCTTCGAACTCCCGGGAGGAAGGAGCCCGAAGACCGTCTCGAAGCTGTACAGGAAAGTAGTAGTGACGGGTTTCGTAATTACTCCAGATCACGTTTCCCGTACCTACGCCAAGAAGTGAGTCAGCATGGAGGAGAGGGTTTGCACGATGGCGGCCTCGGATATCAATCAAGAGCGTCGCGATTCGTTGTTGCTCCCCGACTCTTGAGCCAGTTGCCAGAATTGCTTCAACTTTTCGGTTGGAGTCGATCGCATAGTCCCAGACCATCGCCGACTGCAAACCAAGTGCAGTGATGATCAACAGGATGACCGCCAGGCTCTGCCGTTGACTAACAGAGAAATTAAGTACGGGGACAAGAGCAACCAAGGCAACGAGGGCGATACGTTGCGCGAGATAATAGCCATGATCTTCCCCGAGTCCATCTGGGGAAAAACAAGCTCCAAGACCTAGAACGACTGCAAGGACCCACCAAGGCCGTTGTTGATGATGGAGCAGGTTTTGACGATCTCTCTGATCCTTGTGCAAGTCGCCGAGGGCCTTTACAAGACTCCCGAAAAGGACTGTACAGAGTCCGAGAGCAAGCCAAAGGCTTGGCCCCAGGAGTCGACACCAACCCGCTCGGACTCCAGTTGCCAACGGGATGATATCGCGACGAGCGATCGTAATCGGATCAATCCAGGCAAGTCGACGTGCCCAGGTGATTGGAGACGTCAGGCTCCCGATCGGCTCCCAGATTGGCTCTAAGGGGCTCCGGCCCGTTGCTGTTGTGAGATAGTGAATCATTAAAGGAATGACTGGAGTACAGGCAAGTGTTATCGTCAGCAACTGTTGTCGCCAATGCTGCCGCGGTGAGCTGCACACAAGGATTCCGAGTCCGACGAAAGCAATACCGAGGCTCACTAAATGACCGAGGTAGCACAACAGCATCAGGGAGCCAATCAAGAGAGTCTTGCTGAGTTGAAAGCGTCTCCGAGATTGCCACCAGAGCCCCCAGACAATCGGGAGTATGGTGAGGCCAAGGAGGAAGCTCGTGAAGCCCCACAACCAAGTCACATTGATCGCAAGAATCGCGCAGAGTAAGGCCGCGGTCCGGAATCCTCGCTGGCCTGCAACTACACCTCGGAGCCAGAGGATTGCAGCTCCGAAGCCTACGAGTGTCATCGTGGTGAGGAGTCGATCTGCAACTCTCGGAGATACAACCGATTGGAGGCCCATCAAAATGAGATGCCCGCCCCAGTTGGGCATCAACCGCCAGTTCGCTTGGTAGGCATCATAAAACGGTGACTGTGATCCAAGCAGTAGTGACTTGTTTAGAATATGCGCATTATATAGATGTGCTGGGCCATCTTGAGTGACAAACCCAGGTACAAGCCAGATCGCTAGGACAGTCGGAACGAGTGATAAGAAAAAGATGCCCCAACCAGGCCACCAGGTTTGAATCCTGTTCGACGTTCCAGGAGGCATCACCACCATTGCCAAGGCTCCTTCCTCGGTTGGGGGTCGTCAACGTTGCGTGCAGAGGGCTTCGATCAGGTTATCGCAAATCGGAGGATCGAGGGAGATCGATCTTGTTAGCCGATTGCTCGACGCAGTGCATCAATTTCAGTACGACGGCGGGCGTCGCGGTCCGCTTGTGGTTCCCAGTCGATCTCTTCAGATTCCAGCCATTCGATCGCCCGATGAGCGTGCTCGATCGGGATGGGAACTCCTAGCTCTTGATGCCGGACAATTACACCACAATATCCAAGGCGTTCGAGTTCATCCCAGGTCTCAAGATCTGGGCCAAAGTCATCCTTGAGCAATCCCAGGGCAGCAGCCAGTGTATCGGGATTCGCAAGTTGCTGTTGGACTTCATCAAAAGAGAGAGGGTTTCGGTCATCCATGAGGGATTCGTATTTGCTACCATGAACCGTTTCGAACGCTCCATCAATTGCGTCGGCGGCTTCATCGACTTCATAGCTGCAGACCCCCCAAGAACCCATTAAGATTCCTCCTTGTGGTGAAGGCTCATGACAGAGTTGTCCGAAGCCCCAGACGATCACGTGCGGTTGTCCTGGTCCGTTCTGCTGTACTGGTTGGGCAGAAGTTCGCGAGGCCAGTGTTGGTGCAGTTGAGGTAGATCGACTCCATTCGCGCCCGAGGTACCAAGAAGGCCTCGTGATAAACGCCGAGGTCACCTCGGAGGCGACTCCGGTGAACGAGGTCACGCCACCAGTCGGCATGAGGGGGCTGGTGTGACCAAGACTCGAGTGCATCGAAGCTAGACCAGTATTGCAAGAATCCGGAATGCAACGGCCCTGACCACCAGCGTTCGGAATGAAGCAACCCAGCCTTCACTCGGACAGCTTCGACGAGCGCACGGTCAACATTGTTCAACAGTCGGCGCATCAAGAGCCAGGCGCTCCAGCGTCGGCACTGGATACCAAAGCGAACGAAACAGAGTTCCTCGATCGACTCGGGGAGCTGTGCGGTCAAACGTTCCATGGCGATACTATTCGATCGTTCCGATTGATCTCCTAGTTAGGGAAGACGCTTTGCATTAGCCATGAGCCAGGCCAACCGTCGGGGTGGGGCCGTAAAGGTAGGCGTCTTGACGGGTGTTGCAGCAACGAACTCAGCAGAACTGAGGATCTTGCCATCCACGGTCCCGAACTGACACCCAGCCTCCTGCGCAATGACAATTCCAGCCGCGAGGTCGTGAGCGTGCTCGCCGAGGTGGCAGAGCGAGACCAAGCGGCCGCTGGAGGCCCAGACCAACTCAGCGCAACAACTACCGAGGGTCCGGAGGCGACCAGGGATCGTCCTGGAGTCCAGGACCCGGAGTGCATTGGTATTGAGGTGAACGTTGTCTTGGTTGTGAAAGCCGTCGGCATCGGGGGCGGCCTGGATCGGCTCTCCGTTGCACCAGGCACCACCGCCGAGGGTTGCCCAGTAGAGTTCCCGGAGAATCGGGAGGACAATCACACCCAAGATGGGCTGCCCTGCATCGAGCAAACCAATGCTCACAGCCCAGATTGGCAAGTGATGTACTAAGTTTCCTGTACCATCGATGGGATCGATCGACCAACGTCGCGGTCCGGACCCACCACTTGCCTCGTATTCTTCGCCGGTCAGTTGATCGTTAGGAAAGCGAGCGGCTATCCGATCGCGAATCAAGCGTTCCAAATCGTGGTCGAGATCGGTCACGTAACTCTGGTTCGATTTCTCTTGCGGTCTCACTTGAGTAGCCCGAGTCCGAGCCACTTCCGCCGCTTCCATTGCCAGATCCTTGGCAAAATCAAGTTCGTCTCCCCACGCTGCTGATGGACTGTTCATCCCAATTCGATCCTCAGACGTCTTAGATCGAGGGGAACTAGGCCAAGCAGTTGAAATACGTTGTCCGGCACTGGCCGGGCTCGATGGGTTCCCCAGGCTGTGCCGGCATCCTACGTCAAACGGGCCTCTTCCCGCAACGGAAGCTCGCCGGTTTGGTCGAAGTCATCACAATGAAACAATGAAAGCGAATGCGTTTAAGTTGAAATCAAGGAATCGAATCTGGGGGATTGATCCGCCGAGACCTGCTCTAAAATTCATCCGAACTAATCACTTCACGACCATTGCGGGTTGAGAGAGCCTGGTAGACTCGAGGTTGAGCCACGCCCATCTGATAATCACCACACGAGCCGAACGTGATGCCGACAGGGTCGCCAAAAGGCTCCTCAACTTGCCAAGTATCAATAGTCTCCTTGACGAAGTGGACTGAACCATCAGCGAAGGCGAAGTTGGCCCCGCCTGGATGGAAGCTAGAGGCGGCTTCGTATTTGACCCAGGTCCATCCTTGGTCATAGATCTGCGTTCTCATTCGTTTATGCGCATTAATCGGGAAGTTTGTGTCAAACAGCGTGTCAGTCCAGAATCCACCCTGCCACCAAAACCACCCACCTTCCAGTTCGGGGAAAGCACCGACTGCGTGCTCCCCAAAGAGGAAGGTTGTACTCGTACCGTCCTTGATGTCAGCGAGTGGGACGACACCACTATCAAAGATGGTTCCATTATTCTGCCGAACAAGTGTTGAGAAGCAGGGGTCATTGAGGTTGCCATTGATAGATCGGATAATGATGTCTTGGAAGAATGTGCCACGATTGCCCGCATAACTGGTGTACTGTTGGGTAGCACCATCGAAGGTGGCGTCGTAGCCTCCTAATGGAAGGGAGGCGGCCGCGTCGGGATCACTCGGGCACCAGAGCGTGGAGATCCCCACACCAGGAGTAGTTAGATTAGGTGGGTTGAGTGCGGCAGTTTCAAAATTGTAGGTATCTGATGTCTGCGTTTGTTCCAAAAATGGCGCGATCTGGA
>CAZEAN010000215.1:0-6278 GCA_964510225.1 uncultured Isosphaeraceae bacterium
GACTTCATCGTCGGATTCTGCGGTGAGACGGATGAGAGCTTTCAAAAGTCGATCGCGCTCGTTGAACGGTCTCGATTCAAGAACAGTTTCATCTTTAAATATAGCGCTCGGACGGGTACCAAAGCGGATAAGCTCTTCAAGGACGATGTTCCCGAAGAAACGAAGAAGCAGCGGAACAACGAGTTGCTCGCAATCCAATCCAAGATCAGCGCCGAAGATAACCAGCCATTTGTTGGCCGGGTTGTTGAGGTTTTGGTGGAAGGACCAAGCAAGGCTGCCCTCGCCGATCAAGACTCTGATCAAACCGGCCTCTCGCAGATGACTGGTCGGACCCGTTGTGATCGAATCGTCGTCTTTGACGGAAATCTCCGGCAGGCAGGAAATCTCCTACCAGTCGTAATCGACGAGGCCAACCCGGTGACACTCTTTGGACGGGTTGTTACCAACGAACTGGTTGCGACTCCGGAGGTCCTCCCGTGCTGAGTGCCGAACCGGTGGTCGCTGATCGGCTTGAGCTTGCAATCGGGCAGTGGGCCAAGGCAGCCTGTGTCCCTGGCTCCTGGCTTCCCAGTCTTGAGACGGTCCGAGAGCGTTTACCAAACGGTAACCGAGTGCTGCGATCACCGGCCTCAGTGCAAATGCTCGATGATTGGGAATCCCGTCACGGATTCACGTTGCCGAAAGGGCTCCGGGCCTGGCTCTCGCTGTCGAACGGCTTTTACCCCGTGAATGGACCCGCGATTCATCCGATCTCAGCAATCGGCCCGATGGTCCCATTCGCTCGGGTCCCTGGACTCCTGGTCCAGCCAGAAAGCTGGTTCGAACTCGGCAATCCCAATGAAGCCGAGACAATCTGTATCGATCTGGCCTACCGATGGCTCCCCGGTGGAGATGCCCCGATCTTCACCTCAGGTGACGACCTGACTGGGAATCCTCCTCGGCTAATTGCCCCGAGCTTCCAGACCTGGATGGCACGGTTGCTCCGCGAGGGTGGCCGGCCCTATTGGCTCGATCCTGGTTTCGATGGTCTGGGTGACCCTTGGGGCGAGCATCGGCTCCGCGCCCCTACGCCACTCCTCCCAGATCGATTGGAACCGCTCCTCGGTCGGCTCCAGCAACCGATCAATCCCGAGCTAGACGATTTTGCCCTCGCCTCATTGCTCGAAATCTCTCGGCCGGATGCCGAGGCACTACTCCGACATCTCCAGCACGCTCGGCCCCCCCTCAACGGAGTTCGTTGAGTCCAACTCCTCTCAGTTCCCGTCGATCGATCGCTGTCCGCTTGCCGTCGAGAATACGCATGTCAACATCGGGATCCTCCCTCCGGCGTCTCGCCACATACTTGCTCAAAGCCTCCGTTGGCATCGGCTTGCTCGGCGTTGCGATTTGGTTCAATCGGGAGCAGATTGACGAAGTCCGCCAGCGTCGCCCGGATCTGAGCCTCTTCACCTTTGGCTTTTTGCTCTATCTCGCCGGTGCCCTCTTGGCGTACATCCGCTGGTTCATCCTCGTCCGTACGCTCGGGTTGCCTCTCCGATTTTGGGTCGCGATGCAGCTCGGGTTCATCGGGACACTCTTCAACATTGTGATCCCAGGAGCCGTCGGCGGGGACGTCATCAAGGCAACCTACCTCCTCAAGCTCCAATCGAAGAAGACACAGTCGGCCGCTTGTATCGCGATCGATCGGATCATCGGGCTGCTCGGACTCTTCATTCTGGGGTCGATCGCTGGTGTCGTGGGTTGGAATAACTTAGAGCCTGAGGTCCGGTGGCTGGTTGGAATCGTCGGGTTCTTCACAGTCGCAACTGCCGGAGTCTTGGTGGTCGCGTTTACACCGATGATCTACCGACCGATCGCCCGACGCTTATCGAGCCGACCCAAGCTCGCCCACTCTCTCCAAGAATTCGCCGAGATGGGGGCTGCCTACCGCCGACGACTCCCGATTGTGCTTGGGACGCTGCTGATGGCCACGCTGACGCACGTCCTCAATGTTTACGGTTTCTATCTGCTCGGCAAAGCGATGTTCCCCGACGTTCCAGGAATGGATCAGCATCTCTTGATCGTGCCGCTGGTGCTCTTTAGCACGGCGATCCCACTGCCGTTTGGAGCACTCGGGGTCGCTGAGAACGTCAGCGATCTCCTCTTCCGATTGGCGAACTACGAAGGTGGTGCGTTAGCGATGATGGCCTTTCACGTCTGCCAATATATCGGCTCGTTCCTCAGCCTCTTTGTCTACCTCACCTATACACGGAGAGGCGTTCAGAGCGAACCAGGGTCGGAATCAGTGCAAGCAGAGCCAGTGAGGAGCAGAGAAGGGGAGCGCTTACCTCAGCCCTAAGCGTCGAATCAGCTCGTCAAAGCATTTCAACCCTGGACAATAATGCTGCCAGCAACCTGACTGCAGAGCATGCAAAATAGCTACTTGCCTCTTCAATACTAATGACAGAGGAGAGGGACTGAAGCTTCGTCAGCCACGAACGAAGTCTCCCCAGTAATGGCTGAAGCGACTTTCAGGCATGGATTGATAGACGTGTTATCGATCGTTTGAAATTGGTTCTGCCGCAGATTTGGTGATTTGGGCTCTCTCTCCTCCGGCTTGGTGGAGCGGACCGGGAAACAGCCTCACCGGAAGTGCAACACGCGGGTGACGGCCATCGATCCCACTTCGGGATGCCGACTTTGGCATGCCTGAGCTTTACGCCATTCGGGAATCACGTTACTGCTCCGCCAGGTGAAAGCGGGGTGAGGCGCCGAACCTAGTACGGTACTCGCGGCTGAACTGTGTGGGGCTCTCATATCCGACCTCAAAGGCCGCTTCCGATACGCTCCGGCCTTTGTACAAGAAGAGTTCCCGCGCTTCGATCAAGCGCAGTTGCTTTTGGTACTGCAACGGGGTGGCGCCGGTGATCGCCTTGAATTGTGCGTGGAAGGACGACACCGACATGCACGCGACACGCGCCAGCTCGGGAACTGTGAGTTCCGCTCGGTAGTCTCGCCGGATCCGCGAGATCGCAGCGCCGATGCGGCTTGCATGGCTGTCAGACCTTAGCAGGCGGCGGAGCATGCGTCCGTGCGGGGCCGTAAGGATGCGGTAGTGCAACTCCTTCTTGATAAGCGGCGCCAGAACCGGGGCGCCGGTGGGCTCATTGACGAGCCCGAAGTAGCGGCCGAGTGCGTTGGTGAAGGCGTCGTCGGCGATCCTCGACTCGATTGCTTGCGCATCCTCGTCATCTCGCCAATCGCCGGGGATTTCATCGGAGACGCTACGCAACATTGCCACATCGAGCGTCATGACCAGAGATCGGTAGGGTTTGACAGCGGTAGCCTCCGTCACGCGACTCCCAACCGGTAGGTCGTGGCTCACGATGACGCTCTCGCCAGCCCGAATCGCTTCGGTCCCCGCACCCCAAGTCATCTCCTTCGATCCTTGGCGGATCATACCAACGGCGGGTTCGAGCATCGAAGAGTCGATCGGACTCGGCGCACCGGTCTCATAGACCCAGAGTCCGGGCAAGCAGCTTCGTAATCCCCCGTCGCCAACGGGGCGTCGCAAAAGGAACGCTCCGACCGCTCGATTCAATTCCGCCAACACGGATCGTCATTTGGGTAGATAGGAACTGGCTAAAAGATCCAATCCCAGGAATATTTGGAGGATCAGGCAAGTCACTCGGAGGATCAGGCAGGCCTCGTCGCGGGGCAATCAATCACTATAAATCTGGTACACGAATCCGAAGCCCTCAGAACACGGAACACTGAGAAAAGACATGACAAGTCCAACTGCAGTCAATATGTGAAGGATCGAGATTTCAGCTTTTGGTAACGCCGACGTGCTCAAGCTGGTCGATGCCCCCATACCCAAACCAAACGCCGACGAGGTGCGGGTGCGCTACGCGGGCATCAATTTCGCGGACCTGATGCAGCGCAGGGGACGGTACCCCGGTCTCGGAAAGCCTCCATTCACACCGGGTATGGAAGTCATGGGGACGGTCGATGCCGTCGGTTCAGGAATCTCCGACTTCCGTGAGTGTTCGCCGGTCATCGCCAACCTTGAATCGGGGGGTATGCAGAGTTCGCGGTCGTGCCTGCGGACCGTGTTTTCGCAATCCCCGAGGGTCTCGACGAACGCGAGGCGCTTGCTATTGGCGGGACGCAAGGGAAGACCGCCTACCGACTCGCGGAGGGCCTTAAGGAGCCGGACGGACGACCCATTTTCGTATCGGCTGCAGCGGGCGGCGTTGGCTCCGTTCTGGTACAGCTCTGCGTGGAGTCGTGATCTCTCATGTTATCGCCACGTTCAAGGAGGAGACCGCCGTCCGATTAAAGGCTAAGATCGCCGATGGTAGCATTCAGCGCCAGCACCCAGACGGGGCAGAAATCATGGCCTCCATGGCACGGGCGGTGCTGACCGATGACGGACGCGTCCAATTGACCGAGACCTGCTACTGTCAGACTCCGCTATGGCATGAGCGTACGTCCGTTCTTGACGCGCATTTTGACGACATCAGCGCAACTCCTGTACCCCATCACTTGTCTCTTAAAGGAGACTCGTGATGAGCGACGGGGATCGGAAAACGGGCACCAAACTGTTGAGTTCTCCCATCATGTGGTCCGAAGAATTCAGTGAATCCAGTGTTGAGTTTTCGCAACACTGTTGAATTCTCGCAACATGAGTAGCGCCAGTTGGTGCACCAGACCATCCGTTTTCGCGACTCCGTTGAGTTCTCACAACATGAAACACTACAAACTAAGGTGGGATAACACTAACTCTGTCGTTGTTGGGATTGTTGCAATCGAGTCCACTGTACTGTACTCAGCTCAAAGGTCACATTCGTCCTGATTACCGTACTACTAGCGGGATGACAGTACTGTACTCAGCTTGAGGGCTACACTGGACTCCCTTACCTTAAACAAAACCCCACCCGAGATGAGTCACACAAATGCCTAAAGTTTTTCCACTCGCTGCCATCGCTATCGCCATCGCGTTCGTCCCTGCCAATGCACTCGCCGTAACGATCACCTACGACCTCGAAGACATCGACATCGACGTCAACACTGGGTTCCCCGGCCTAGTAATCGAGACCTTACCTAACCCTGCACCTATCATGTTCGATCTTGACGACGGTGAGTCGATCATGTTCCCCCTCTTCCGCATTTGGACCAACGAGAGTATTCTGAATGTCAATGATTTCATCGCTCAAGACGCCACGGTAACGCTCAACTTCGCGGGGCTCGTGCCGTCGGGAACTGTCGAGGGGGAGACGGACGGATTCTTCCTCCCGATCGTGAACAACGCGGGTGGCTTGGTTACCTGGGATGACCCAGTAATCGTCTCGTCGCCCCTGGTTACTTATCAGATCGAGTTAAGCAACGCGTCGTTCAACGTAGGCTCCCCTACTCCGAACCCCGGCTTTGAAAACGGTTCCAACGTCAAAGCCACGATTACCCAAATCACGTCGGTCCCCGAGCCGAGTACGTTTGCGATTGCTGGTGTTGGCCTCGGTGTGGTCGGGGTACTCGGTTTGCGTCGCCGACGACGCTTAGCCGCTGCTGCCTGAGCTAGAAGAAGTGTCAAGCAAATGACGCTGTCACATTGACGATCACGGAACAACAAATAAGGGTCGACAGGAGAAAAACTCCTGCCGACCCTTTCCCTCTTTCTAACCCCCGTTCAACTCCACAACCTTGGACACGGGATGTCCGTCTCGCTAACGAGAGCCTGGGCAAACGGTCTTTGGAAGCTTTCAATTACCCACAAGTCTGGAGTATCTTTTGCTGGATTTGGAGACCCTTGCTGTCTCATGGTTTGGTCGAAGTTGGAGGCACCTAAGTCATTTGAGGTCGGAGAGAGGGACGATTGGGTCGATGGCGAACTTGAAGCAGCGCAGTTTCCTGACCAACGATTGAAGAGCAGGTTGAGCAAGGTCCTCCGCGATCTCGGCGAACGCATCGGGACGGCCGTGGTTGGCATGTGGACCACGGCCGCCCCGCCGGTGGCAGAATCAGGGCTGGGGGTCGTCGAAGAGGTCGTCGCCGTCGTCGGAGGCGTCGTTGAAGAAGATCCAGGTGCGGACCAGGCTCAGGCGGCCCTGGTTGAAAACGCCGCCGCCGAAGCCCATGCCCCCGTCGCCGCCCAGGGCGATGTTGAAGAAGACCAGGGCTCGGCGCAGTTCGAGGCTCGCGCCGGCCTCACTGTAGATCCCACCGCCCAGGCCGTCGCCGCCGCCGGCGCCACCGCGTGCCACGTTGCTCAGGAACAGATCGCTGGTGGAGACGACGGT
>CAZEAN010000216.1:0-6261 GCA_964510225.1 uncultured Isosphaeraceae bacterium
CAACGCCGGCTAAACGATGTTCTTCTCTTCTCGCAACCAACATCCCGTTTTGTTTTGGAGGTACAGCCCGCCAAACTCGATTAACTCCTCACGACGATGGAAGGGGTAAAGCTCGGAACGATCGGTTCAGTGGTCGGACCCGTCGAAGACAGCCCGGCTCGACTCCGGATCAGTGGACTTCGGAATGAAACGCTTGTTGATCTCTCCGTGGACAAACTCAAGGCACATTGGCAACGCAACGTTCTGGCATCCACTTAGATCAAACTCATTGCCGATCTCTTTTTTGGGTGAACTTTACTTAGAAGGAAACGTCAATGCTTCGGTTCGCGACGTTCGTCGATGGCTCCAACCTTGATGGCGTGCTCAAACACTTAAATTTGCGAGTCGATGATTATGGCTCGTTCTACCGTTTTATATTCGAGGAAAGCGTCAGCCACTGGGGACGGACCTTCGCGCAGGGAGCCCCCTGGGCAACGGCCCAACATGCCAGGATCTACTGGTATGTCGTCGGCAAAATGGATGATTGGGATTTAAATGACCCAAAGGCGGAACAACGGCTCCGCAGCCGCTTTGAGATCAGCAACCGGCTTCGTGACGGCTACATTGAAGAAGTTCTCCGACGCCAACCAGGTCTTGCGCAAGATGCCCGAGTCGAGGAAGCTTGGAATCTCTGCTTCTATGAAACGCGTGAATGGTACGAAGGAAAGCGACGCGCCCTCGACCGAAAGAAACGCTTCTATCATGGGGTACAGTCGGCGACTGATTTTGTCGAGATTCGCCAGGAAGGCCACTGGAAAGTCGACCTCCTCCAGCACGGTCTCACGGAAAAAGGACTTGATACCAGCATGGCAGTCGATATGGTTGCCCTGCAAGACACTTATGACATTGCGCTTTTGATCTCAGGCGATGCTGACGGGATTCCAGGCATCAACTATGTGAAAAACAAAGCAAAACATGTGGGGGTCGTCGAGTTCCGCCGGGGTTCCCGGGACGACTTGAGCAAGGGGACAAGTTCACGGCTCAAAATTGCCGCAGATTTTGTCGTTCAGATCTTTGAGGCTGATCTGATCCGTCAGGATCTCGCCTATCGCGCAAATTCCGATTACGAAAACTCGGGGGATTACTAAAAAGTTGCTTTCTCGTTACAACATTGACTGCCTCAATTGAATCGAACAAATATCATGTTTCCACGTTTCGAAACAACTGAAATAAGGTGAACGGCGCATGACTGCCCCGCGCGTCCTCGTGATCCGTGCTCCTGGGACGAATTGCGATGAGGAGACTGTTGAAGCTTGGAAAGCGGCGGGGGCTCTCCCCGAGTCGATCCATCTTCAGCGGATCATCGAGCAGCCTGATCGGCTTCTGAAGGCACAGATCCTCACGATTCCGGGCGGGTTTAGCTACGGTGATGATTTGGGGGCCGGACGGATCTTCGGATTTAAGCTGAAGGCCCTTGAGGAGAGTCTCCGGCAATTCCATGATCGTGATGGACTGATCATCGGAATTTGCAACGGGTTCCAAGTCCTCGTGAATGCCGGGCTACTACCCGGTGGTACGAATTCACGACGACGTGTGACGATTACACGGAACGACTCGGGGCATTTCGAGTGTCGTTGGATCAGGCTCCGCGCGGAAACGACATCTCGGACGCCGTTTCTGAATTCGAACGCACCCATAACCCTTCCGGTGGCACACGCTGAGGGGAAATTCCTGACGGATTCAGAAGACACGCTCGAGGAACTGGAGCAAGCCAGCCAGCTTATTCTCCGCTATATTGACGATTCGGGCCAACCAACCCTGGAATACCCCGCGAACCCTAATGGATCAGTCCGCGGCGTGGCTGGTATCACAGATCAAAGTGGTCGGATCTTCGGCCTGATGCCGCATCCCGAGCGTTATCTTAACGCTCTCCAGCATCCGCAATGGACCCGTCGCAAGTTTGCTGATCCAGGGAGCATCGAAGGCGATGGCTTGTCGATTTTCCGAAACGCGGTGGAGGCGTTCAGTTGATCATTAATAAAATATGATCATTCAAAAAGTTGGGGTTGATCGTTCAGGTCAAACAAAGGGACCGGCTCTGGTGCTTGGATACCGAGGTGAAGGTAGGCCGCCTTGGTCGGAATCCGTCCCCGAGGGCTCCGGACAATGAGTTCGCGACGGAGCAAATAGGGCTCGATCTCATCACTGAGCGTGTCGACTGATAAATTCATCGTTGCGGCGAGCGCTTCGACTCCAGTAGGCTTGCCACCGAAAACTCCGATCAGTGTCTCAAGATAACGACGATCTTGACGATCTAATCCTTCGCGGTCGACCTCTTGCATGGTGAGCGCTTCTCGGGCGAGTTCGAGGGTGATCTGACCATCAGCACGTGCGGTTGCGTAGTCACGGACCCAGCGGAGCCGGGCGTTCGCGAGTCGAGGAGTCCCTCGACTCCGCTGTGCAAGTTCGAGGGCAGCCTCTTCGGTGATCGTCGTTCTAAGCTTGGAGGCGTTGATAGAGACGATCCGAGCGAGGTCGGGGACCTCATAGAACTCAAGATGCTCGTGGAGCAGGAATCTGTCCCGGAGTGGGGCTGAGAGCATTCCCGATCGAGTCGTTGCTCCAATGATCGTAAACCGCTTCAGCGGCATGTTCACAGTCCGTGCTCCCATCCCCTCGCCGATCACTATATCGACCCGAAAGTCCTCCATTACCGGATAAATGAATTCTTCCACAGTTCGCGGGAGTCGGTGGATCTCATCAATAAAAAGTATAGAACCAGGCGTTGCATTGGTGAGATAGGGAAGAATATCCATGTTTTTTGCCAAGGCAGGACCACTGGTCATTGCCAAATCAACGCCTAGCTCGTTGTGAAGAACCGTGGCAAAGGTCGTCTTGCCGAGTCCAGGTGGACCATCAAGAAGCAAGTGTGGCAGTGGTTCCGACCGAATCCGTGCCGCCGTAAGTGCAATGCCCAATCGTTCCGCGACTGGTCCCTGACCAATGACTTCATTTAAGCGCTGAGGGCGGAGTTTTTCGTCAGCGTTCTCCGGTGTCCACTGCGGAGAAGTAGCCTCCTTATCCGAGGAACCAAGTTCATTAGTGGATTGTTGTCTTCCGTTCGAGATGATCGGCTCGCGTGCGCTCATCGAATCCTCTGTGATCGAATCGTTATTAAGTAGATTCTTGTAATGTTTGATCCGAACGTCGACGAAGCGAACTGCCCATTAACTCGCATTTTGATAAATCGCCATCAACAATGCATCGACCGTTTTATACTTCTTTTTCTTGGCAATTTCTTGATCAATCAATTGTCTCGCTTGAGATTCGGAGTGGCCGACCGACACGAGAGCGTCGAAGGCATCACGGAGGATGTCGGGCTCGGCGATATCTCCGGCAGAGGCTGAAATATATGCCCCACCGTCCGAGCCCTTGGGCGAGGCAACGGTAGACCCAACAATCAAAGCATACTTACTGACTTTCCGCCGAAGCTTGGCCACGATCCGTTCGGCAGTCGCCTCCCCGATACCAGGGAAGGTCGCGAGCATTTTTAAGTCTTGATCTTGAATCATCCGGGCGAGATCGCGAACCGGAATGACCATCGCTCGGAGTGCCTTCCGGACCCCGACGCCATCTACTGAGCAGAAGATCTCGAAAAACTCCCGGTCGATCTCGGAAAGGAAGCCAACGAGTCGAGGAGTAGATCGGCTCGTCATTTGATTCCCTTCAAAGTAGAGAATTGTTCTCAATACAACCTGTTCCTCAACCTTTGACTGGAGTTGGCGACGGACTACTTCAGGGACGTAGACCTCGAATTCGAAACACGGATCGACGTCGATACGGATCGATTCCGGACCAACTTCTCGGAGTTTCCCTCGGATCTGAGTGATCACAATACAACCCACGCTCGGAATGGCTCAAGCGAAACTCTATGGTTTTGTTCACTATTATGTCGTTGAATTGTCTTGAGGGCAAGTGCATTACAGCGATCTCGGGGCGGTCATTCAATAGTATGGAGATAGCGATTTGTACGAGGTCTCGTTTTGGCCGACTTGACCGATCCACTGATCGATCTACAAAAAGATTCGTTATAAGAATTTCAACTGGCCTTGAGGTGAAGATCATGTCATCTTCGGAAGTAGTTCTAATCGTGGGTGGAACAGGTGGGATCGGAACTGCACTCGCACAGCGACTCGTCAATCGAGGTTCTCGGATCGCGCTTTTCGCACGTGATCCAGAGCGAATTGAGCAACTTGTAAAAAACCTGGGTGGCGCAAATCATGCTCTGGGAGTTGCCGGGGATGCGGGAGTTCCCGATGCGCTCGAAGGTGCTGTCGAAGCGGTCGTGGAGCGTTTCGGAAGACTCGATGGACTCGCGCACTGTGTCGGAACAGTTGTTCTAAAACCACTGCATTTGCTGACCAACGAGTTGTTCGATGAAACGATTCATCTGAACCTCAAGACTGCATTCTATGCTGCACGAGCCGCACTTAAGCCGATGCGTTCCCAACAATCAGGGTCGATTGTCCTTTTCAGTACCGTCGCTGTTCAACAAGGGATTTTCAATCACGAAGGGATTGCTGCTGCGAAGGCAGGAATCGAAGGATTAGTCCGATCCGCAGCGATCACTTATGCCAAGAACAACATCCGATTCAATGCCATTGCACCGGGGATGACCGAAACGAACTTGACCGCGGGGCTTCTGAAGAATGACGCTTCACGTAAGTTCAGTGAGTCAATGCACCCTATGGGGCGAATTGGTCAGCCCGATGACCCTGCAGCCGCTGCTGCATTCTTGCTGAGCCCAGAAGCATCATTGATTACGGGCCAGATTCTTGGAGTCGATGGCGGACTCGGCGCTGGAGTGCCAGCACCTCGATCGAGCTAAGCGATCACTTAATTAACAAGCTAACTTGAGTTCATCAAATATCAATGAGGATCAATCTTTATGGATTCGCGGATGTTGCTGTGGGTCTTCGAGGCGACCCTGATGGTCTCGATGACGGCTTGGATCGGGGCTATCCTCTTCTTCTCGTTTGGGGTGGCACCGATTATCTTCCGGGTTCTCGAACCGTCGCAGGCAGCTCGGTTCGTTCGGACCCTGTTTCCACGCTATTACACCTGGATTGTGACGGCGGGAACAGTTTCACTAGCGTCTTTTACGTCGGTTGTCTTGATCTACCCTGAATGGCGTGGAGTCCAAGCGCTAATCGAAATCATCCTTTACCTTGCGATCGTATTAACAAGTCTTTACTGCGGCAACTCACTTACACCTCAGATTAATGCAGCACGAGATGCCGGTCCCACTGAATCTTCCCGATTTGAACGCCTCCATCAACGAAGCGTTCAGCTAAATTCTGGTATGCTTTTAATCGGAGTTTTCTTTCTTATCATACATGCGGGCAGAGTGAGACCGGTCGGCAGTGGTGTCATTGATCATTCGCCCCAAGAGAGGCTTAATAGAAGTATTGATCAATTTGAAAAGAAAGAAGCACTGTTTTCTGAATCAAAATAAGTACGCTAAACAAATATACTTTAGGGAGAAAAGAATCTCCCTAAAGTTTATTATTTGACGAATATTAATATTTAAGCACCTGGTCGTCTCGTCGGGTCGTCGGGACTTGCATGTGCAGGTTCTGGGATTGAAGGTGTTGAAATCTGACCATGATTACCATTTCCTTCCTCAGGGAAAAACATAGAATCTTCGGCCGATTTAGCTTCATCATCGTGATCTGAGTCGGTGACTGAATTGCCAATCATTTCTAGTGCATCAGCGTAAATTGCATAGAGGCAAGGTACGAGGAAAAGAACCCAGACGGTTGCAACCGAAAGTCCACCGGCCAAGCTAACGGCCATCGGAATTAAAACTTTGACTTGAAGACTCTTTTCCAAGAGCAACGGTACAAGAGCTGCAATAGTCGTTAGTGAGGTGAGCAACACGGGTCGAAATCGTTGCTTACCAGCTTCTCGAAGTGCAACTCGAACCGGCATCCCACTCTTAATTCGATTGTTGATAAAGTCGATCAAGACGATCGAGTCATTCACCAAGACCCCCGTGAGTGCGATTAGTCCGAAGACGCTAAACAGTGTGAGTGAGAGTCCCATCAGAAGGTGACCCCAGATCGCACCAATCAGTCCGAACGGTACAATGGCGAGGATAAAGAGCGGTTGCAAGTACGAACGGAATTGAGCCGTCAAGAGAACGAACCTGCCCGTTAACGCAATGCCGAACCCAACCAACAAACTACCAAACGACTCGGTTGTCTCTTGTTGCTGCCCTTC
>CAZEAN010000217.1:0-6219 GCA_964510225.1 uncultured Isosphaeraceae bacterium
GAAGTGAACCCCGCAAAAGACGATAGTTCCGGTCTCGACCCTTGTAGCCTCACGAGCCAACTTGAGACTGTCGCCGGTGAAATCAGCAAGATCTTGAATCTCACCGTCTTGATAGTAGTGCGCCAGAATCGTGGCGTCGGCTTCGGCCTTCAGGGTTTCGATCTCGTCGTAGATTTCGATATCTGCGGTCAACATGATCATTGATCCTTGTTTTTTACGTGGCGGAGGAAGAACCCACGGCTCTGGTCGGACGGCTTCGGGCCGTCTGAATCGATCAGAGTTCGCTGGTAGTTACCCGCTGCCTCGATGAAGGCAGTAGTCACATTATGAGCGACTGGTAAAGCCCCGACTAGGGTTACGAACGCTTCGGCCGCCTTCGATTGAAGCTGGAATCGGTCACGGAGATGCCTTGAGTTCCCGGTCCCAGGGGCGATTCTCCGGATGGTACGGGACGTCGGAGGGATGGTCTCTGAGGGACTCTTGGGAGGCAGAAGGCTGGGGTCTACTTCGCCGATCTCATCGTAAGTCAAACCCGCCAAACCAATCTCAGGACGGTACGGCGTTCCGCGAGAATCTGCGAAGAGAGGACTCAGACGATGCTCCCGCCTGGACCGAAGCAGCTCTCCACCCTCGTTCTCTTTGTACTCGTCGCCCTTGCGAGCTTGAATCGATCGGGTTCATCGGCAGCAGCTCCCCACGATCAGACGACCACTGATGCCGGCACCAATCGCCGGACACCCTTGGTTGAGGCGATCGCCAAGGCACTTCCTTCAGTGGTGAGCATCTCCAGCGAGAAGCGTGCCGAGTCGCGGAGCCGCTGGCCATTCTCTGCCGAAGAGAACGAGCGACCACGGGTCAGCGGGATGGGAACTGGTGTAATCCTCGATCATCGAGGCTTCATCATTACGAACCAGCACGTTGTTGATCGTGTTGAGGATCTCCGCGTCTACCTGCACAACGGGACCTCGTTGCCCGCCCGAGTGATTGAAGAAGACCCGTTGATGGACCTCGCCTTGATCAAAGTCGAGAGCACACGACCGCTCCCCGCGATCACGATTGGAGATTCCAATGACCTCATGGTTGGCGAAACCGTGATTACGATTGGGAACGCATTTGGCTATGAGAATACGACCTCGGTAGGAATCATCAGTGCGCTCGGACGGAATGTCACGCTGCTTGACAACCAGGTTTACCGCAATCTAATCCAGACTGACGCCAACATTAACCCGGGGAACTCAGGCGGCCCCTTGATCAACATCGATGGCGAGTTGATCGGGATCAACGTCGCAACTCGGGCTGGAGCCCAAGGAATTGGGTTCGCTCTCCCCATCGACGACGTCAAGCCGATCGCGGCCGAGATGCTCAGCGCAAAGCGGTTGTCGGGGAATTGGCACGGTCTTGTGGCGGCCGAACGCTTCTGGAAAGGATCGAGACGCGTGATCGTCTCCGCGATTGAAGCCGGGAGTCCTGCCGAGCGCGCCGGAGTTCGTCCGAATGATACGATTATTCAGGTAAATGACTTGGTAGTCCGAAACCCGATTGATCTCGAACGAGGCTTCTTAGAGGTCAGTAACGAGGCCGCGACACTCCTCGTCGACCGCGATGGCGACCGTCGTGAAATCTCGCTGCTTCCGGAACGCTTACAGCGGAGACCGGGACGGCAAGAGGAACCTGACCTTTTAACCTCGATTTGGCAACGACTCGGCGTTCGCGTCCTCGCCCTCGATGCCCATTACCTGACCTCTGTGTCGGAAAACCTCCGTGGCGGGCTTTACATCGAGGAAGTTGCCCCGGGAGGTCTTGCTGATCAAGCCTCGATCCGACCCGGAGACATTCTCGTCGGCGTCCAAATCGGTGTGAACCACTGGGAGACAGTCCGCCCTGAGAATCTGGTCTACATCCTCGATCAAGCGTTAGCGAGCCAATCGCAACAAGTTCCGTTCTACATCGTCCGGAACAACAGAATTCACCAAGGAGAAATCAGCTTGGCAAGTGGTCGCCGCGAACGTGGGTTTCCGACCATCCGTTAACCTTCAAGTCACGCAGTTCGGTTATCTTCTACTTCAATGCCCACAAGAGGCTCCGAGATTCTCCTGCAAAGCAAAATCATTCATCATTGAATCTCGGAGCCAAATTATTTATGATCCGAAATTCGGCAACAATTCGTTACAGTGAGAATCGCGGCGAATCTAATGAAGAAAAAAACACGAAACCGAAAGTCGTACAGTTGGCGCAGGAAGGCCGATAGCTCTCCGACTGCGAAAGGCCGGAAGCGCAAAATTAGAGGTCGGAGAAATCCGCTGAAGACTCGAAACCTCGGCGGACCAAAGAAAACTGCCTGATTTTACCTATCCGAAGCTCATGAATGAGGCAGAGCTGCGAAGTCAAAAACGGTAGAGGGATCTGTTCGATCGGATCTGAGAATGGATCTCGATCAGAAGATCCCGAGCTCGTCCTTGGCATCTTCGGACATCCGGTCGGTGGACCAGGGTGGGTCCATCACAAGTTTGACGTTTGCTTTGTCGACTGACTCCAGCGCTTCGATTGCGTTGGTAGCGTCACTTAGAATCTGAGGTGCAGCAGGACAGGCAGGCGTAGTTAGCGTCATCTCGACGTTAACTGTTCGTTCCACCACTTCAATGGTGTAGATCAAGCCAAGGTCCACAACATTAACGCCGATCTCAGGATCGGTAACCGTCTTGAGGGCATCCAGAACGACGGATTGCTCAGTATCCCAGCCCGGTTCGGGAGCTTGGGGATTTTCTGCTTCAGTTGGATTGGACATCGATCATCGCCTCAGTGCTGGTCTCTTGCAGTTGAAGTTGATTCGGCACGTACGACCATCGCTTTGAGCATCCGTAAGACTCCGTTGAGGCCCGCCACACGCTGCATCCCGAGGATCTCCATCATCCCGGCGCGTTGGAGAAGGTCGTTAGGAACCGCAAGGATCTGCTCGACGGTTGCTCCGTCGAGACCCCGAACCAAAATGCAGACAAATCCGCGGACCGTAGGAGCTTCGGGAGGGACATCGGCGAAGAGACGAACCTGATCGTCCGATCGGTCGACGAAGAGGAAGACCGGAGATTGACATTCAGGTACCCGGTGCGCTTCATCCTTATACTCGGAGAGATGGTCGGGGAGCGGCGGGAGATTGTTAGCGAGATCGATCAAGAGCTCAATCCGCTCTTGTCGATCTGCGTCATTCAACTCTTCAAGCAATTCTTCGAGAGCCGGAGTCACACGGAAACTCCCTGTAAACTGAATAAGGGCGATCAAACTTCTTGCGAGACTTGCTTCTTATTCCGACCCCTTTGCGATCGGAACACCAACGAGGTTTCCCCACTCAGTCCAGGAGCCATCATAGTTCCGGACATTCGCATATCCGAGCAGGTATGTGAGGACAAACCAGGTTAGGCTAGATCGTTCTCCGATCCGGCAGTAGGCAACTACTTCATCGCTTGGCTTCAACCCGGTCTTGGTTTCGAAGAGCTCTTTCAACTCATCAGCTGACCTGAAGGTGCCATCTTCGTTGACCGCAAGCGACCAAGGGATACTCTTTGCACCCGGGATGTGCCCTGCTCGGAGGGAACCTTCTTGAGGATAGTCCGGCATGTGTAGAAGTTCGCCGGTATATTCACCCGGGGATCGGACATCAATCAGAGGCTTCCCAGCCGCCTGATGAGCGCGAACCTCATCGCGAAAGATCCGGATCTTCGAGCCAGCCGCCCCTGCGCCTGGGTTGGTAGTCTTCGGGTACTCTGGGACATCTTTGGAAAGGGGGCGGTTCTCTACGAGCCAGAGCTTGCCGCCACCATTCATAATCCGACAATCTTGGTGACCGAAGAGCTTGAAGGCCCAGAATGCATAGCAAGCCCACCAATTTGACTTATCACCGTAAAAGACGACGGTCGTATCGTTGGCGATCCCAGTCCGGGAACAAATAGCGGCAAATCTGTCTGCATCGATGTAGTCGCGAATAAGCTGATCTTGGAGATCTCCTTGCCAGTCAATCTTGACCGAACCCGGAACATGCCCCATCGAGTACAGAAGAACGTCTTCATCCGACTCCACAATCCGGACCTGAGGGTTGTTCTGATTCTGCTCAACCCAGTCTGCCGAGACCAGGATTTCCGGATGTACGTAGTCGGCCATGGAAGATCGTGCTCCAGATCGATCGGATCGAACAGTTTGTTTGCGTTGAATGTTTGAAGGAAAGGTTGATGGCTTTCGGATGGGTCAACCGGACCGATCCTTATTCATCGTCAGCGAACCCGGTGTCAGTTGTTGACACTTCATGGCCGAGCTTGCGGGCGACAGCATGTGCAAGTGTCTCACAAACTGCGTCGAGTGGGATTCGATCATAGAGACTCGCGAAGAAGCCCTCAACGATCAACCGAGTTGCCGTGGCCTCATCAATCCCCCGCGACCTCAGATAAAACACCATGGAAGGATCAACCGGGCCCGCCGTGGCGCCGTGTGTACAACGGACCTCATTGGCTTCGATCTCGAGGCCGGGGATCGAATCTGCTCGAGCATCGGAGTCGAGTACTAGGTTCTCGTTTTTCTGATAGGCATCCGTATGCTGTGCGATCGGATCGACCTTGATCATCCCACGCCAGACCATCCTAGAGCGGTCTTTTTGGGCTCCCTTGTAGAGCAGATCACTCGTGGTGTTTGGCGCTTGGTGATCTTGACGAGTAAGATAGCTCAAATTCTGACGTTCACTTGTAAAGATCACCCCGTTGATCCGTGCTCTTCCTCTTTCACCAACCAGTGTGACGTCTTGATTCACCTTCGAGAGTCGGGAACCAAAGGCGCCGACTGTCCAGTTCAAGGCGGCATCAGATCCGACCACGGCTCGATCACGGCTGAGGTGCCACGTCTTGGCATCCCATTCTTGGATCGTGGTGAAATCTAATCTCGATTTCGGGTGCTGGATAATCTGGACGCCGCCGAGATGAAGTCCCGGCTCTTTCTCCCGATCTAGCGAAGTTGTCCGTTGGATCAGGCTCGCTTCAGCACCCTCTTCCAACACGATCAGCGTATGAGAGAGATCGACACGGCCTCGTTTCGAGAGTGCGATTAAGTGGTAAAGAGGGGTTTCGACCCGCACGCCCTCCGGTACGTAGAGCAGCAGTCCATTATCCCAGAACGCATTGTGGAGAGCTGCAAAGGCATCGGCGTCGCCTTGATAAGCTCCGTTGGCGAAGATTTTTTCGAGAAGCTCAGGTTGATCTTGAACCGCCGTGTTCAGGTCGGCGAAAAGGACACTTTCCGGGAGAGAGATCTGAGGGCGCTGGATCGTAACGCCGTCTGATTGAGTCAGTAGGGCGTAACCATCACGCTTCAGGCCCTCAACCTCTCGTTCCAATCCGGTGATCGCGGAAGGATCAGGATCAGCACTTATTAAGGGGCCGAAGTCATCGAGCTTCAGCCCTCGGATGTCAGTCCGCCGCCATTCCTCATCCCGGAGTGTCGGGAGAGGGAGCGTCTTGAAGAGACCGAAGGCTGATTGTCGACGCGTCTGGAGCCAAGACGGCTCAGAGCGGCGACTTAAAAAAGCCTCGAAGGAGTTATCGTGAAATCCGCCGGTCACAAACTCTTCGGGTGCAATGCTCATAATTTCCAGGAGGTCGCGAAGATCGGAACGAGTTTCTTGTTATCAACGTGGGAATGAAATGGTTTATCCAGAGGTCGGATGAGCGAAACTGGTTAGCCCACCGAGCCTTCCATTTGAAGTTGAATCAGCTTGTTCATCTCCACGGCATACTCCATCGGGAGTTCTCGGACCAATGGCTCGATGAACCCGGCAACGATCATCGTGGAGGCTTCTGCCTCGGAGAGTCCCCGGCTCTGAAGATAGAACAACTGCTCTTCGCCAATCTTCGAGACTGAAGCTTCGTGACCGAGCTTGACATCGTCTTCGTCGATCTCAATATACGGGTAGGTGTCAGATCGGCTTTCAGGGTCGAGGATCAAGGCATCACAGACAACATTGGACTTTGATCCCTTGGCACCGTCGGCAACCTTGAGAAGCCCTCGGTAGCTGGATCGTCCGCCGTCCTTACTAATTGACTTCGAGACAATCCGTGAACTGGTATGAGGCGCCTCGTGAACCACCTTACCGCCGGCGTCTTGGTGCTGACCTCGACCGGCGAAGGCGATCGAAAGAATCTCGCCGCGAGCACCTGGACCCCGCATGTGGATGGCGGGATATTT
>CAZEAN010000218.1:0-6139 GCA_964510225.1 uncultured Isosphaeraceae bacterium
AATTATTGCTGCCTGCTGGAACCCGTCACGTAATCAGCCAGCACTCGCCCGGCCCTTTCTTAACATCCTCAGACGTTATCAACCCACTGCAATCGACTCTAAATTACTCAGGAATGGGGCAGAGTAGCTGGACCATCGATCTGACGCTATCAGAGAGAAAACCTGGAATCTTTCTGAATGACTATCAAATCACAAAACACAGTTTATCATGATGAACTTGAGTTGAGACGAGAGCCTTGAGCAGGAATCCTAACAATGAAACAGAAGATTGCGTGGCCAATATTACATATGCTGCTTGCCAGTGTAATCGTTAACAGCGGGAGTGTAAAAGCAGTACAGGAACTTCCTGGACCTCCCCCAGAATCGTACTCGAATCCGGAGACTGACCGTGCCGTTCATCGGGCGTTGGAATATCTGAAAGCCGCACAAGAAGCGGACGGCTCTTGGGAGTCTGGTGGCTTCGGCAAGGCAACATCGGTGACGTCGCTCGCAGTGATGTCGTACCTGGCTTGTGGACACGTCCCAGGGGCTCCTGGCCCATACCAAGAGTCGATAGAAGCAGGCATCAACTATGTCGTGAGCAACCAACGTCCCGACGGAATGCTCGTCTCCAATTCAAGCCACGGCCCGATGTACTGCCACGGGGTCAGTACCTTGATGCTTGCCGAGGTAATCGGGATGACACCAGATCCCGTGTTAGCTGATCGCTGTCGGGCCGCGCTCGCGAGGGCAGTCGACCTCATCCTCAGTGCACAACAGGTCAGAAAATCGGAAGTCCACGAAGGTGGATGGCGGTACCAACCCACGAGCCGGGATAGCGATCTGAGTGTCACTGGTTGGCAGCTCCTCGCGCTTCGGGCTGCCCGATCTGCCGGTTGTAATGTACCGACAGAAGCGATCGACCAGGCCCTCAATTACATCCGCCGTTGTGAGGTAACACCCGAGGGGGGCTTTAGCTATCAAGCAGGCCGAGGAGGCCCAAACAACCCTCGAACTGGTACGGGGATTTTGGCCTTGGAACTGACCGGAGCCCACAATGATCCTGCTGCGCTCCGAGGAGCAGCTTATCTCGCTAACAACCCTCCACGGTGGGGATCGGACTACTTCTTCTACGAAGCCTACTACTGTTCACAAGCTCTCTTCCAGCTTGGTGACGATCAGTTCCGCCCCTACTACACACTACTGCTCCCGATTCTACTCGACCACCAGTCACAGGACGGCTCCTGGTACGCGCCCGACGGGCTCGATTTTACTGGAGGTCGAGTTTACTGTACAGCAATGGCAGTCCTCGCACTCGCCGTGGAATATCGCTACCTGCCGATCTATCAACGTTGATTCTCTTTCTTCGGAGCCAGCACCCTTATGGCATTCCACCGACCCATCTCGATACTCTTTCTCGTGTTGCTTCACCTAACTTTGGGTGTCATGCAAGGAAAAGCGACTGAGGAGAACCAGCTAAACCGACCCAATATCATCCTCTGTATGGCCGATGATCAAGGATTCGGCGATGTTGGTTACTACGGGAATCCGATCCCGAGCACGCCACATCTGGATGCAATGGCCTCAGAGAGCTTGCGGTTCGATCGCTTCTATGCAGCCGCACCCGTTTGTTCGCCGACTCGGGGGAGTGTGATGACGGGGCGGCACCCGAATCGATTCGGATGCTTTAAGTGGGGTTATGAGTTGAGGCCAGAGGAAATCACCGTTGCCGAGGTCCTCCAAAGCGCAGGCTACACCACCGGCCATTTTGGAAAGTGGCATCTGGGCTCTGTACGGGCAGATGGATCGAACAATCCAGGCGCTAGTGGATTCGATCACTGGCTCTCCGCACCCAACTTTTATGACAACGACCCGATCATGAGTCGAGAAGGTGTTGCGGTTCCGATCGAGGGAGAAAGCTCGATGATCGCCGTCGATGCCGCGCTCGAATTCATCGAGAATGCCACACAACAAGACCAACCCTTCCTCGCAGTGATCTGGTTCGGGTCACCCCACAACCCTCATAAGGCGACCCCCGGAACCAGATCGCCTTACAGTGATCTCCCCGACAACCTCCGCGAATACTACGGCGAGATTACGGGAATCGACAACGCCATGGGCCACCTCCGGGCCTCGCTTCGTGATCGGGAGATCGCCGAGAATACTCTAGTCTGGTACACCAGTGACAACGGCCCGCAAGGCCCGGAAGGTCGAGGGCTCGGTTCGAGTGGTGGTCTCCGAGGTCGCAAAGGGACTGTTTGGGAAGGTGGTCTCCGAGTCCCCACCATTATCGAATGGCCTGCAGCAATCCCTGAGCCTCGGACAACGTCACTCGTAAGTGGCACGGTCGATATCTTCCCGACTGTCCTCGAATTAGCGCAGGCTGAGAATCCAGACCCCGATCGACCACTCGACGGCGTCAGTCTGGTCCCCTTAATCCATGGAAAGAGTCAGAGTCGATCAAAACCCCTGGGCTTTTGGGACTATCAAGCCCGAGGACGCTCCACACCGAGCGCCCGGATCATGGCCGAACTTTACCAAGCACAACAAGCCGGTGATCCTGAACCGATCCTCCCTCCACCACCCACCGAACCCGCCGAAGGATTAATCAGCGACTTTGTTGCAAGTAAGACACTGAAAGGGCATGCGGCTTGGATCGACGGCCCCTACAAACTGCACCGTCAACCGGAGCAAGACGGCAGCGTCGTTTTCGAACTCTACAACCTCGAAACTGACCCTGCCGAAACTCAAGACCTCGCTACTAAAGCCCCGGAATTGGTCGAATCCCTTTCCGAATCTCTTGCCGATTGGCAAGGTTCTGTCGTCCAGAGCCTTCGAGGCGATGACTACCGAAAATCTACCGGGAATTGATCCAGCATCTGATAAGCTGGGGCAAGGACCGAAAGAGGGTCGCCTACTTCCAAGCATGGAAGACCTGACGGCCATAGGTCGCCGGCTTCGCTCCTCGGACGGGATAGTGGACCGACGTTAGCGGTGGCAAAGACTCGACGCGATTGAATCCTGCAGTTCGGAGCATCGCTTCAACGGCTGCGGTATTCGGCCCATTCCAGTTCGTGGTGTCGTGAGTGCACTCATCGTCGGGATAATAGGCAATCGCAGGGCGCTCAATATCAAGCAGGTCAACATGAGTCTCTAAAATGAGGTGCGAGCGTGTACAGGCGCTAACGCGCAAGAGAGCCTCAAGAGGGTGGGGGACGTGATAGAGGACCCCGAGGAAGAGCACGAGATCGAAGACTCCCGGATGCTCAGGGCCGAGTTGGAGGACCTCCATCTGGATGGGCTCGACCTGAGAGGCGAGGGTCTCTTTTGCAAAGTCAAAACCTCTGCGGCCAATCTCGGGGACAGCCCAGACGCCGCCATCGACCGCAACAACCCGAGCGGCCCCTCGACGTTCGGCTTCGAACGAGAAGAACCCGTCCCAGGCCCCAATATCGAGCACACTCTGCCCATCAAGGCGCTCGGGGAGCCGAATCTCTTCTAACTTTTTCTGCGTGTCGTCTGAGCCAGGAGTAACGAGACCATTCCCAAGATCAATCCGATGGAACCAAGGGATCGTGGCCAAATCGTCCATGATCGGCGTCGTCATCGATCTCTATCCAATCCTGTTGTGGGGAACGGTCTGATCCGCGCACGTTGGACCGCATCGGGGTCTGGTTTTAATCACTCTCCTAAGCCGTTCCTTCAATATCGTCAAGACCAGCTCCTACTCTCGACTCAAAAACACTCCCGTTGGAATTACTCCAAAAGTAACCCGAAGATCGCGGTTGAATGCATTTTAACGGGGTGGACCCTGAACTCATTCGCACCCGTTTAGCTAAAGTAGGGTGCGTCGAGTCCTCGACGACTTCCTGAAGTAGGGTGGGTCAGCAGACCCACCTGACTCGGGAAGGCGCGGGCCGATCGAAGACACTGGAATCGACGTCTCCACGGCACTGATGATCTTCGCTAATATCGGGGGCGACGTCAGCCGCTTCCCCACCGAGAAGCACTTCGCCGCCTGGCTGGGTCTCTGCCCCCGACAGGATCAAAGCAACGAGAGGGTCCGGCGTCGTTCTCCACGTCGGGGCTAGAATCGAGTGGCTCAGACACTGCGACTCGCCGCACGATCGGTCGGCCGCACCCAAACTGCCTTCGGATTGTTCTACCGACGGATCCATATCCGGATTGGTCCCGCAGGAGCGATCACGGCGACGGCTCACAAACTGGCCCGGCTGGTCTACCGGATACTGAAGTACGGCGTCGATGACGTCCGCCCCGACCTAGAGGCGTGTGAACAACGCATGCGATCTGCCCAGGAACGCTCGCTGCGTCGCAAGGCGCCCTCAGCTACACCCTGGTGCCGCTCCCATCGCCGTCGGTCGGCTGCCCCCTCGTGCAGTCCCTATGACCAGATCCCGCCAGCATCACCCCTCGCTTGAGGTCTGGGGGTGGTCCATCCCTCATCGAGCTGAACCCATCAATGCATCACCAAATGAACGACCCTCGACTCCAACAGTTCATGTGGAGGCGTGCCTGACGGAAGACCGGATTCGCGCGATGGCTCGCGATGTGGACCACAAATACCCCTCACCTGGCTCAATATCGAGTAGACTGACCAGGCGTTTCTCCTCCGCATCGGCAAAGCCGCCCTGCGAGATGCAACGTGCCACCGCTTCCTCCAGCAGCCAATTGTACTTGCCGAACTGCGGTATCCCGGTATTCTCGATCTCCTGTGTCCGGGCCAAAGGCCAGATCAGGAAACGAGGATATTCCGTAGACCCTAACATGTAATCGCCCGACTGGCTGACCAACCAGCCCAGAAGGCCGGTCTTTGCGATGACGCCGCCCCAGACGAGGGCCGCGCCAAACAGGCCCCTTGGATGCGTGCCGGTTTCGTATTGGATGAAATCCAGTGCGTCGATGTCCGTCCGAGTGCCGGTGAAATCACACGCGTACGGAGGGCTGAAGGACGACCACATTGTACGATATGCTGCACGGACCTTATCGATGACTGCAAGATGCTTCGATGTTGCTAGATGAAGGTCCATGCTGATCCGCCGCCTAACACGAAAGTTCAGCGGACCGGCCCGCCGAGAGAAGCCTTGATGATACCAGCAAGCCAGCCGCGGCGGGCCGGGTCCGCTGCAGCGCGAGGTTGGGCGGCGATCGTCTCAATCGGCGACGGCGATAACCCCACATTGACGGCGTAGAGCCTCCCGGCATAACGCCACCAGCCCGGTCGCTGCGTCGGATCCGCCAGCCGTAGCCAGTTCGTCGAGCAGGTCGGGCATTTCGGCCGGGGCATACGCCACGTCTTCGTAATAGTCGGCGGCCCGCCGCAGCAAAGGCAAGTTGCCACACCGGGATAGTAGGGCGTGATGGGAGTCCTCCTCCAGCGCGACATGGGTACTGGCCCCACGCACTACTCGCCCGCGTCGGAACCAACGCCGCCGATGTCTCAGGAATTCGCGGTAGTGGTCAGGCTCTACGACATACCAGTTGAGGGACACCATGTCTGCTCCGTCTACTCCGCCGCCTAACGACCAAGCTCAGCGGACCGGACCGCCGAGCGAAGCCTTGATGATACCAGGAGCTGCCGCGGCGGGCCGGGTCTGCTGCCTCACGAGGTTAGGCGGGCTACTGCATGCCAGCGACTTCGAGGCAGACGGCTGCGCATTCCTTGAGTTGCTCGACGACCTGCTCCTTGGACTCGAACGTCGCCGCCTCGGCGATCGTTGTGCACCGCTCGAAGACCTCGGCGCAGGCCACGCAGGACGGGCCCCGAAATGGGCTATCCCGGAGCACCATCGTGACGACTAGCGAGCAGAACTCGCGGCTATCCGCGAGCGCCCCATGGAGCCGAGCGATGGCCTCCGCATCCCCGCGACCCGACTTGAGATCCTCAAGCAACTGGTCGGTGATGATCAAACAGAGCTTTGCGAGGCTTTCGCATTGCTCGTAGCAGGAGGTCCGAGGGTCCTTCATCAGGCGCACATCCTGAGGAAGACCCTGACCCCCTTTCGCCGAACCGACGGCCGCCATTGCCAGCGAGCCCGAGCCAACGACACCGAGCATTTCACGACGACGCATTGACCTCTCCTTGAACCGCCTAAAGAATCCATGTAAGCCCCGGGGCCGGCTCGGGGGTAGGATCGGGGTG
>CAZEAN010000219.1:0-5804 GCA_964510225.1 uncultured Isosphaeraceae bacterium
CCGTCGTCAGGAGATCGACCCCGAAGAAGTAGGCAACGTGGGTACAACGATTACCCCCGGTGGAGAGATTACTATTCCAGGGACTCCCCCTCCCTTGGTTACTGGAGAGCAGTTCCTCAGCGGGCCCTATTTCTTCATCAATGTCGGCGGAGATCCCTTGGATTCAAGGGACGACGCGACCCTGACTTTCCTGGATTCGTACTCAATCCAGGGTGATTTCCAGATCATTGCTTCCCTGCTGGGCGGGTTGGAGCTTGTCGCCAACGGGAGAGCCGGTATCGCACTCACCGGCGCTGAGAATATTTTTGAGGCTGACACCCAAGGGGTCTTCCGACTGACCGCGGATGGGATTGTCGGAACTCTGGCGATGGATGCCGACTTTGACATCCCGGGTGTATCCATTGACGGGGAATCGTTCCTCGGAATCAATACGACGGACACCGACGAAACCGTAACGTTGGTCTCCACAGACGGATCGGTCGAAACGCGTGTTCTCGACGCGCGGACGGCCGAGGCGATCATCTTTGGCGTGCTCGATGTACTGAACCTGGAGCTTGCGGGCGCGTTCAGTATCCTCGCTGCGAACGGAGACCTCTGGTTTACGATCGACGGCAACATCGAGTTTTTCGACATCGCCGAGCTACCGATCCGAGAGACGGCCGTGATCGATGTCGGCGGTGACGTCGGGTTCAGCCTCGGCTCAAACCTGAGCCAGGGCCAGCGGGTCAACTTTGGCGTTCCCGGTATCTTCGACGCCTCAGCGTTCGTGCGACTGAATCTCGATACAGCCAACGACATCGCTGAGTTCCGCGTCGAAGACTTGGAATTAGAACTCTTCGAGAGTATTGATTTTGAGGGAGAAGGTCGGATTCGGGGCTTCCGCGATCCGCTGACCGGAGAGAACTTCTTAAGACTAACCGGAGCGTTCGATTCAGATTTCTATGACGTTGGTTCACTCGATGCTGTGGGTTGGTACGACAGCCGAGGTTATGTGGATGTCCGACTTGATGGAGGCCTCCGTCTTGGGAGCAGTAACTTTGGGATTCAAGGGGACGCCAACTTTTTCCTCCGACGCAACGAGTTCACGCCATTGGACTTCGACGGGGATGGCCGAGTCCGTGTCCGAGCATTTGGTGTGGACGTCGGGGGTGTAGATCTAAACGTTGATTACGACACAGCGAGTGGCAAGATTGAGGTCAAGGCAAAGGTATCGGTCGGGGTCTCTCCGTTCAAGGTATCGAAGACGGTTGCATTTACACTTGGATTCTTGAAGGCCGGGGCCGAAGCTGCACCAAGCCTGGCTGATCGCGACCTCGACGGGAATTTGACCCTCAATGTCGGAGATCGAGGTGGCCTTCGGAACGTTGGTGTCGGTGAATCCGACGAGGCGTACTCGATCGAGTCTCTCGGACCAGGCTTCGAACGCGGCGAAAACATCCGAGTCCGGGCCTTCGGTGCGACCCAGTACTTCGAAGACGTCACGTTCATTCAAGGCAGCTTCGGTGACGGTCGAGACGAGGTTCGGATCGACGAGTCGGTCGGCTCGTTCGGGACGGTGACGATGAATCTTGACGGCGGTTCAAACAATGATCAGCTCGTCAACGACTCAGTGGCACGGGCATCCCTTCTTGGCGGTAGTGGAAATGACATCCTGATCAGTGGACCGGGTAGTGACTTACTCTCTGGTGGTCCTGGGAGAGATGAATTGGTGGGTGGCCCGGGAGCTGATTCTGTCTACGGCGGATCGGGAGATGACCTCCTCGGTTGGTCGGCAGGAGACGGGGTCGACAGCGTCCTTAACGGCCAAGGTGGGCGCGATACACTCTCTATCCTTGGGAGCCCCCAAAGCGAGGAAGTCACACTGACAATGACTGGAGGAAGATTCTCGGTTCGAGTCGAAAATGGCTCGATCGCTACGGTTCGGCCTTCAAATACCGAGAGTGTCGAGATTCGGGCCGGTGCGGGAGCGGACACCATTCGACTTCCAGACTTCTCGCTTGCAGGAAATCCAGAAGTCTGGATTTCATTAGGATCGATTCCCTCGGGAGTGACACAGGGCGACGACACTATTGATATCGACTCAGCGGACGATGGTGCGATCGACCGCGTGATTCTGACTGGCGGCTCGGGTGTGGACGAGTTTGGGATCTCATCCGACGGTACTGGCGTCCGTGTCATTCACTCAGAGGGTGGGAATCTCTTCGTCGGAGACACGACTCCTGGTCGCGACATCCTCCGGATCGAAGGGCAAGGTGGTGCTGATGTGTTCGAGGTCCTAGGTCCCCATGGTACCAAGGGGAAGAACTCTCCCGGCGCTCGTCTCGCCCTCGAACTCAACGGCCAAGAGGGCAATGATGTCTTCCGGGTTCCAGTCGGCTCGGCGGATTTTGAAGGTGGATCTGGGTTCGACACGGCGGTATTCACGGTGATGGAAGGCGGGCCAACCAACCTCATCCTCACCGATGAAGTAATTACGAACGATACCAATTCCTCAGAGTATGCTGGTCTGGTTGAGGCAGTCAGTGTGGATATTGACACAGATGCTTCGCTGATTGTGCGGTCCACTCTGGAAACGACAACACGCATCGAACAACAGGCCGGCACACTCGAAATTGAATCCACGGTTGGTCCGCTCGAAATCTCCTTTGATGGGAGTGCGGAGAATGCGATCCATGCCTCGGTCCGTACGAATAATGGCCGAGTTCGACTGACGGGGGGAGCGTCAGCCGAAACGGTTCAGGTCGGCGACGGTGATCTTTCTCTCGTTGGCAACATCGAAGTATCTAACGTCGACACGCTCGTGTACGACAATTCACGCGATGGTCTCGGACGCAACATCGCTTTGGACGGTACGATGCTGAGGGGTCTCGGTGAGAGTGGTGAGTTGACTCACGATACCGTCCAAAAGATTCTGCTACGACTAGGCTTCGGTAATGACGACGTAGCCGTCCTGCTTTCTTCGGCAGCGGTAAGTCTCGACCCTGCCGCGGGAGATGACTCGGTAGCTGTGACACTCCAAGGTGAGGCGAGTCATCTTGGTCTCTTAGACCCATCACTGCCTGCGTTTACTTCGTCTGGAGTAGAAACGATCCGCTTTGTCAACGCAGGAGATTCATTAGCGAGCGATTGGGAATACCATGACGCTCTCTTGAGTAGCGGTGAGGTAGTTGTACTCGATCACTCCGATGGTGGTGTACTGGATGCTACTTTAGGTGAGGCTAACGGTGATACACTAAGAGTGTTGCGTACTCTTCAGGAAGCATCGATCCGAGTACGTGGTGATGCCAACGTCATCACGATCGGTGGCAATCGTGGGTTAGCTCTCTTTACCCTCGACGACATCGAGACCGATCTCGCACTCACTGGAGATCGCGATACAAACAGTTTGTTCATCGACGACACGAGGAGTCCGTCTGATCTAGGAGCAGCTCGCGAACGTCTATTTGACACCGGTGCAGTGAGCGGGCCGGGAGCCAACGGTGTATTGACCTACGACCCGAGATCGTTCGAATCGATTGAAATATCCCTCGGCTTTGCCAACGATCTGGCGACTTTCATTAACTCAGAAGCAATTGATCTGATCAACGGAGGACATGGTGACGACCATCTTATCCTCTCGGGAACATCCGGCGCACTCAACGTCCGCGGTGGTCATGGTGCCGACATCGTCACCCTCCTCGAAAGTTCTGGTTCAGTTACCTTCGATGGGGGTTCAGGGGCAGACCTCGGTCATATTGATCGCTCTGCCGGTGTGGTGAATCTGTTTGGAGCCCTTACCGACTCCAACCTCTCGCTCGATGGGATGGCGGAGTTCACCCACACAGGCCTGGAACAACTCACGGTGACCCTCGGGGCTGGTAACGATACCTTCACGATCGACAATGGGACCTCCGGTACAGCGTTCGAAATGTTTGGGGGCACGGGAGATGATTCGACCACGATCACGGCACTGGCAGGCCCGACCGGATCCTACCTCGTCGATGGCCAGGTTGGCGAAGATAAAATCATTCTGGTCATCCCCGGTCAACCGACCAAGGATCAGTTTGTTTCTCTCGCTCCCACGGTAGAAGAGTTAGTCATCGAGAACCGAACCAACGGTACAGCCGTGGATTGGGAGTCGGCGGGAACGCTCCTTCGTGGTAACGGTATTCCTGTGGTGGACACTCAAGGGGCCGACCGTCTGTCGATCAGGGGAGGAACGTCCCCCGACGACACTCTTCGAGTTACCACATCACTCACAGATGCTGACGCTGAGATTCGGGTTGCCGGAAACAGCGTCGAGCTGTTCGAAGGGCTTGATGTGCTCGATTTCGTATCCTCGAGAGCAGACTTCAAGATCGACGTCGCTGTCGACGGGCTGGCGGACGTCCACGAGGTCGCGGCCACCACGGACGGGAGGTTCGCGTTCGTGTCCGGGAGTCAATCCGGCCTAACGATGGTCCGACGCGACGGGCAGAGCCTCACCCTCGTCGCGCGTCTGACCATCCCGGAACTCGACGCGGTCCGAGCGCTCGCTATCGCTGACGACGCCGCGCATCTCTACGTCCAGGCAGCCACAGCCGAGGGCACCGAGAACCTCCTCCTTTTTGAGTTCAACGAGGCGGGAGCGGGATTGGTCCGCACGATCGAGATCGGGGCCCAGGCGTCCCAAATCCTGGTCACTCCCGACGGCCGTGACGTGATTGTGCTGAGCGAATCCGCGGGGCGGCTTTACGACTACTCTCGAGATCTGGCTTCGGGGCGACTTACTCTCTTGCAGCAGATTTCGGGCAATTTCGGCGGCGAGATGGCTCTGGACAACGCTGGGGCCCGACTGGCCGTGGAGACGCTCGGGCCGGAAGCGGTCCGACTCTTCCGGCGGGACCTGAATTCCAGTTGGGCACCGCTCGAAGAGCTAACCACGTTACACGACAACCCACCGATCTTGGGGACGTTTGTCCGAGGAAGCATTGCGTTCTCCGAGGTGACCGACGACGAGCAGACCCTGATCACCCTCGAACAGTATCGATACCGTGACCCGTCGAACGACTTCCAGTACTCCTACGACCGGGAGCTGCGGTTCTACCCGCTCGCGAGCGAATTCAACGGCACCGTCGCTCGCGGCCCGAAGGTGATTGACCTGAACGACGGTGACCCGGTGACGGACTTCGCCCCTGGACCCTTCAGACGGTTTGACTATGACGCCGAGACTGGGTGGCTGGCAACCCTTAACACGGCGGGGACAAAGCTCCTCTCATACCGCTACCATGCGGACACTGATAGGTTCGAGCGGGTGGACTCGACCGCGTTGGATGCCCCGGTCTCCGAGATCGCGGTCGGTGACTTCTTCACTATTACGCTCTTCGGCCAGACTAGCACGGTCAGGCCAATCGCGCTACTGAGCCGGAGCCAGGACAAGTTGGCTATGTTCTACCAGGACCCTGAGGGGACACTGTATGACGGCCAGTTCATTGCGAGACCTGGCCTTGGTGATCGGATCGAATACCTCCCGAATCCAGCTGGGGGCGACTTCGGATACTTCCTAACGACCCAAGGCGGCCGTTGGAAAGCGTTGAACGTCTTCGGGGTATACTTCGAGCCTACGCTGGCCCCGATCTTCAACGGGGCGCCCCTGTCTCCGTCGTTCGACGTGCTGGCCATTGGGGTCAACCCTGCGGACGTGGATGCCGGAGCGAACACCAGCATCTTCTGGGCGGTCGTCCGGGAAGGGGGCCGGAATTACGTCCGAGTTTTCACGGTCCGACCCCAAACCGGCACATCACAGCTGCGGATCGGCGAGTTGAGCGGGATCGCCGGGAGGAGCG
>CAZEAN010000220.1:0-5770 GCA_964510225.1 uncultured Isosphaeraceae bacterium
GTGTCGAGGATCTCGATCAAATCGAGCGTATAATCCGCTCGTGCCTGCTCACTCCAGGTCGGTTTGTAGACTTCGTGTTTGACAACTGGTTGATGAAAGTCGCCGTAGGGAAAGCCGTTAAGCGTAAACGGAGCCAAACCGGACTCAGCCAGCCACGTTGCGAACTCTTCGATTTGCCCTTCCTCACGTAGCGTTCGAGCTGTTTGGGCGGAGAGCCAAAGTCCGACACCAAGCGGGGCATCCGGCACAAATTGTTGTTTGACACCGATTGCATGCTGCTGAAGATTTGCCCGCGTCGTTTCTAGGTCCGCTCCCGCATGAACGTTTGTGCAATAGCCAATTTGCATTGCCGAGTTAATCAACGGGGTTAGGCCTCTTTGTTGTTGTCTCTTGTGAAGCGGACTCGTTCTCTGCTGCTGGGTTTGTCTGGGTTAATACTCCCAAATCAAGCAGTTCGATTTCTAGCTCGTTCTAACCCTCCGTCTTACAGCCGAGAATAATCTCAAGAGACGATCTCGTCGACAGACCGAAGGTTCTCTACGCCGTCCTTTTGGCGATCTGATGTCAGTGTCCCAACGATCAAACCCGCTTATCGTGCTCAACCATTGCGAACGCGTTATGACTGTGGATCGACTCGAAGTTCTCTGTAGTGCAGCGAAACCAAACGATCCGCTCATCTTGCCGAAGCATCACTGCTAAGTCGCGGACGATGTCTTCGACAAACTTAGGATTCTCGTAGGCTTTTTCGGTCACCCACTTCTCGTCGGGCCGTTTCAGCACGGAGTAAATCTGAATCGAAGCGCATCGTTCGATCATTGCGCACAGTTCCTCGATCCACAAATCCGCATCCTCGGCCATGCGAATGCTCACCGATATTTCACAACGTTGGTTGTGAGCACCGTACTCCGCAATCTCCTTCGAACATGGACAGAGGCTGGTTGCTGGCAATCTGAGGGTCAAGACGAAGTCATCCACCGTACCAGAGACCAACTCAAGCGTAACGTCGATGTCGAACTGACTAACCCGACCAGTTACAGGAGCTGACTTCGTGATGAAATAAGGGAAGGTGATATCCACAAAGGCGTCGTCAGCTTGCAGTCTCTCGCGAACCTCCGACATGAGGTCGACCAAGGACTCTCGAGACAGTTCGACGCGATACTCATTGAGCAATTCGAGGAACCGCGACATGTGAGTTCCCCTCTTGTGTTCAGGCAATGACACAGACATATTGATCGTCGCCACCGAGTGCTGAACCTGTGGTTCAATCGTCTCGCTGTTTCCTCTGACCGGTGCACGCAACGAAATTGGATATCGCACGTTTGAGACACCTACCTTACTGATGGCGACGTTGCGGGTGTCACGGGTCGATTGCGTATCAGGAAGGTGCAGGGAAATCTCTTCGATCTGAGTCTGATTCAATGTCGCTCTCCGTTACTCAACTATCCAAGGAGGCATTCCGGCACCTTGGTGGCGGACCCTTTCGGCCGCTTACCAAGAATGTCGCCGAGAGTGATGCACTCAGCAAGGCACTTGCGGTGCAGTGCGACGCCCACACGGATGCAATCCGCGTAGAGGTATTTCTGTTACGTCGCATCTTGCCGCGGGAGGAAGTGGAACGTAGTGGTGATTAAGATTGGATGGACGGCTTGCGCAGCCAAATCGGTCTTGAGCCGCAGTCAGCATTCGAACAACCAAATCAAGGGATAGTGTCGTTTCATGATGTCTTAATTTTCGCCGTTGTTTCATTCGACCGTGGTTGTGCCAGACACAGCTAACTGTGCTGGGAGAACTGCGGAAGGCAACCGCGCCTCCGCAAATGCATCTTCGGTCTCCCAAATTATGACGCGCGTTGCCTGGACATTCGAATCACCGAATAACTCGGGGCAAACGACCTCCAACAAGTAGCGAGCCATGTTTTCTGCAGTTGGATTGTAAGGCAGTACGTAGTACTTGCAGGGCTGGACCATCCTGATAGCACGGAGACCATTTTCGTCGGCTTCGTTGAGGATAAAACCATGATCCCAATGCTCATCCAACCAACCTTTGAAACGTGACTTAAGTTCTGCGAAGTCAATCACTCGTCCGACGGAGTCGACGTCATGACTAGTAACGTAGAAGTCGGCGACATAGTTGTGGCCATGAAAGAACTCGCATTTACCGCCATGTTGGTAAAGACGATGTCCCGCACAGAACTTGATCCGACGCATTATTTCCAGATTCATGATTCCCTCTCTGAAAATCCTCACTCAACCGCAACCTCGCTGACTGCTTCAAGCCGAATCGGCTTGATGTCAAAGTGTGGACTTTGTCCCAGGAAACGGCACGGATTGTTGTGGAAAATCTCGATCGCGTCCTGAACTGAGTGGCCACGTCGGCGAAAGTCCTGAATACACTCCTGGAGCGTGAAGGGATCGCTCGGCCCCCAATCTGCAGAGGAATTCACGAGGATGCGTTCGTGGCCGTAGACTTCAAGCATGTCCACGGCCCGTTTCGGCGAGCATTTGGTGATGGGGTATAGTGTAAATCCTACCCAATACCCCTCGTTGAGCGGTTTGCGGATAGTGTGTTCCTCGACGTGGTCGATCCACACTCGTTCGGGATCGACATTCATATTTCGCAGCACCTCTAACGTTCGTCGCGTCCCACGGACTTTGTCCTGCAAATGTGGCGTGTGAATGAGAATCAGTTGACCGTGATCAATGGCCATTTGAACCTGAGCCTCAAATATCTGCTCTTCGTTCTTCGTTGTTTTGTGGAAGCCGATTTCGCCAACACCAAGCACAGTCGACTTTTGGAAAAAATCCGGCATCTTCTCGAGCACTTCAAAGCTAAGTTGGGGGTTTTCCGCTTCCTTGGGGTTTACTCCCACCCAACAAAAATGCCGAATGCCGTACTCGGCCGCACGCTTCGGCTCGAATTCGCTGATTTGTCGGAAGTAGTCGAGGAAGGTCTCTGGATAGGCGCGATCGAAGCCTGCCCAAAACGCAGGCTCGGCAACTGCGACAACGCCGGACATCGCCATGCGTTCATAATCCTGCGCGGTGCGTGCAATGCCGTGATAATGCGGTTGGATGATTTGCATGGTTTATCTCACTGTTGATGGAACAAATCGAAATCAGTTCGGGTCGGAGAATAGGTTTAACAGACGTTCACTACGGTTAGTCGCTGTGTCGCGTTGCGATAGCATTGCTAATGACTCGTACATCAGATCAATGCGGTTGTCATTCAACGGCCCTGTATCGCCGTCGTGGGCTCGATCATAGCGATCCAGCATGGCCGCAATCTCTAACAATTGACAGCGGGCTTCAAGAAAGTAGCTATCTAACACTTCTTTCGGTTTTTGCATGGTCCTTGGGTATCCTGTAATGAACAGTCCTTGGAGCTGCTGCAACGCAATCAAATCATGTGTGCATTTCTTCTGTGTATGCAACGATTGCATTGAATTGCCAAATGCACACAACTCAGGGCATTTCTCCGAAGTTCGCAACTTCCGCTTCAACCCGTTTAGAAACACCTCGCTTCACCTGACGTGATGGCCCCTGCGTCCCCATTCGCACGGCAAATTGACGATTCTCGCTTTCTCGCTTTCCTAGGACTGACATCAGCGGTAGGCGGATGTCTTGCCTCTAGCACCACATCTGCTGTACCAGCATCCGTGTGGCCTCGCGACGGAGAGCTGGGAGGATTCTCGGTGAAAGGCACAGGCTTTCCAGGCTGATCGCATCGTGGGCCTTTCCCGTCCTTCGGGCTGTGTAAGTTTCGTGTTCGTGTATTGAAGGATGGACGCACTCAAGGGCCGCTTCAACGATCTCAATCATAACGCTAATGATATGGCATTATCAACAAGCAGCATCAGGGATTCGCTTTTCGAGACCGCTAGTTTCTTGAGATGAACCGGAACACCAGGCGGAAGGAGGACATCCGCAAGGCCGTCGTCGACTCAGCCCAGCCGAGATCCTGAAACTGGCTTAGGAGGAGATCCCTGGGCTCGGCATCGCGATCGAATACCAGGCGATCAATCGATCCCGCGAACATGTTGATGCGATTGCCGTTGTGCCTAGAAGCGGCGCCACACTACGAAGGCGGTGCGGCGTCGGCGATCAACTAACACCATTTCCATTGCGACGTCTGGGCTCCGGTCTTCGACGTCCCCGTCTGCCTCGATAACTTGACCGCGTTGACGCTTCCAGGCTTCCGCCTAAAGACCACGAATCGATGCTGTTGAATTTCCAGAGAGTTGCCGATGCTCAATTATCACGTTCCACGGAGAGGCACCATCAGTTTTTTCGGCTGATCTCGCATCTGACAATGTTCACTCGGCCAGATCGCAGCCGATTCCCAAACGCCCCCTCACCCATGTAGGGCTCACCATACTGGCGCCTGGAGCGCAACACATCCTTCTCTAAGAAATCGAGCCAGAGAAACGATCACCTGGGGCTGTCCTTTTTCGGCAAAGGTGAGAATGGCGAATGCCGGGTCGATCGGTCGCGGTGATGGGCAAGAATGCCAGGTTCGGAGTCTCGTTGCAGAGATTGGGCTCGGGTATGGTGGGAAGAGATCTCTCTCAGAAGAATCGTCGGATCCTTGAGTCAGCAGCCAGGAGTCGAACTCATGATTCTGAATCGCCGTCAGCTTCTTCAGACCACCGGAGCCGCAGTGCTCGGGTCGACAGCAATCGCGCGAGCAAGTGTGGCCCAAGCCCCCAAGATCCTTTTTTTCACTAAGAGTGTCGGGTTCGAGCATTCCGTCGTCCGTCGAGGGGGGGATGAACTGGCGCACGCCGAGCGAATCTTCCTCGAGGTCGCCAAGTCTCACGGATATGACGCTACCGTCTCGAAAGACGGTCGTCTTTTCGATCCCGACCAGATCGGTGAATGGGATGCCTTCGTCTTCTGCACGACCGGGGATCTCGACAAGCCGAGCAGGGATGGTGGAGCTCCCATGACCCCTGCCGGCAAGCGAGCCTTCCTCGACGCGATCAAGCAAGGGGTCGGCTTCGTGGGTATGCACTGCGCCACAGACACCTTCCACAGTGGACCCACCGGTCGCAGCGAGTTTATCGAGATGATCGGTGGTGAGTTTACTAGCCACGGCAAGCAGCAGGAAGCCATGATCGACGTCGTGGATCCCGATTTCCCAGGGGTTAAGCCTTTCGGCGACCGCTTCCAGCTACTCGAGGAATGGTTCGCCTTCCGCAATATTAGTCCGGAGATGCACGTCATCATGGTGCAGTTGACCGAGGATATGGAAGGGAAAGACTACAATCGTCCGAACTACCCGATGACCTGGTCGAAGAACTTCGGCGACGGCAAGGTCTTCTACACTTCGATGGGTCACCGCGAAGACACCTGGACCAATCCTGACTATCAGAATCTCCTGATGGGTGGGCTCGACTTCGTGACAGGCAAGGTTCCCGGAAGTGTCGAAGTCGATGTCGAGCGCGTGACGCCTGGCTTCCAGATTACTGGTGGTTGATTGTCTAATCGCCGTATGTGTCTGTGACCGTCTTGTGTACCTTTCAATTGCCGCTAAGTCACAAGTCTTGCCACGTCTGCAGTGGCTAGAACTTGTGACTCGTGTGTTATTGACACATGATACTTGACGGATGAGAGAATCGTAATGTCGCCTGAAACGTGGGATATTCGCCGTTTCTCACCACAAGGATCGAGACTTTACACTTTCTGCCCTACTGGAGCGTTATGACGAGGCGGGAAAATCTCTCGGATTATTCGGTTTTGCCTATTGCCCTCCCCCCTGTTATGGTGTTTTG
>CAZEAN010000221.1:0-5732 GCA_964510225.1 uncultured Isosphaeraceae bacterium
CTGGTCGGACTGCAGCGAGAGTTCCGAGTCCAATTTCGACTGCCTTGATCGCCTTGATGCTCATCACCGCCATCGCGAGTCTGGCATCGAGTTTGCGGTCCCATTGCACGTGACTACCGAGTCCGATCGGACAATCGGTAACGACGGTTTCGACCACTCCTCCGAGAGTGTCCCCCGCTCGTTTGGCGGCATCAATTGCTTCAACGATCGACGGATCGAGTTCGGGATTGCAGGTGTAGACAGGACTTGAGTCTCTAATTGCGGGATCGAGTTTGACTGGTAACGCTTCGATTCCTCCGAGTGCGCGAACGTATCCAAAAACTTCAATGCCGATTGCTCGAAGCAAGGTCTTCGACAAAGCACCAACCGCAACTCTGATCGCAGTTTCACGCGCACTCGCACGTTCAAGAACTTGGCGGATTCCGGTCTGATAACCGATCGCCCCCGCGAGGTCGATGTGACCACCCCGAGGCGCGTCCGGCTCCTTGAGTCGCTCTAGCTTGGCATCATTGTTGATCAATCGAAGCGTAATGGGGCCGCCGGTTGTAACTCCCTGATAAGTCCCTGAATCGATGATGACGCGGTCCGACTCAAGTTTCTGTCGCTTCCCCCGACCGTATCCCCCTTGGCGTCTCCTAAGTTCCGTATTGATCAGATCGACGTCGATGGTGACGCCTGCGGGAAAGCCATCGACGATCGCTGTGAGCGCCGGGCCATGAGATTCTCCAGCGGTCAGGTAACGTAACATAAGCGCTGATGATGCTCCAAATCCGAATGGGAAGTCCCGGTTGGTGTCGTTTCAGTGATCACCACTCGGGGAACGCTGAGCCACTCAACCATTCATACGCTTGAATATACTTAGTCCTAGTTTGGGAGACAATTTCAGCAGGAAGTGGTGGGGGAGGCGATTTCGATTGATCCCATCCCGAGTTGATTAGCCAATCGCGGACGAACTGCTTGTCGAAAGAAGGCGGAGAGATACCAGGTTGATAGTCTCGGAGCGGCCAATAGCGTGAGCTATCTGGGGTCAAGAGTTCGTCGATCAGGATCAATTCGCCAGTTTCTTGATCGTGGCCAAATTCGAACTTGGTATCGGCGAGGATGATTCCTTTCGACTCGGCTTCAGCGGCGGCACTTCGGTAGATGGAGAGACTCGTTCTTTCGAGTTGACCTCCGAGTTCAGCGCCGAGTGACTGAGCGAGGTAATCTACTGAGATGTTCTGATCATGCCCGGTCGCTGCTTTGGTTGCTGGGGTAAAGATGGGTTCCGGAAGGCGACCAGCTTCAACAAGGCCTTGCGGGAGCTGGATTCCACAGACGGTTCCGGTCGCTTGATACTCACGCCAGGCGCTCCCGAAGAGAAAGCCTCGGACGACGCATTCAAATGGGATCACCTTTGCTTTCCGGACAAGACTGATCCGCCCTGCGAGTTGCTGGCGATCGTCCTCGGAGAGAGCGAGGTTGAGGTCATCGATCTCCGTCGAGATCAGATGGTGCGGGATCGCGACTCGTTGGAACCAATAAGCGCTGAGCTGGTTGAGGATCCGGCCTTTGTCGGGAATTCCAGTCGGCAAGATGAAGTCAAAGGCACTAATTCGATCGGTAGCGACGATGAGGAGATGTTCTCCGAGATCGTAAATGTCCCGGACTTTCCCGGATTGTTTGGGGATCCCAAGATCACCACCGTCCATCATCGCGATCATGCGCGGATCACCCTCAGTGACTCGATTGGGCTTCCCGAGATTGGGACGGACCGAGACACTACCGATATCGAAGGAGCGTATTCCAGAAACAAACGGATCTGCGGATTAAGATCGCCACTCTTATCATCACCCAAGGAGGAGCCTTGATGGAAGAACCTTTTGTCACCGTTGTCTCGGGACTTCCGAGGTCGGGGACCTCGATGATGATGCGGATGCTGGAGGCGGGCGGCCTTCCGGCGATCACCGACGGGGTCAGGCAAGCTGATCTCGATAACCCTCGAGGCTACTACGAATTCGAGCCCGCACTCCGGACCAAAGAAGACGCCTCCTGGCTCGATGGAGCCGAGGGGAGGGTTGTCAAAATGGTCTACCAATTGGTCTACCACCTGCCGGCAAATCGTCATTACCGAATCTTACTAATGAATCGGTCGCTTGACGAAGTCCTGAAATCGCAACGGTCGATGCTCGGACGCCTTGGGCGAGACGACGGTGGAATCCCCGATGCAAAGATGGCCCAACTTTTTGAAAGCGAACTTTCCAAGTTCCGCGCCTTCGTTGCCGAGCAACCCCACCTCCGGATGATTGCGGTTGACTACAACCAGATGGTTGCCGATCCCCAACCACAGGCAACCGAGGTCAACCAGTTTTTGGGAGGTAATCTGGATGTCAGCGCAATGATCGCGGTGGTCGAGCCGTCTCTTTATCGCAACCGACATTGACCGGCGAACCAAAGTAAGTCGTGTTGGAGCCAGTAAATCGAGTGACCTGTTCCAGAATTCAACACAAAGAGAGGGACTTTTTGTCCCCGTTAAATCGGCGAACCGCTATACTCGGTAGTGGTGGCGCGGAACATTTGAATCGGACTCGTCGGATTGGGGCACAAGCATCAGTTGGCTTGGTTCTCGGGCATGTTCGGGATACCCAACCAGCGACGTTGCCCGGTTGGTCTCGTATGTCCAGATCGAACCAATCGGCAACATGACCCTGATCGCTAGTCGGCTCATCTCGTTGGTGTCGAATTCCGGCGAAAGTGAGATAATTTGCGATGAATCGCTCGACGGTCTCGAACCGGGTACATCAGGACCTAATTGAGGACCTCTTGGCCCAATGGCGTCGTGACCCAGACGCCGTGGACGCATCCTGGCGTCATTTTTTTGAAGGCTACGAACTTGGCTTAACCAAGGATGGACCATCAGCGGGTCACACCAATGGTCAGGTGGCAACCGCTCATCAATTAGCGCTTCCCGACGTAGGAACTACCGAGACTGCACAAAGCCAGGCATCGGTGACTCGGCTGGTCGATGCCTATCGCGAGATCGGCCACTATCTGGCCGACCTTGACCCGCTTCAACTTGCGACGCGTCGTCAATCGCATGAGCTTCTTGAGCTCTCGGAATTCGGACTAACGGACGATGACCTCGAACGTTCGTTTTACACGAAGCTGTTCGATCCACCGAATGCGACACTGAATCAGATCATCGGGACTCTCCGCGAGATCTACTGTGGTTCGGTCGGTGTTGAATATATGCATATCCGGGATCGAAAGATCCGCCTCTGGCTCCAAGAGCGGATGGAGCCGTTACGAAATCGGCCGCAGTTTGACTTAAAGCGAAAGCGGAAGATCCTCTGGAAACTCAATGCTGCCAGCCTCTTCGAGACCTTCCTAAGCTCACACTATGTGGGGCAAAAGCGATTCTCGCTCGAAGGCGGCGAGATGCTAATTCCTCTGCTCGACATGATCATCGACAAGGCTTGTAGTTTTGGCGTCCAAGATATTGTCTTTGGGATGCCCCACCGAGGTCGTCTCAACGTCCTAGCAAATATTCTTAATAAGCCATATCGACTTATTTTCCATGAGTTCGAAGGGAATATGCCGAAGACAGTCGCTGGGGACGGCGACGTGAAGTATCACCTTGGCTTTTCAGCTGACCATGTGACGGCCGACGGCCATTCGGTTCATCTCTCCTTAACGGCCAACCCGAGCCACCTTGAAGCCGTCAATCCAGTTGTCGAAGGCCGGATGCGGGCCAAGCAACGCCAATTCCCTAGTGGGGAACGAAAACTCGGCTTGCCAATCCTGATCCACGGCGATGCCGCGTTTGCGGGCCAAGGCTTGGTCGCTGAGACACTAAATCTCTCGCAACTCCCAGGATACAAGACGGGCGGGACGATCCACATCGTCGTGAACAACCAGATTGGCTTTACGACAGTCCCTAGCGATGGCCGATCGAGCCGCTACTGTACCGATGTCGCCAAGATGATCGAGGTCCCGATTTTCCACGTCAACGGTGATGATGCCGAAGCAGTCGTTTACGTCGGTCAATTGGCAGCCGAGTTCCGCCAAGAATTTGGTCAAGATGTGGTTATCGACCTCGTCTGCTACCGGAAACACGGACACAACGAAGGGGATGAACCAGGTTTTACCCAACCCGTGATGTACGAGGCGATTCGGAAGAAGAAGCCGGTCCGTGACATCTACACACAAAAGCTCATCGACTCGGGCGACCTTACGATCGAAGAAGCGGCGACACTTGCGGAGACCTTCGAGGAGAAACTGGAAGGCGTTTACCGCGAAGTCCATGAGTCGGGAGAACTTCCCGATGAAGTCCAACCCGGCTTCCAAGGTCCTTGGGAAGGATTGAACGCTTCGTATGACTGGGAAACAGTTGAAACCGTAGTGTCCGCTGAACGACTCGCCCTGATCACCGAAGCCTTAGCCGCCGTCCCTGACGGATTCACCCGCAACCGAAAGCTTGATCGGATCCTCGGGAGCAGAGTCCAAGCGGTCGCCGACGGTGGTCCGATTGATTGGGCCTTTGCTGAGGCCTTGGCCTTCGGTTCCCTCCTCCTCGAAGGAACGTCGGTCCGACTCAGTGGCCAAGATAGCCGTCGTGGAACTTTCAGCCAACGTCATGCCGCTTGGGTCGATAGTCAAACCGGGAGCCGCTACTACCCACTCCGCCATCTCGCTCCAGACCAGGCGGACTGCTCCATCTTTGACAGCATGCTCTCCGAGGCAGCGGTCCTGGGCTTTGACTACGGCTACTCGCTTGATGCCCCCGATGCGCTCGTCTGCTGGGAGGCCCAGTTCGGCGACTTCGTCAACGGCGCGCAGGTCATCATCGACCAATTCATCTGCTCGGCGGAATCGAAGTGGGGACGAGGGAGCGGAATCGTTCTCCTGCTTCCCCATGGATATGACGGCCAAGGTCCGGAGCACTCCAGCGCCCGACTCGAACGCTTTCTTCAACTCTCTGCCGAAGAGAACATCCAGGTTGTCAACTGCACGACCCCTGCGCAGTATTTCCACCTTCTCCGTCGTCAGGTCCGTCGAAAGTTCCGCAAGCCGCTCGTGGTGATGACACCGAAGAGTCTCCTTCGGAACAAACAGTGCGTCTCCCGGATCGAGGAGTTTACGCACGGGCACTTCAACGAGATTATTGGTGATTCCGTGGCTGATCCGAAGTCGGTTCGTCGGATCGTGCTCTCCTCAGGAAAGCTCTACTACGATCTCCTCAATCGACGTGCCTCTGCCTCTAAGGAAAACGAGGTTGCCTTAATCCGGGTCGAGCAGCTCTACCCTTTTGCCCAGAGAATGCTCAAGGAAGAGATCGACAAGTACGACGACAGCGTTGAGTTGGTCTGGGCCCAAGAAGAATCGCAGAATATGGGCGCGTGGAGCTTCGTGGAACCGAGACTTCGTGACCTGACTGGCCGACATTTCAAGTATGTTGGTCGGGACGCCAGTGCGAGCCCGGCAACCGGGTCTCATGCTGTCCATGAACGCGAACAGCTCGAATTGGTCGAATCAGCAATCGGTGCCCCCGTTCCCCACCTCGTCTGACTTCAGCAGATTCGTTCTGGACCAAATGAGCTGTGCTCTGTCGAGCGCTCAGGGGCGATTGTGGTACGATCGTGATTGATAGGTCGTGAATACACTCACGACCGCTCAATAACGCCGTGGGCAACCATCAAGCAGGAGCTTGATCTATGAGAACACGCGATCAACCAATCCAAAGGTCCCACGGC
>CAZEAN010000222.1:0-5541 GCA_964510225.1 uncultured Isosphaeraceae bacterium
CCCGAACATAATCCCGAATCCGAAGAGCCAGAAGCCGATTGAGGCGAGCCCGAAATCCCCCAAGTTCTTCATCATGATGTTGTTGCAGTTCTTCGACCGGGTGAGGCCACCCTCGACATAAGCAAATCCAGCCTGCATGAAGAACACGAGGACCGCAGCAACGATCACCCAGACCGTATCAAGCGCAACCTTCTGAGCCGCAAGCCGTTCGGTGATCTCTTCAGGAGAGAGAACATCTTGGCCCCGACTTGAGGGTGATCCCAGCACGAGAAGGAGGAAGAGGAGGATGAGAACTCGGACGGAAAAAGAGCGACCGCGACCGGGCATCGATGGGTTCTCGCTTTCGAGTCGACGATGGATGAACTGGGGAACGCCTCAATCGCTGAGAGCATCCTTGAGGAAGGGCCAAAAAAAAGCGGAAGGACCGAGACCGTGTGAAGTCTGGCAATCCGAGACGATCCGACCGCGGTAAACCCAAACCAACTTTCGGATTCAAAAAGAGGAAACACTTGCGAGAAAGTTCTGTGCCGTAATCTACGATCACTCCTCGCTCGGTACAGGGATCCCACAGTTTCAACTTGGGAAGTCGCCTTTGGGGGATCGATTGCTCTCTAAGGAAGCCCCAGACCAGTGCTGAACTAAAAGGCATTACTGCACACTATCGAAGCAGAAAGAGACCTTGTAGCGAGACGTTTTATTACTACTTGATGACACTACTAATCCATAACGAAAAAGCAATGTTGAGAGAATCTCAGAGGACTGGGGTCACTGGGCCCTTGCGTCGACTCGTGCGCGGGTGTAGAACCACTGGTCATCTAACCGTAACTCCTCAGCATGCTTGCGCTGCCGAGGTGGTACTACTTGTGGTCGGACTCGTTCCTGTCATCGTCCGACCAGCATGGCCCCAACAACATGATCCTGGAGATTTCAGAGAGATGGCGATGACTCCAGCCGATGTACAAAAAATGGCCAAGGATGCCGGCGTTCAGATTGTCGACCTCCGCTTTATCGACCTCCCAGGCGTCTGGCAGCACTTCTCCTTGCCGGTCCGGGACCTCGATGCCGGGCTCTTCGAAGACGGGATTGGCTTCGACGGTTCGAGTGTCCGTGGCTTCCAGCAGATCCAAGAAAGCGACATGCTCTTGAAGGCTGATCCCGAGAGTGCTCGGATCGACCCCATGACGCAACACCCGACTCTCTGCTTGATTTGCAACGTCTTCGATCCCGTTACCGGTGAGCCGTACACCCGAGACCCCCGACATATCGCTCGGAAGGCCGAAGCGTACCTCAATCAGACGGGGATCGGTGACACCTGCTACTGGGGTCCCGAGGCCGAGTTCTTTGTCTTCGACGACATCCGATTCGACCAACGCCCTGAATGCGGATACTACTTTATTGACTCCTCTGAGGCGGTCTGGAACTCGGGTAAGGCTGAAAACCCAAACCTTGGCTACAAGCTCCGCCACAAAGAAGGCTACTTTCCGGTTCCTCCCGCCGACCAAATGCAGGATCTTCGCTCGGAGATGATCCTGGAGATGGAAAAAGTAGGCATCCACGCTGAGGTCCATCACCACGAGGTCGGAACCGCCGGACAATGTGAGATCGACATCCGCTTCGACACCCTCGTCCGGATGGCCGACAACCTCCTCTGGTACAAGTACATCATCAAGAATGTTGCTCGCAAACATCAGAAGACCGTCACCTTCATGCCGAAGCCGATTTACGGTGACAACGGATCGGGGATGCATACGCACCAATCGATCTGGAAGGGTGGCACAAACCTCTTCTTCGATGAATCGAAGTATGCCGGGCTCTCCGACACCGCACGCTACTACATTGGCGGAATTTTGAAGCACGCACCGGCGTTGCTCGCCTTGACGAACCCAACGACCAACTCGTTCCGACGGCTCGTCCCGGGTTACGAGGCTCCGGTCAATCTCGTCTACAGCCAACGGAATCGTTCCGCAGCGATCCGGATTCCGCTCTACAGCAAGAGTGCCAAGGCGAAGCGGATCGAGTTCCGTTGCCCGGACCCTTCCTGCAATCCCTACCTCGCCTTCCCGGCGCTCTTAATGGCCGGCCTCGACGGAATCATGAACAAGATCGATCCCGGTGAACCTGTCGACAAGGATCTCTATGATCTTGAGCCCGAAGAGGCGATGAAGATCAAGAGCACCCCAGGCTCACTCAGCGACGTCTTGAAGGCACTCGAAGACGATCACGAGTTCTTGCTCAAGGGGGACGTCTTCACACCAGACGTGATCGAAACCTGGATCGACTACAAGCGGGAAAATGAGTTGATGCCAATCAATCTCCGACCCGTCCCTTACGAGTTCTTCCTCTACTACGACATCTGATCGAAGATCAGAATCGAGCCTCTGTTCTGTCGTACGCACCCGTTTGTTTGCCGGTGGGTGTTGGTGATCAGAACGGAGGTTCGTCGTCTGCAGGAGGAAGCTGAGTCGGCATTCCTCGATAAAAGCGCTGATTCTCGACCGCCCAGACCTTCGCCGTAAAGGGTGTATCGGGATCAGCAGCACGCATTGCTTTGGCAACCGCGTTGAACTTTGCGTCGAGTTCGTCCGCGTAGTGGAGGATCATCGCTTCCAACGTCGCAGGCGTCTTGGGGGATCCGAATTCGGTCTTGCCATGATGGGCGAGGATCGCGTGCTCCAACAGGAGCAAAGTCTCAGTTGGGAAATCTGGGATCTCCTTAGCTGTATCGCGGACCAAGTCGCGACCAAGGAGAATATGTCCGATCAGATGTCCTTCCGTCGAGTACCGTGCTTCAACGGGATGATATTCTAGCTCTTTGAGCTTACCGATATCGTGAAGGATTGCAGCGGCGACGATCACGCCGATGTTGAGCGGTGGGTCGAGTTCGGCTCCATAATAGCGGTCATAATGGGATGCGAGGACCGCAGCAACTCGCGTCACGCTCCAGAGATGCTCGACGAGTCCACCCGTGAAGTCGTGGTGCATCGTCATCGCGGCCGGCATCCGTTCTAAGAGATCTTCGTTTGAGTCGAGGACCCGACGGACTAATTCGGCAAGTTTCGGGCATTTGATGTAGTTATTGGCCAGCTCCAGGATCTTCGCGCGACGATCACCGACAGGAAACCGCGATCGGGTAACGAGTTCGTTCAGCTCAAATCCATCGGCGACGTCTTCAGGACCTCCGGCGACCCGGAGGTCGATAATCTGAAGCTGGAGCCCATATCTCGGGTTCTGCTGCGCTCGGGCACGGATTCGATAGGGGACACCGTCGACCCACTGTTCCGACTTCTTTAGGAAACGGTTATCGGCCCAAAGCGGTGCTTCAACGCGGGTCTCACCTGCCTGGAAGTGGCACTTCACAAACGGCTCGTTCTTCTTCGTCGTCCCCTTCTCTTTAGAGACTAGAAGCGCAAAGCATTCGGCCTCTTGACCATCCTGGAAATCCCTGAGGTGGATGACGTCGAGTTGAAGATCACTCGCCATATTTGGGTTACCTCGGAGTTGACCGCGCAACACAACCAGTTAATAGAGAGGGCGAAAGCTTTCGAACCTTCGGAGCAGTTAGTCCATCGTCGGATCCGAACTCAATCTGGAGCATATCATCAGGTTGACGGATTGGAAAGAAACAACCTGGTCTAATGTTTATTATGGGGTCCGCTTTGGGACACTGGTTCGCTCGCGGAGGATTTTCTTAAGGATCACGATAGAAAGGGTTAAGGGGCTTGTAGAAGGATTAAGAAAGAACCTCCACCACAGGGGCTTGGTTCAATCTCAATCTCCGGCCCCAGGCAGCCGAAAACGATTCAGAAGAATCGAGGTTGGCAGAACGCGCTGACTCCGAGAGACTACGGACGGAGTCGAGCGATGCCAGAGGAGCAACCGAGCGAGTTGTCAAGGATTGACTGATGACGCGGCACAGCTTGATTAAGGTTCTAGGGACTCGGTTTGCCGCGGGACTCCTGATCGCTCTCTCGATCATTCTTGTCGTCCGGACCACGGCGGCCTCGGAATGGACAGGAGAACTCCGCGTCGCTGACCGGCAGTTTATGGATGACCGAGGTCGGGTCGTCCTGCTCCGAGGGATCAATCTTGCTGGTGACTCTAAAGTACCGCCGTTTACGCCGAACGTCCGTGAAATCGACCTCGATCGAATTGATGCCCTCGGCTTTAACGTGATCCGTCTCCTCTTTTCGTGGGAAGCCTACGAACCGAGGCCCGGTCATTACGATGAGTCCTACCTTGGAGCCTTGATTGCCGTCGCGCAAGCCGCTGCAGAGCGCGAAATTTACGTCCTGATCGATATTCACCAGGACGGCTTTTCTCGATTTGCGTCCGGGGGTCTCGGTGATGGTTTTCCCCGTTGGGCACTCTCACCAAATGCCAAGGCACGGAAGCCCGACAATGGGCCGAACCGTCGCGACTGGGCCTTTAAGGTCTTCCTCGACCCCTCAACGCATCGCTCCTTTCGGGACTTTTACCGGAATACGCATGGGGTTCGATCGCGCTACCTCTTGATGGTCGAACGGATCGCACGTGCCTTTTCTGGGGTCCCGGGCGTCATCGGCTACGATCCAATCAACGAGCCCCTCGGTGACGAGATCAACGAGCTGGTTCCCCTCTATCGTGATGCAGCCTCCGTGATCCGTCGCGTCCACCCCTCGGCCATTCTCTTTCTCGAAGGCCATATCATCACGAATTCGGGGATCCAGAGCCAGTTGATCCGCCCAGACGGAGGCGCCATTGCCTACGCCCCACACTACTACAACACAACGACGCTCTTGATCCGGTACTGGCATCGCTTGACACCAACAGTCAACAATGCGTTCCGGCACATGACTTCCAAGGCATCCGAATTAGAAGCGCCCTTGTTTGTTGGCGAGTTCGGGATGGATGCTCGGATCGACGGAGCCGGAAACTATGTCGATGCAATCTACGATCGGCTTGATCGGAACCTCGCCTCGGGTGCGCAGTGGAATCTGACCCCAGGATGGACACAGCTCTTGAAGGATGGCTGGAACGGGGAAGATTTCACCATTCTGACGCCAGACGGCTACCTTCGACCGAACTACCGAGAACGGCCGTATCCTCGGGTTACAGCGGGGCGTCCAATTAAGTTCTCGTTCCAACGCGGTCGCGACCTTGAAGAGGCTTCCACGATTGAGTTCCATTGGATCCAACAGATCCCGGATGAAACAACGGAATTGTTCGTACCGACCTCGGTCTTTCCGACCAACTCGTTGCTTATTGTGGAGACCTTGGATCGCTCAGCGAGACTCCAAATTCAGCGCGATGTGATCAACCAGCGGATCCGGATCAGAGTCGATCGAGTCACTCCGGTCTCACTGCAAATTCGATCCCGGTAGCGTCTTTTGCGATGTGTTCGATTAGAGCGTTTGCCTGAAGTATTCGAGTGTCCGAATCAAGCCATCGGCTCGGAGGACCTTCGGCTCCCAACCGAGGATCTTCTGAGCTTTGCTAATGTCGGGCCTCCGACGCTTCGGATCATCCTGGGGTAGCGGACGATAGTCGATCTGACTCGTCGTT
>CAZEAN010000223.1:0-5452 GCA_964510225.1 uncultured Isosphaeraceae bacterium
TCATCAACATCATGATGAAGAACTTGGTGGATTTCGGGCGCGCCTCAATCGGCTTCTGGCTCTTCTGATTCGGGATTATGTTCGGGGACGGTAAAGGATTCGTCGTTCTGAATGGGGCTTTGTTGTTGGGAGAAGACAATTCGCCCGCAATAGAAGATGCATACGTTGGAGTCTTCCAGTCCCTCAAGTGGACCGGAGTCCCGCTCGAAGCAAAATTCATCTTCCAGCTCGTTTTTGCCGGGACCGCGGCGACGATAGTCTCGGGTGCGATGGCCGAACGTACGAAGTTTTCCTCGTATTTAATCTACTCGTTTATCATCAGTGCCTTTATCTACCCCGTGGTTGGTCACTGGATCTGGGGAGACGGTTGGCTCGCTAATCTTGGCGGTGAGCAGGGACAAGGATTTCTTGATTTTGCGGGATCGACCGTCGTCCACTCGACGGGCGCTTGGCTCGCTCTGATGGGGACACTCTTTCTTGGACCTCGGATCGGGAGGTATTCCAAGAGCGGACAGATTAATCCGATTCCAGGCCACTCGATTCCGATGGCGGCCCTTGGTGTCTTCATTCTCTGGCTCGGTTGGTTCGGCTTTAATCCGGGCTCGACGATGGGTGCGACCCCCGACATTGCCCACATCGCTGTAACAACGAATCTCGCCGCCGCGACCGGAGCGCTCGGAGCGATGTTTCTCTCGGCGATCCTCTTCAAGAAAGCGGATATCAGTATGACCTTAAACGGCGTGCTCGCCGGTTTGGTTGCGATCACCGCCCCTTGTGCTTTTGTCGCTCCTTGGGCGGCCGCGTTGATCGGTCTGTGCGCTGGATTGTTGGTGGTTGGCTCCATCCTCCTCTTCGATCGACTCCGGATCGACGATCCGGTGGGTGCGATCTCGGTCCACGGAGTCTGCGGCGCTTTGGGGACGATCGCCCTCGGCTTCTTCGCTTCAAGTGAGTATGGCGACAACATCCCCGACGGGCTCTTCTATGGTGGTGGCACGCCTCTCTTGATCGCCCAGGTGATCGGCGTTTTGGCGGTCTTCGGTTGGTGTGTCGTCACTGGTGGTTTGCTCTTCGGCGGGATCCGGTTCACCGTCGGTTTGCGGGTATCTCCCGATGAAGAACTCGCAGGGCTCGACATCGGTGAACACGGTTCTGAGGCGTATCCTGACTTTACCCCGGCAACGAAGTCATCCCTCGCTCTGGATGAAGAATTCAGGCCTCGACGGCCGGTCACGAGCGGCAAGTAAGCAGATTGGCGTTGAGAGCTTGGAACCTAATGGTCCGTCCCATGCAAACTGAGCCGAAAAGGCCCCGTCGTACGTTGACTCGGTTCGGCTTGCTCCGGATGATGATCAGGGAGTTTCCACGCAAACAACTTCGCGCAGGCACTCGAGACTCTGCCGATCTCGTCCGCCGATCCCTAACCAATCGGCACGCATCGACTCAACTCAGTAAGTCGGTCGCCGTTTGATGATGGAGTTTCTCAGATCGATGAAGCTGATCATTGCCATCATTCAACCGAACAAACTGGAAGCGGTCAAAGTGGCGCTTTCCAAGGTCGAAGTCCATCGTCTAACCGTGATGGATGTCCAAGGATTCGGCCGACAGAAAGGGTTTACTGAAGTCTACCGAGGCCATGAGTTCACCGTTAACCTCCTCCGGAAGATCGAGCTTCAGATCGCGGTCAACGAGGAGTTTGTCGAGAATACGGTACAGGCGATCGTCGAGACCGCCCGAACGGGTGAGCAAGGAAACATCGGCGATGGCAAGATCTTTATCTTGCCGATGGATGATTGTATCCGGATCCGTACAGGTGAACGTGGCCCAGAGGCGATCTAGCCTACCTCGGGAGCCCTGGTCAACAGGTCGGCTAATCAAGAAAAAGTCGCTTCATGAGAGCGCTCGATCTTAGCGAGGTGATTCAAGAGGGGATCGATGACCGATTGGGTCTCGGCGAAGGTCTTTTCAATCTCTCGGCGGAGACTTTCGGGGTCTGGGCGTCGCAAACGTCGGGCGAGCTGTCGGAATTCGGAGGAATCCCAGGCAGGGACGGTGAGGTCAGCCGCATTTCCCCGGACGACCCGGAGCGCACTGGTCAGCTCTCGGGCGAAACTATAGCCGCGATGAAAAACGATTGCGGATTCCATTGGGAAGATCCCGAGCTGCTCGGAGATCGCCATAGCTTCCCGGGTGTTGGTCGTCCGTAATCGAGGCTCATGACGGCCATAAAAGATCTGGACTGCCTGGATCGAATACTCAATGTCGACGAGGCCGCCCGGACTATACTTCGCATTCAGTTTTCCAGGTTTGATTAACTGTTTAAGCTGAAGTCGACGCATCGATCGGAGCGCCTCGAAATCAAAGGGCTGATCACTGTAGACGAAGTGAGTGCGGTGATCATTCAGGGTTGTTGCAAGCGCCTGGTCTCCGGCAATCGTCCGGAAACGGATCAAGGCTTGTCGCTCATAATTCCAGGCGGGGCCTTTGGGTCGGTAATAGGATTGGAAGAGAGTGAGGGGGGTTGCCTGTGGACCGCCTCGACCGTGTGGTCGGAGGCGGAAGTCGGGCTCAAAAGTCGCCCCCTGTCGAATCCCGAGGACCTGTCGAAATTGAACAATAAGTCGATCAAAAATGTCAGTTAATGTGCGGTCGTTTGGCGAGACGGCATTACGATCGTCCCAGACCACCATCAGCTCCAGATCCGACGCAAATCCCAATTCACGAGCCCCAAACTTACCGAGTGCGGCAATGACGAGAGGGACTGGGTCTCCCGTTGACGTCTTGGGGTAGCTTGAGCAAAGCTGGTTGACCGCCAACTCGAGGGCCCGTTTCACCACAACCTCGGCGAGGTCGGTAAGTTCGGCCGCGAAGCCCTCGGCACCATCGCTCAATCCGAGGATCGTCCGGACATCGGCTCGGAACAACTCGCGATCTTTGAATCGACGTAATACCTGGACGCGTTCGTCTTCGGAACTCGCCGACCTGAGCTGCTCGTTGAGTTCGTCATCGAGTTGTCCAAGTTCGACCCGAAGCTTCCAACGCTCTGGGTTGCAAATGAGCGGGAGGACGTTCTGTGGTTGCGTGAGGAGAAAATCCTCCCAGAGGAACCGACTCTCGCCTAGAACCCTCGCGAGTCCGTCGAGGACTTCAGGACGTTGGAGTGCCTCATACTCCTCGGCGCGATCGGGACGCGCCATCAGATCGTTGGCAAACCGACTGAAATGGACCAAGGCGGCCTCCGGATCACTGGCGAGTGGAAGCCTGACACTAAAACTCTCGATCAATGAAATCGCATGTTTAAGTGTAATAAGTCGGTCAGAATCATTGATCTGTTCTCCAGCACGATCCGTAATCCAGATCGAATCGCGGACGAGGCCAGACGCGGCGTCGGTTCGGACCTCGCCTCGGACAATTCGGAGCCCACTCAAGGCCAAGGCCGAAGTCGTGATCGAGAGAAAGCCGAAGCGATCGAAAGTCTCCACCGTGATTCTGGTTTGTGAGGTCTCGGGATCAGGGGTGATCTCCAATTCGATCGGATTCAGACGATCGGGTTGGAGTGGTCGGCTCGCAAGCGCCTCGGCGAGCGGTTCGAACAACCGATGCTGGACTTCGTCATGCTGACCGAGTCGGAGGAGTTGACAGAGTTCGGAGAGTTCTTCCTCAATTGCAGACCAATCTGGACGATTCGATTGACTGAACGGAGCGACTTCAAACACATCGACGATCTTAGGACGTAAATCCGGTTCGTGGCGGTCGTGTGACCCTCGGCCGATTGGTTTCCTGCGGAGGCCGGTCTTGAGATATGGTTGTGCGCGACTACGGACTTGGTTTGGGGGGGATGTTCGGATCCGACGTGTCGGACTCGATGTGAAGATCTCGGCATTGACGATCGATAACTGCTTGATCGTTAATAACGAACAAATAGTTGAAAGCATCATGAAAACATCATAACCCACGATCGTAAGGCGCCAGCGAGCGTTGTTATCTTCGATCCGTTGAATGGCACTTAACCGGATCGGCTGGTCGATCCGGAGGTTCTGGAGCATCCCGAGATGTGCTGAGAGTTCTTTGGCTCCAAAGACTTGGAAGTACTCTGGAGGGAACGATTCGATCAGATGGCGGACCCAGGCTTCGGGATGGTCCCCCTTAAGGGACTCCTGGACTTCTGAAGAAATTGCCATGGTGGTTACAATGGAGGGGTATGGGTTAGCCCCCAAGAAGCAGGTTCATCTGATGCTCAGAACAGCGGGAGTCGGGGCTCCGAGTCCGAGCATAACAGAATTACGACGCGAGATCGCGACTCCCGGACTCAGGTGATGACGAAGCTCGGACTCCTCGGTGATATTCATAGCGATGATCGTGCCTTTGCCACTGCACTCGAGCGACTAGAGTCGCTCGGTGTTGATCGGCTACTCTGCACCGGCGACTTCGTCGGCTATGGTTGGCAAGCGGACGAAGTGATCAACCGCGCACGGGCGCTTGACCTGGAGTCGGTCCGAGGGAATCACGATCGCTGGCTTCTCGAACGCGGTCAGGTCATCGGTCCTCGCGGTTGGAAACCGTCCCAACTCAGCGACGACAACCGTGACTATCTCGAAAACTTGCCAACGCAGATCCGCCTCACCGTCGGTCAGTTGACGATCGAGATTCACCACGGATCACCCCAGAGCGATACCGAGTTCATCAGTCCATATCGGACACTACCGGACGAACTTCTCCATTACTTGCATGAAAAAAATGTAGACATTCTTGTTCTTGGACACACTCATGTGCCGATGATTGACCCCCAGGAGTCGAGATTGATCCTCAACCCCGGGTCAGTGACAGGAATACCCGGCGTCCAAACTTCGTACAGTTTTGCTGTCTTAGAATTACCGAGATGTGCGGTCCGGATCCATGATGTCCGGACCGGCCGAGAGATCCGCCGCTACCCTGTTTTCCTCGATGACTGACCGTGATTTGATCAGTATGGGTTGAGACGACATCAGCAGAGACCTTAAACGAACGGTCGAGCGTGGTTGCCAAACTCAAGAGGTCGAGGGAGATCAGAGGTCCCCATCAGGTCCCGATCGATCGCATAGGCAACGTGACGGCCCTCTGCGATCGCCCAGACGATTAACGATTGCCCTCGGGCCATATCGCCGGCCGAATAAACGTTCGATACATTCGTCCGCTTTGTTTCGGGGTCGGTCTTTACGTTCCCCCGATGATCGAGTTCGAGGCCGAGTTCGTCAATCAAGGCGCCAGGTTCAGGGCCGGTGAACCCCATTGCCAGTAGCACAAGGTCGGCGGGGTAGTGCTGCTCGGTACCTGGAATCGGTTCGAAACGGAGTCGTCCTTGATCTTTGGTTGAACGGACCCGGACCGTCTCAAGTCCAGTCACCTTACCGTTGGCACCGACAAATCGGGTCGTACTAATGGAGTATTCTCGATCCCCCCCGTCTTCGTGGGG
>CAZEAN010000224.1:0-5312 GCA_964510225.1 uncultured Isosphaeraceae bacterium
CCCGTCTGGAGGTGGCAGCGAGCCGGCGCGGTAGGAGCTTTAAAGATACGAGACCAGGGTGAAATCGACAAGATCGATCGAACGTTCAATAAGAATCCGAGAATCTAAACGACCGGTCTCTTGATTCATGTACCATCGATTCCAGTTCAACCTATCGTTTTGATGATCAGTTGTGATTTCGGACCAAGCCCGGTGGTTAGCTGAGATGGTCGCGGTCGATCATCCGACGGAGATTCAGGTAGACCTTTCCAAATGCGTTTTCTGAACATAAATCAGAGTTGGTAGTTCTGCCCTCCCACACAACAAGCGAACTAGTATTGACGATGAGCATTGAAATCGCTGAAACAGGTACAGGAATCAGAATTCAGAAACCTGGTGAGCAACCACATGCCGTGGTCATCGGCAGTGGATTTGGTGGGATTGCGGCAGCGATTAGGTTGCAGGCGAAAGGCTATCGGACAACGATCCTCGAAATGCGCGATCAACCAGGGGGACGAGCGTATGTTTATGAGGATCGGGGATTTATTTTTGACGCCGGTCCAACAATTATCACCGTCCCGTTCATTTTTGATGAATTAGCGGAAATTTCGGGTAAGAAGCTGGAAGACTATGTGACAATCGTCCCTTGCGATCCGTTTTACCGGATCTACTTTCATGAGGGTTCTACCTTTGATTATGTGGGGGATCCTGAGCGTTTTGAGTCCGAAGTCACCAAGCTTAATCCCAACGATTTGGAAGGTTATCGCGCGTTTGAATCCTACACCAAGCGCGTATTTGATCGAGCCTTCACCGATCTCGCCGGACATTCGTTCCACAGTATCGCCGAGATGGTTAAGGTAGCCCCAGATCTCATCAAGTTGAGGGCAGAGCAACCAGTCTACAGGAGGGTCTCTCAGTTCATTAAAGATTGGCGACTCCGGATTGCACTCTCCTTCGAACCATTACTGATCGGGGGTAATCCGATGAAGTCATCGTCGATCTACGCGATGATTCATTACCTCGAGAAGACTTGGGGGGTTCACTTCGCAATCGGCGGAACCGGTGCACTCGTTCGAGGACTTCTCCGGATGTTCCAAGACATCGGTGGGTCAATCGAATTGAACGCCAGAGTCGATGAGATCGAAATAGATCAGGGTAGGGCAAGGGGCGTCCGACTCACCGATGGTCGTCGGTTCGAAGCAGAGGTTGTTGTTTCAAACGGCGATGTTGCTAACACTTACCGCAAACTGATCCGTCCTGAATATCGGAAGAAATGGACTGACCGCCGCCTGGAACGGATGCGTTATGCAATGAGTCTCTTCGTCATCTATTTTGGAACAGATCGAACGTATCCTCATTTGCCTCATCACGCGATCATCTTAGGGCCGCGCTATGAAGGACTGCTCCGCGATATATTTGATCGCAAAGTTGTGGCCGACGACTTCTCTCTCTACCTCCATACACCGACTCGGACCGACCCCAGCCTTGCTCCGGAAGGTTGCGAGTCGTTTTATGTGCTCAGCCCGGTTCCTCATCTTGATGGTGGGCAGGATTGGGACGCAATCAAGGAAGACTACGCTGATCGTATTCTTAAGTCACTCGAAAAAGAACACCTCGTTCCCGACCTCCGAAAACACCTCGTCACCAAACGGATCTTTACTCCCAAAGACTTTGAAACCGAGCTAGACGCGTTCAAAGGAACGGCGTTCCAATTCGAACCTGTCCTCACACAATCGGCATGGTTCCGACCTCACAACAAAAGCGAGGATGTCGACGGACTCTACTTCGTCGGCGCGGGGACTCATCCGGGTGCTGGGCTACCCGGTGTTGTGAGTAGTGCCAAGGTGCTCGACCACTGGATCCCATCCGTAAAACCAGGCTCAACAAAATAGATGCAGGCCACTTCTCGGACTCGTCTTAACGTTCATAACGATCACGAAGCGTTGATTATCCGTGGGAAGCGGTACTGTCGGGCAATTACCAAAGAATATGCTAAGTCGTTCTACTTCGCATCGCACTGCCTCCCCCGCGAACTCCGGCAGCACGCGTATACAATTTATGGATTCTGTCGGTGGGCTGACAATGCCGTGGATCAGGCTCGAGATCCGGATGATTCCCAGAGGCGCTTGAATCAGGTACGGTCGGCGTTGAGCCTTGCCTACTCTAGTCGGGGGGCGACGGCTGGAATTCTCGCGTTTCGACGGACCGTTTGCGATCGCCAGATTCCCGAGGAGTATTTCCGTGATCTCCTGGATGGAATGGCGATGGATTTGACTGTCAATAGTTACGAGACCTTCGAAGACCTGGATCAGTATTGCTACCGAGTTGCCGGCGTTGTTGGCTTGATGATGACTCGGGTCTTCGGCTATCGTCACGAACGTTGTTTCCAGAATGCCATTGCTCTCGGACGCGGCATGCAGTTGACAAACATCCTCCGGGACATCCGTGAAGACCTCAAACTAGGTCGAATCTACCTCCCCGCCGAGGATCTTCGGGCATCAGGTGTCACGAGAGAGCAGCTGCAAGATGGAAGAGTTGACGGATCTTTCCGTAGACTTATGCGCTTTCAGATCAATCGGGCCCGAGCCGCTTATCGTGAGGCAGAGCAGGGAATCGATGATCTCTTAGGGTCGTCGAGCCGGCTTACGGTCCGGGTCATGAGTCGCGTCTACGGCGCGATTCTTGATGAGATCGAACTGCTCGACTTTGATGTCTTCAGACATCGAGCCCGGGTCTCTTCATCGAGGAAACTCCGGCTTCTCGCTCTGTGTCAGGTTCATTCCTGGCGTGATGATCTCCGACTCGCTTGGCATTGATGAAATCAGGTTCCTCGTGACAAGTCTTGCAACGAATACTGGGCTCGATCCCGATCGCTTCTTCAACCTCGGTACTCCAGGTTCACATGAGTGGTGGTATTTCGACGCTGTCAGCGATGATGGTCTCGACGCGGTCGTCGCGATCTTCTTCGTCGGAATACCATTCGACCCACGCTATGGAGTCGCTGCACTGCGGCACTCCAAGAACCCAGCGCGATTCCCGGCCCCAGACCCCTTGGATCATATCGCCGTTAGTCTCAATTGGTACCGGTCCCGAGGAGCCACCTGGAAGCGGTCCGGTCGTGGTAAACCACTCCCTCGTGTTCAAGGATATTCGCTTCGTTCCTACGGGCGATCCGACTTCTCAATTCAACCAGATCCATTTCGGATTCAAGTAGATCAGTGCCACGTAAGCCGCGACGCGACGGGCTATAAACTCGTTGCCTCGGTTCCCGATCTTGAATCGAATCGAACGTTCACGATCGACCTCAACTTCCGGCAGGCTCCCCAAACAGAGTCCTTCGAACTCAATCTCGGAAGTTCGGAGGCACCTCATCATTGGATCCTCGCGGCAGCGGATTGTCGGGTTGAGGGATCGCTATCGGTTGACGGCAGCAACGGGCTTGAACTGAAGTTTCAAGGCCGGGGCTATCACGATCACAATGCCGGCGCCGAGGAACTCTCACTAGCCATGAAGCGTTGGGAATGGGGGCGTTGCCACACGGACAATCGGGCCGAGATTTATTATCTCGCTGAGCCTCGAAAAGGGACGCCACAACAGCTCTGGATCTCGTGTGTCGACGGCAGACCCGAGGTCCGGACTTCGGCGACCTTCAAAGGTATCCAACCTTGGAATGAAGGTACGGGCTCGACTCATCTGGGTGCAATCACCTTCGAGGACAACGACGGTGGTCGGTTTGCACGATGGACAGGCCATGCCGTTGACTCAAGCCCATTTTACCGTCGCTGGCTCTCTGAGTTTCGGGCTCCGGGCGCGCGAGCGAATGTGCTCGGCATCAGTGAGCTGCTGAACACGAGGTGGCTCAACAATCCGTTGGCGAACTGGATGATTGACTATCGCTTGAAGCGGAGCTAGCGAGAGTTCTTGAAATCATGCTTCCTGGTTAACGGCTAGCGTACCGAGCGAAACTTCGACCGGATTGTTCGAACCTTCGGGACGAGAGCCGCTTGGGAAAATCCAGATCAGTGCGACTTCATAAGTCGCGCCGCCAGCTTCTTGCTGAAGCGTGTAAATCTGAACGAGCGACCCATTCGGGGCGTTTAAGGTTTGCACTTCATAATTAATTGCCCCTCCGTCAACCCGAGGTCGGATTGGGATGCTTACAGATTCAGGAGCTGTTGCGGAAGCTCCACCACCAAAGGCTAGATCGATGATGGCTGCCAAGTCACTTCGAAAGTCACCCCGTTCCGCAGGAGTTTCACCTTCGTTATCTTCATCGCTTTGTCCACCTTCTCTCCTTGCGAGCACATGAAGTTCCATGCCGCTCCCGCCATCACCTCGGTTTTCGAAGGAGTTGGCAACCTCGAAGTATCCTGGTGGAAGGTTTGCGACTAAGGAGAACGGTCCTGCTCGACGGAGTTCTAGGGGAACTCGCAACACCATTCGATGAGTGGCAAAGTCACCAGCTTCTGGCAGCTTTAAAGACTGGTCGAGGACGATTTCGTCTTGGAGTTGCAATTCCGTCTTCTGGATACGATCTTCATAACCGCTATAATTGCAACCCGTTAGCAGCAGCATCGGATTAAAGAAGAGAAGAAGCGCTGCTGTTCCCGAAAACCGTCTCATGCGAAACCTCGATCGGAGGAAAGTGCGTCAAGAAGCAAGAGATCTCATAGAACAGACGATGGCGTCTGAGGTCCATAATTCAGTGAGAATTGGATTGATGGTCCGATTCCATTGGACTGTTGTCAAGTAGCCGCGATCAAGAATTGGCACTTGCCATTTCTACCTGAGGTGCATGATGAGTACACGACCAGAGGACTCGATAGAAACGCGCTTCGTTGGTTTCTTCATCCTCAGGGTCGATCGTCAACACCGACTGATCCGCCGACGAATTCTCAGCACGGAGAAGGATGATCCGACCCGCTAACTGCAAGCGGCGAACGTATCGTTCATCACCGATCTGAGTAACGACTAGAGCCCCGTCGAGTTCCTCTGGTGATTCTGGTTCACCCGAATAGCCGACGACCGCTCCGTCTGAGAGGATTGGCAACATATCATCTCCCAGAACACGGAGAAAACGTGTGCCTTCTTGAATCCAATCACGCCGGACAAGGAGACCGGTTTGGGACGATTGCGCCTTGGTCGCAGTATCTGATCCATTTGAGGTCGAGGTTTCAGTGTCGACCCGGACCATGACCATTTCCCGCTCCAAGAACTGACTCTCTCCGTCGGAGCTATGTTGTATGGCCGCAGCCTCTGACATAAGACCGTCGTCCGCAACCACTTCTCTGAGGGCACCGGGCGAGAACTCAAGAAGTGAAAGTGCTCGACTG
>CAZEAN010000225.1:0-5305 GCA_964510225.1 uncultured Isosphaeraceae bacterium
ACGGCTCCCCGGCGGCGCCCGTTGCCGTTGCGGGCCTCATCCGTCGAGCGCCGGGAAACGGGTGACAGGCGCTGAGAGAGGGGGAACGGCCCCTGCCGGGCCGTTCCCCCTTTCCTATCGTTACAGCAGGCCTGCTTCCTTGTAGTACTTCTTGGGGCCTCGCTCAGCCTGAATCGTCAAAATATCATCGTTTAGTTCGACGTTGATATCTTCAATGCTGATGCCAGGCATTTCGGCAAGGACTAAGGTGTGGTCCGCTTCTTCGAAGATGTCGATGAGGGGTTCGGCGACTTCATGGACCCGGACTCTGCCGGTCTCTTTCTCCTTGCGAACGTTCCCGAACGGCTCGACTCGAACCCCACCCTTTCGGCCCTCCGCGAGGTTTGTCTTGATGGAGAAGCCATAGACACCGCTGAGTCCCTCTGAGTCACCAAACGAGCCCGATTCCTTGAGCTGTTGACCCTTGTCTGCAAGCTCACCGAGTTTTTCGAGGAGGTCACCTAGACCACCTAAGACACCACCTAGCTCTCCTCCGTTTATCTCCTTTTTCTCCGACATCACCGACTCCTCTGCGTTTGAAACGGTTTGGTTGAGTTCAGGGTTGAACTGAGACGCGGTTATGGAGGCAAACCCAACAGCAACATCGAGAACATAAGTCACGGTCGAGGAACGAGCGGCTGGTCTTCAGTCAGTGCGTTGAGGCGCTCGAGCCTAATCTCGGCAGGGAGGCGACCATCGAGCGAATGAAGTGCACCAAGAAACACAAGGGCGATCTCTCCGGGTTGGAGAGAGCGAGTAATCCGATCGGCAATGAACTGATCTCTCTTTTCCAGGAGTTCCCGACTCTGACGTTGGAATTGCTCCACCTCAGCCTCGGAGAGCTGAGTTGTCGGGTCTCCCAGGGTCTTCATCGCGAGATCGTATTCCTCTCGGAGAAGTTCGGGAGATTCGGTCCCCTCTAGACTCGCACCCCGATTCATGAGATCGCGGAGGAGTTCGTGGTTCGTGCTCCCGGCATCAGCAAGATCTTGAACGATGGCTTCCTCTTTGCCGCAGAGAGGGAGCCCGTCCTGATAGAGTCGGACACGATCGAATCGGATCCCGAGTCCCTCGATGCGGTCCCGGATCGCGACCCAGATGGAGTCGATCGCTTGAAGGTGGTTCTCCCAGTGTTCGCGTCCGTGTTCTTGAATATGCTTAGCTCGGACAGTCTCACGGAAGCGCCCTAAATCCTGAGCGGAATGGACAATCGGTACCCAGATAACTCGTCGTTCTTCGTTGTCCCCGTCCATCCGCACACTCCTCGCCAGCACCACATTGAGGTATCTCATCGAGAAACGTAAGTCATCGTTGCACTTGGCGTGAACGTAAAATTGGGATCGGTTGCATGATCTTCCGTCGTGGAGAGAGCCGACCATGCCCTGGACGATCTTACCTCCGAAACTACGCCCACTTCTCAAGTGCTACCTGAGCGTTGACACTGATCGAGATCAAGCGACTTTTAATTCTCGGACAGGCGTTCTAATGCCTTAAAACTACACGAATTAGATGACACAGGTTATTTACCAGTATAAATTTAGGCAATTATTCGCTGTTTTTGAGTGGAGAATAATGTTTTGACAAGTTTTAGAGAAAATCACTTTTGGTATCCCATCAGATCGTCAGAGATATCCATGCAACAAACGCTCCAGCTCCGAGGGTCTCAAGCAGGCCAACATGTTGAATCTTCATTGCTCGGAACCAGTTCAAGCGGATAGCAAAAAGGGTAAATTTCAACGGTGCTAGCAGGAATCCCAATGCGGCTCGTGGGTCAAGTACTCCGATCACCACCAGTATTGTCAAGGTGACTCCGGCGAACACATGATAAGCCAGCCCCAATCGGAGAGCCTTTGACCGCGGCTTCCGAAGCTTGACGACGAAAACGCTACTTCCAAAGTAGGAGGAATCGAGGACCCAAAGAGCGAGGGCTTCCGGAGAAAGCTCGCCGACGACAGAACCATAGGCGAGTAGTGCCGCGCCAGACGCCGCCGTGAAGCCAACTAACTCGTTAATGACTCCCTTGCGTTGACTCCAAGCCAAAGCTACAGCATCGAAGGCCAAAGCAACCATCCCACCAAGGTAGACCCAGAGCAGAGCAGGGACTTTCCAAACCAACCAGACGGCGGTTGACAAAACAATCGACCCATAAACGATGGACCAGACAAGGTGCCTTGCTCGGTCGCCTCGACGCCTGAGCACCATCCCCAAGGCGTGCTCAGTCTGTATCGCTCCGAAGACCAATACCACCGCCACTCCCGAGGCTAGACTGATCGCCCCCGCAAGTGCAATTCCGGTAGTGAAGGCCGCGAGGAGAACAATGTAGAGGCCATGCTCACGTGAGAACGTGGGGCGGAACCGTGATACCATTACACCAGTGAAATCGTTGTTGAAGAAAGACTTGGACTTCGAAACTATTGGTCTGGGATTCTGAGTCGAGATTGTAGGTTTAGGCCAAGCTCCACCAAGCTTAGATCAGAATCGACTTCTTGGATAATCTTGCAGACACGAGTCTCCACCGTTAGGGTCACAAGATGGTCCATCGATTCGGATATAACGGCCGGAACCTCATCACCTACTGTATTCCCCACAACCACATCGTACCAAGGAGAAATCAGATGGTCCGACGAACGACCCACGCGAGCATCGTCCCGCTTGTGCTTCTCATGACTGGGATCGTTTCACCAGTTCTCGGACGCGAGGAGCCGAAGGAAGGCAGGCCTTACCTACTTGATCGTGTCGACGATGCCGCGATCGTCCAGCTCTATGCCGATGGCTTCGATGATCTTCCGTTACAGCAGAAGATCCTCGTCTGGCATCTCTACCAGGCCGCAATCGCTGGTCGAGACATCTACTACGACCAGCGTTACGAACACGGACTGACAATGCGCGCAGTCATCGAGGGGATCATCCGACACGAGGGTGCGGTCGATACAGAAACCCTGAAGGCGGTCCGACACTACGCAAAACTCTTCTGGATCAACTCGGGCCCGTTCAACAATTTAACGGCTCGAAAATTCGTCCTCGACTGTCCATTCGAGGAGTTCCAGGCAGCCGTAGTCGCCGCGGCGGTAGCGGGTGCTCCAATGCCAACTAGACCGGGAGAGTCACCCGCCGCACTGGCGACCCGTTTACGGCCGATGTTCTTCGATCCCGACTTCGATCCAATCGTCACGAACAAAACACCGGGCCCCAATGGAGATCTCCTGGCGGACAGCGCGAACAATCTTTATCAAGGCGTTTCGCTTGAGGATCTCAAGGGCTTTGAAGAACGCTACCCCCTGAACTCCAGGATCTTGAAGCAAGATGGTGGGATCGTGGAGGAACCATACCGCATCGGGGGGCGTTACTCAGATCAGATCACAAACGTTGTGAGCCATCTTGAAAAGGCTGCCGACGTCGCCCCTGAGCCAACAGCCAAGGCGCTCCGAGCGTTGATCAGGTTCTACCGAAGTGGAGAAACTGAAGATCGGCAAGCCTACGATATTGCTTGGGTCCAGGACACAGAAGCCGAGGTAGATACGATCAACGGCTTTATCGAAGTCTACATGGATGCCCGGGGAGTCAAGGGGGCTTGGGAGGCTGCAGTTTTCTATGTGGATGAGGAAAAGACGAAAGCAATCGAGATCATCGCCAACGAAGCGAAGTGGTTCGAAGATCAGATGCCGTTTGATCCCACGTATCGAAAGCCTGACGTCCGAGGAATCACGGCGAACGCGATCGAGGTAATTATTGAAACTGGCGATTGTGGACCGATCACGCCAATCGGTATCAACCTACCTAATGATCAGACGGTCCGCGAAAACTACGGAAGTAAGTCGGTATCGTTGGCGAACGTCATTGCCGCCTATGACGAATCCCGCCCCACATCCTTTCGGGCCGAGTTCGCCTGGAGTCCTGACGAGGTTGAACGCGCTGAGCGTTGGAGTGGGCCGGCCAGCGAGTTGCTCGTCAACATGCACGAAGTCATCGGCCATGCCTCGGGTCGGGCCTCTGAAGACCTGGATATTCAGCCTCAGGACGCAATCCGAGAATACTACTCTGCTCTCGAAGAAGGACGTGCTGACTTGATCGCCCTCTACTTTATGGCAGAGCCGAAACTCGCCGAGCTCGGCCTCGTTGATCCCGAGGACCAGGCCGAACTCGCTCTGACCGCCTATGAAAACTTTACGCGGAACGCCTTGATCCAGCTCCGACGAGTACCTGAAGGGAATCAAATCGAAGAAGATCACATGAGGAACCGTCAGTTGATCGTGCTCTGGCTAATGGATAACACCAATGCCATTAAACGTCGCAAGCGAGATGGGAAAACATACTACGTAGTGACGGATCCTGAAGCGTTTCGGAGTGGAATTGGGACGTTACTCACTGAGGTTCAGCGGATCAAGTCGGAAGGAGACTACGAAGCAGCAAAAGCACTGATCGAGAACTACGGGATCCGGTTTGAACCATCACTCCGAGACGAAGTGATGGAACGCGTCGCTGCACTCGACCTCCCGTCCTACACTGGATTTGTGATGCCACGACTAGAGGCCAAGTACGATACCGACGGCGCCATTGTCGACGTGATGGTCTCATACCCAATGGACCTCGAAACTCAGATGCTCGAGTACTCTGCCTCCACTCAACCCTGACGATGTTGTTGGCATCAAGTTCGATCATCTGAGGTGGGTTACTCGAAGCTGGTTGCCCCTTGAGTACGATGGCTCGACAGCCTACTTGTCGAGCCATCGTGCCGTGATGGTTCCCTTCTGGATGCTTCACAACGACGAACCCATGCATACGCCTATCAAAGCTTATTTTAATCAAATTATGTATTATTAAAATAAATCAAATTAAATAGATATCCTTTAACTGCAGGATCTATCAGCAGCGCACTCGGGTTAGTGAGCCTCCAGCAAGGAATCCCATCGAAGAATACCATTCGAAACAACTGAGAATTCGTTCTCACCAAATGTTTGATCTATGTTCGATCCACTCTCGCCCGAGTGGCGCTGAGGGATTATCCTTTATTCCCAATCAGCCACACCCTTTGGAGACAGCCTGTATGTCAGCCCGTTCCTTTTCGATGATCACCGGCTCCGCGATTGCTGCACTTATCGTACTTTCCGCCTCCGTCGAGTCCCAAGCACAGCGCTGTCTGGATCCCCGTTTCCGGGTCGAGCTGGTCGCGGAGGTCCCTGAGATCGAACACCCCTCCGTCGTTCCGTGTGACCAGGAGGGCAACCTCTAAGTCGGCGAAGCTCCGCTGGACATCCGTGGACCAACC
>CAZEAN010000226.1:0-5161 GCA_964510225.1 uncultured Isosphaeraceae bacterium
GCGTAGCGCCGGGCGGGGGTACGAGCGATGGCCGTGTGGACGATCGTCTCTAGGTCGCGTGGTACTCGGCGGTTCAAGCTGCTCAGTCTCGGAGGCTCGCCTCCCGTGATCTCGCGGAATAGGTTCCCCCGTAACTTGGAGTCAAAGGTGCGACGGAGTGCGAGTAGCTCATACAGAGAATGGCCAAGGGCGTAAACGTCGGATCGAGCATCAGCCTAGCCGTCGAAGCGTTCGGGAGCCATGTAGCGGAGGGTGCCAACGATATCGCCGGTGTGAGTAAGATCGGCGTCGGTATTCGCATTCGCAAGATCAAAGTCGGTGACCCAGGCATTGCCGTTTAGGTCCAGCAGGATGTTCGAGGGTTTGACGTCCCGGTGCAGCACGCCTCGACTGTGGGCATAGCCAGTGCCTCGGCCACTTGAAGACCGATCCTTGCTACGCTGTCGGCGTAGCGACGATCGACCAAGAGATCCGAGATCTCCACCGACCCTGGCATGTTCGGAATGGGTGTCGGAGCGTCCGAGTTGGGATTGTTACCAACGACGAGTTCAGTTGAACCCGAGTCGTCTCCAACCTACGGCACATGGAACCGCCCCGACACCAATGATCGTGCTAGCTCTTGGCCGGTCGGGGCATCATTGGCCTTGACGGGAGCACCTTCCGCCTTGAGTCGACGAACATCCTCAATGACGTCGTCGAGTCCCTGCCCAGCAATGAATTGCATCACATAATAGTGACGTCCCTCTTCGTGCCCGACACTAAAGACCGGGACGATGTTGGTGTGGTGGAGCTTCGCAGCGGCTTTAGCCTCACGCTCGAACCGCTGGATCTGTTTCTGATCATGAAGCATCCCAGGAGCCATGACTTTCAGCGTGACCCGACGCCCGAGGCTCTCCTGTTTGGCCTCGTAAACCACCCCCATCCCACCACGACCAATCTCCCGAACAACTCTGAAATCACCAAGCCGTTGCAGACGATCTTGAGTTACTTTGGCTCCCTGGATTGATCCAGTGGGTTCGAGTGTCGAATGCCCTAAGCCTTCCAACATCACCAAAGCAGGAAAAGCCGCCCGAATAGCGTCGGCGAGTTCAGGATGCTTTGCGGCGTACTCCTCGATCGTGGGGTGCTCGCCGTTGCGCTGACGGTCGAGGAACTCATCAGCGAGGACTTCAACGGGGTCTCTGCTGCCGGAGGAGGAGTCCGCCAGGGAAGAAATCTTGGGGAATCTAGTTGATTCACTCACGGCTGCTGCTCCTCGAAGCCGGGGATCCTGGCAAGGGCCTCTTTCAGTCGGATCAGGGCCTGGACGTAGCGTCGGCTGGCGGTCGATCGCTTGAGGCCGAGCACTATGGCGACTTCAGTGTTGCTCATTTGTTCGAAGTGTCGGAGCACAAGAACTTCTCGATCGATCTCATCCATATTGTTCAAGACTTCTTGCACCATCAGGCGATGCTCCGCCCGGATCGCTGCCTGACTAGCGCTGGTGATCTTGCCGAGTAGCTTTGCTGCCAACGAGGCTGACGTCGCCATTGGCATCGGACCGCGATGAAGTGAGACCTCAAGCCGAGCATCGCGCTGTTGCCTCCCCAGATGATGGCGGTTCAGATCAACCATTTTCTGACCCGTGATCAGCCGGAACCAGAGATAGATCGGCATCGATTGAGCGTATTGGTTTCTATACTCTGCAAACCGACGTTGGATTTCGAGGAACGCTTCTTGGAGCACGTCTTCGGAGTCAATCCGACCGGAGAGTCTTCGGTCCAACCGCAGTCGGACCATGACGCGCAGGCGTTCCCGTGCCCGCTCGAACAACACCCCGAGGGCGGTTTCGTCGCCGGCCAATGCTCTTGCCAGGTCGTTGTCAATGTCGTCTGAATTGCTCATCAGCATCCTCTACCCCTTAATCCGACAATCCGCGCTTCTTGTCCATTCCTCAGCGTGATTTCTTCGGAACAGAATCGGATCAAAGAAGGCGAATTGATGCCCATCAGACGAGCCAATCAAGGGGCGATGGACCACTGGTCCAGGAGGATCGCGCTCTGGAGAGCCCTCGGGCCAAGGCATTGAAGTCGCGCAGGTCTTTCAACGCGGCGATGATTATCAGCTATTTAACCAACGACTAAGCTTATGGTGCCTATTGGTTTACACAGTTAGCCCGAGCTACTTTCTCGTTAACGATCCTCTGAATCAACCACTTCTTGAGTTGAAACAACGAGTTCTTGCGTTCGTTGGAGGAACGTACTCGAAGCCGTCAGGGCTTCTTCCGTATTAAGCTTCATCGCCTGGGCACGCTGGAACTGAACGAGATGGTTCGGATCGAGGGTTTGTTGTTGCACAAAGAGTCGGTCAGCGGCGAGGAGAAGGCAACTGAGACCCGCCTCTCGATAGCCTTGGGAGTAAACAAGAGCACGGAGGCAACAGAACATCGCCTCGTAGCAGAGGAGGCCGATGTTGGTTGCCTCACTCTTGGGTGCGTCCCGAAGCTTAGAGGCGGCCTCGATGCGTTCGGCCGCCTTCGAGAGGAGTTCTTTGACCAACGCCGAAGCGGTCTCATCACGCGATAGGTAAGGACTATCAAGACATTTTTCGAAGGTATTGATGATACCCATACGCGTTGACGCTCAACTGATGGCAACGACGATATCTGGTCACGAGAGTGGCCAGAATTTGTAATCTACGCTGCCTTAAGCCGTTTGGTTTGTGAACAACCTTCGAATCTGGCGAAAAGATCACTTAGCTTGCTTGAGAGAGGCGTTCAGAGAATTGGCACTCGATCCGTCGGCTATTAATGTCGAGAGCTTCTAGGATTGCAACGACTTCCTCGATGTCGATCTGCTGATCAATTGCCCAATTGACTAGATCGAGATTCTCTTCCCCGCGCTTGATGCGTCGCAGAATCTCATTAATCAAAGGTGAATCTTGAAACGTCCGCTGGAGGAGTCCGTAATCGTCGTGATCGAGTTCGATCCAGTAGGCATGGCCCTGCAGGTGCTCGATCCAACGCTCACGGAGAAAGCCATTCCAGTGCTCATGTACCCAGACTCTGATCGCCCAGTCACCGAGATCGTGACCGGCCTTCTCGCTCATGATCCATTTGTAGCGTCGAGCCTCTTCTTCTCCTTCATGGTGGAGGCTGTGATGAGACTCGGAGGTACTTGATAAATTCACTGGGACCCACATAACTTGCGGAGGAGAGGAGTCTAGGCCCTTAGAATGAGTCTTCAATCATAGAGCGAACCTAGGTCGGGGACCAGGTGTCTTGGGTTAATGTTGATCGAAAACAACCTCTACATTCACCCGTGGAGTACTGTTGATTGGAATTCCGCAGAGGTTGAGACAAGATTTGAACCTTCCGTTGGGTAACGATCACTCAACGGTTGAACTTGCCAGGCTGATCCGCTAGGATCGTGCAATTGCTTCAGATCGGCGAAGCGGGCGCATAGCTCAGTTGGTTAGAGCGCACCCCTGATAAGGGTGAGGTCCGAGGTTCAAATCCTCGTGCGCCCACTGATAACATAATACCTCGGGCCGTTAGTCTGGTGACATTTGGCTGTATGAATCTTGATCTCAATTGAGCTGGTAAGGTAGGGCGTCGATCAATCTAATTCCGGATGAGTTGATTAATCCTCGTCGTCCTCTTCAATCTCATCTTCATCGTCGTCCTCCTCGACATCAGGATCGAGATCAGTGTCGCTGGCATCGGCTTCCGACTCGAGATCAATTTCAACGGGTTTAGGGGCTGGTGGCGCGGCTCGGGTGACATTGGCTCCGAGACCAGGGGCATCCTCTTCCATCGGTTCCTTGACCTTCTGGATGAAGTAAGTGCCCTTACCCTTCGCGTTCATTTCCTCCATCTTTATTTCAGCATCAGCCCGATTCGCATAGTCGAAGGTGGCAACGGTTTTGAACGCATCGCTGACAACGTGCCAGACGATCCGGACTCGCGTGGGCTTTGCGGTCTTGCTCGTCCTCGCTTTGGCCTTCGCGGGCGCTTTCTTTTTCCGTGGCTTACGTTCGGTGACGTCGTCATCCCCCTCGTCCTCAGTGACGGCGGTGTCGACTTCCATCGGATCGAGATCTTCAGCTGCCTCGTGTTGGCGTCGGAGTTCGAGTCGGTTCCGAGGTTTCCCGGCCATGGGGGTGATCCTTCGTTCAGATAGTTCGTCAGCTCGTGTCGTGGAAGCAATCGAAGGCACGGTCGCGCACGTAATCGACACTTCTTAAGATCACGCGATTGGTGGTTCGTGCAAGCAAACTGGAAGGAATGTCGTGTCGATCTTATTCTAGAGAATTCTAACGAATCGAGACTTCCGAAGGCTAGCACGAGTAAGGCGGAGATCTGGTCCAATCACCAAGTTAGGCCGCTGCGCAGATCCGAACCGCAATCCGTTCCCGTAACGCTTCCGGGAGATACGGTTTGCTCAATAACTCGTAGACGCCAAGTTGGTAGAGCGACGATCGATGGTATGGATCGATGGAGCCGCTGCAGACGATTACCGGGAGACTGGGGTATCGACGACGGAGTTGTCGGCAGACCTCAAGCCCCGAGCAACCGGGGAGGTCGAGATCGACGAGAGCAAGCTGAAACGTCCTTCGATCATCGAGAAGCCGCAAGGCTCCGAAACCATCACTCGCTTCGGTAACTTCATAGCCTTCGGTCCGGAGAAAATCCGAGAGGATTTCCCGGAGTCGATCGTCGTCTTCAACTACAAGCAAGCGATCCCGAGCTTCTGAGTGATTCATCGTTTACCTCAGGTCGGTTTATTTGGCTGGGGACCTTATACCGACTCTGAGGATGGCGTCTACCTGAGGTCGGCACTAAATCCACACTCGAGACTGTTCATTGAGTGCGAGTTGTTTCGAGCTAAACAACACCGTCATCCCGATTGAGTCCGACTCGATGGCAGAGCCAAGCGATCACCAGATGCTTTGTGACGGCGAGACCAAGAATCCCAATCCAGATCCCAAACCGGAAGAGCCAGAAATTTAACGCGACGGCAATCACAATGCCCAGAAAAGTCGAGAGCCGGATCTGAAAAGGCTGATGAGTCATCATTAATTATCATAATCAAAATCGAGAGTTCGGAAACGAAGGACAAAGAGAGGGCGATTGGCCGAACCCAGTCCTGATCACGAGTGACCAGATCGAGTAGAATGACTT
>CAZEAN010000227.1:0-5092 GCA_964510225.1 uncultured Isosphaeraceae bacterium
GCCGATAATCACGACGATGATGACGGCATCGAGGAACGTGACTCTGAAATCGGCTGATTACGATTCTGAGCGCCAATTGAAAACGTGTGACCTACTTGTACCACTAGGGTCACGATAATGCTCCTCTGCGGCGGCTCGGTCATCAGTCAATCAGATTCGCGCATGTTTTTTGATTGATTTCGAGCCGTTGCCTGCCTGGGTCTGAATGAGTGAGCCCGGAGCGTTTTTCGCACCTTCAGACTGTTCATGCTGACAGCCGGGGTCCGGGCACTGGAGGATTCCAACCAGTGGTCGATCCGTTTCGCGGACTTCAGTACAGCCACTGCCTTCGATGCCAGGTGTGCAAGTCGTGTGAGAAGGAGTTCGACCCATCTTCAGTCGAGGGTGGGTTGGTCCATCGCTGCAGTGATCTGGCCAAGGTGGACTGGCTTTCAATTACCCAGAAGTCTGGAGTATCTTTCGCTGAATGTAGGGACTTTTGCTCACTTATGGCTCGGTCGAAGTTGTGGGCACCGAAATCGTAGGAGGTCGGTGAGATGGGCAATGGGGCGATCGCGAACTTGACATAGCATAGTTTCCCGATCAACGACTGAAAGCTAGGCTCAGCAAGGTTCTCACCGATCTCTGGCAGCTCATGGAGGCCACTATTCCGTTGGACTGCCAGGATTCGGCCGCCACCAAGGCCGCTTACCGATTCTTTAGTAATCCAGGCGTCGACGAAGAGATCATACTGGCTGGACAGTGCGTGCTGCGACCAAGGGACACGAGGAGGCCACCTCCGGGAGCCTCCTCATTCCTATAGAGTTCGTATCCCGGGGGTTGGCGGCTGTTGGTCGTCGGCGATGTCGGATTGGTAAAAATTTCGCATGAAGTTATGCGCCATCGTTGCCGTGTGGTGCGGACCTCCTGATTGACGAATAGGTTACGAATCGGAAGATTACCGGATAGCCTCTTAGAGCGTGGGGGCCGGTCAAGGAACCAATGCAAGCGTTGCACGGCTTGATCATCAAATGCCGGCCGTTGTCCGCCACGGTGGTGTTTGGGGGCGATCGAGCCGGTCTCGCGTTGTCATTGCGACAGCCTGCGGATCCAAGACGGGCTGACCTTGAAGAGTTCGGAGATTTCGGTGCGTGTCTTAGCCCCTTCGCCGCACGCAGCTACGACCTGCTCACGCAGATCGCTCGAATAAGGAGCCATCCTCTCTGTGCCGTCCGTGGTCAGAACCTCTTCAAAAACATTGCTATAAGCAAGAGAAACATTCTAAGGGCTCATTATGTCATCGGCGGGCTTAACGATGACCTCGCGCGTTCGCTGATGAACTCCCAACCCGCGCTGGTTCAGTTCAGGCCGGATCGCCCCGAAGGCATCCCAAGCATGCCGCCCTCGCGCAAACGAGACCCACGCTTCAAAGATTCCCTGATCGGTCTTACAGTCAGCTCCAGTTGCCTCGGGGATCCCGCAAAGGTAGTCATAAACGTCACTGAGGTGACTGATTACTTGATGCAAAATCACGGGATCGACTGGTTCGAGGTGAGAGACATTAGGATCTGGCCAAACCAGATGAATAGTTCCGCCGAAGGTTTTACCCTCCCGGCCCTTGATCATTGCATAAACATCGGAAACTGCCTGACGGTACCATTGGATTTCCGTCAGGATCATCTGCTCGGGCGGGAACCCGCGATCAAGGATCCCCTCGCGGACCCGTTCTGACTGAACCTCGACACGCCGAGGCATCGCCGACGAATTAAAATCGCTGTTCGAGCCAACATCACCTCGGGAAACTCGGTGATCAGACCGCCCAGACGATCGAGAATGGCTCGATCTGCTCCGACGACGGGAGCGTTCGCGTGTCGAGGACCGTTCAACTGTCGCTTCCGAAAGAGCGTTGTTAAGTAGTTCATACGCCCAAACGACAATCCGGAACGCCCATTCATCCCCACCTTGATCGGGATGATGCTTCTTCGATTTTCTTAAAAAAGCTTCCCGAATTCGTTGAGCATCAGCGCTCGAATCGAGTTCGAGAACTGCATAAGGGTCGAGAGAGGGAGCAGATTCTCGCATGGTTGTTCGAATCTGGGTCTGGGATTGTCATGTGACATCCTCCACCCATAGCGGGAGATCCCCAGGATGATCACCAACATGAGTTTACGACTCGACATCTTTGTCAGTCAATCGAGTATCGGTAAGCCTCCGGCGTAAATGTCCGGCTCGTGCGATGTTACGCTCGTCGACTTCGAGTCGCTCCCCTTGCAGTTTCTGAAGGTGTGCAGGTTGGATATGAATAAAGAGTTCGTTGATTGTCTGAATTTCGGTGTCGTCGATGAGACCAAGATTAATCCCCATTCGGACACTTGATAAAAGGTCCATTGTTTCTGAACTTGATATCGTGTGGGCCGTTCTGAGAACCCCATATGCCCGACTGACCTGATCGTGGAGGTGCTGGCGGCGTTGTCCAAGCCATTCTTGGCGTGCCTGACGCTCATAGCGGATGATCTGCGGAACTACATTGGAGAGGTTCTGGATGAGATCACGTTCACTTTTGCCAAGCGTCTGTTGGTTTGAAATCTGATAAAAATCGCCGTCAGGTTCCGACCCTTCGCCGTAGAGCCCTCTAACAGCGAGGTTGATCTTGTGGAGCGCTCGGAAAACTTTCTCGATTTGTTTGGTGTGGGTTAAGGCCGGGAGATGGAGCATTACGCTGACCCGGATCCCAGTGCCCACATTGGTCGGGCACGCAGTCAGATAACCCAGGTGTGGGTTAAAGGCATAATGAAGATGCTCTTCGAGTTGGTCATCAAGCGCGTTGATTTGCTCCCATGCTTCAACCAAACTAAACCCGGAGAACATCACCTGGATCCGGAGATGATCTTCTTCGTTGACCATCACCGAGGCGTTCTCTCGGGGTCCGATCGCAACTCCTCGAGGACCTTCAGCACCCGCAAGTTCACGACTAATCAACTGTCGTTCCACCAGCAGTTGACGATCAAGTGCCGAGAGTGGTTCCAACGGCTGATAAGACATTTCAAGCCCGGCGCGATCGCAGGCATTCCGGATCGTCCGCTGAAGCTCACCCTTCTCCGCAAGGCTCGCGCGGCTGGTGAACGGAAAATCGGCTAAGTTGCGTGCTAGCCGGATCCGGGAACAGATAACAATATCGCTTTCCGGACCAGTTCCTCGGAGCCATTCGCCGGAGGTCCTTGTCAATTCATCGAGATTCATCGATCGTCGTCCCCCAGCATGAGCGTGTCGCGGAGTTCGGCTGCTCGCTCGAAATCCTCGTCGGCGATTGCTTCTCGGAGCTGTGCGCGGAGCCAGAGGCGAGGCGACTCACTTGCTCGAGTCTGCCGGCTCTGAGGCATTTTACCAACATGTCGACCCGCTCCGTGGAGATTTCGGATAATCGCCGAGAGCCCTTGGTCAAAAAGTTGGTAGTCATTAGGGCAACCGAGTCGACCAGAGGCACGAAATTCCATGTAGGTCAGTCCACAGTAAGGACACTTCAGACGCGCGGTTTCACCAATTAGTTCACCGACATGACGCTTAATCAGTTGGTCGAGAATTGTGTCGAGGATCGGCGGGTCTGGTGACTTGAGGCCTTGAATCTTCGCACAGTCTGAACAGAGGTGGAATTCTCGACGGTCGCCTTGGATCGTTTCGGCGAGGTGGACAGTTGCTCGATTCGGGCATCGCTGGCACTTCATATAAATCCACTCGACCTAACATTCCAAGGCCAAGGTGACTCTCATCTCAATCCGACCGGTCTGGTCAATGAGTCGCACCTGTCTCAAGTGTTGCTTTCAAGACTGGTCTTCTTCTATGACTCGGATCTCGTCGCGGAGCCGAGCAGCTGCCTCGTAATCTTCCCCAGCGACCGCCCGTTTGAGGTCGTTACGTAACCGGATCAGTGTATTTTGCTGCCTGCTTGTTCGCGGGGCTCGCCGCGGAGCTTTGCCCGAGTGTCGAGGCTCTCCGTGAATATTTTCAAGCAATGGCATAAGCTCGTCACGGAAAACTTCATAGTCGTGGGGACAGCCAAGACGCCCCGTCCGTCGAAACTCAGCAAAGGTGATCTGACAGTTTGGGCAAGTCATTGTGTCGAGAGCAGAACTCTGGGTACTCAGCTTGCCACTCTTGGCTAATCCAGAGGCAAGATCGCTCACCGGCAAGCTTTCCGTGGTAGTAACCGCAGGAGCTAAGTGCTCGGAGGCACACTGCTTGCAAAGATGAGCGACGGTAAACTTACCGGGTACTTCGGGGTCCAAATCCGTAATGTGATACGTCGCTGGCTTGAGGCAATTCTGGCACTTCAACGCTTAGAACTCCAAACCAGGTGGGATCTTTGAGAGATTAGAGACAATCTCGAATCCTGTTCATGTCCGATTTCATGCAATTCGCATCAGCAAGAGCAGTTGCGTTCATTGTAATCTAGCCCATTCGACTGTCAAGAAAGACAGCGCCTGCAGTTGATCTAGCAACAACTCCGAACCCAAACGCGAACCCTGTCCCAATCAGCCGGATCGATTTCCGTTACCGCAACGATGGGGAGTGGGTTTGAGATCGAGGATTTCGAACCTGCTGTAACTCCCCAGACAGAATTGTCCTCCAAGTCAGGCGAGGACCCTGCCATCGAGGGGATCAAGTACGATAATACCTCTGTGCGCGGTGGTTTAAATTTGCTCAGAGTCTCGCCTCTAAGAACCACGGTTGGTGACTCGATTCCAAGGCTCGAGACGAAAACGCAGAGAAGGTGGAACGGTTCATGATCGATTTCGGAGCGACATTCATCTATTTCTTCGCGGTGATCGATCCGATCGGTACCGTCCCCGTCTTCATTGCGGTGACGAATGGCCAAGAGCGCGAGACCAGACGAAGAGTCGCGATCAACGCAGCCGTGATTGCCGGTGTTGTTCTCCTCCTTTTTGTCCTGGTCGGAGAGATTATCCTAAACACCATGGGGATCCCGCTCTCAGCATTTGAGATTGCCGGCGGAATTGTCCTCTTCCTCTTTGCACTGACGATGATCTTCGGTGAGAGCAAACCGGAAGAAGAGGTCAAACTCGCCGAAGAGCACCACGAGCCCGCGATCTATCCG
>CAZEAN010000228.1:0-5088 GCA_964510225.1 uncultured Isosphaeraceae bacterium
GACGGAGGCCTGCCGCCAGACGATCCAGGAAGAACGTTCCGTGTTTTAAGGTCTTCGTCCGGCCCATCGTCCTGCCCAAATTCGCCACTCATCGGTCTAACCTCGATCTGGTTGGCCCAGCCGTCTCAATTGCTAGCCAGTCCCTTTGCTTTGAAGAAGTGCGCGTCCTTGGATGCAGAGCTTTAGTGATCGTTCAGCTCCCGAGGAGATCGATCTGAGATTGGGCAGACCGCCAACCTGGATCGGGCGATAACAGCGCCCGTACTCTCAGATCGTTTCTCTGAACTCGGTGTGACGAAGATTTGACGATCGGCTAACGGTGATTCTTGGGCTAACTTGCAAGATCACCAAGTCGGAGAAACGTCTTTGGACCACAATCGGTTGAGACCAACGTGGTTAGGTAAAAATCGTTAGGTTTGATGCATAACCGAGCGCACTCGGGTTGATGTTACTGACGGAGGAATGGAGAAAAAGCCGCATTCTTTTTTAGGACGCACAGACGATTATCCATGTCTCGCAAGTCAACGCAAGAGTGCATCGACATTGAAACCACATCAATCATGGATCAGAGTGGCGTCGCACGAAATCAGTGCACCGTTCGAAAACCCGCCTCTCAATTTCGAGCCATTGGAACCCCTTTAGGGTGAAAGTCGAATGATCTCCCACGACGAATGGTCAGACGCGTTCTGTTGATAACAAAGGCGATCATGGAGGCGTGCAGGACGCCCTTGCCAGAACTCGATGCGCACGGGTCGGAGCCGATACCCTCCCCAATTCGGTGGCTTCGGGATCTCGGCGTCACCAAACCGCTCTTTGACTTCGATAAGTCGCTTCTCTAGTTCAACTCGATCGGAGAGCACCTCACTCTGGGCCGAGGCCCACGCGCCGAGTTTGGACTCTGTGGGTCGACCACGATAATAGGCTTCAGATTGCTCGGTTGGCAATTGTTCAACCAGACCCTCGATCCGGACTTGGCGTTGTTGTTCGTACCAATCGAAGACCAACGCCGCCTTCGGATTCTGCGTGAGTTCCTTCCCCTTGCGGCTCTCGTAGTTTGTGAAGAATCGAAAGCCATCATCATCGAAACCGCGCATTAAGACGATCCGCGCCGACGGTTGACCATCGCTGGCGACTGTCGCCAACACCATCCGATAGGGTTCGACCAAACCGCCTCGTTCTGCCTCCTCATACCAAAGGGCGAATTGTCGGATCGGATGCGGATCAACCTCGGCCTCCAAGAGCGAACCAAGGCGATACTCCAAATGAGGGTGGTTGTCGACTTGAGGTGAAGCCGGATCCGGTCGCTGGCTGTCGGACATTTTCATTTCAAACCAAGATGAGAGAACCAAGAGAATCGATGGCTCGGCACGTTGGGGGACGAATCCGATTGCACAACCTAAAGTTACTGTAGGCAGTTTGAAGCAGTCGATGAGCTCAACCGCTGGGTAACTCGCGTCAATCAAGCTCGGTGATCATGGCACTCGAAGGTGAGTAGAAGGAGTCAAGAGATGCGCCTGGAAATTAGGAACGGAAAGATCCTTTATAAGATCAACGTGCCGGACGGAGCAGAGGTCCTCAAAACAGCGAGGGGGCAATCGATCCTCTCGATCCCTGGACCAAGACCCGACGACACCACCACTTGGGTCCCAGCCCGCGAAATCTTGGAGACAGCCCGACGCGGCCTCTACGGGCTCTCAATCCTCGACTCTACCAAGACCCCAGAGACCGTTTCAGCCCGATCGTAACGCTCGGTACCCGACAGGTGGATCCCAGTTACTTCAATTTCTGAACCATCGTGCTCGTGAGGAGGTCGTGCAGGGCGCGGTTTTCCTTCCCAAACGCCGCCATCAGGAAGCCGACTCCGAACAGGAACAAGGACAAGAACTTCGCGAAAACCCGTCCCAACGCCCGTGCGAATCCGATCTGTTTCCCTTTGGTATCGGTAACTTGGATCCCGAGGGCCATCTTGCCGAAGGTCCCGCGGTTCGTCGAACTCTCCATCACAGCAAAGTAGAGGATCATCCCAATCCATTGGATAAAGGTGATCAAAATCAAGCGGAGTTCGTCGCTGACATTTCCTGACTCGGAGAGGAGGGTGATGGCTAGATCGAGTCCGAACCAGAGGAGGCCGATCAGGATCGCATCGATCAATAAGGCGGTCGATCGGTAGATTAGGCCCACCGTCCCTTGATAGCGTGCCGGTGGCGACTCGGGCTTCCGAAAGGCCGAAGAGATGCTGTTCTGCGGGGTCTCTGCTGTCGTCATCGGTAAGATCCAGGCTTTTCAAGCCTTTGGAGGGGTCTCTTCTGGTTCTTCGATCGCCACGAACACTTTCCCGGCGGCATCAAGCCCGAGGGCCATCGATCGATCGCCGACACCGACCACCAGCGCACCCGACTCGGGACGATTGGACTGCACAACCCCGGTCGCCCCTAATTCGAGCTGGCAATCAGCGAGGTAGCGGAGAAAGGCCGGCTCCTGATCGACAACACGGACAACCTGAAACTGTTTCCCAGCATCGAGTTCGGTCAACGGCTGGCCGATCGAGTCCGGTAGGCTGCCGTCGGCGTTCGGGATCGGGTCACCATGAGGATCGAACCTGGGATACCCCAGGTAATCATCGATCCGATTGATAAGATGTTCGGAAACGGCGTGTTCCAGGTGCTCGGCTTCGTCATGGACCTCATCCCACGGCATCCCCAGAGTCTTCACCAGGAAGAGTTCCAAGAGACGGTGGCGTCGGATCACCTTCAACGCGAGCTGAAGACCCTTTGACGTGAGTCGGACACCCTCATAAGGAGTATAACTGGCGAGTTCGGCTTCGGAGAGAGTCTTGAGCATTCCCGTGACGGTTCCAGGCGAGACCTCCATCGCTTGCGCCAGGGTTCCAGTCGCAACAGTTTGGGTTGCGCCAGAACGGGAAGCGATGAGATAGATCATCTTAACGTAGTTTTCGACCGTCAGGCTGGGCACGGATGTTCTCTCTTGACCGGCCGTTGGTTGACCTCTGGTGCGCTAAACGAGACCGCCCGGAATGAAGCCGTCGAGGGCTCCCGATCGGCTCGACGACATCATAACCAAGTCCGAGGCCGAACCACGACCCCGACCCCGCACAACGGCTCAGATTCGGAAGTCTGCCGCGGAGCGAGTCGATTGATCGAACGGATCAGGGCCAAACACCAAGTCTTCAGCCCTTAAACTACGTCGCAATAGGGAATGGGAAACGATATAGAGGTTGATAGCGCCGTCACGCTGATGCTTAGCCAACCAAGGAATATTGTTCATGGGATCATCACAATCCGATCGTAATTTGCTCTTCGGGATCTTGGCACTCCAGATGGACCTAATCAACCGTGATCAACTGATCGCGGCGATGAACGCCTGGGTCCTCGAAAAAAGCAAGCCCATCGAGCAGATCCTCACCGATCAAGGCTCGCTCGATGATGAGGCCCTCGCTGCCTTGGAGCCGATGATCGCCTTGCATTTGAAACGACATGGGAGCGATCCAGCACAATCGTTAGCAGCCCTCTCCTCGGTTTCGTCGGTTCAAGAGGCGATGCAAGCGATTGATGACCCGGATCTCAACGCCACCCTCTCCCTGTTTGGCACCAAAGCACCGACCTCAACGGAACCGACCCCTGCTGCTGACGTTAAGTCGTCGACGGCACGACGCTTCCGAGTCCTCCGACCCCATGCCAAAGGGGGCCTCGGTGAAGTTTATGTCGCCAAGGATGAGGAACTCGGACGTGAGGTCGCACTGAAGGAGATCCAGACCAGGCACCTCGGCAATCCCGATCTCCGTTCCCGCTTTGTGCTCGAAGCGGAGATCAACGGGAACTTGGAGCACCCGGGAATTGTTCCGGTCTATGGGCTCGGTACCTACGCCGATGGTCGACCGTTCTACGCCATGCGGTTCATCCAGGGGGATAGTCTCAAGGAAGCGATCGACAAGTTTCATCAGGAATCCAAGTCGTTTGATGCAACACAGTACAACCTCCGGCTCCGCGAACTCCTGAACCGCTTCATCGACGTCTGTGATGCCATTGGCTATGCCCACTCACGAGGAGTGTTGCACCGCGACCTCAAACCCGCCAATGTGATGCTCGGGCAGTACGGTGAGACCTTGATCATCGACTGGGGTCTTGCCAAAGCGACAGGGAGTCGAGAGCCAGGAGAAAGCAGCACGGCGGCGGTTGAAGCCACCCTGGTTCCTTCGTCTGGAAGTAGTTTGGAACCAACGATCGCGGGGGCTGCGATCGGTACTCCGAGCTACATGAGTCCCGAACAGGCGGCAGGGAAGATTCACGAACTCGGTCCACCCACCGATATCTACGGTCTGGGGGCGATCCTGTACGCTTTGCTCGCCGGGCATGCCCCCGTCCGCGGTAAAACCAAACAAGAGATCCTGGAACGGGTCAAGAAGGGGACGATCCCTCGACCCCGAACCTTGAATCCCCGGATTCCCGCTGCACTGGAAGCAATCTGTCTCAAGGCGTTGTCCTTGGATCCCGACGAACGATACGCATCGACGCGAGCCCTCGCCAAGGAGATCGAGCGGTTTCAGGCCGATGAACCGGTAGATGCGTATCCTGATCCATTTTTCACGCGGGTTTGGCGTTGGGTACGCAAACACCGCACGACGACGTCGGTGGCTGCGGCGGTCTTGTTGGTGGGCGTGGTTGGCCTCAGTACCTTCTCGTTCATTATTCGTGGGAAGAACGCTGCGCTCGCCCAACGGGAGGCAGATCTTGCAGACCGCAACGAACAACTCGATCGCGCCAATAACGACTTGACCGACCTCAATACCAATCTGGAGGTCGCTAACGCCGAGGCTGAGGCACGCCTCGACCAAGCAATGGCCTCCTACACCGCCTACTTCAGCGGCTTCAATGAAGGGGTGCTGACCGGGGAGAAGATCCCTCAGGAGTTGTTGGAGCCACTCCTGGAGAAGCCTCGCCAGTTCTACGAAGAACTCACGACGGAACTCGCCGCCAAGGAGAACCCAACACCCCGTGAACGATCCTTACTTGCCGAGGGCCGCGGCAGCTTGGGTCGGATTTTCTTGATCCTTGGCCGCAACTCCGATGC
>CAZEAN010000229.1:0-4805 GCA_964510225.1 uncultured Isosphaeraceae bacterium
GATGGACATTCAACTGGGCTTCGAACTCGGTCGGTGAATTGTGGGTAATTGAAAGTCATTGAACCGGAACCGATGTGGTTGAGGGTCAACGTTAAGTCTTCCTCCCCGATCCCCTTGAGCTTGTCTCGTGTTGAGTCTCCTATCGAGATCGATGCAAGGCTCTTTTCGACAACACCTCCATGCTTTTTGAGATGTCGGTCAGCCATCAACCAGACGTTGTTTCGGTCCTCACTATCGAGGTCACCCCGTTCGACTAGGTGGTCGGACAGTGGTTTAGCCTTGTTTCGCGACCAAGCCTCGAATGCAGCGACGAGCCCCTCCTGATCGATTAACCCAAGTTGGAGAGCAAGCAGAGCAAAGTGTAATTCACGTTCGGGAGACATCTTTAAAATCTCCTGCTCTGACAAGTTCCTGAGTGACGGGAACCTCGGACCTGGTCGTAATTCATCAAACGCATTCTAGCCAACGGGTACGTCCCTGCATCAAGATCCCAGGTAAATGCTGACTCTGTTTGATCAAAATGCTGGTTATATCTAGCAGGGTGCCAACGTGACATTCTCGTCAGGGTTTGAAGGTTCGCTCTCCCTGCGCGCAAAAAAATCGTGCTTGTCCGAATCGATGTTCTTTCCGGACACGATTTCACAGACGATGAGGAACATGATGTTGATAACCGGGTGTTTGCGCCTGCGCTCGATCTGAGGGTTCACTAGAACTTGGGATTGCTCGTCGAACGACCGGGACTTTGCGATTATCTTATTCAAGTGGCTCGGTACGTTGTCTGAGGCCGCCGAGGCATCATGATCGTTCAGATGATCGGAGGAGGTTCGAGATCGGGTCTTGAGGCGAGCGTTGCAAAAAAGGTGACTGCAGCAGTAAGGCTACTCGATAATCTAGAGTGACGCCCTGGTCGGCCGATCGATCGTGGATCGGCGCTCATGCTCAACTGGAAGTTGAATCTGATGGCTTATCCCCGCATCTCAAGCTTCAAGACCGCCGCACAGTTCGCCGATCGAATTGCGGAACTCGGGATCGAACTACCCTTTGACGAGACCATCGAGTCAGAGCCAGGCTCGACGCTAGGAACTCCGATCGAAGACGGGGTGGGTCTGATCGGAAATCGGTTCTGCATTTTGCCGATGGAAGGTTGGGATGGGGAAGAGGACGGTCGGCCTTCGGAACTCACTCGGCGGCGCTGGGAAGCGTTTGGGATCAGTGGCGCCAAGCTCATCTTCGGCGGCGAAGCAGTTGCGGTCCGTCATGACGGTCGGGCTAATCCCAATCAATTGATGTTGAATGAAACGACCGTCGGAGCGATCGCTGTGCTCCGGGAGGCGCTGGAGCAAGCGCATCAGGAACGATTTGGTTCGACAGATGGACTTCGGGTTGGTCTCCAGTTGACCCACTCAGGACGATTTTCGAGGCCGGATTCCGGCGTTGGCTTGCGACCGAGGGTAGCCTACCGGCATCCAATCCTAGACAACCGGTTCAACGTGGGTGACGATGCTCTCTTTTCTGATGACGAACTAGAGCGATTGATCGAGGATTACGTAAAGGCTGCGGTCCTTGCTCAGCGAGCAGGCTTCTCGTTTGTCGACATCAAGCACTGTCACGGTTATCTCGGCCATGAATTGCTTTCTGGTTTTGATCGTTCTGGGAAGTTTGGTGGGAGTTTTGAAAACCGGACGCGCTTCCTCCGAGAGATTGCCAACGGAATCCGAGCTGAAGCAGGAGGACTCGAAATCGCAGTCCGCTACAGCATGTTCGACTTTGTCCCGTTCAAGCCCGGCGAAAATGGTGTCGGGGTCCCGGTATCACTCGATCCCTATCGTTATGCCTTCGGGGGCGATGGCAGTGGTGCAGGGATCAACTTTGACGAGCCCGCTCGGTTCTTGACTCTCTTGAAGTCGCTCGGTGTTAGCCTTGTTTGTACGACGGCGGGCTCACCTTACTACAACCCGCACATTCAACGGCCGGCGACGTTTCCGCCGTCAGATGGCTACCAACCGCCTGAGGATCCGCTCGTTGGAGTCGCGCGACAGATCAATGCCACCGCAGAACTAAAAAAAAGACATCCCGAGATGATTATGATCGGTTCGGGATACTCGTATCTGCAAGAATGGTTGCCGAACGTTGCGCAGTTTGTGGTCCGGGCAAGGATGGTCGACCTGGTCGGCTTAGGTCGGATGGTCTTGTCGTATCCAGACTTGCCGGCTGATGTGTTCGCGGGAAAACCACTAGCACGGAAAAGGCTTTGTCGGACGTTCAGCGACTGCACGACCGCACCTCGGAATGGATTTGTCTCGGGCTGCTATCCACTCGACCCGTTTTACAAGAAACGCCCCGAGCGGCAACGACTCGTCGAACTCAAATCCAAACAAGGTTCGAGTCAGTAAGCGTTTGATCCGCTTAGAGTGGCCGAATCCGTTGCCCAATCTGTGAGAGTGTCGACTCCAAGACCGGCCGAAGCCGGGAATCGACCCAGGGGCGATCTAGCGACCATCGGATGTTCTTGGCGAGTTGCTTATCCGTGATCGACCCGATCCGTTCGTTACAACGGTGGACCGCCAGCGTGTTGGCCAGGGTGTAGACAAGAATCGAGATCTCGGCAGGGAGTCCGGGGTGAGGCTTCGCATGATTCCACTTGGCCACACGCTTGATCCTCGCGAGCAATTCCAGCAAGTCAGCGCGAGGGAGATTCGAGGAGTCGCCGGATTGCTCGACAAGATCGAAAACGCTGAGTTGATAGATCTTCTTGATGTGGCTGCTTCTACCGCTTCCAGACCTCGATTTCGAACCTCCGCCCAGGAAAACGTCTAACGGCATTCGTAATCGAAAGCTCAGCAAGATTTCCAATTCGTCATCACTGAGCGTGTTTTCATCGACGGAGCCGTTCAAGTTATTCGGAAGGAGTGCAAGGCTTCGAGAACTAAAATCGGACAAATCGACATTATTCGGAATTGGAGGGACCTGACGAATGAGCCGATATCGTTTCAGATTCTTTTGACTCGTGAGCGAGCCTCGGATAATGGCGGCCCATTCTTGCATCCGTTCTTCAAGCTTCTCTGCATCAGTCAGATCATGAGGAATGACTTCCGGTAGGATCCGACGGATGATTCGGTTCGCTGTCGTCAATCTGTTGTAGAGGAATTGCTCATCCTTACCCGGAAACTCACGTAGAAGTTGCTCCCGACGCTCTTCAGGTGATATTGAATCCGGCTCGGTCGTTTCTGTAAGTGTCAATTCACTAAAAATTCGCCAGATCTCTGGCTTGCCGGTTGCTTCGCAGTGAACCCGGAGTTTCTGGAGCGTTAAGTATTCGATGTAGAGCGCGTACTCGACATCAGAGTCGAACGTGTTCTCTTCTTCAATGCTCGGTGGCTCGAGTCCGTCTGGGAGCGGCACGGAATGGTTACGTTGCTGCTTCCGGAACCAATCGTAGACATGATTCTTTAAAGATTTAAAGAGCCAGTTCCGGAACGTTTTCCGGGAGACCGGGATCATCTGCAATCGTCCGGGCTTGGCGAATTTGATTAAGAACTCATGCGTGAGATCATCGACCTGATCTTGCCGAACGCCACGGATCGATCCCGACGCCAGGATGTCTTGGATCATATCCCGATAGGCCGTGCAGAACGAATTCCAGTCGCGGAGGTGGTCGGAAATCGTTGAATCGCTCATGCAAGCCATCTCCGTTCCGAGCTAGTTGCTCCGATTGGTCCCGAGAACCAGGTGCCTCGCTTCTTTTTTCACCTTCCAATAAAGAAACGGAGAAATTTGGAGCTGGGTGACATCAAGGCACTTCAGTTAAATATCTCAGGTTTGATGCTGTGGCTCTAAAAAATCGAAATATGTTGGTTGGTTTTGGGTGTCATTCGGTCTGGGGATCTCCGGGCAATCGCATGATAATTATGAGTGTATCCTATCAAAATAGCCCAGGAAACTCTTTCTAACCCAAGAAATCAATCATCGGTGGAGCCCAAAGACGCCGTTACTCGTTCTCAGAGCGGATCATTCGGGCATCGGTTGCTCGACATTATCCTTCGATTTTAAGGATCACCTTGCCTGATCGTCCCGATCGCTCTGATTCGATGACTGCCTCTCTGACTCGTTCGAGGGGAAATTGTGCGCCGATGTCACTTGAAAGGACCCCTTCACTTATGAGCTTGCCGACCTCGCGAAATAGTTGGAGCGAGAGTAGTTTTGATCGACGCAGCATCCAGTGGCCAAGCCAGAATCCGCGGATCCGCCGGTTTGCGGAGATCATGAGGCGGGGATCGACAGGAATCGGTTCGCCGGTCAAAGAACCATAGACGATCATCTCCGCATGGGACGCTAGCGAGCGAAAAACCGCTCCGCCGATCGCTCCGCCGACCGGATCGAGTGCCGCCCGGACGCCTTCTCCTTGAGTAAGTTCCCGGACACGGGCTGGAACCTCGTCGAGATTGGGAGTGGTTATCAGGACTTCATCGGCCCCGATTGCCTTCAATTCGTCAATAACCTCGGGGCGACGGACGAGATTGATCGTCCGGAAGCCATCACGACGACCGAGCCGAATGATCATCTTCCCAAGCTCGGAATTCGCTGCGGATTGAAGCAGCCACTCACCCTTCTTCATTTTTAAGACGTGTCGAACCATTGCCAATGCTGTTGCAGGATTCACGAAGAAGGCCGCTGCTTGCTCAACCGGGAGTTTCCCTGGGATCGGAACAGCGCGTAGGGCGGGGATGACCACTTGGGATGCCCAGTTGCCACCGCTTCCATTCAGGACGACGACCCGGCGACCTTCGAAGAACTTGCCAAGGAGC
>CAZEAN010000230.1:0-4756 GCA_964510225.1 uncultured Isosphaeraceae bacterium
GCCACCTCCATACTGGTGAATTCGACTCGAACCGGGCCGTCCCTCACGACCCGAGTTTGGACCCGTCCCTCCCATGAGTCGAAGAACTGACATCCGCAACATTGCGATCATCGCTCACGTTGACCATGGTAAGACTACCTTGGTTGACGCCATTCTGCATCAGTCTGGCTTCTTCCGCGAGAACCAAGAGGTTGCTGATTGCCTTCTGGATTCAAATGATCTCGAACGGGAACGTGGCATCACGATCCTAGCTAAGAACATCTCAGTAAGATACGGCTCTACCAAAATCAACGTAATCGACACCCCAGGCCACGCCGACTTCGGGGGTGAAGTCGAGCGGACGCTGCAGATGGCTGACGGCTGTTTGCTCTTGGTCGATGCTTTTGAAGGGCCGATGCCTCAGACTAAGTTCGTTCTCCGCAAAGCGTTCGCTCAGAAGCTCCGCCCGATTGTCGTGGTCAATAAGATCGATCGACCAGACGCCCGACCGCTCGAAGTCTTGGACGAAGTCTTCGAGACCTTCATGGAACTCGGGGCGGATGATCAACAACTTGACTTCCCCTACCTATTTGCCTCCGGGCGATCAGGGTACGCATCGGACGACCCGCAAGCACGCTCAGGTGACATCAAGCCCGTCCTCGACCTCATCGTTGACCGGATTCCCGGTCCCGAGGTTGATCCAAACGGTCCGTTCAAGATGCTTTGCACCACACTCGACTTCTCTGAGTTCGTGGGGCGGATTGCGATCGGGAGAATCAGTTCTGGCAAGGTGAAGAAGGGGCAAAGCGCGGCGTTACTGAAAGCCGGTGGGAAGACAGTCAACGGGACGGTTGGCCAAATCCTAGCGTTCGAAAAGCTCGGTCGTGTTGAGGTTGAAGAGGCTGAAGCAGGTGACATCGTCGCGCTCGTAGGGCTACCTGAAACTGATATTGGCGACACTGTCTCCCGCATTGATGACCTTACTCCCTTGCCCCGGATTGAGGTTGATGAACCAACCTTAAGTATGCTCTTCACAGTCAATGACTCGCCGCTGGTTGGTGAAGGTGAGTTCCTGACGTCGAGGCACTTAAAGGATCGCCTCGATCGTGAGCTACGTTCCAATGTCGCACTCCGGGTCGAACCAACCGAAGATCGTGACTCGTTCAAAGTCTCTGGACGCGGGATGCTCCATCTCTCGGTTTTGATCGAGACGATGCGTCGTGAAAAGTATGAACTTTTGGTCGGCAAGCCCGAGGTCGTGGTGAAGGAAGTCGACGGCGTCAAGCACGAACCGTTTGAACTCCTCGTCATTGATGTTCCTCAAGAGCACAGTGGCGCCGCGATGGAGCTAGTGGGGAACCGTCGGGGCGAGATGCTCAACATGGATCTCAAGGGGAGTTATTCTCACCTCGAGTTTGTGATTCCAGCCCGGGGACTTCTCGGACTCCGAAACCGACTCTTAAGTGCAACCCAGGGTGAGGCCATCATCCACCACAGCTTTTATGAGTTCCGTCCTTTAAAGGGGGATGTCCCTCGACGGCCGAACGGTGTCATGATCAGCAACATCCGCGGCCAAGCGGTTGCTTACGCACTCGACAGCCTCCAGCAGCGGGCCGTGATGTTCGTACAGCCAGGTGATGAGATTTATGAAGGCATGATTATTGCTGAAAATGCCCGTAATGATGACCTCGTGGTGAATCCCTGTAAGGAAAAGAAATTAACCAACATGAGGGCGTCGGGCTCCGACAAAAATATCCTCCTCAAGCCACCACGAGAGTTGAGTCTCGAAGCTGCACTTGAGTACATCGAATCTGACGAATTCGTAGAGGTGACCCCTTCGCAGATTAGGCTCCGTAAGAAGGTCCTCAACGAGGAGGATCGCAAGCGCGCCGAACGGAGTTCAAAAGATCGCAAGAAAGTGGGCGCTTGATCCGCCCTCGAGGGTATAAATCGCTTCATGCACCAACAGAAGTTGACGATCGAGTCCGTCCCCGGCGACTATTCCGTGGTCCGGCTGTCGCCTCATGCTCCAATTCCACCCGAACTTGTGCGTCCTGCTGGTCCATCTGGCTTTATCACGATCACTCGGACTGACGCCGAGCTTTCGATTGTTTGCACTTCTGACCAAGTCCCCCAAGGTTCTCGGGTCGAACCCGGCTGGTCCCTCTTCCGCATCCGAGGTCCGCTCTCGTTCGAACTTACGGGGATCTTGGCGGCACTCGTGAAACCTTTGGCCGTTCAAGAAATTAGCGTCTTCACGATCGCTACGTTCGATACGGATTACCTCATGTTCCGCGCTCGTGATCGTGAACGGGCCCTCCATGCGCTCACGGAGGCTGGTCATCGGATCGCCGATGAATAATCGCCGCAAGAAAATCCCTTACTTAACAAGATCTTCCTCAAGAATGCTAAAGAGCCAGGCGTCATGCCAGCGACCGTCGCGCCAAAAGAGCTTGCGCGCGATGCCTTCGAGCGTGTAACCGGATTTCTCGTAAACCCTCTTCATTGCTGGGTTAAAGGTATGGCCGTCAATGCGGTGGAGGCCCATCTGGTTAAAGCCAAAGCGGGTTCGGACACGGACTGCCTCAGTTGCATATCCCTTACCCCAGGCCTCGCGATCACCGATCACGAGGCCACCCCGGGCATGCCGTAGTCGCCAGTGAATGCCATGCAAACCGATCAGCCCGATATGGCGATCCGTTTCGTCATGAATACCCCAAACCAGATCGCTGTTGGATTCGGACTCGATCCGTTGGAAGAACGCCGCTTCTTGTGCCCGTGACGCACCAAAGTTGTCCTTGAGATGCGCTGTTGCATCGGGATCATTGATCCATCGGAAGGCGTTTTCGAAGTGGAGTGTCCGATCTAGCCTCACCAAGCGAACCCGTTCACCCCGAAGCCCGACGATCTCCATTTCCTTCTGCCCTCCAAGGATGTAGATCGCTCAAGATCGGGGCGTTGTGGTCGATGACACTCTTGGCTACAACGACGAACTGATCCGGCAGCTACCGCAAAGGTTCGTCAACCTCGAGGAAGAAACTGATAGATCCGACCGTCGAAGCCAAGGATGTAGAGTTCGCCCGCGCGATCCTCAGCAAAGCTCGCGACATTGATCTTCGGTTGGCTATTGGAATCGAGGTCGATCAGCTCCCCATTGATGGCGAGATCCCCGTTTTCATCTAAACGGAGGCCCCAAATTCGTCCCGTCTCGTAATCACCGTAGACATAGTAGCCTTCGAGTTCTGGGAGCCTGGTGCCTCGATAGACGAAACCACCTGTCACGCTCTTGCCAACGTCGTTTCGGCCTTTACGCTGTCGTGCGGAGACGTCGGGGTGTGGGTACTCGACGATTGGAGGCAATGCCGGTGACGACCGGTTTACTCGATTTCCTCGGATCTGGAAGGGGTGGAATCCTTCGTAGTAATTCCAACCGTAATTGCCGCCGTTGACCACGACTACGATCTCTTCCCATTTGTTTTGACCAACATCCCCCGCCCAGAGGTCACCGGTCTCGCGATCAAAGGAGAACTTCCAGACGTTGCGGAGTCCGATGGCGTAGACCTCGGGTGCCCAATTGCGGAACTTAGGATCACGCAAGGCGGGATTGTCGGCCGGGATTCCGTAGCGGCGATTCGCAACGGTCTGATCGACATCGATCCGCAGGATGGAGCCAAAGAAATCGCTCGGATTCTGCCCCGTCTTCAGTGGATCATTGGCCGCGCCACCGTCACCGAGCGAAATGTAGAGATAACCATCCGGTCCAAACTTGATGCAACCACCGTTGTGATTGCCGAACGGGTCGTCAGCCGACTCCCAGATGACGTATTCACTCCGCGGGTTGGCCTTCCGAGGATTGTTCGGCATCACCTCGAACCGGGAGACGACAGATCGCCTCGGATTCCGCGCCGAGTAGTAGACATAGAAGTATCCGTTCTCGGCGTAGTCGGGGTGGAAGGCGAGCCCGAGAAGTCCCTCTTCGTTGTCCCGACCGATCACGGTCGGGAGGTCCAAGAACGTCTCCGCGTCACTTGTTTCAGGATCGTTTCTAAAAGACAAGATCTTCGCCCGGTGCTGTTCGACGACGAAGAGGAGGTCAGATTGATCTTCCGGGTAGGTCAATTCGACAGGACGAATGAACCGGAGATTGGGAAACGCGACTTCGGTTGTGAGTTGAGGAACTGAATCCTCCTGCGGGAGAGCTATCGCTTGGGATTCGAGAAGCGATACGATTGCGATGCCAAAGGTGAAAAAGCTCAGACGGACCATTCGGAAACTCCTCCGACGAGACGGTGCGGGATGATCGATGGCGGGCGGAAGCCGATTTCGAGAGAAGTAAAGGCGTTGAGTCTAAACTGGAGTGTTGCGGACCAGGTGTATAGGGCCTGCCGGACAATTCATATCATAGCGAGAAGGAATCGATCCTGACATTGAGAGTGCAATTCCCTCGAAAAGGCTAACCGAAAAAGAACCCGAGCTTGAACCGGTTACGCGTAATCGCAGAATTACGGTTATGATGTCTCCAATCGATGTCGAGCGGCGCAAGTTTCTTCCATTCAACCATCCCGGTTACTGTGAGGATTATCCGAAATGACTGCCGACCGTCATTTGCTCTTTGGACTCTTGGCACTTCAGATCGGATTGGTCGATCAGGGCCAGCTTGTGGCGGCGCTCCAAGCTTGGACCCGAGACAAGAAGAAACCGCTCGCGGATCACCTCATCGACCGAGGCGATCTCGATGACGATCAACGCTCGGCCGTCGATGTCATGGTCGACTTGC
>CAZEAN010000231.1:0-4679 GCA_964510225.1 uncultured Isosphaeraceae bacterium
GTCGGGTGCGTTTAGCTCGGAGGTGCTCGACCACGCCAAAGGTGCGGAGCTGCAGGAGGTCATCGACTGTACGACGCTGGAGGGGACGGCAGTCAACACCGACGAGTGGAAGGGGTACAACGGGTTGCCCCGGATGGGGCGGGTCCACAAGGTCGTGAACCACTCGGGGCCGAAGTCGACGTGGGCGCGGGACGACGACGGGGACGGGATACGCGAAGTCCACTGCAACACCCAGGAGGGGATCTGGACGCACGTCCGGAACTTCCTGCGCCGGTTCTACGGCGTGAGCAAGTGGTACCTGGCCCAGTACCAGGCGGTCTTTCAGTGGGGGTACAACATCAAGTCCGTCACCGATGAGTTCCTGAGGATCTTGCTCGGGAAACCCCCGAGCACGGATTCGGCCCCATGAGCCGGTCTGATTTCGACGTTTGATAGGTAATTTCCCTCTGATTCACAACCCCCGACGGTCGAGATCAGTCGGCGAAATGCGAAATGTTAAAAGTCTTACGGTTTGCGGCCGACAGGCCCGGGATCCCCGTTATGCCGAGAGCCCACCCGGAAACAGTCGTTTCGTGGGACAATTTGAATGGTCCGATGAGGCTTCTTCCCTCCCCCTCTCTCCCTCTTGCCACTCGCTTTGTGATGAGCGAATAGCTCGACTCGTGGTAACATGGGATGGATACCGCACCGGAGGATCAATACGAGATGGAACACAGGATTATCGAAGGTACTTGGGAAGAGATCGCGCGGAAGGGGGACGAGCTGGCCGGCCACCGTGTCCGCCTCACTGTGCTTGAAGACCAATCGATGGCGCGCGTCGAGCGGACCTCTACCAAGCAGCGAGAGGCTGCTTTCAAGCAGCACCTCCTCGAGACTGGCATCATCAGCCGACTGCCGACGGGGCTCGAAGATGCTGATGATGCGGATACTCCAGTCGAGATTCCTGGCGAGCCGCTCTCCGAGTCCGTCCTCCGGGAGCGTCGTTAAGGGGGTGAGACTCTATTTCCTCGATACCAGCGCGTTGGTGAAGCGAAACGTCCGGGAAGCGGGCACACTGTGGGTCCGCGACCTGACCCGGGCCGGCTCACCGGACGACCTGTACATCGCACGCATCGCCGTCGTCGAATTCGTCGCCGCCATCACCCGGCGGGAACGGGGAGGGCATCTTAGCCGGCCGCAAGGTGCCGCGATTATGGGTCACTTCCGGCGCCGAGTGGATCGTCACTACATTGTGGTGGAGCATTCCTCCGCGATGTTCGATGAGGGATCAAGTCTGGCCCGGGCCCACGCTCTACGCGGTTACGATGCAGTCCAACTAGCAGCAGCCGTTACGCTGAACCGGAGCCGTAACGACCTTGGCTTGAGCAGCATCACTTTCGTCTCCGCCGATTCGGAGTTGAACAGGGCGGCGGCGAGCGAGAGCCTACCCGTCGAAGATCCGAACCGACACCCGTGATTTATGAACTCGCTGACTTGATTCCTCTGCCTTCGTTTGAGCAGAGCCTATGCCCCCTCACGAATGATTGTGGCCAGAGACCACACCGCTGTTTGGCAGGCTCAAGCTCGTTGGTGAAACGCACGGAGAGTCAGTGAGATTCTGCGGCCTCGATGCCGAACAAACTTGGGAACTCCATGCTTCCACACCAGGTTCGTCTCAAAGGGCATCACAAGAACCGCACCTGGTTCTGCTATAAAGTCGCGGGTGAGCTTGCGCTTGGGGTGGAACAGACGAAAGATACGGACCTCGCCGAAAGAGAGGGTCACAATCGGTGCTCCCTCAACCATATTCTTCGTACTATCGTGATGCAGTCCGATGTAGTGACCAAGCGAACCGTCATACCAATTCAAAAGAAGACCATTGAGACGTACGTCAATCTCACTTCGTACCCATTCCCAGAATGGTTCTAGGGTGGAAGGTACAGGCAAGGCAGTGTTGGTCCTACCCGTATAGTGGTAGTCAGCGCCGTAGGCTTGCTGCCAAGGAGGTGTTCTCACTGGCCTTCCATGCATCTGAATGACGTGATAGTCCTCGGGGTGAAGATGCCAGAGAGACTCAAACTTATCGTCATCTGGTCGAAGGTGCTCGGGCAATCGACCAACATGGATGCGGGAGCCATCATCAAGAACATGGTCTTCGAGAGAAACGCTGGTTGTGGCCATGGCTTGGTTGTCCTCGGAGAAGTCATCAAGCAAAAACAGACAAGGAAGAGTCTCTTACCACTAATTGATAAAGACGGTGTTCTAACGAGTGTTTGTCCTGCAATGAAGAAAACCCAACGGTAGGAACACCCCTTACCCTTGGTTAGCTGAACTTGAGCCCCCTCGTCGAATTGACTGTGAGACATCAGTCGGCCCGTTCTTGGCAAGGCACGTCCAGTGACAGCTCCGCTGGCACAGACGTGCTGCCATCTCTTGGTTGACTGCGTTCTTACCCTCGGCCCCTTCACCGTCGCCCCCTCACAGTAACTGGGGGGCGACGGTGAAGGGGCCAGGGAGTAACCGACAGTGAGACTCAGCATAATCGTTGAATCGCGAGCGAGACTTTTAGCGTTTGGCAGAATCACTGATCTTCGGGTTCGATCTCTTCAGGCAGTACCGGCTTCTCGCCTGGTGCCCTGATCGCAAGAATGACCACCTCATCATCTCGAATCACGAATAGAGCTTTATATTTGCGCTGGGGATTGATCCAAAACAAGAGGTTCCGCAGCTCTTCATCGAAGAGGTGGTTCTCAAAGGCCAGCGCACACGAAAGCGGCATCGTGCGAAGACGTTCAACCGCTGTTGTGTAAGACTCATACCAACGACCAGCGACTTCCTCGCCGCCACGCTCGATTAATGCTTGGTACAAACGATCGATGTCCGCTTCCGACTGAGCGGTAGGCCGGATGTGATACGTCCTCGTTGTGGCGGCAAGCCATGCCGTTGACGAAACTCGCGATCAAATTCTTCAAAGGGTCTTGTCCACCCCGCGTACATATCATCGAGGCCACGCTGAATGGCACCAATTGTATCTTCCTTCTCTTCATCAGGGGCGTTATCACACTCCCAGTGATCGAGAATGTCCTGCAGTGACAGATCACCCGAACCATTCGAGAGGGCTCGGTCCAGAAACTCTCGAAACGCTCGTGCGTCATCAACTCGTGCTAGTGCCATCGTTCTTCTCCATGGTCGGTTTCTTATGAGAATAACACGTCCAACAGGAGCGAGTCGAACCCACCATCGAAGGCGTTGACTAAGGCCACCACGGGTCTGCTGCCCAGGCGAGAAACGCTGCGTGATGAGCTTCGTCCCAGATCTTGAGTGCTTCCAGCAGATGAAACGGTTCGCTCAGCCAATCAGAACGACTCCCTCCATCCCAGACTGAAAGTAGAAACCGTGCGGTGATCGACTCTCCGTGCGAGGCCACCCCCGCGGCCCAGCGGTCGAGCTGGACTGCATCAAACGGGTCGATCCCTGGTTTCTTACCGAGGGAAGGAAACGTCCGACCCAAAGTAGTCATCCGCTCTTTCGGACTGGGAGGTTGGGGCTTGAGGAGATGAAGCTTCCGATCATGTGTCTCGTTCATGTGCGCTGCTGCCGACCCTAGCACGACTTCGGACCATCGAGCCATCCAGCAATCACCTTGAGTGCAGAGAAGATGTGCTTCTCACTGGGATTGGCGTTGTAATCGGCTTCTTCGTCCTCCCAGAGATGCTCCACAACAAGTACGAGTGCTTGGCGAAGCTGATCGGGGATTGGTGGGGTCGGTTCAACTTGCTTGTGTGTTGCTTGCTTCATTGTGGGTCTCCTTCCAAAACGGGGTTCATTTCCATCATGACCCCGTTGGAAGAGACCAAAGGCCCGGCCCCACAACGCGCCCCTCGGGCCTCGTGCAAGACGTAGTGACAGCTCTGCTGGCACGGCCTTGCTCAGGCCACGGGTCGCAACAACAAAAGGGCCGGGACGTCGATGTAGCAAGCAGCACACAAGCAAGCGACACAAGAAACGCCTAGATCACTGAGCGATGAAAACGGTGTTTGTTCAGGAGGTCTCAGGGTCGAGTACCGAGAGACCTTCGAGACGGGCGACGTCAGAGAGTCGCTGGTCGGCACAGACAAAGTGGTCGATCGGCTGTGATTGATGCAGATGCAGGGCGACGGCAAGTTGAAGGGCATCCAAAGTGCGGACTTGCTGACCATGGCCATGTTTGCCAATCAGAGTGCCCGCTGTCTCAAAGTGACGATTCAGCATCCTTACGATTGAAACAAGTCGACCCTTGAGGTCAGTACGAAAGCGTTTCTCCAAGAGTCTGTAGTCAGTACTCGTAATGAGCCCCAGACGAACCCGCTTGGCAAAGCTAGAGAGGGTCTCGGTCAACGTCAGCCGCGCAACGAAGCACTCTGTATTGGGATCGCTAAGAATGCGTCCTACCTCGCCAGATCCGGTCTCGGTGTGGTAGTACTTTGCGAGGGCACTGGTATCAAAGAAGTAGCGCGCCATTTAAAAGCGGTCTTCTCGGTCCTCGATGACCGCTTTTGACATCGATCCGGGAATCTTGGAGAGCGCCTTGCGGACTTCTTCAAGTGTGGGGATCTCCTGGCCTTCAAGCTCGCGAGCATAGGTCTCGGCAATCTCGTGGTCGATGAGGTCGTCTTCGTGTTGACCGTTTCCTTCGGCACGATAGCTTCGAATTGCCGCTT
>CAZEAN010000232.1:0-4499 GCA_964510225.1 uncultured Isosphaeraceae bacterium
TCCGATACGAGCTAATCGCATGAAACTTCGTTAAAACGGTTACAGTAGAATTAGTGACCGAACTCAACAGAAGTACTCATGCGGTCGAGAGCTTGTTTCAAGGAATAGACAGAAAGCCCTTTTTTGTGGAGTAAGATTCCACTCTTGTGGCAGGTGTTGCTCAGATTGTCGAGCAAGTACGGTGGCTTTACCTTCCGCTATCACGAGAGGTCAGCACCGCGCGTACACGCCCAACTAGTCAATCCATCCGGTAGCACCAGCCGCAAACCCAGCGTCTGGAGTTCAGCGTGCGTCGAATTACGTACCCTAACTGGTATATCAACTGCATCACCTAGACGACACCACCCGGTGACATGAGCAAGTGGTTTTCTCCGGCACGCTAGAACGCGGAGGTCGCTCTCCGTCGGGCGGTCTTCTCGGTGTAACGGTCATTGCCAAGTACCGGGGCGATCTCAACCGGCGCGAGGAAGCACGAGTCCAAATCACCAAACGTCCTCCGCTATGTGGGGACGGGCGCACTTGCAGTCACTTCGAGCAACCAGTAGCTGGTGCGTTCAGCTGGCCTGAGCTATTTGAGGTCAGAGCACGGACGAGAACCAACTGATGCCGACTTTCGCTCTGACTTCCCGTTGGCACGGCAGGGCTGCATTTTAGAGTGGGCGTTAGATGGAGACCAAGAGCCTGGAAGAAGCACAGAAGTCGTTGTGGCCTTGCTGCAGAGGGCCAACCTTGAGCGAACCAGTTCACAAAATCCTGTTGTACTCCATAACACATTTTTGTCATCGAGAAACCAGCCAAGTCGGTGCAGAGAACGTGACACTAAAGCCAGGCCCCTGGAAGGGAGAGGGATCCGGGAACCGGATGCTCTCCCGACAAGGGGCCATTCATTAGATCGGCCATCACTTATCAGCACGAGCCGTGGGTCGGCGCTTAAGCACGTGTGCGGAGTTCGCTGCCAGCGTCCTTATTAGCGTCGATGAGAGCCCCCAACGTTCAATTGCGCCGCCGCCATAGTCCGCTGTTCTCTCCACCAAGTTGCAACCATGGTCGGGACAGAATGGCACCCGTGCGATTGACGAAGCTCGGTGTGTCGTGGGCTTCTGCAACATCGTCAACGGCGTCTCCAGCCCGTCGCATCAGGTTGCGGGGACGGTCGAACCCGGAACGATCCTGAAGCCTGTCACGCAACGACCGGCGGGCCTCCGCATCCGGCCTCAGGTCAAACCTGGAACGATCCCGGAGCCTGTCACGCAACGATCCGCGGGTCTCTGGCTCCAGGTCGATCGTGCCGCTCACTTCGACCGAAGTAGCCGGGTTGGGTCGGTTGGTCGGGTCATAAAACGTCCGCGGCAGCACCTCGACCCGTACCGGAGTGACGCCTTCAGGGACAACGAGAACCACATGATTGTCGTTCTCTCCCAGATCTTCGAAACCGGTAGGCATGTGAGCGTTACCGTTTTCATCGATGATTCGGATTCGTCGAAGCTCTCGGCGTCCGATCGAGGAACCGAAGCGACCAGTCACTCCACCTTGCCATGTCGTCTGGATGCGACCGAGGGTTGTCTCATTTCCGGCTGCATCGGTTTCCGCTGGATCAATCAGGGCCAGCACAAGACTCGTCCCCTCTTCGTTCGTCGTTACTTCGGCGGAAAGGCCCTGGAGTTCCATGCCGTCCAGCGACATCACCGAGCCGACAATCTCGACTGATACTGGTAGATCATTCTGTGACCCCAGTGGGCCGGTAAGCAGAATGGTCCGCAACTCATCAGCTTCTTCAGCAGGGGCTAGTGTGACGGCGGTCGGATGGGTTGTGGCCCCCGAAGCTGTAGTGATAGCGAAATCCTCTGGGGAGAGGGTAGAAGCGTCGATCTGGACGGACAACACAAGCGGCATACCGTCGTCACCCACAGCTTGAGGGGAGCCACTGATGTTCTCCAGGGCTCTCGGGAAGCGGACGTCGACCGCCCCCAAGTAAGCTGACAGGATTTCTGGTTGAGGATTACTGGAGGGGACGATCCCATTGGCCTCGTAGAACTCGATCAGGCGATGGGCAATCTCTTCCCCTTGGTCGTCCTGCAGGAAGTGACTAGCCTCGTCGAGCCGGGTGTGGGGTTGTCCCTCTGCACCGGGCACGCTATCGATCAAGAATTGTTGAGCTTCAACGGTGCCTTGAGCTCCAGGATCATTCGCTCCCCAGATGGTCAAGAACGGCTTCTCGAAAGACTGGAGTCCTACAAACGACGCTTGGTTCACACCGGGAAGATCGTTGACCAAGGAGGGGAACGACCGCGGCCCGGCCATGTAGGTGCGGCTGGGGAACGGGGCGTCGTACCCTGCTTCTTCCTCCACTGGGATGTCGAACCAGGTCAGTGCTTCGACGGTTTCCGACGCCCGGAACGATGCACCCGTCATTGCGTAATTGATCCAATAGCCGAAGTAGCTGTTGTCCTCGCGTCCACTGAGCAGATTGCCATTTTCGTCGTAGAACGCCACTTGCTGATCCGGGAAGTCCGCATAGGGAGATGGCAGCGGTAGGATTGCGTCGGGGTCCTCGACGTCCGGGAAGGGCTGTGCGCCTTCTGGGAAGACCGGCAACGAGCCGTTGCCGATCGTGATAGTCGCGAACAAGTCGGGATTCAGCCCTGCGACATGCAGCCCGATGATGCTGCCCCAGTCTTGGCCGAACAGGTTGATGTCCTCCAAGCCGAGTTCTTGGATGAATTGCTCCAAGCGATACGTGTGGTTGAGGAAGCTGTAGGAGTCGATGTCGACCGGTTTGTCAGAACGACCCATGCCGAGATGATCCATGGCAATGACGCGATACCCCGCGTCGGCCAGCACCGGGATCATGTCACGATACAGGTACGACCAGGAGGGTTGACCATGGAGTAACAGGACAACTGGACCGTCTTCGGGGCCTTCGTCTACGTAGGCTTGACGGAGTCCGTCAATCTCGACATAGTGTGGCTCATACGGCCAGTCGGGGAGTGATTCGAAGTACTGGTCTGGCGTCCGCACGAATTCAACTCCGTCGGGCGTCGTCAGAATGACTGCATCATCGCCCAGTCCTGGATCACCATTGCTGAGCAGTTCTGCTAGTTCTGGAACTGGCCCTTGGAAGGAATCTTCGTTGTCGGCACGGATGTTAGTCGTTGGGTTCGGCAACTGGAGGACTAGTTCCTCTTCGAGCGTGTGCTCGACCAACTGCCATCCCTCGGGAATGGTCGGGGAATCACTGGCCCGCCCTGCGTCGCGGGTAACCAGCACGTAGTATTCGTCTTCGGGCGAGACGAGGATCGACAACGTGCTCCCTGCGTCATATATCAGCTGGTGAGATTTGACGATCGTGTTGGCCGTAAGCAGAGCGTCGTCATCGAGCGAAACGTTCGCCTCGACTATGGTCGCAACATGTTGCCAGGAATGTCCGAATAGTTCTTCCTCGACAAATTCGCCGGGGGCCGCGCCGGGAGAATTACCAAAGGTAGCACCATCCGTGGTGATTTCTCGTGGCTCATTCTTGAACCACCCCTGTGGAAGCTCGATCGCGTCAAACTCTTCTTGCGTTATGCCATCAGTGTTGGCCCATGTGATGATCCCATTGGGTGTGGCCTGCAAGATCTCATAACCGACCCGGACTTCATCATTGTCGTCCGGAGCGTCAGTCACCGGCGGGCACCCGCGAACGCTGCCATCGAGAGCACTCACGCCGGTGGTGCAATGAAACGTGAACGTTTGATTGGGATCTGGAACCGGAGTCAGGTCGATCTCTCCGACTGTGGGATCGATGTTTGCAGGTCGATATCTTGTCACGGTGTAAGTCGGTGGATCGTGATCGATGTTTACTTCACGAATGTTGAAACCATAAGCCCCTGTCTCTGGATCAGTGCCGCCGATCTTGATCGATCCATCATCCTGTAGCTCACCCTCGACGTAGACTCCGACGTACTCCTCTGCTTCCACTTCAACGTTCACGTAGCCTTCGTCCGCCAAGACAGGGTGCTTCACCCACCACTCGCCGGTGCCATCGGACTCCATCAGCTCTACCCCGCTCCCGTTCAAGTAGACGGCATTCGGATGGAAGGTACCGATGCTGCCGTTGGGCAACTCCGTAGTTTCACCTGGTCCAACCTGAACCGGCGAGACGATGTTGTCGCCAATCCGGGTTTGTGCATAAACCGTAACATGACCCATTTCCGTGTCGACGTGAATGTCATTGATGATGGTCGCAGGCACTGGCACTCCCGGGATGTCGACTGTGCCCACCCAGTAACCATCGTGGTAGCTCAGCAGTGATGCGTCGGTTTCGTCGTCCGATACCGTACTTGAGCCAAATGGATTGCCCGCCCTGTCGAGGATGTCCTGAGTCGGCGCGATGAGGCCATCCACTACCCCTGGGCTTAGAATCTCGTGGTGGTCCGACATCGTGTCCCCAAGACCGATAACAGACGACAGTACCATCCGCGCTTCCAACGCCTCCAACCCACGACTTGCTCGCCGAG
>CAZEAN010000233.1:0-4342 GCA_964510225.1 uncultured Isosphaeraceae bacterium
GCCGACGATGAAGTCGCTCGAGACTGCACAATCGGGGATCGTCGTGTGGATCCGTGCCATCATTTCGTCATACTGAGCAACGGTGTAGATCCGCTTCATCCGTTTCAGGATCGAATCGCAGCCGCTTTGAGCGGGGACGTGGAGGTAGCGGCTCACTTTCGGGAAATCGCGGACCGCTTCCAAGAGATCGTCTGTCATATCGAGTGGGAAATTGGTGACAAACTTGATCCGTTGGAGGCCATCAAGCCTTTGGATCGCTTCCAAGAGGTCGGAGAGGCGGGTGATGCGACCGTCGCCGTGGCGGAATCGGTAACTATTGACCGTCTGTCCGAGCAGCGTAATTTCCTTCACGCCATCTTGGAGCAGTCGTCGCGACTCCTCGATGATCTGGCTCGGGGGACGGCTTTGTTCCGGACCTCGGACCGAGGGAACGACGCAGTAGGTGCAGAACTTATCGCAGCCCATCATGATCCGGACAAAGGCTTGATGCGGGGTCGGCCGCATCGAAGGGTCGCGGAGCGGATCATATTCCTCAAAGCTGTTCAGGACATCGAGATTCTTACCCGCATTCCGTGCGAGACTGACTGCAAGCTGCGGCTTTTTCTGGGTCTGAGCAGTTTCTAAGAGTTCTCCGACGCGACCGAGTTGTCCCGGACCGACCACAATGTCGACATGAGGAGCACGACGGAGAATCTGGCGCTGATCTTTCTGCGCCATACAACCGAGAACGCCAATCGCCACTCCGGGGCGTTTCTCTTTGAGATGTTTAATCCGCCCTAGGGCGCTGTAAATCTTGTCTTCGGCGTGTTGGCGAACTGAACAGGTGTTATACAGAATCGCGTCGGCTTCGTGGAGATTTTGGGTCAGCTCGTAGCCATCCCGTCGTAATTGCGCAACGACGAGTTCGCTGTCCAAGACGTTCATCTGGCAGCCGACGGTCTCAATATACAGCTTTTTCGGAGGGGTCGAGGGGGCCTTCTCGGCCATCGATCGACTCCGATTCTCATCAAGGGTTGAGTGGGTGGATTACCAATGGATCGGACTGGTAAATAAAACAAGCACGACCTTGTTGGCTTCATTGGAAAATTATTCTATCGAGACCAGACGATCTTGGAAACTCGGTCCTATCTGTACGGTTTGAATTTGACTGATACTGTTTCTACAGAGTTGCCCTGCCGTAAGACTCACAGAGATTCCAACCAGACGGGATATCCTGCGTTAGCCTGGTTATTCTTAAGCTGCCAAGAACCTGCGCTGCATTTAAAAGAATCGTTCCATTTGCTTCTAAGGCTCTGTGAAGTTCGCATCAGTCGACCTGAGGCAAAGATGCACTCCATGAGGGCTGATGATGTCGCCGCCTGCTTTGGTTGTTCTTATGATCACCCCGTTGTGCCCCAGAGTCGTTGTGGTGATCAATATAATAAACACAGGTGGTGCTTGGTTCATCCTCAGATTCTCTCCTGATGTGAAGGGCCGGGCGTCGATCGAGAGGAGGACGACTTCATCAATCCGATGAGTCAACGCAATCCGGCGTCCGGGGTGAGACTTCGGATTGCCCTTGTTTGGATGCTCGACTTTGGGGCCTCCGCCGGATCGTTAAACGTCGGAGGTTGTGAATTCCCAGTGGTCGGAGTTTCTATCGGTGCGCTCGGATTCGAAGAAGGGTACTCATAGTTATCCATCGATGTCGTGGCCACCTTACCTTGCAGGTGGCTAGTTTCGCAAAATCTGATTGTGGACCTATTGGCGGATCGACCTTTATGCAAGTACCGCCTCAAGATCGGATCTGGCGTCGACGCCGGTCAGCTTAAGATCGAAGCGTTCTTGGATGATATTGAAGACGTCAGGAGTCAGGAATGCAGGGGGCCTCGATCCGATATTGATTCTTCGGACTCCGAGTGAGAGCAACGAGAGCAGTACCGCTACCGCCTTCTGTTCGAACCAGCTAACAACAAGGGTAAGCGGTAGATCGTTCACAGAGCAGTCAAACGCGTTAGCGAGCGTTCTGGCGACTTGGATCGCACCACAAGCGTCGTTGCATTGACCCATGTCGAGTAATCGCGGGAAACCCAGTAAGGTCCCGTATTCGTGCTCAAAGATTCGGTACTTGCCACAACCTAGAGTCAGGACGAACGTATCGTCGGGTGTATTTGCCGCGTACTCCGTAAAGTAGTTCCGGCCCGGTTCGGAACCGTCACAACCTCCGATTACGAAGAATCGACGGATCTTATCCGCCTTGACCGCGTCGACGAGGGTTGCAGACTGATCGAGCAGGGCGGTTCGGTGGAATCCGATCGCCGAAAACACCGGGAGAAGGTCATGATGAGGCCAAAATGGAGAGGCGATCTGAGAAATCCAGACTTTAGGAAGTCGTCTTGAGGTATCATCTGACCTGCTACGTTGGCTTGGAGCGTATTCTTCAAGGTCGGACAGTCGTTTTTTGCGGAACATTTTCAGTCGGAGACCGAATCACCGATTGAGGCGGTAGCTTTGCGACCCCAATCGAGGAAGGATCGAAGACGATGGGACTCGACGTATTCTTTGCGATTTTAGTGCTGATTTTTGCCATCCGAGGCTGGTTCCGCGGCTTCTGGAAGCAATCAATCCGCCTCGGTAGTTTTGTTGCCGCTGTTTATAGCGCCGCCCCGATCCGAGATTTTGCCCTCCCGATCGTGGACGACTACCTCGGGATCCGGCCGGATGTCCTTCAGATGCTCCTCTGGTGGGGGACGCTCTTCCTCAGTTTCATTCTGATCTCCAGTCTTGGTCACGGGTTACTGCGCTCGTACCAATCGCGCTCTGAAGAGGATCGGATCCGCAAAGGGCTACCCAAACGTCCTCATCGAGGTAATGAGTCAGCAGGCTCTTTGCTCGGCATGTTGAAGGGGATCTTGGTGGCGTCGATGATCGCGGGGACCTTGCAGTCCAATCTCGGTGATTACCGGAAGCAGGACGGTTGGCTTGGACAGCATGTCTCGAAATCGAAAATCCTTGCGGTCACGGCCCGTTATCATTTTGCCGAAATCGTTGGCAACTCAGTTCCCGTCCAACATCTCGTCGCTCAATTCCGGGATGAAGGCTTCCAGCTTTTTCGAGGGGTCGGAGATGATGCAAGCGGCTCGACGGTGAATCTCCCCGTCAGTGACGATCGTCAAGTGGACCCTTCAGCGGCCCCTCACGAATTCGGAAACAAGCTCGAAGATCCTCAAGATAACGCCGAAGAATCTCCCGACCAACGAATCGATTCTCTTCTGCAGACTCTCGACCAGGTCCTTGGCCTGACCGACCGTTGATTTTTGCTGTAGATTATTCGTGTTTGAGTGTGTTGGTATGTTCGCATTTGATGAGAGTCGGTTGAATCTAGTCAATGGCTTCTCTCTCTCCGATACTGCTGAACTTGACCCCTCGAAAGGACCTCGTCAGACTGCGTCGGCCTTAGAGAACGAGAACGAAAGGTGACTGAGGATCAAGGAGGATCCTACACGTGTCAGTCTCTTGGAATGCACCGGCAGCAGAACCGCATCAAGCGCCTCGATGGATTATCTATCTGCTGCTTTTTGGGCTCTCGATGACGCTCCAGGGCTATCGATCGCGCGATGGCGATCAGGCCTATCGATTGCCAATCCTTCTGAACCAACTCGACCCCGACGTCTATGCCAATGACCCTTTCGTTGATGCCTTCGATCACTTTAACCCTCATCAAGGCTATCTGACTCTGATCCGAATACTGAGCGAAGGGGTTGGACTTTCGGGTGCCCTATTTCTGCTGTATGGGGCGACGTTTGCCCTCACAGTGTTTGGGCTCCGGGCACTGGCTCGAGCAGTTTGGCCAGGATCGGGTGAGGCAATTGCAGTCGTTACGGTCGGCCTCGTCCTCCTCGCTGATGCCGGCAACATCGGGACCAACCATCTCTTTGAGCCGATCCTCCTCGACCGGCTGATCGGGTTCGGGCTCGGCTGGAACGCGTTGGCTCTCGTGGTTCGAGGTGATCGTAAACTAATAAACTACCTCGGGCTGGGACTCTCGACCGGGCTCGCTGGATACGTACATCCCTCGATCGGTCTCCAACTAGGGATGCTGATTGTCGCCGGAAGTCTGATTGGCGCGTGCTGCAACCGATGGACCGGGATCAGTTGGCGGACTGCTGCACTCTCACTGATTGCGATCAGCCTCGGGCTCCTGCCGACGGTCCTGATGCAGTCAGATAATCGCGGTGTGTTGTTTGAAGGGCTCGATCGCGCTACCTTTCGCCTCTTGAGCTTTCAGATCCAAGGACCGCAGCACATGATCCCGAGCCTCTGGCGACCACTTCAAGGGTGGGCTTGGGTGGGATACATTACC
>CAZEAN010000234.1:0-4284 GCA_964510225.1 uncultured Isosphaeraceae bacterium
GCCTGACTGTAGAAGTTCGGGTGTCGAGGGAAACGTCCCCGCCGCGTCGTCGTCTGCGTCACTCGAACCACCCCGGTCTTCTCCACCCGTTCTGGCCTCCGGCTCTCTTGGAGAAGGCTGCTGGTGCGATTCCGCCGCCTCAACCAGTTCGGGACGGGGCGAATCTTCAGTTCCAGGCTGTCGAGGTGGTGCGGGAATCCGCGGTGGCGGTGAGGCTGGGGCTGAACCCGAGAGCAAACTCGCGAGATAGCTCTGGAAGTCTTGCCCGGCAATCATTTGAGGCGGTGACGACTGAGGTTGTGACTTCAAGGTCTCGGGAGAAGGGACCGGGATACCTTCTTCCTCAGGCTTCTCGGCTTCTTCGCTGACCTCTTCTTCTCTGGCCTCATTCAGCGGTTCATGATTGTCGTCGGAGCTATCTGGGGCTCTCGGATCTCTTTCCTCGGCGGGAACGTTCAAGCGATCTGCGATCTCGAGGAGATCATCGACGATCGGTTCGACGGTTGAGTCCGAATGATCTCGATCCTCGTGGAACGATTCCATTGAATCTGAATGATCTTGATCAATCGTTTCGAGACTACCGGAGAGTTCCGGGGCCTCGTCCTTGTGATCCGGCACCTGGATGTCAGGCCCCATCGTGACTGTTGCTTCTTCTGGAGGAGTTTCTGGGGAAGAATCTTCGACAGAGGGAGCTTCTGTTCCGCTAGACTCCACAAGCGACGGTATGGCCTCGGAATGTTGGGAAACCAGAGGGGCATCGGGTATTGAGGCTGACGTCGGTTCGATCGGCGTTGGTGCATTCAACGTCGGTTCGATCGGCGTTGATTCAACGCTTACGGCTTCAGTCGATGCTGGTCGCTTCGGAGGAGCGGTCTTTTCTGGTTGCGTTGGACTCTCGGAGGGAGGACTCGGCAGAATCGGCGCGGGCATTTTGTCCGGGATCGGAACTTCGCGTCGGACGAACTGGTTTGGACCAGCGCGGACCCAGACGACTTCCGAGGGTGGGGCATCCGACTTCGTCTCAGATTCGGCCTTCTTGCGCTTTCTACTCGTCCGTCGCTTCGGCTTTGCGGGCTTCGGCTCCTCGACCTTGTCGGTTTCTTCAGAGTTCCGCAGATCGGTCGGTTCGGGTGCGGGTTCTGGAGGTGGGATGGAGTTGGAATTCTCGCGCACGCGTTCTTCTGGCGATCGCATCAGCGGATTTCCGGACCCTGATTCAGCACGTCGGGTGCCGGTGTTTTGACCTTGAGCGGCCTTCCGTGCGAACCATCCCTTCACGGGTCGCGTTGGTTTGTCGCCCTTCCTTCCTCGCTCCGGCGCAGCTTCTAAATCCCGACGGGGCGACGACTGGCGGCTTCCGCGGCGATCGTCCGACTGTTCGGAGGACCGATCGGGGCCAAAGAGCATCCAGGCCATGATTAAGAGGTAGGGCGGAAGCAACCAACGCTCCACCAAGGCGACTGCAACCCCGGTTCCCCCAATGAAGACGATCAAGCCAAACTGGGCTAAGATCCGGGCTACAAGCCGTTGAGGGGAGACTTGATGATCCATGTTCCCCGTCTGCTCTTCGGTATCGACCAGTGTTTCGGTGTCTTGGGCTTCCGTGCGCAAGGTGTTTCCGCTCCGTCGGTTGGGTCGTCAGGCGTCACTCCATCCAATCCGCCAACGCCTTCACGACATCCGCCTCATGGGTGATATCCGAGATTGCCTTCATCGTCTACCGAGATTCGGACCTATCGCCGGCGGAACTTGGCCCATCGACCGACCCGTGATGACTCGAAGGTGGCACGATTACCCAACTGACGACTTTACCGACTGGAAGCCGGTAGGTTCGCAAGTCGGCTGAAAGCCCGATTGAAAGGGGAGAGGAGATCTGTGGCGAGCCGGGTTCGCCGACCTTCTCGCGTTCAACAACTTCGCGCTGAAGCTCGTCGGATCTGCATCGGCCGGCCTGACGTACTGAAATTGGCGACCTGGTAAGGTGAGAGATTTTAGATCCCAGAACTCGGACATCAAAGAACCCGCCTCTCGCAAGTCGCCTCGGCTACTCACTCTGGCGGCTAGGGTTAAACGAGCTGAAGGGTGGTCGCTTCGCCGACGGGGCGGTCCAAGCCCAACGCGCCATCAAATTCCTCCGCCAAACCGGCGATGACGGCTACGTCCGTCATCCCCACATCGCGAACGAAGCCGACTTCGATTCACTCCGCCACTGGGACGATTTCCAGGGCCTCCTCAGTGTCCTCCGGACCCCCGACGAGTAATCTTATCTTCTAGAAAGATCCCAGAGCACATGTAGTGCGGGTCCGCCATTCAAGACCAACACAATCGTCTGGAACGGAACAAAGCTCGACGCTCACGAAAATCGACTGCCAGAAAGACAATTCTAAGGGCGGAATTCCTGAGATCTTCCTCGGGGTGACTTGGCAGCGAATCCATTTAATCAAGAAAATGTGGGTGGGAAGAGTCCCGCTACCCTATGATAACGAGTATCTGTTGCTGCTTCTTCACGAAAGCAGCAAGATCGCTTCAACAACTCAAGTAATGCACTGGTTCAAGGCTCAAGACAACGGAGAGGAGGCCGCAGATGATTCGACTTACGGGTGCAGTGTTTCTAATCATCTTGATGCTAACCTGGGTGAGTCCGCCTGAGGTAGAAGCCCAGGCAGTCGCCTTTCAACCGGTGGTGACCCCCTTCAACGATGGTGTGACGCTGACGACTACTCCTGTGGTCTCGGCCGATCGCCGTTATGTCCGACTTGGGGTCAATGTTGGGTTTAACACGATCAACGGAGTGAATGCCTTCAGTTTTCCTGCTGCGGCCGTAAGCGGAGGGGGCTTTGGGGGACTCGGCGGTTTTGGAGGAATGGGGGGATTCGGGAGCATCGGCTTGGGGGCCGTCGGCCCTGTGAATAACTACGGGTTTGGCTATGCCCCAGTGAACACGACAACGGTGACCGGTGCTCCCTTTCCGTATTATGCTCCCTACACTCCGACCCCATACCCTCTAACGTACACCGGCCTCGGCCTCTTCTCAAACTCGATTCAGAACGCAATCGCCCCCAGGACCTGGAGACGGACGTTCCCTTGAGGATCTCCCAATCCAGCGCAATTACTCAGATATCTATGATCGAGCAGCAACTACCAACCACCTTCTGGCTCAAGTCAAGCACGAGAGCTAGCGCCACACTTTTTGTCGTCCTGCTTGGAACTCTCGGTAGCGGTTGTCGGAACCAGCCAAACCAGAGTTCCATACCCGCTTCAGTGGTCGCCCAAGAATCTGATTCGGAGCAGAACGACGAGGGCTTTGTAGGGGATACCTCCTGTGTAAGTTGCCATGAAGGAATCAGCACGACCTTTAGGGCCCATTCGATGGGACGTTCGCTCATGGCGATCGAGGATGCCCCTGATTCCATTCTCGGATTGGGAACACGCTTTGAACTAGACGATCTGGAGTACCGGATTGAGCGACGGGATGATGGGGATCTTGTCCATGTCGAAGCCCGATTGGGTCCGGCCGGAAACTCGGTTGCGGAAGAAGTAAGAGAAGTCGACTTCGTGCTCGGCTCTGGAGTCCGAGGGCGGTCGTTTCTGATCGCGAACGAGGACGGAACACTCGTACAGTCACCGATCTCTTGGTACAGCCAGAAGGGAGTCTGGGATCTCGCACCGGGTTACCGTAAGCGGAACGCACACTTTGAACGCCCGATTACCCCACGCTGTCTCTCGTGTCATTCAGGAAGGTTCCACGCAGTCCCGTTCACCTTCAATTCCTACGAAGAACCGATTTTTGCGGATCATGCAATAAGTTGTGAACGATGCCACGGCCCGGGTCGTGACCATGTCGAACAACTTGGCGCAACTGTCTTAGACTCTGGCGAGCCCGCAATTATTAATCCGAGATCGCTCGAGCCCGAACTCCGCGAATCGGTCTGCTGGCAATGTCACTTGAGCCCGTCGAGCAGTACTGAATTTCCAGGGCAGTCGGTCGCAGACTTTCGACCGGGAATGCCGCTCCGGAAATTCTTGATCTTTGATCATGACAACATCCAAGACGCTGGGAATCGGGCAGTGAGTCACGTTGGTCAGATGATCGCCAGTCGTTGTTACCAGGAGAGCGATGGTGCCATGGGCTGCATCTCTTGCCATGACCCTCATCGACTTCCTCCCGCATCGGAACAAGTTGCCTACTATCGGAATCGTTGTCTTGATTGCCACCTCGATTCCAGCGCTTGTGCAGTAGATGAAGAACAACGCTTGCAACACTCCCCTCGCAATGACTGTACT
>CAZEAN010000235.1:0-4019 GCA_964510225.1 uncultured Isosphaeraceae bacterium
GGGCAGGCCGGCCGCTCGTCGAGACGAGTCCAACGCGAGGGCCATCGGAAGTTCGCTTCCGATGGCCTTTTCATTGCGCGGTTAGCTCGATACGTTGCATTGAAGAAGAGAAAATAAAGAGGGAGTTCTCCCAACACCTTCTGATCTGCTGTGTCATCCACGCGAGCATTGCAGCGCAGAGTCTACACAACACCAATGCCAACAGGAGTTTTCATGTCATCCATCCTTTTGCTGATACTTTGCCTACCCAGTTACCACCTTGCTCCGCCGATCCAAGACGAGGAATACGAGGTCGCCAATCTGGATCCGACTGACGACTTCCAGGCACCGAAGACCTACAGACCCCTCGGTCCCTGGCTCTGGTTCGACACTGAAAAGAAGCGTCTCGTACTCCGTGCCTTCGTCGTGAAGCGTGAGGGTTTCTTGGAGCATGTCCTCTGTCTTCAGTACAGCAAGGAGCACGAGTCGATCTTGTCAACGAAGGCAACACCGCGATTGATCCATGCCGGTCTGTTGTTGACTGGGGTCGAACCTGGAAAACCGGTTCAATATCAGCCAGAGTTTGAGCCGCCCCGCGGACCCGAGATCGCACTCATAGCCGAATGGCGAGATGAGGAAGGTAAGCTCCACCGCGACGATCTCCGCAGTTGGGTTCGCTCCGAAAAGACTGGTAATCTTCTCCAAGAGCAATGGGTTTTTGCAGGAAGCCTGACAATCGAACGCGAAGGCCTCGACGAACCGATTTACGCGGCTGACTACGGTGATTTGATTACAGTCGCCAACTTTCCGGAGGCGATTCTCGACCTTCCCATCGAAAGTACTTCGAATGATGCCGCCCTCGGCTTTGGTGCAAATCCTTTTACTGTCCCACCATTAAACACATTTGTCACTCTTTACCTTGAGCCCAGGGAGGGGAGTGATCAGACTGAAAAAGAAGTCGAAGGGACGAAGCAGCCCTAAGCTACGGCTCATTGACTTCACTCTTCGAGCATTCTACTTTGGTCAAGATCCCAGCCAGCCCGGACGTTCCCACCGACGAGCCTATCGCTGACGGCTTTATCTGGGTATTACCGCACAACACGAGCTATTACGATTCAGAGGGAGATCATCCTGATGCCTCGTCCGATCACCTTATTTACCGGCCAATGGGCTGACCAGCCACTTGAGCACTGGATTCCGAAGGTTGCTCAGTGGGGCTTCCAAGGAATTGAGCTGCCCTGTTGGGGCGGTCACTTTGACGTCACTGCGGCACTCTCCGACGACGGTTATTGCCAAGGACGCAAAGACCTTCTCGCCAGCCAGAACCTGCAGTGTTGGGCAATCTCTAGCCACCTGGTGGGCCAAGCCGTTCTAGATCCGATTGATGAAAGACACAAGGCGATTTTACCTCCGCACGTCTGGGGAGATGGTGATCCCAAAGGTGTCAACGAACGAGCCGCCGAGGAGATGAAGAACACGGCCCGGGCGGCAGCGAAGCTTGGAGTCTCGGTAGTCAATGGTTTCACCGGGTCATCCATCTGGCACATGCTTTACGCCTTCCCTCCGACTCCGTCATCGATGATCGATGATGGATATAAGAAATTTGCCGATGTCTGGAATCCAATTCTCGACGTCTTCAAAGAGGTCGGTGTCCGCTTTGGGCTCGAAGTCCATCCGACTGAAATTGCCTTTGATATTTACTCGGCGGAACGAGCGCTCGAGGCCATCGACTACCGTCCTGAATTTGGCTTCAACTACGATCCGAGTCACTTGCTCTGGCAGCAGATGGATCCAGTTCAGTTCCTCCGCTATCCCAAGTTTCGCGACCGCATTTATCACGTCCATGTGAAGGATGCGGCAACGACTTTGGACGGCAGGACGGGGATCTTAAGCTCTCACCTCGACTTCGGTGACCCTCGTCGTGGGTGGGATTTCCGATCCCCTGGTCGCGGTCAGGTGGACTTCGCTGCGATTACGCGTGAGCTCAACATCCTCGATTACGAGGGGCCGCTCTCTGTTGAGTGGGAGGATCCGGGGATGGATCGTGAGTACGGCGCTGCCGAATCGGTTCAGTTCATCAAGCGTACGATGATGTTCCCGGCTGCAGGGCGTGCTTTCGATTCCGCCTTCGCAGAGGGTTAGGTCGGATCCTTCTGTTAAAGCCAACTCGCTCAGGAAATCAGAATCCCTGAGTGACTCGTGGGGATCGCTTCTCTCCAAGAGGGAATCGGTCCCTTTTTTTTTAAGAAGCTCATTTTCTATAACACTCTCGGGAGAATAACATGAAGGTGCACTTATTGCATCAATATCCCTCATCGAATTTTCGAAAGGAAATTTCTTGATGGAACAACCCGTGGTCTCTTCCCTCTATCACTCCCATCAACACAACCATCTCGTTTCGACTCGAAGACGGGTCCGCACCCTCACAATCACTGTCACCTTCGTCACACTGCTGCCGATTCTGACCTCCCAGCCCTTAGCAGCCCAAGCGACACTTCAAGCCATTCAAGAACGTGGCCAACTGACCTACGGCTGTGACATGGAGGGCGGAGGCCCGTTTGCCTATCTCGACCCCGCAGATCCGAGCCGATTGATCGGGTTTGAGGTCGAGATGATGCAAGAGTTGGGGAATCGGCTTGGTCTCAATGCCCAACTCTCCCAAGGGCAATGGGACCAACTCCTTCAAGTCTTGAGCGCAGGTCGTGTCGATATGGTCGTGAACGGCTACGAACTGACATCCGCGCGCGCTCGTGACTACCAACCGACCCGTCCATACTATCTCTTCCAAGTACAACTGATGGTCCACAAGGAGGGATCGATTCGGTCATGGGACGATCTGAAGCGCCCGAAACCAGACGGCACTCGATGGAAGATCGGGGTGTTAGGTAGCTCATCTGCTGAAACGTTTGCTCGCGAGCTAACCCAAGGCACGGCTGAAGTCCGGCTCTACAGCGGGTCCACTGAAGCGATGCTCCAGGTACAAACGGGGCAGATTGACGCCACTATCCAAGACCTCCCCGCAGCACGGTTCTACATTACACAATTCCCTTCCTTAATCAGCGTAGATGAACCCCAAGACCTGGGCTATTACGTGATCTACGTTAGGAAGTCCGACAGCGAACTTGCTGACGCCTTGAATATGGCGATCAACTCAATGATTTCGGATGGTACGCTTGAGCGGATCTATCGAAAATATGAGATCTGGACTTCAGCACAGCAACGACTCGGAACGCTTGATTCTGATGCGATCATTGAAGAAGTCTCGATGCAATTACGAGAGTCACACCGAGGGTGGGCGCTGATTAATCGCTATCGGCCGTTCCTCTTGCAAGCTGCCGGAACAACCCTTCTCCTCTCTGTCTCCGCGATGCCGATCGCGATCCTGGTGGGATTACTCATCGCGCTGGGGCGCACCTACGGCCCGCTATTGATCCGGATACCGCTCACTGCCTATGTCGAGATCATCCGTGGTACGCCGTTGATGCTTCAACTCTTCGCCTTATTCTACTTGGTGAAACTACCGAATCCATTTCTCGCAGGGATTATCGGACTCGCGGTTAACTATTCGGCCTACGAGGCCGAAATCTATCGTGCCGGATTACAAGCGATTCCCAAAGGCCAACTTGAGGCAGGACTTGCGCTCGGGATGCCAAAAGCTATGGCGATCCGTCGAATCGTGATTCCCCAAGCGATTCGGATCGTGATCCCGCCCGTCACCAATGACTTTATTGCACTCTTCAAGGACAGTTCGGTCTGTTCAGTGATCACGATCGTCGAATTGACAAAACAGTATCAGATCCTGGCGAACAGTACCGGTGGCGTCCTTGAGTTTGCGCTTGCTTGTGCCGTCCTGTACCTCTTGATGAGTCTCCCGCTCGCTTGGTTTTCGCGTTGGTCGGAGCGACGACTTCGAGGGAGCCAAGGCTCTCGAATGAGGTCGGAGGGAGGGAAAGTGCAATGATCCGGAGCACTGGACTCCACAAGGCGTATGGTACTCGAGCAGTGCTCTGTGGCGTCGATCTGAGCGTCGATCGCGGCGA
>CAZEAN010000236.1:0-3788 GCA_964510225.1 uncultured Isosphaeraceae bacterium
TAGAGCCCCTGCCTTCCAAGCAGGCTGTGTGGGTTCGATTCCCATCACCCGCTCTCCTGAGGATCAAACCTTGGATTCTTGGGAACTCCGTCGTAGTTCAACCAAAAACCACAGACGGGTCTGCTCCATTCGGCGACTCGTTGATTCTCGGTCTCGTTCTACTCTTGTCAGCACCGACGCGGACTTATTAGAACGGAACTACGAAAATCGATCGACTGATCGGGCAAATTTACTCTTTCTCTTTTTCAGGTTCCACCAGCACGTTTGACACTGCGAGGACTAACCAACGGGGCCCAAGGCCCAGTGACGCTGCCGTGGCTCAGTCGGTAGAGCGCGTCCTTGGTAAGGACGAGGTCGTGGGTTCGAGCCCCACCGGCAGCTTGCACGAGGTATCGACCTGAGACCCCTGCGTGTTTGTTCGAGACCCGATTCTGGCATGGTCCTTGGCCCACCCACTCGCTTCTCAAGCGGTTGGAAAGGCCGATTGGGCTACCAGAGAACGACTCGACTCCCCTACCTCGCTTTCCAAATGAACTAGGAGACGACGGGAAGCAGCGATGGCCAAGGAAACCTTCGTTCGGACTAAGCCGCACGTCAATGTCGGCACGATCGGACACATTGACCACGGAAAAACCACCCTCACCGCCGCTCTGCTAGCGGTTCTCGCCGCCCGAGGCGGTGCGAAGGCGAAGTCCTATGCCGACATCGCCAAGGGGGGTACCGTTCGTGATACGACTAAGACTGTCACGATCGCTGTCTCGCACGTCGAGTACGAAAGCGATACCCGGCACTATGCTCACATCGACTGCCCCGGTCACGCTGACTACATCAAAAATATGATCACCGGCGCCGCCCAGATGGATGGCGGGATCCTGGTGGTCTCGGCTGCTGACGGCCCCATGCCTCAGACCCGGGAGCATATCCTCCTGGCTCGTCAGGTCGGCGTCCCCGCACTGGTGGTCTTCCTCAACAAGATCGACCTTGTCGACGATGAGGAACTGCTTGAGCTGGTCGAAATCGAAATGCGCGACCTACTGACCCACTACAAGTTCCCTGGCGACGACATCCCTGTCGTCAAAGGTTCAGCGAAGCCTGCACTCGACAACCCGTCCGACGATGACGCCGCTGCGCCGATTCTCGAACTGGTCGAGGCGATGGACTCTTACATTCCTGAGCCCGAGCGTGACATCGATAAGCCGTTCCTGATGCCAGTGGAAGACGTTTTCTCGATCAAAGGTCGAGGTACTGTCGGTACTGGCAAGATCGAGCGTGGCGTGATCAAGGTCGGCGACAAGTGCCAAATCATTGGTTTCGGAACTGACACTGAAACAACTATCACTGGTGTCGAAATGTTCCAGAAGACTCTGGAACAGGGGCAAGCTGGTGACAACGTCGGTGTTCTCCTCCGTGGTGTGGAAAAGAATGATCTCGAACGCGGCCAGGTGATCTGCAAACCAGGCTCGATCACGCCGCACACTAAGTTCGAGGCTGAGGTCTATGTGCTCTCGAAAGATGAAGGAGGACGACATACCCCCTTCTTCAAGAACTACCGACCCCAGTTCTACTTCCGAACCACCGACGTCACCGGAACGATCGTCAACCTTCTCTCTGAAGATGGTTCCGAAGCCGAGATGTGCATGCCCGGCGACAACATTAAGATGACCGTCGAACTGATTGCTCCAATCGCGATGGAAGAAAATCTCCGATTCGCGATCCGTGAAGGTGGTAAGACCGTCGGCGCTGGGGTGGTTTCCAAGATCATCGAATGATCAATCAGATCCATTGACGATGGTCTCTTTCTTTGGAGCCTGGCGGTACGTTCCACGTATCTTTCAAGAGCATTCCTGCGTTGAATCCATTTGGATCACTACATTCGCTTGCTTAAACTCGTCTGCGGGTTTTCGCAAGCGAGTCGCGTCTCTGATGGTGTCCATTTCGTGTTGAGTGATGAGACCCTTACACCTACGAGCGTAGCTCAACTGGTAGAGCACCGGTCTCCAAAACCGGCGGTTGGGGGTTCGATTCCCTCCGCTCGTGTTCCCTGATCAGTTCAACAACAGACAGAACGAACTCAATCAAGTCTTTTGGTCGTTTGTTCAGTCGTTATCTTGGTTGGTTGCAGCGAAGTGAAGCGTTCTCTGTCGAATCGATACGGTGATGATCCACCGGGGCTCCGGATTCTTCCGACCCTGCCCACCAGTTGTCCTCCTCCAATCGACCGACCGATCGCTTGCCGACGTCACTTGATTTCAGGTTCAGCATTCGTTCGTTCAATGCTGCTGCATGCGGAGCCAGGAGGATCGACCCATGGGTAAGGTCAAGACGGAGACGTCCACCCGCGCAGCGAAGTCGAGCGGTAGTGGTACTAAGGGAGCTCGACGCAAGTCGTCGAACCAGTTGTTGGCAACCTTCCTATCACCGACCCTCTACAAGCCAATTCAAGGTTGGCACGCGCGGCTTTGGACCGGACTCATTCTTGGTACGATCCTCTTGGTTGGTGTCTGGCGGCTTTACTCTGAGATGGATGGTATGTCCCTCACGGGGCCGTTGGCAGGTCAAGAAATCTATGTGCGGAACGCCTTCTGCGGCCTCTTGGCAGCAGGGTTTGCGTGGTCTGCCTTCCGTTTGGTGCACTATCCACCGTTCGCCGATTTCTTGATTGCCACCCAAACCGAAATGAAAAAGGTCTCCTGGATCAGTCGGGATGACCTTAGGCGGGCGACCATCGTCGTGATCGTCACCGTCTTAATCTTGTCCTTATTCCTGTTCGGAATTGATCAAATCTGGATCCTCCTCTTGCAGTGGATCCAGGTGATTCAGACTCCTGGTTGATCGCTGGCCACGTCGTCAAAACTACATTGAAAAGTGCTTACGCTGTTTTCAGGACTCTCACAGCCTTGCTTCGACTTTCTTCGTACCTCAGATCCCTCTGCTTTCGATCTCAGACCCCCGTGTTTGGATGAGTCAGACCCCTAACGACGACAATTCGGTACCGGAGCTTCCGGAACAGGTTTCAGAGATGGGATCTGGAGCTCAATCAGATTCTGCTCCGGAAGATACGGAGGCAGAATCAGTCCCGACTGATCCGTCGGTCGGCAGCGATCCGATCGCTGGAGGCGTACCGACGGAGACCGAAGCCGTGTCCGAAGATCCCGCCAGAGTCACCTCAGAAACCCGGTTCGAGGTTGAAGAATCAACACCCGATGGAGGGGATCCCGACCCAGGGCTCCTACCCGAAGTTGCTGAGTTTGATCAAGCGCAAGACCCTGTGGTTGACCGCGACGAACCTTTGATCGAAGCGCAGGGCGACACGGAATCTGCTCCGGCGATTGATCACGCCGGAATCGAGTCCGAAGCAATCGGTCCTGAGACGGACGAACTGGCCAGAGAAACCGAAGAGGTCTCGGTTAACCTCGATGACATCGCTGATGAGGCAGATCCAGAGATCGATGAACCTGAGGAGGATGACGAGCCCCCGCCGGAATTAGTTTGGTATGTCCTAAAGGTACAATCAGGACGCGAAGATACGATCCGTCAAGCACTCGATCGCCGCGTCAAGATTCATGATTTGGAACGATATTTCGATCAAATTGTCGTACCAAAAGAGAAAGTTACTGAGATCCGGAACAATAAAAAGCGGACGGTCGAACGCAAAAGCTACCCTGGCTACATTATGGTTCACATGGAACTCAATGAGAATACCTGGTTTGTCGTCAGCGAAACACCCTGGATCGGTGACTTCGTTGGCGCTCATGGGTCTCCGCCCCCAAAGAGACAGACCGACATCG
>CAZEAN010000237.1:0-3755 GCA_964510225.1 uncultured Isosphaeraceae bacterium
CCCGGCTCGCCCCGCTGGCCAACATTGCCGCCTGGAACTACACGTGGGAAACCGGTGGCAACGGCAGCGAACTAGAGTTGATGCGGCTTCTCGACGAGTTCGACCCTTGGGACCACCTTCGGTCTTATGAGGACGAAAAGCCCCAGCAACACCACTTCGACAACCCGCTATACTCGTTCGCCGGCGTGGAGAACCACGGGTATCCTGAGGGCAACTACGACTCCCTGAGCCACCATAAGGCGATGCTGGACGGCTACGTAGGCAAGCCGGTGTACATGGTGGAAGGGAACGCTCTCTGGCAAGCCTACTGGTCGCATCAGAAAGATGCGCCACGAAGCACCGATGCAAGCGGAGGGTTCCGGCGCTCCGCCTGGGCCGTGGTGACCGGCGGCGGGTCCTTCACTTGGGATGATTGGTCGCAAATCGGACCCAACCCCGACAACGAGTTGAAGCTGACGTCTTCCGACCTCCTCGATGATGTCAGCCGAACGCGTGCCATCAACCTGCTCTACCACGTCCTGACCGAGCGCCTCGTGTGGCATCGGATGACGCCCCACGACGAATTGCTCGGAGACGCGCACGATCGGGTTTACTGCCTGGCAGAGCCGGGCAGGCAGTATCTCGTTTTCGCCGCGGGCGGCGACGACCAATTCACCTTGAAAACAGCCCCGGGTCCTCACCATGTCACCTGGATCGATACGTCGACCGGCAAGGAGAAAACCGACACCCTGAATTCAGCGGGCGGCAAGTTGAACCTGAAAAGCCCCGACCAGGCCGCCGATTGGGTTGCACTGATCCTGGCCGGGCCGGCCGGAGAATCCAGCCCCTAAAGGCAACCTCCTCCAACCCTGACCGACAGGCAACCAGGGACGCCGGGTCAGAATTGCGATTTGTTAGCAATCAATAACAATAAGAACCACCAGAATAGAGCGAACAACCATGAACCATCATTTCTTGCATTGCTCGCTGAAGTGTGCGGTTTGCGTGAGCGTTTTCATCGCCGCCGTTTGCGGATCCGCACTGGCGGCCGAAGACACGCCTGAAGTGCAACTCGACCTTCGCCTCTATGTCATGGGGAACAGCCTGACCGACACCCTGAATTACCCAGTCTTCTCCGAATACGTGACAGCCGCGGACAGGCAGATGCGCCTGGCCAGGTTGACCGTGCCCGGCGCCCCGATCGGCTGGCTCTGGGAGCACAACCTCGATGAAGGCGGTTTTACCACCGGTCCCTACGGCAATCCCCGGAACGCCTTCGCCAACTACCAATGGGATGCCATCACCTTCCAGCCCTTCCAGTGGAACTTCGACCAGAATATCAAGGATATCCCCAAGTTCATGGCCTTGCTTCTGGAAAACAGCCCGCAGGCGCAGGCTTACATCTACGCGCAATGGCCCAGTGCCAGAGACGGTGGCGTCTGGTCCCGGCGCTGGCTCGAACCCCGCAAAAAGAACATGATGTCCCGCGAGGAATATGAGGACACCGTCGAATGGTGCCGCGAGAACCTTACCGAGGGCAAGCCGATGAAACTGATCCCGGCCGGCCATGTCATGCATCTCCTCGAGCAGAAAGCCCAGGCCGGCGAATTCCCCGGGATCACGACCATCTGGGAGGTCTATAACGACGATGTGCACCTGAACAATGTGGGCAGCTTCATCGTTGGCAATGCCTACTATGCGACCCTTTTCGGCAAGTCCCCCGCCGGCCTCGACCATCAGATGTACAACCACGAGCGGGTCCGCAAGGGTCTCACCCCGGAGATGGCCCGAGTCATCCAGGAATCGGCCTGGCAAGTCGTTGCCTCCCATCCATACACTGGAGTGACCTCCGATGAGCCCGTTCAAATCGTGACCCCGCGTATCGAAGTGGGCGTGGAGGGGAGTGAGTTCTACGCAGAATTGTTTGCCGCGTTTGGCGGGGGAACCACGCGCGACATGAAGTGGAAGCTACAGTCCGGTGCCCTCCCGGATGGCCTGGCTCTCAGCACTGATGGTGTTCTGAACGGAGTACTCGCGCAACCCGGCCAAAGCTGTTTCACCGTCAAGGTGCGGGGAAAAAACGGCAGCACCGCATCGAGGGAATATGTCATCGCTGTGAAAGAGGATACTTGGTGACGGCCGGTCGGAAAACAGCTCTCCAGCACTCATCCTCAGTGTTCCGGCCCCCCGGCGTCTCGGTGGGTTCTGCGATTTGCCGGGTTCTCAGGGTCGGTCACGGCCGGAGTCGGACCTCCGCCACCGAAAGTGTGGGAGAGCCAAGAAAACGTAGCGCCGGCCAGTCGGTAGACGTCGCGCTCGAGACTCTCAACTTTCCTCTCCATCGACCCCTCGTCGATGGTCGGCAGTGGGGATTCGGCCGCGGTCCCTCGCCGGTGAGCGTCTAGACAACCACGTGGTCGGTTTGACGCTTACCCCACATTATTCCTTGCGAGATTCTCGCTATGCCTTTGCGCGATCATTTCCGCTCGCCGCTCGCGGACCGCAGATCGTGGGATGCCCTCCACGGACAATGGCCTGCGATGATCGTGGTCGGACTCAACCAGAAGCTCCCGCAGCGTTATGTCGCCGAGCCACAAATCCACCTGGGCTCTTCCATCGAGATTGACATAGCCACCTACGAGGAAGGTGAGGGGGAATCCCCCGCGCTGGTCAACGAAGACGACGGGGGCGGGGTCGCTACGGTGAGCTGGTCGCCGTCGCAGCCGACCCTGGCCGTTTCGACCGATCTCCGCAGCATGGATGAGTACGAGGTTCGGGTCTACGACACTCGTTCAAGGCGTCGGCTCGTCGCCGCCATCGAGCTGGTGAGTCCCTCAAACAAGGACCGGCCGGAGCACCGTCGTGCCTTTGTGGCGAAATGTGGCACCTTGCTGCAGAATCAGGTCTGCGTGGTGATCGTGGACCTTGTCACCACGCGTAGGTCGAACCTCTATGGTGAGCTTCTGGAGTTGATCGGTCAGAGGGACCCCGCCTTGGGTGAGGAGTCCTCTGCCCTGTATGCAACCGCCTGTCGCTGGAGGAGGTCCGGAGCCTCGTGGCTGTTGGAGACCTGGATGCATCCCTTGACTCTGGGCCAGGTGTTACCGACGCTGCCGCTTTGGTTGTCTGGGAATCTTGCCGTCCCACTTGAGCTGGAACTCAGTTACGAAGAGTCATGCAGCATCCTGCGGATCGAATAGCACTCCACTCGAGAATGGAGTCTGTCAGAGACCCTTGTGGCGAGTAGGATAAGGGTGCCCTCCATACAGACCAAAAGATCAAGTTTCAATTGATGTCAGCGAGGGCGTACTCGCCAAGGACGTCGTCCTTGGTCTGGCAGAAGATCAGACCAATGGTGGGTCGGTCGTGCTTGTGTCGGAGCTGGTCTCGATCCGTTGTTTCACCGCAGCGATGAGGTAGGCAAACCCGATCGGGAGTGATCCCACGGTTGACTGCCCCAGTGCCCTCTACTTGCTCATGATGCCTCCGGCACCTTGAGTCCGAAGCCGAGGTTCACCAGAAACTCCCAGATCGCTTTCTCGAATGTGGCCGAGTGGGCGAATTGCTCGTCGCGTGGGCGAGGGATTTCGACAAGCACCTGGACGAGACAAGGATTTGAGGACGTCCCCCGTGACTCAAAGTAGTCTGAGTCGTTCTTGGAATTTGGGAAACTTACTGTTTAGATCTCCTAGATTAGTACTAGTTTGTGGTGCGCAATGGATTTGGTTTGTGGCTGTGGTGTCGAGGGTCGGGGACAGGAAAGAGGGAGGGGCGGA
>CAZEAN010000238.1:0-3734 GCA_964510225.1 uncultured Isosphaeraceae bacterium
GGCCTCCTTTTCTGGGGGGGTTTGGGGGGGAATACATTACCTTGGCAGCCTTAGTGCTCGGGAAGGAGATTTCCAGAGTTCGCGAATCGAATCAACCCTTGATCCGTCATGCTCTCGTAATGATGACGCTGGTGATTGGTCTTGGTGCAGCATGGGTGATGATTGAGGTGGTCAAGGACGATTGGGTGACCATCTTTCAGCCGTTTCGGATGGCGACAGTCGCTCGAGGTCTGGCGTTGATCTTGATCGCAGAGCGGGTCTGGCGTTGTTGGACCGATCGTAGTCGACTAGGGACGCTTCGAGCCTTCGTCATGGTCAGTGGCCTCGGCGGTGACGGTGCGATGGTGGTCGCGATTTTGAGCGAACTCGTTTGGTCGATCGTCCCCTGGCTCAAATCTTGGATTCCTACGCTTGGTAGGACGGGTTCCTTCGCCCTCCTCCCGGGGACGGTCCTCCTGGCTGGGATCTACTGGCTCTGGAAACATGATCCGGACGAAGGTCACTGGCCGCTCATCGGTGCGGTCTTGGGATCGGAAATCCTCTGGCGCATCCGGCAGCACTGGCGACCGGTTTGGACCTTAGGAAGGGCAGTTCGATTGACCTGCTTGGCGTACAGTGTTCCTGCACTAGCATTGCTCGCGGCCCTGTTGCCGAGTCAGGGACCGGATCTGTATCAAGAGGCTCGAATCGAGCTGATCAGTCGCTGCCGATACCTGGAAACACCGACGGATGAGATTGAACGGCTCGCCCTTTGGGCACGTGCGGAGATACCTGTCGACGCCAGATTTATTGGTCCGCCTGGCCCGAAAACCTTTCGGCTCTGGTCCCGGCGCTCATTGGCGTTTAATCGGTCAGCGAGTCCCTACCATGCCGCTGGCCTCGCCGATTGGGCCTCTCGATTTGCAGACCACGTACAGTTCGACGGGAACGATCCCAGCGCCTTTGCTCAAGCCTACCTCCAGGATCGCCATGCCTTAGAAGCGCGATATGACGAACTGAGCATTACGGAGCTTGCTGCCCTAGCCGACCGCCAAGGGGCCTCCTTCGTCATCGCCCAGCAACCCGATCAATTACTCGGCTGGCAATCCACCGAAGCAAAGCCGCTTGAGTTGCTTCAGGAGGACGGAGATTATGCCATCTACCGTGTGATCCCTGGATCGTTGAGTCTTCAGACTACAACAGGTGGAGACCAGGCCGAGGACAATTCGAGGCGCCGATAAGGGTCCTCCTCTCTGGTCATCGGGGATCAGGCTTGCGATGATCGGTCGACATGCCGTGAGCCAATCAACCCTGGAGGAACCCCAATGCAAGAGCCCATGCACAGACGAAGATTTCTGACGACCTCGGCGGCGAGTGTTGGTGCATTAACAATCGGAGCGGCGGCTCCCAGCCGTTGGGCAATCGGCTCAGGAAGTTCGCCGAACGAGTCGGTGACGCTCGGCTTCATTGGCACCGGCGGGATGGGTCGGGGCTTGATCAACCGGTTTAAGCCGTTCGACGATGTCCGGATCGCTGCCGTTTGTGATGTCTACGAGCCTCATGCACGCCAGGCGGTGGAGACTTCGGGAGCCTCACCGGATGTCTACAGCGACTTCCGTGAGATCCTCGATCGGGACGACATCGACGCTGTTGTTATTGCCACCCCGGATCATTGGCACGCCATCCCCACGATTATGGCATGCCAAGCCGAGAAAGATGTCTACTGCGAAAAGCCACTGACCTGGTGTATTGGTGAAGGAACTCGGGTCGTCGAAGCGTCAGAGAAATATGGTCGGGTGACTCAGATGGGGAACCTGATTCACGCGACCGACAACTATCATCGGGTCGCCGAAGTGGTGCAGTCCGGTTGCTTGGGGCGCATCACGAAGGCTCGGGTCTGGATGGCGCTGCGTGATGTTGGGATCGGTAACCCGAGCGATACAACACCACCCCCAGGTTGTGACTATGACTTCTGGCTCGGCCCTGCACCGCTCCGAGCATTCAATCCGAATCGATTTACTTTCAACTGGCGCTACTTTTACGACTACGGCGGAGGTTATCTGACCGACTTCGTCTGCCACATCCTCGATCCCGTCCACTGGGGGATGAAGGCAACTGCTCCCGAGTTCGTCATGGCTCAAGGGGGACGCTACGGGACCCCCGACGACAATGGTGAGACCGCCGATACCTTAGAAGTGGTCTGCCGATACCCCGAGAACTGGCAACTCGTTTGGAGCCTACAAACCAATGCGCCGCACGGCTTCCATGGTCGGAGTGCGGGCTTCGAATTCGTCGGCACGAAGGGGACGCTCCACGGTCATTACAACGACTACAAGATCCTCAACAACCCTGGCGAGGAGGTTGTGGAGCCAGAGCCATTCTTGGAGCGTTCCCCCGGACATCACCGTGAGTGGATCAACAAGATCAAGACCCGCGCGCAGTGCTCCTGCAACTTCCGGTACGGTCATGAATTAACGACGGTGGGGAACCTCGGCAACATCGCTCTCCACACCGGGAAGGCGATCCAATGGGACCATCAAGCCCAACGGATCACCAACGATGATGAGGCCGATGCTCTGCGCTTCCGGGATGAGTACCGGAAGCCTTGGAATCTGCCGGACGTTTGAGTGCCTCTCGCGTAGGCCGTTGTTCCCTTTCAATTACAGCGGACGGGGTCTCCCGTCCGCATTAGTTTTGAGTTGTTCAAAACTGCTTGAGGTGGATATCTTTGAACTGCACTTTCATGGGATCGCCGGAGCGGAGCTGCAAGCCGAGGATCCCTGAAAGGTCAAAGTGAGCTTCCTCCTTGTCGATCAGCTCAGAGGATTTGACGCCGTTGATACTGAGTGTGATGTGTTGACCCACGGCCTTGATGTGATAGTCGTTCCAAGCTGGAAATGGCTTCATTGTTGCCATGCTGTCGAGGCTTGTCGCGGTCCGGTTGCCTGACGCATCAATCACGGTCTTCTTGCCGTTGGCGGTGAGCAGCTCAGGACCGTTTCGTGAATGTAGCTCATCGCAGACGCCACCGAGGTACGATCCGCTGTTGTAGATGTCTGCCTGATACCCTACCGCGAGTCCGTTCGGTCTCATCTTGCTCCGAAACTGAACCCCCGAGTTGCAACCATTGCCAATGGCCCGAAACTTGAGCTTCAGTTCGAAATCAGCGACGTCCCCGCCCTGCCAAACCAGGAACTGATTCAACGTACAGGGATTATCCGGTGTTGACTCGGCTGTGATCGCACCATCCTGGACGGACCAATAGCTCATGTTCAGCGCCTTCCAACCCTGTAGCGATTCACCATCGAAGAGGGGGCGAAACTCCTCTCCGGAATCTTGAAAGGGGAAAGACACGGAGATGACGGCATAGAGCGTACAACAGTAAATTGCTGTCATGAGTTTGTCTTTGTAAAGAAGAAGTGCGTCAAGTAAAAGAAATTGAGCAGCATCCGTCGGTTGTTTGAGTTCAAAATCCCAAAGGGATGTTGGTCTCTTGCTCAGGATTTTGCCCTGCTCCCCTGAACGGGTATTAGACGTCGGCAGCATTCCTGAGTCAAAGAAAAAGGGTCGTCAGCAGGACCTGTGGGTGTATTGAGTTGAAGTCATGATGTATCGTCAACGCTGAGCGATTAAATTATGGACGGCGGATCCCGATCCATCGGTCTGGTTCCTGCTGCCCTGGGATTCGACCTGAATAATTGGAGTCTTTGGCGATGTCAGCCGAACGTGATTTGCTCTTTGGACTGCTTGCGCTG
>CAZEAN010000239.1:0-3327 GCA_964510225.1 uncultured Isosphaeraceae bacterium
CGCGAAAGTCGGTTATCGCCGGGTTCTTTACACGTTGCTGATTTGATTATTTTTTACCCCTTGCCATCGATCATTAAATCGATGCCAAGGGTTTTTTTGGCTGGTCGGGGATTCTTAGCGATCACTTGATGGTTGATCAGTGTCGACTGGTACTGGGGGGACTGGATTTGCCCCCGCTTTCCCTCGCCTTTCACGCAAGTTCTTGAGGAGACTTGCCTGTGTTTCGGTTAGCATTGCTTCACAAGCAGCCATTTCTTGCTGCTTCAGTGCTTCGATCTGCTGCTCCAGTGCTTTGATTTGTCCCTGGTAGCGTCCTCGGACCGAATACATCTCTTCTTTCTGCGCCGACGATAGGCCAATCATCCCAAAATATCGCGGCACGCGACGATAGGGTGTGTAGACAATTTCTAGCTTCGTTGAGACGACGTCATCGGTAGGAGTCTTCTTGGACTCTGGTGTTTCGCCCTCAGCTTCGGTCGAGGATGGCGACTCAATAAGCTCACTTGCCCGACGCCTCGGCTCTTGCTGAATTAGTTCGCTCGCACGCTGCCGCGGTTCTTGTGAATCAACGACGGCGGTGTTTTCCAATGCCGAGCTGCCCGACTTACCGGCGCGCACCGTTGCGCCCGGCAAGAGAACGCTCGAACAGGCCGCTAGCAGCAAGAGTGAAAGACTTAATCTGAGTTGCCTCTGCATGATCAATCTCCTTGCTTCAATGGTGTTCAGTTACGAACGGATTTGATCTCAATCGCCTCATGATCGATTCGGTGATCATGAGGCATCACATTACCTCCATACATCAACGCGGTCAAACAGCTTCTCAAGATTCTGTGTACGGCAGCGGACAGTTGCCAAACAGGCGTCCGAAACGATTGACATCAGCCACTGCGCTGCGTCACCATACGAGTCGCCCCGACAACCCTCAAAGGAGTTACCGATGAATTGGCGTCAGCGTTGCCTTCATGATTTCTTCAAGCTTGGAGCGTTCCTGGTGATCGTTCCGGCCGTCTTCGGCCACGATCCGGTCCGTCGTCAAGAGCCGGCTCCGGTTGATCCGGTGATCATTAACAAGCCGACGGCAGTGCCGGATCGAATTGTGTTGAGCTTCTTCGGCGATACCGCGGAATCGCGTGCGGTGACCTGGAGGACCGACACCACGGTGACCGAAGCTGTCGGCCAGATTGCACCAGCCGAGGATGGTCCGAAGTTCGTCGAGAACGCGATTGAGGTTGATGCGACTTCGGAGTTGCTCGAATCTGACCTTGGTGATGCACACTATCATTCGGTGGTGTTTGACGACCTCGAGCCTGATTCAGATTACCTCTACCGGGTTGGCGATGGCACCAACTGGTCGGAGTGGATTCGATTCAAGACCGCGAAAGATGAGCCAGCGCCGTTTAGCTTCATTTACTTTGGCGATGCACAGAATGATATCAAAGCGCATTGGTCGCGAGTGATTCGACAGGCATACAGCGATGCCCCACAGTCGAGCATCCTTCTCCACGCGGGCGACCTTGTCAACAATGCCACCGCAGATGGGGAGTGGGGTGATTGGAATCGTGCCGGCGGGTGGGTCAACGCAATGCTTCCGGCAATCGCGACTCCTGGTAATCATGAATACGGTCGGAGCCTCGGTGGTCGATCGCTGTCGGATCACTGGCGGCCCCAATTCACCTTCCCGGATCACGGTCCCGAAGGCTTGGAAGAAACCGTCTACTACGTTGACTATCAGGGAGTTCGGTTCATTTCGTTGAACTCGAACGAAAAGCAGGAAGAGCAGGTGGAATGGCTCCGGGAAACGCTGGCGAACAACCCAAACCCCTGGACGATCCTCACCTTCCACCACCCGATCTACTCCGCTGCACGAGGCCGAGACAACGCGAAGCTTCGGGAGCTTTGGCAACCGATCTTTGATGAATATCAGGTCGACCTCGTGCTCCAAGGTCATGATCACACCTATGCTCGGAGTGGTCTGATCACTTATGAAGAGAATCTTCCCGAAGGGACCCGAGCCCGTAACGGGAACGAGGGGACGGTTTATGTTGTCTCGGTCAGTGGGCCGAAGATGTACGACCTCCAGCGCGAAGACTGGATGACCCGCGCGGCCGAAGACACACAGCTCTACCAAATCATCACGATTGACGGATCATCGTTGATTTATCAGGCACGGACAGCGACTGGGAAGCTCTATGACGCCTTCGTCCTTCAGAAGGTCCCCGGTGGTCCCAATCAGCTCCGTGACCGGATTCCTGAGTTGCCCGAGAATCTTCGGGTCGAAGCTGAGGTCGGTGGACTTGAATGATCGGGTCCGATCTGACTCGAGAGTCTATTCCGAACTGTTAGTGCTGTTAGATTTCTGATAGACAAGATGGCTTGAACGAGATCGATGGTTCTCCGTTGGGAGGACCATCGGTCAACAGAAGGAAATTGCTCAATGGTGTGCTGTAAGGTTCACCAAACGGGCCGGGCTTTGCTTTCCCGATGCCAGTCTCACGGCGCAACTGCAAAGACGTCTTCGGGGAGGGGATGAGTTGCCTCAGCGCGGCGGATGAGGGTGTCGAACTTGGCCCAAAGTGCTTCCCAACTCTCCCTCTCCTAGTCGGGCAGGGCAGTCACCTCCTCGGGATCGCGAACACTGGCGAGGTTGAGGTCATCCTGCCAGAAACGAAGAGCCTCTACGATTTCGGCTCGTCCTTCAGCCGGGCTGGATGCCAACTGTTCCGATAAGGACTCCGTTGCATCATGAAGCCAGGTGAAAGCTTGCCGCCGCCATGTGATTTTCTCATCTGCGTCGAGCAGCGCTCCCTCGACACCCTCACCCAACGCAGCCAACACAGCACAGGAGGCAGCATTGTAATGGATGGCACCAGATTCGTCCTCAGTTACGTCCAAGAGCCCAGCCAGCAGTTGTGTTGCCGTGACATAGCGTGCTTCGTCGTAAGCGAACTTTACGAGGTCGAACAGCTCTGACACATCCCTAGCCATCGCCTCACCCGTTGTAACAGCCTCTAGTCGATCGAGCAGCTCGACCTTGCGGCGGCACTCCTCAACCCATTGCTCGGAGGGGATGGACCAATCCCGCCTCACGGAGCCAAGCTGATGACCACGTATCAAAGCCGGGAGGGCCTCACGGTACTTTCCTTCGGATCGGAGAATCAAACCTAGCCCCAAGTATGCCTTGGCGTCTTGGGGATCGAGTCTGATGGCGTTGTTGTAGGCGTTGATTGCCGCTTCGATATCCCCCGCGTCACTCAATACATTACCCAGGTTGGAGTATGCCTTGGCGTCTTGGGGATCGAGTCTGATGGCGTTGTTGTAGGCGTTGAT
>CAZEAN010000239.1:3427-3733 GCA_964510225.1 uncultured Isosphaeraceae bacterium
TGCCGCTTCGATTTGCCCCGCATCCCTCAATGCAACCCCCAGATTGGAGTGTGCTATGGCGTATTGGGGATCGAGTCTGATCGCCTCTCTGTACGCGTTGATTGCTGCTTCGATTTGCCTCGCGTCACTCAATGCATTACCCAGGTTGTAGTGTGCTATGGCGAGGTCCGGATCGAGTCTGATCGCGTCGTTGAAGGCGTTGATTGCTGCTTCGATTTGCCCCGCGTCACTCAATGCATTACCCAGGTTGGAGTGTGCTATGGCGAGGTCCGGATCGAGTCTGATCGCGTCGTTGAAGGCGTTGAT
>CAZEAN010000240.1:0-3598 GCA_964510225.1 uncultured Isosphaeraceae bacterium
GACTCGGAGCCGATGCTCAAGGCCGCGCTGGGGCTCCGAGACGCGGATCAACCCCTTTACGTCCTTTGGCATTATCCACCGTTCGATCGCCATGGCCGTCCTGGACCTTGGGTCGAGCAATTTGAAGAGGCGGGGGTTACGGGCTGTCTCTACGGCCATCTCCATGCCGAGAGCCAATGGTCAAGTACGGTCCAGGGAGTTCGTAATGGGGTCCACTATTATTGTGTGGCGGCGGACGCGATCGGATTCCGTCCCCTACGGATCGACGGGACCTGAACTCGGCGCTTCGTACCGGATCGAGGTTAGACCGGCGGCGGAAAGACGGCGACATCACGAAGTCTTGGCAGGTCAGAAAAGTCATCGCGTTCGAGACACGCAACAAATCGACGCAGCGTAACTTCAAGATGCTCACAGATCTCAACATATTGTTCTGCAACGTTATTTTGATCCCAGCGATCTTCCGGCTTCCGATAAAGTTCGACAGTCCGAGGCGGATCTTCGGGATCGGCCTCGATAGGCAGAACAAGATGCCAGTAGATCGTCCGGATCGCAAACTCTTCGGTATCCATTCCCATACAGGCAAAGTCGCGGAGCTTTACGACGTCGCCGCGGATCAACGGGAGCAGATCCTGGCCGTGGATCGTCGGCCATTCAGCAGCTTCAAGTTTTGATGCGACCGGGATCATTAGCGCCGAGAGGATCGTCGGAAAGAGATCGACTGATTGCACGATCGCCTGCCGACGGGTTCCGGCAAGCTCTGCACCCGGGAGCCGAATAATCAGCGGCGTGTGGACCAACTCTTCATACAGCCAAGGCCGAAAGCGACGGACGAAGCCGTGCTCACCGAGCGGTTCCCCTTGGTCCGAGGTAAAAACGACAAGGGTGTCGTCGAGCCTGCCGGTTTCGCGGAGATGCTCGATCAACCGCCCGATTTGGGTGTCGAGCGCCGTCACTGAGGCGGCGTACGTCCGACGGAGCCGATACAGCTCTTCTTCGGAAAGGACATCCCCGACGGGTCCCGGCGGAACATCGATCAAGACCGGGACATCTTCAATATGGAGGTCTTCGGCGTCGATTTCCTCTGATTCGGCACTCAAGTCCCCTTCTTCATCTGCCTCAAAATCGTCTGGCTCCACAGCGATGTAGCGGTCTCGGAGCGATTCGGGAGGATCCCAGGGTCCGTGTGGGCTGAAGAGATCGAGCCAGAGTAAGAACGGTTCGCTGGAGCCACTTCGACGGTCGAGCCAGTCGATCGCGGCCGAAATTGCGCGACCGGAGCCGGCATTGGCTTCATCATCGAGCTTCAAGACAGCGCGATTGCGGAGATACTGCGACCACCGTTCTTCCCAGAGTTCCCGATCGGGATCATCTTCATCGGGCAGTCGTAACCCCTTTTCATCCTTGAGATGAACGTCTTCGGTACCGGGTGCACCCGCCGGAATCCAAGGGTCGTATCCTTGGCCACGGAGCCAGTGGACTTCGTCGAAACCACGACCGAAACCGTAGCTGGATTCGCGGAGCATCGGGACATCGGAGATCAAGGCGGAATGGATCCCCTCATCGGCGAGGAGATCAGGGAGGATCGGCTCATCGGGATTGAGCGGGGTCCAGCCGAGATCGGGGTTCGGAAAGGTGTAGCGGCCCGTCCACCAGGAGCGTCGGGTCGGGATCGTCGTGAGGTTTTCGGGAAAGTGGTGGTCGAAAACGACGCCTTCGGCGGCGAGTCGATCGAGGTTCGGGGTCTCGATCCAGGCGTTGCCGTAAGTCCCGAGGAACCCGATATGCCAACCATTACAGGCGATGACGATGACGTTCATAAGTGTGAGAGTTTACCCAGCGCGGACCGGAGGAGCCACATGAGCATTCGGATCATGGGGCTTTTCCGATTCTTGAGGAGTGCCTGCAACCGTTTCGCCGCGGGCAATGGCATCGACAACCGTGCGCGATGCTGGGTTCACGACCTCGCCGAGTTCGGCTTGGACGTCAGCGGTGAGGGTACGAATCGCTTCTTTCGTGGTCAAATCGGGGCGGTTCTTATAGTTAGAGACTGGAATCGGGGTCCGGAATTCGACCTCAGCGCGACTCCGGAACTTGAGGAACCGATGCTCGAAGTTTAACCGGACGGGGATGATCGAGAGCGGGGTCTCACCCAATTCTTCTTGAACTTTGAGGGCGATCCAGGCGAGGCCGGGTTTGATGGGATGGATTTCGCCGGGCGGGATCCGGAAGATGTCGCCTTCAGGGAAAATGACGAGGACTTGGCCTTCGAGGAGGATCTCGCCGCAATGTTTGAGGGCGCTCGGGCTCGGTCGTTTGGTGTTGATCGGGAAGCCGCCGAACCGGGAGACGACCCAGCCTTGGAAGCCTTCGGTCGCTTCGTCGTGCGAGGTCAGGAACCGGAGGAGCCGGAGTTTGGGCGCTTTGCGGAGCGCGTGATAGAGCATAAAGGTATCCCAACGAGTCCGGTGCGTTGGGGCTAAGATCACCGGCCCTTCGATCGGAATCTGCTCAACCCCGGTTACGGTGACTCGAAAGTAGAGTCGCATAAAGAGCCAATGGATCGGCTTGAAGATCGCCAGCAGCAATGGGGAGATCCGCGATTTCGTTTGTTCGCTGCGCTGCATGACTCAACACTCCTGCCCGACTGTCTTTAATACCGGTTGTCGGACTTCAGACCCCGTTTGATCCATTGAAGCTTACTCCACCGGACACTGCGAAACGACTCCCCACTTGTGCCAACCGAAAACCGAGGACGGCTGATCCTTGCCCGGTCATCACCGAGACATTCCTCATTATCGAATCATCCGTCCCTCGAGTTTGCGGAAAACTACCGCGGATCCTCCCCGACGATCTCTCACTCCACGAACGGCATTGCCGGGAAGGTATTGTCATACATCTCGGCGACGAGCTGCTTGAAGTAGTCCCGATCGCGCAGTGGATCTAGGTCCGAGTCTTGCTGTGTCCGGTCGGCATTGGACCACCCCGCCTCCACCGCTTGCTCAAGCATCGCTACTGCTTCGGCTGCAATCGCTTCAGCCTCCTCCTCATTACGGGCAATGGGAACACACAACGACAGCTCACACGCTGCGTTATACAACTCGCCAGCAATCCCTGGCCAGAGTTTGACTCGCTCATTGGTGGCTTCGATTGCTTCCTGGCTGTTACCAAGCGCACGTTCGCAAGAGGCCAATCCACTGTAGTGGGCGTTCAAGTAGCGCCTGAATTGGATAAACTGCGGGTACCTGTCGAACAGCGGCCGTTGGTGTTCGATCGCTTCCAGAAGCCGCAACCGCGCTTCTTCATAGCGACCTTGTGCAAACAGGACCTTACCCAGGTTATGCAAGGTTCTCCCTAATCCACTTCGAAACATAGGTACACCAGGCTGCTCGGCGACCAACTTTTCAAGTATGTCGATGGCCCGCTTGTAGGCGTCGATGGCGTCGTCAGGGGCACCGGTGGTTTCGAGCACGACACCCAGGTTGCCGAGGTTTAAGGCCAGTCCATTGCGGTAGTCGGGGACACCAGGCTGCTCGGCGACCAACACTTCATACATCTCGATGGCACGCTTGTAGGCGTCGATGGCGTCGTCAGGGGCACC
>CAZEAN010000241.1:0-3549 GCA_964510225.1 uncultured Isosphaeraceae bacterium
GCGAGGTTAGGCGGCTACTTCGAAGGCGGCGATGCCAGCCCACCGAGCCGCTCGACCAAGGCACCGGCAAGCCGCTCCAGCATCGCATGATCCTCCAAGCTGTTGCAGCCGGCCGACAACTCGATCCCCGGTGGCGAGCTGGCGACCATGACGTGAACCGGACGGCCGTCGACCCACATGTCCCAGACGCGGCCCTTGCGCGTTCGCTCGATGCGCTCGGCGAGGTCGGCTAGCACCGCGTCGATCTCGTCGAGCGTAGGCCCGGAATCGGACTCGATCAACACCTCGCAGGCCGGTCCCGACATTGGAGGGGCCCCGCTGCCTAACAGTGTGTAGACGGACAATGTTCTGTGTTACGACACAGAGGTTGATCCATCTAGTTTGAACAGTGGAATTGATTCTGATGTAATCGTTGGAGAATAGCAAGAGCGTCGTCAGATAACTGGAAAATCGGGGGCGGTCGAAGGTGGCGAAGCTATTGGATCGGGTCAGAGGGGCGGTCAGGGTCTGTCATCACAGCATCAGAACGGAAAATGTTTACGTTTGAAGGATCCAGAAGTTTATCTTTTTTGTCAGAAACGGGTGAGTGGCATTGGTGGCTTGCCCAGCAATGCTCCGATCAGCGAAGAAACACTGATGGGTAAGCCACCAATAAACCTGACGTTGGACTCAGAGCAAAATCCTTTGGTTGAGAAGGTTGAGGACCCAGAGGCGTTGTTGATGAAGCGTTGGCAGCGCGACTTTCTGCGTCACGGCCCTCGCGATTGTGATCACGAAGGCCGGACTTTTACACCTTATACCTCTTCTCCGAGCCGCTGTTCGAGCCACTCAAGGTAGAGTGTAAAGGCGATGCCGTCGAGTTCGAGGAAGTTAATCGACTCGATGGGGGCGGTTGCTCCGGTGGCGGGGACACTAAAGGCGGTCCGGAACCGATCTGCAGTGGTGGTGATCGGCTCGCTGAGGGTCGAAATTCCCAAGAAGGGATCACCACCCGCTCGAGCGATCGTCACCTGCTGTCCAGCAACCCCGCTGAGATTATCGGCGTCATCGAAATAGATTCCACGGCCGAAGATCGCGCCAAAGGAACCACCAGCAACACCGTCGCGGTCACCATCAAGGAGGTTTCCAGAAGTATCCTGAAGCCCACTTGCTTCACTCCCGTTCACCTCAAGCCGGAAGTATTGGAGCCAAGGGAGCGGAACGCTCGGGGTCAGCGTGACCGTCTGGGTCGCTTCGTCGTAGTTTACTGAGGCGATCGGAACTTCGAAGTCATCGGCGGTTCCTAGGAAACCATCAAACCCCGGTGCGGAGAGGCTGTAGTTCGCGAGATCGCTCGCGGTGACGGCGTCGAGCGCTTCATCGAAGCTCAAGACCAGATTGGTCGGATCAAAGAAAACGCCCTTGCGCTCAAAATTGGTGATCGTCGGTCCCACGGTATCTACCACGGGGGGGGGATCGACCGGATCCGTTTCGTTGACCGTAATGCTGACGGTAGCCTCTTCACTCGTGAGCGAAGGAGTCGGTTCGCCATTGTCGGTCACCTGGTAGGTGAACGTATCCGATCCAGAGAAGCCGGCGTTCGGTGTGTAGGTTAGAGTCCCGTTATCGGCATCGAATCCACTGATTGTCCCGTTCGAGGGCTGTGCGATGATGTCAAAGGTCAGGGTCTGTCCCGAGTCCGGATCACCGGAGTCACCGAGAAGCTGAATCCCAACCGCTTGGTCTTCGTCAGTAGTAGCTTCGACCGCTGATGCCGTCGGTGCGTTGTTCGAGGTCACCGTAAGCGTAATGGCGTCTGTATCGAAGTTGGACGCTGCATTGAGGTTACCGACTCGGTCGGTCTGGTCACGGACACCGACGAGGAGGTCAATGGTCCCCTCAAACCCAGCGTCCGGAGTGACTGTCACCAGTCCGTTTTCATCGACTGTCGCTGTTGCGTTCTCGACCTCGGCGAAGAGTCCGTTGGAGGCAACGCCACCACCAACCGCAAAAGTCAGCGTTTCACTTGGGTTTGTGTTGACGGCCGAAAGCTGTAACTCGAGGACGTCGCCGGTCGTGATCACTTGGTCTTGGACCGGATTCAGGAATGCTCGTTGATCTTCTCCGTTGGCGATCGTATTGACACTGAAGGTCTCGGTGTCAGTCGTTCCATCGGTTGAGTTCGAACTCACTGTAATGTTCGCCGTCTCACCGACCGAGGCACCCGTCGTGTCGATCAAGAGGGCGCCGTTACTGTTGGTGCTCGAAATCGAGGTCCCGGTGATCAGGATCGGCTCCACCGGCGTATCAGTCCCATCGACCTGGACCTGGGTCATCAGGTCAAAGGTATCCTGGCCGTCTACGAGCTGCCCGAAGATCGTATGCTGGAAGTCGAGGAACCGCGGCTCTCCAGTGGTGATGAAGAACTGTGAACTGTTCGTATCATCGCCGGCATTCGCCATTGCGAGTTGGCCGGTACCGTTGAAGACCAAGCTCGGATCGAACTCATCTTCAAATGGGAAACCAGGCTGATCAATATTACCGGTCCCATTACCGTTGAGCGAACCACCTTGAATAATCAGTTCAGAGCCGGGGAAACCTGTCGCAATCCGGTGAAAGTTCTTATTTGGGAAGTTCTCGAATGAGGCGCTCGGGTTTTCAGTCGGATCAGTGTAGAAGCTCGATTCAACCAGTTCTAAAATGCGATCAACCGTCTCCGGCGTTAGGTCATCAAAAAGCTGGAAGGTGATCGATCCATCGATGTCAGGGTCCCCTGCTCCGCTCGACTGGTGACTCACGTCGAGGGTCAAGAACGTCCCGTTAATGATCGACGCGTTGATGTTCGGGTTGTCCGAGGTTACGCTGAATTTTTGATCAGTATCCCCTCCATCGAGAAGGAGCACCTGACCAAGCCCCGACTCAACCCCGAGGTCGGGGAGCGGTTCGATCAGGGCGCCCAACAAGGCGCGATGCTCCATCCCTTCCACTTCCGGTCGCCATCCCGTCATCACCTCGCGGCGGCTCTTGCTCTTGGTGTGTCGTCGTCGATCGAGGCGGTGCATCGCTGGTCATCTCCCGTCAGGCTTGCTTCATCTTGAGTTTCAATCGATCCCTGATCCGGCTTGTCACAATCCCACAGATCAACCCGACCCGTAGATTGCATGCACTCAAACTGTATCGGCAAGAGTCATCAAGGTCAACGCTTTGGGTTCAGGGTCGGCGAACCAATCTCGAAGACCAGATACCACGAACCTTAAGACGCCGAGTACTGTCTCTTTTGAAGTAAAGCCAAGGGAGGTGTCGTGAGTACGGATTGGGTCGTTGGGTCCAGGCGGTGATTTTTGCACTTGCGAGAGAGTGGGTGACAGGATACACTGCCGTTTTCCTACTGAGGAATGCCAGGGACACTATCGCCGGCGTAGCTCAATTGGCAGAGCAACGGTTTTGTAAACCGTAGGTTGTGAGTTCGAGTCTCACCGCCGGCTCTGTACGAGCCAATCGTCGACTCGGTTCCTCCGATCGGACTCGGGTGGTTACCCTAGCGGTCAAAGGGGCCAGACTGTAAATCTG
>CAZEAN010000242.1:0-3487 GCA_964510225.1 uncultured Isosphaeraceae bacterium
AGCAATACGGCGCAACCGACGGCCGGACTGAGGTCAGCTTCACGGTGTACGGTGGCGAACTCGCCGAGACGTTGATTGCCGCCGAACACGCGGCGAAGGAAATCAATGCCGAAGGGGTCACGCATGATCCTGACGTAGCCAAGGTCTCCGTGGTCGGTCTCGGGATGCGTGTCCATTCCGGTGTGGCACAGCGGATGTTCGAAGCGCTTGCAAACGCAAACGTGAACATCCAAATGATCACGACATCAGAAATTAAAATCAGTGCGCTAGTAGATCGGCAATCGTCCAGGAAAGCACTCCAAGTCGTACACGAAGCGTTCGAACTCGATCGCACGGATCGCGTCGATTTTCCCGACTTTGTTCCTGGACCTCGGGCACTAATCGAAGGGACAGAGACATCAGGAACGGATTCGACAGGACAACCGTTCCAGGGCGCGGAGGGGATGGAGAATCTCGTCGTCTCGGGTGTTGAACTCGACGAAGCCCAAGCCCGAGTCACTCTATTGAACGTCCCCGATCGTCCTGGCTATGCGGCCTCGGCGTTCCGCGCCATCGCCGAGCAGGATGCGGTGGTCGACATGATTGTTCAGAACGTCCGGAGCCTTGAGGGCGAAACCCGACTCTCCTTCACCGTCCCCCGCGGCGACGCCGAAAAGGCAACGACCGCTGCGGTGGCCGTCACGGGAAGCCCCGACCTCGTGATCACCGAACGTGCGATGGCGAAACTCTCTGTCATTGGTATTGGAATGCGGACGCATACTGGCGTCGCGACGCGGATGTTTGGTGCCCTGGCAGCGGAAGACATCAATATTGCCTTGATCAACACGAGTGAAGTCCGAGTCAACGTCCTGACCGATCTCAATCAGGGTCGACGTGGTCTTGCCTGCCTAGAGAGAGCGTTTATGACCGACCGGATGACGTCGTAAGCACAGAGAACTACAGATGTTCTCCCCCCAACGTCGCTTGATGGGCATGACGAAAAGACGGGGAAGAAGTCTTCCTCAACCTCCTGAATCTTGATCAGGCCAATTTAATCGCTAGACTTGCGCGCTTCAGACCCGATACTGTTGTGCAAGATGCTTTATGCTGATCTTGATCACATCGGTTGACTAAGTGAGATTGTTTGGAGCGAGATTAGTGGCCAAAACACCGTCGGATGCTCCTCAAGATGCTGTGTTCCTGATTCATGGAACCTTCTCCCATCGCAATGGAGACACAGCGCCTCATGATGACGATAACGATCCGGAACCGGGGTGGTGGCAGGCCAATAGCGATTTTGTGAGCGAACTCGACCGGCTCATGGACGGCAAAGCGCGGTGTTGGCCAGGGGCAGCAGAAAATGACGAGGATGACCTCTGCAGAAAGATGCCCTGGGCTAGGAAAATGCAGCCGCATCGGTGGCGAGATTTGGCGATCCGCAAGGGTTGGGATCGGATCGCGCGATTCCTCAAGCCGAAGCACCGTCTCCTTCATCGGAAGTTGTTTGCCTGGACGGGCTTAAACAGTGAAACCGAACGACGAAAAGCAGCACGAAGGCTCTTGGATGGACTAAATACGATTGAGCAGGAAAACGACCAACGTCGCGCTCAGAATCAGTCCGAGCGCGGCTACCACCTTGTCGGCCATAGTCATGGTGGCTCGGTGATCTGGTATGCACTTTGTTATGCGTCGAAGAGTGGGAAAACGCTACCAAACCTCCGAAGCTGGACCACGCTCGGAACCCCATTCCCAACCTATCAGCCGATCAAGTACAGATGGCTGGTCGGCTTACTTGGTCTTTTGGCCATCATGTTGACTCATTGGTTCGCCACAAGCGAACTGATCAACCCTGAGGCGCCATCATGGTGGCGTCCCTTTTCGGGGCTCGGTGCCCTGTTTGCAGGTGGACCTGTATCCGGACCTAGCGATGTCTTCTGGAACGGAACGACGCTAGGTACAAAGGTGTTGCTCGTTCTGTTATTGGGTATGGCTTTTTGGTTCTTGTATGCGATTGTCACTTGGGTAATGCGCACGATGGATGCGCATGAGGAACAGAAAGTTAGGAAATCAGCCTGGGATCAATTCGGCGGACGATGGCTCGGACTTTTCTCTCCGATTGATGAGGCAGTCGCGGCTGCTCAGAACACCGTAGGATTCTATGCAGATAAGATCGTTCGATTGCCTTTACCAGGCGCACCGCCCTACGTTGGCAAAGTCACTTTGAGCGAGTTCTTTGTGCTCCCCGTGCGTTACGTGTTCTGGGCATTGGGTTGGCTATTAGTGCCGATCTCCAACTATATCGTGCTACCACTTGCAGAATGGGTGATCAGTGTCGTCCTTGGCTTGAAGTTCCAAGGGGCGGATCGGACGGGGACAACACTGAAGTCGATGACCCCGGAACCAATGGCTCCGGAACAGTTCGGCGCGATTCTACGCCGTGGTCCGCTACCAGCCTCTCTCCTAGATCCATTACATGATGGAGTGAGAAAGGTCGCCGAATCGAGGATTATGGTCTTACGGACCAAGTTCGCCGAGGATGCCCGGACCGAAGCTTCGCCGCGTGAACTCCTCCGCGAGTACTTTCGGAATATCAAACTCACCAACGAACTGATCCACAACTCGTATTACGAACTCCCCTCGCTCCGAAGTGCCATGGCACATCACATCCTCCGCAACACCGTAGGCGATCCTCAAGACAACGCACTTAGCCAGACCGATCCCGCATCACAAAGCTGGCTTGATGGCGAACAGGCCAGCCACGATACCGCTTACGCCCCCATGCAAAAGCCAGCCTACGGTACCCCGACCGGGACGAGATTTGTCCTTGGATTTGCTTTCGTCTCGCTCTGCCTTCTCGGATACTTCGGGCTCAAGAAAGACCTGGAGGCAACTTACGCCCCCAAAGTCGTCCAGCGGATTAGCGAGACCGAGAAGGATCCGTCGGACCGACTCGAACAGCTCTATCTCGCATTCCAACCTTACACCGAACCTATTCTTGCAAACGTGATCGAAGTTCGCGACGTGGGAGCCCGTACAAAGGCGATTACGTTTCTTCGGAACTCCATTCAGGATCATACTTCCCCTGACGACGCACCTACGCTTCGCAAGGAGACGATCGACTCACTCATCCGGGTCGCCTTCGATCCCACAACCAACAACCGGATCCGCGTCGAGACGCTCGAGCTCTTACTTGGAACAAACCAGCAGCGCACGGTGGCAACACGCCTGACAGACCTCTACCTCGAGGGGAAACTACGCGATCCACAAGCTTCAAACGGCGGTCATGTTGACCTGGGCCTCACTGTCGTCGAAATGCTCACTGAATTTGAGCCCCAGATCGCAGTCCCCATGTTCGATCCCCTTTTAAGTTCTGAGTCTGTCCATTCCTTGGTTCACATCAAGAGTATCTCTTCATTAGGATGGTTTGGAGCCGTCACTGACGAGTTGATCAAGGCACTACGCGATGATGACCCCGATGTCCAACGTGCTGCCGCACGAGCCCTCGGTC
>CAZEAN010000243.1:0-3475 GCA_964510225.1 uncultured Isosphaeraceae bacterium
GATCACCTGTGCATTGAGGAAGCCAGGAACCCCCACGACGACGGTCAAGACCAACCAAGTGATCCAGGTCTTGTTCTTCACGACAACATTCCCTCTCTTAGGTCCATTTAGGCTGGTCTCGAACCCTCGGTATCTCTCCTGTCCGAACTTGAACCCGCAGCATTCCCAGTACATCAAGGGAGGCGCCCAACTCCTTCCAATGCAGGTGAGGGCGACGGGAACTGGAATTGCTGATTCAAGGGCTGTCGGTTGAACTTGATGTAAGGCAATCGGACGCCTCGGAACGCAGTATCGTCGGCTCGCAAGGTAGTAAACGGCGGTTCGAAACCTTGGGCGCCGAAGTAGGTCACCACGTCGTCCTGGTCGACCCCGTCCCCGGAGATTCCAAACCCACCAACAAGTTCGCGGATGCCGTCCCCGTCGGTGTCCTTGTACAGTGGAGCACTTCCAGGGAAGAAGACGATTCCGTTTTGATTCTCGACTGGCGTTGTCGCCCTAAAGTTTGTCTGCGGGTTGAAGGCATCGAATCCACCGACGCTCTGGAATGCTGAGGCCGGCAGTGGGTCGGTCGCGTTCAACGCACTCACGATTGCCGTTTGGCCATCGTTCAATTTGGAGAATGGTCCCGGTGGGAAGTTGTCTTGTCCCGAGGGGAAGAACGGAAGTGAAGCAAATCGGAAAGTCCGGTTCGTGAACGCGGTTCCGGGCGGGACACCAGGGATCTGATCAATCTCCTGTAGCTCGGTGGGATTGGCGTAATAGGCAACGTTCCTTGCCTTCGCCACCGAGACATCGATTGAGAAGAAGGTTGCCCCTGGCATCCTGTAAAGTCCAAGCACGTTACCTTCAAGGTCCGTGATCCCGATGATCATCCGAGACGACTCATCGAGTGGGAGTCGAATCGCTGCACGGGTCTGATTCGCTTGTACCACCGATTGTGCGGTGATCCGAATCACGTCTTCAGTGGTGAGTCCTGAAGCCTCTGATCCGTGAGGCTCGACAATGAACCCTTCGGGTACAGGAACACCAGCGAGGAGTGTCAGATCGTCAGGAGTATTTGGAAGATTGTCGGGGCCGGGGTTGACGATCTGATTCGTTCCGTTCTCCACCCCGAGGCTTGAATCTCTGGTGATCCCAAGTCGCTCCATGACTTGCTGAACCGACCGGACCCCAGAGAGCCCGTGGCCGCCATAGATCGGTAGCGTGATCCCGACCAGATCGATCCGACCAATCGGCAAACCGATGTTCGGAATGGGATCAGTGTTTCCGAGTCGACCGATAGGCAACGGATTGCGCGGTGATGTTGCATCGATGATCCCACCGAGTGCAGCGATCGCTACCGCCTCCGCTTCAAGTGACCGGTCGGGCTTGGTGGGGTCGAACGCGAGCCCGTTGAGATTTGAGTTTTCCTCAATCGCGAATCCGGTTGATCCCGGATAGAAGACCCCCATCCCGCCAATCAACGCAGCTCTGGTCCGAGGGATCCCTCGGATCTCAGTCTCGTAGAGTCGGAGGATGGGGAGGCCTCCGGGGAGGGTCGAGATCCCTCGGGGCTGGGCTTCGGGGAAGATTCCAGAAACGAATCCATAACTGTCGGGTGGCTTGATGAAGAGATCTTCGTCAAGCAAATGATCAGGAATGAACTCGTCGGCGACGTTAAATCGATTGGGCAACTCGACATCATCGTCGGTGCCCTTGATCCGGTCCTCGCCAGGATGGAAGGTCGTGTCGCGGTTGGTATGTTCAATCTGGGCGAGGTCGACTTGAGGAGTGAAGTCGATGTTTCTCGGGAAGTGGCCACCGACACCGATCCGAGCAACCGTTCCTGGACCTCGGAGGGTTGAGTTCGGGTCAGTAACGTTTGGATTCGACATTACTTCGCGTTCAAGAATCGTTGATTCACTGAGCGCTTGGACCGTTCTTGAGGTCAACGGTGCCGTGTTGTTGGCAAAGAAAGCACCGGTTCTTGCTTTGGCGATCGCACCGTCAATCGCGAAGGTTAAGAGTTCAGGGTCGCTCGTAATTGCAGGGTCAACAGCTTCTTCCACACGGACACCCAAGACGCGACCACCGGCGTCAACGATGGCGATGATGCCGTCATTATTGGGTGAGGCCGCCGAAGCGCGATCGAGGAGGATGTTGACTTCGTCCGCGGTCAGGATCAGCTCGTTGCCGAACCTATCTTCGGTTGGCGTTGCCGTAACTTGGTTATCGAGGAACAAACCGGTATCGAGATCAAGATTGAGCCCAGGGAGCGCGGCTTTATCTTCGCCATTGAGGTATTGGTTGAATCCTTGGAATCCGACGAGTTGATCATTCTCGTCGTCCCTGTCCGGCTCATCCCCGCCGTCGAGGAAATCGCTTGCGGCACCACCAAAGAGGCGATCGTCACCAGGGCCACCTTTGAGCGCCGCGGTGATGTTCAAGGTCGGAAAGATCCGGACGGTGTCGTTGCCGGCACCGGCTTCAACGTCGATGAACTGCACGGCATCGACCGGGACGCGTCCGACCTCAAGTCCGTTGTCGGTCACGACGAGATCGCGACGGAATTGTTGAATCTGGATTTGGTCTGGCTCGGGTCCACCGACTACCTGCAGGGTGCCGTCGACAAGACTGACGGTTGCGCTGAGGTATTCGCGGGCCTCGAGTGTTTCGAGGATCGGTGATCGAGAGGATCGGGATCGACGATCCAGCTGAGCGGTCCCCTGACGATCATCTCGAGAGTTGCGATTACGCTTCATGCTCTCGCTCCCTAACCTCGATTGAGTTTGGAATGGGCCGGTTGCGTTTGAAATCACAACCCGTTTTGGAGCGCCCTGGATCCTCCGACCCCCTTGAGTGCCAAATCGATGCTGCAACTATCGGCACAGATGAGAGAGCTGTTTCATCCATTCTGAGTCTTCTTTCTCATTTTCAGTGTCAATTCAGATCAATAGTTAGGGTCGTTGAAAACTGTCATCTAAGAAGTCGACATGACCGATACCAATGATGAAAGTGTTTCAATCGGCTTCATCGGTGCTAATGTCACCGTGGAGCTGCTCTTGGGGCAATCGACAGCGGTCCGGAGTCCCAACCGCTGGGGATTCGGAATGACTGGACGGGATCGTGCATCGACCCACCATTTTTCGCAAGTTAACTCTTGCCGGACGTATTCCGAGGGAGCACGTGAGCCATGAAGGGACTCACTTCAAAACCGAAGTTGATTCGATTTCTAGTCCTCTGCGGACTGGTCACGGCGCACCTCGGGAGTGCCAATGCCCAGGAACCAACTCCTGGGCTTCCTGACCCAACAATTGTCCCAGGGAACGCCGAACCTCCGCGTGGGTTCGAGGCTCGTCCAATCTCCGAGCCGGAACTCGCACCTCGGCAACAGTTTATCCCGATGGAGCCGTACCAGATTGGGAAGTCGGAGTTCAAGCCTGGAGAGGTCACAGTGCGTACTGAGGTAGTCGGCGATCAAGAAGAATTTCGAACC
>CAZEAN010000244.1:0-3433 GCA_964510225.1 uncultured Isosphaeraceae bacterium
AAAATAAATGGTGCCTCGCGATGTGCTTTGGAGAGACTTCGGAGTCCATAATCGGAGATGAACTCGTTTGGATCCCAGATCCGTGCTAGTAGCCGCTTCAACTGTTGATGATCAACGATTGTCAACACGAGTGTGTCGAGTCGGCCATCAGCATCATGGACTTCGTGGACAACCCCTTTGATCAGGTCAGGACGGTTCTTGACAAACCATTCGAGTCGGTTTCGGAAGTCGGGGAATTGCTCGATCCAGTCGATCTCGAGACGTTCGACCGCGTAGAGCGGAATGAGACCGACTAGCGATCGGATCTTCAGTTTGTGGTGGGATCCATCGTCTCGTCGGAGGACATCATAAAAGAAGCCGTCTTCCTCGTCCCAGAGTCGGTAACCACTGGGACCTATTCGCTTCATGGCACCGGCGATGTAGGCGTAGTGCTGGAAGAACTTGGTGGCGAGCCCCTGGTAGACAGGGTTATCCCGTGCCAGTTCGAGTGCGATCCTCATCAGATTGAGACAGAACATTCCCATCCAACCGGTCGCATCCGCTTGCTCAATCTCACCACCGCCGTCGATCGACTCACTCCGATCGACCACCGTGATGTTGTCGAGTCCCAGGAAGCCTCCTTCGAAGATGTTGTTCCCGTGATGATCGACCTTGTTGACCCAGAAGGCGAAGTTGATCAAGAGCTTGTGGTAACATTGCTCAAGGAAGTATCGGTCCCGTTCGGAGTCCTGATAGAACCGCTTCCGGAATTCAGCATCCATATGATAGACACGCCAGACGGCCCAGGCGTGCACCGGCGGATTAAGGTCGGAAAACTCCCATTCGTAGGCTGGGATCTGGCCGTTCGGATGCTGGAACTGTTCAAAGAGGAGGACCCAGAGTTGATCCTTGGCATACTGAGGGTCGATCAGGGCGAAGGCGATACAGTGAAAAGCGAGGTCCCAGGCAGCAAACCAGGGGTACTCCCACTTGTCGCAGACTGACATAATCCGCTTCGAATTCAAGTGGAGCCAGTGTTGGTTCCGGATGGTCCAGCGCGACCCCGGAGGTGGCTTTTCGGGATCGTCCCCTCGGAGCCAATCATGGACATCAAAGAGATAGATTTGTTTGGTCCAGAGTAATCCTGCGAAAGCCCGACGTTGAATGAAGGCATCCTCGTCCGAGATTCCAGGACGACGGATCGCTTCATAAAAAGTGTCTGCCTCTTCACGACGTCGCTCGATGGTTTCTTCCACCAAAGAGAGCGGGTCGTTGAGGTCATTCTTCTCAGAAAGTCGGAGCCGGATCGTTCTGGATTCACCGGGGGGGATGGCAGGGTAAATGTACTGGAGTGCTGCCCTTGTCCCAAGTTGATCGGGGTTGGTCACCGGCTCATCGTTGACGATCTTGCGATGAAATGCATCCTTGACATAGGGCTTCCGACTGACATGATCGGGACCATAAACGACTTCAGCGTGTGTCTCATTGTCGGTGAAGTAAGTGATCGCTCCAGGGTCGGCGTAGAGGCTCCGACGGCCGAGGCAGTACGGGATCGGGAGTCCCTTGGGTGTTGTTTTCGGCGAATCATCGGCCCAGAGAACAACCCAATCGTGAGACTTTTGGTCACCGAGATGGATCTTTGGCTCTTGAGGGGCTCCACTCGATTGTTGGGCACCCGCACGCCAGGCCCAAGTGTTCCGAAACCAGAGTTGTGGGACCACGTGGAGTGGCGCAGGATCGGGGCCTCGGTTGGTCGCGGTGATCCGGATCACGAGATCCTCTTCATCAACCTTGGCGTACTCGATCTGGATGTCAAAATATCTATTCTCGTCAAAGATTCCGGTGTCGAGCAGTTCGTATTCGAGCCCTTGGCCATGGCGACCCTGATTTACGTCGATCAGTTCCTGGTACGGAAACTCGTGCTGGGGATACTTGTAGAGGAACGACATGTAAGAGTGCGTCGGTGTGTTGTCGACGTGAAAATAGTACTCTTTGACGTCCTCACCATGATTGCCTTGTGTTGGTGTGAGGCCGAAGAGTCGCTCCTTCAGGATCGGGTCTTTTCCATTCCAGAAGGAAGGGGCGAAGACGAGGATCTGGTAGCGATCACAGATCCCGGCGATCCCATCCTCACCCCATCGGTAGGCCTTTGAAGTCGCGAGGTCGTGAGGTAGGTACTCCCACGCATTACCGTCCGGACTGTAGTCTTCGCGGACCGAAGACCAAGAGCGGTCCGAGACGTAGGGGCCCCAACGTCTCCAACTGATGTTATCGCGATTATCTCCGCTGACCTCGCGGAGGCGTCGGTGTTCTTCGGTCGGCCCGTCTTGTTCAGCCAACGGCATACGTTCACTCACTTCCCATCGATCGTCGGTCGTAAAATCGAACGCTGGTCGGAAGTCGCACTCCGATCAGATCATCGCGGTCGGAGGACGCTCAACGCGAGGTTCTGAGCGACTTCCATCGACTTCCGAAATTCGTCGTCGTGTTCACGATCGGAGAGCTGTTGGGCAATAAGCTCGTCGATCGAACGGTCTGGGACCGTCACGGTCCGAGCGGTGGCGTCGAATCCTTCGGGTTGGATTTTGAGCCGACGATCACCCGCCGGTGAGAGATTGAGGGCGCCCGGTGTTCCATTGATCTCACAGCCCAATCGTAACCACTGGATCCCTCGACCGACATCACCGATCCTCCGAATCCGCATGGTCCGGGGGCCATGGTTCGACCGGAGCTGCCAGGTGATCTCGGCACCTGGTTTCACTGAGACGGTTTCGACTTCCCAGTCAAGGTGGAGGATCATCCAGCTTGCGAGGGTCCAGGCCGAGGTTACCGAGTGCGGACCATGGTCAAACAGAATTTCCTCGACCGTCTCCAAGGCGCCTGGTGCTGAAACGGGGTCGAGTGCCTCGATCACTAACCGACGCCAAGGGGCGAGGCGTCGCCAGGTCAGGTCAGAGGCGATCCGACGTCGAGCACCAGGGGCGGCTGGACGCTCGAAGCGGTTCAACCAGGATGCCGTTGCCGTTAGTCCTCGGGCTGGTTCTTGCCACCCATAGCTGTCATAGATGACCTGATGGGCAGACTCAGCGAGTTCATAAAGTAAGGTCCCCCCCATCGCCGGTGGCTTTGGGACTGCCCACCAAAGGTTAATTGGAAGATCGCCGATCACTAATCGCTTAAGGGCAAAGTTGAGCTTCGCTTGACTTGAGGGCGACGACCGGAGTGTCACGAGTTCTGAGAACGCCCGGAGTCCTTTGCCGATCCCATGGACTCTTGTGTGGACCGTTGCAGTAACGCGATCTTCGGGGGCTTCCTCATCGATACCGAGAATAACCACACGGGCTGGGTGATGGGAAACGAGCGCCGGGATTAGTTCGGTGATGTAATCACAGAGATGACGGTGTTCCGTGTAGACGATCTGATTGGAAATCGGCGATCGGTTGATGGGGGAGTC
>CAZEAN010000245.1:0-3267 GCA_964510225.1 uncultured Isosphaeraceae bacterium
GTGGTCCCGGGAGATATCCTTGCGGGGGCACCAACTCAAGGCTACTCCCTTGTTGTCGAGGGCACTGGGAACACCGTCGGTCGTTATGAACTGCAACTTCTGTTAAACACAAGTTTGGAACATGAGCCTTTTGGTCTCGGAACCAACGACACCCCAAACACCGCCGAACCGATTGAGACGGCGATCTCGATCCTCGGACCGTTGGGCGACCCTTTCACAGCAACTCAATCTGCCGTGATTGGGACCCTCGGCAAGGAACCCGCCCAGGCTGAGGATTTTGAATCGGGCACCATCCCTGGATCCTTTTCAATCAACTCCAGTGCTCCCGAAGGACGGATCCAAGTAACCGATGCCTTCGGTGCGGCTGAAGGTTCCGAGTTTGCACTGCTCATGGACGTCGCGGTCGATGGAACGAACAACTTGAATGAAGCGGACTGGACCGTCGATCTCTCCGGTCTCAATAGTCCGATCCTAAGCTTCTTCCATGCAGATTACACCGACGAAGAAACGCCTTTTGATGGACCGTTTACAGGAAGCTTTAACGCGGACGGGGTTGCGATCAGTGACGATGGGATCAACTGGTTCCCCATCTTTGACGCACCAAGCCAGCTCTTCGGTGTCTACGAACTCTTTGAGTTTAATCTTGAGGACCTGGCCGCTCAATTTGGGCTTAGTCTTGGTCCGAACTTCCAGATCCGCTTCCAACAGTTCGATAACTTCGGGCTAGATGTTGATGGCCGCGGCTACGATCAGATCCGGATCACCGAAACCGATATCGATTGGTACTCGCTCAACTTGAGTCGGTTCGACACCTTAAGTCTTGCCGCAGAAGGTAGCGAAATTGAGGTCAGTCTCCACCAATCCGATGGCCAACCGATCGCAAGAGCCACGAGCACCTCGGACGTCGATGCAATCGTCCAGAACTATTTCAGTAAGCACAGTGGTAGTGTCCTGATCTCGGTCTCAGGGCAACAAGGCGATTACGAACTGGTGACGACCCGTAATGCTGCGTTTGGATCCTCGAGCGACGATGCCGAGCCGTTCCAATCACGACGGATGTTCGGTCATCAATATGTGCTCGGCCATCTCGGGAACTCAAGCGCGTACCGTGCCGACGCAGTGACCTTTGAGTTTGAGGATATTAGCGGGACTGGTCGCGCCGCAATTACGGGAGGAGATGATACTGCCGCCACACTTGATCAGACTGATCTCAGTGGCTTTACCTTCGACTTCTACGAAGAGACCTATGACACCCTCTCCTTCAGCTCGAACGGTCTAATCACGTTCGGAACTTCAAACACGGATTTTATTAACACTGATCTCACAACAACACCAAGTCAGGCCGCGATCGCCCCTCTCTGGGATGATCTCTTAGTGGCAACCGATTCCAACATCTACTGGGAAGTTCTAGGAACGGGTCACAATGAACGGTTAGTGATCCAGTGGGATGAAGTCCAGTTCCTCGCTGCAAGTACCGGAGACACGATCACCTTCCAAGCGATCTTGAATAGCGATGGTTCGATTCAATTCAACTATCTCGATCTCAATTCACCAACTGCTGGAAACAGCGAGGGTGCGAGTGCAACCGTCGGGATCAAGGACGCTGGATCCCAGGGCGATGATCGTCTCTTACTCGCCTTCGACGATGGGCCTAATGATTTTGTCGGGTCAGGTCGGAGCACGCTGATTAGCCCTGGATCACCTGGCGACACTTATGAAATAGCCGTCCCCGGGAATCGGAGGATTAGGATCGAGACCTTGACACCAGCGGGGGGGGCCGGCGATTTCGTCAATAATGTCGATCCGATGATTACTCTGATGGATCAGAACGGCAACATCATCGCACAAGACGATAACTCGGCTCCTGACGGACGAAACAGCCTACTGATTTTCAACACGGGTCGGACTGACACGGCACATTATTCAGTCTTGGTGAGTTCCTCGGACGGCTCGGAGGGCGAGTATGTCCTCCGGATCCAGGCACCAAATCGGATCAGACCGGACTTCAAGGTTGAGCGGGTTGAACCATCGCCAGGCGCCAGGCTCATCGGGTTGGATGGAATCACGATCGACTTTAACGACACGATCCTTCTCCCGAGCATCCAGCCTGGTGATCTTCGGATCAACGGCGTCCAGGCGGCATCGATGGAAATCATTGATGGCGACACGGTCCGCTTTTTCCCTGCGGAGTCGTTGTCATCCGGATCGCACACCATCGAACTCCGCGATCGGAGTGTCAGAGACATTCAGGGTCGGAGGATCGAAGGATTCAATAGTACCTTCATAATCGATGATATTGCTCCTACAATTGTTGACTTGAACATCCAAGAAGGAGATATCCTCGCTCCTGGGGATCTGACATTTACGATCACATTTAGTGAGGCCATGAACGTCGACGAGATCGGCGTCGATGATCTCTTCTTTGTCGGGATTCACCGCGATAACTTCCCCGTCCCCGACTTCTTCGGATTTGATTCAACCCAAACTGTGTTGACCATCGATTATGTCGACCTTCCGGACGATGAGTATTTCCTGGTACTCAACGGCACTACTCAAGATGATTTTACCGACTTGGTCGGTCTGATTCTGGATGGTGAACCCCTTGCATTCCCGATCCCGCCCAACACCACTGGTGACGGCATCCCTGGCGGTGACTTCTTTGAGACCTTTTTCCTCGATCCGACCGATCCAATCGCCATCACTGGATTCCAGTCCGTTGCTCCGAGGGGCAGTCTGATTTACGAATCATCAGCTGGTGGCACCATCGGGTTCGGGACCGATCTCGACACCTTTGAACTCAATCTGGATCCAGGCCAAACGATCTCTATCCTCGGCCAACCGATCAATGTCAGTGGCATCCAAGATCTGGAACTCGTCATTGAATTGTTCGACCCCAGTGGTTCGATGGTCGCGAGTGCCATCGCGGGTGGTCAAAACGAACCAATCGTGATCCAGACGGAGAGCTTGACGGTCGGCGGTCGTTACACGGTTGAAGTCAGTAGTTTCGGCGGAACTCGCGGTCTCTACGAGCTTGAGTTCTTGCTCAACGCGGCCTTCGAAGAGGAGACCTTCTTCGTCGACATGCGGAACGACGGCGTTGACATGGCGGAGAACCTCGACAACTCCTTCATTCCCTTGGGCATGAACGGTGGTCAACGCGCCGCAGTCGTTGGGCAAGGAGATGGGTTCCCGATCGATACCTCGGGTTCTCCGTACGTAGCCACAGCGGTTCCGTTTGAGTTCGAAGACATCTCCGCGAGCGGAACG
>CAZEAN010000246.1:0-3157 GCA_964510225.1 uncultured Isosphaeraceae bacterium
CCGCCGCCATAGTCGCCTCCACCGTAGTCATCATCACCGCCGTCATCGAAGCTCTGATTTGTTGCGTAGATCGCGCCACCAAAGCCGGCCTCGTTGCTCTTGAAAACAACCTCACGGATGGTCAAGTCGGCACCACCGACGCGAATTGCGCCGCCAAAATCAAAGCTGGCGCTCCCACCGTTGAGAGTTAGGCCACTGATCTCAACAAAGGTGTCTCCGTCCGGGTCGTTGATGGAAAACAAGCGCGTCGCGTCTTCACCCTCGATGGTGATCAGATCCGCTCCCGGCCCCTCAATTGTCATCCTGCTCTCGATGGCGAGTTCACTGTCAAGTGTGAATATGATTGGAGCAGTGCCTAGCTCGGTTAGGTTGAATTGGATCTGATCTTCTTCAAAGTTAGCATTGGCTTGCTTAATCGCTTCGCGAAGGCTCAGCTGTTCGCCGGGTGTATCCGGATCGACGTCGATGATCCCGTCATCCAACAAATCTTCGAGATCGAGTGGAGTATTGACAACAAATGTCGTCAACATCGTTCGCTCGGCGAGCTGTTCAACCTCAAGCGGGAGGTTCCAGCGACGACGTCGAGCCTCGCGGCGACGTCGTTGGCGATTGTTCATTTCTTGAGAATCGTGTTGGCGAACCATTGAGATAATCCTCGATGAGTTGCAAAGGAATTAAAGGAAAGTCGAAATTCTGAAATCACGAAGTTTTGAAATCGCGACTCGGAGCAATTGAACCGGCTATGCTGCAAGCCGTCGGCAGCACTCAACGACCCAAGGGAGACAACCGACCTCGGACCGCTGTACAACAACCCGCGCGACCTCTTGAGCTCGGACGCTCAATGCCGAATCCGCAACGAGCCGCTGGAGGTTCTCTCTGAGCGACTGACGGGTGTGGCGTCCTCCGAGAATCTGGCCGACGCCTTGTTGTTCCAGTGCTCGAGCGTTGAGATTCTGCTCGAGGTAACGGGGAAGGAGGAGTTGTGGAACTCCCGCAGCGAATGCAGCGGTCGATGTATTGAGTCCCCCGTGATGGACCACCGCGGAAACATGCGGCAACACTTGATTCAGATCAAACGGACGGTCGGAGAGATTAACACCACGTGACCGGAGCGTCGTCGCGAGTGATGAGGAGAGATTGCGGACGTAAGCCGAGACAGTGAGCCCCGCTGCGGCTGCAGCGACGAGTAAATCGGGAACACTGGAATAGGCGCCGTCCAAGTAAGCAAAGAGACTCTTCTTGACCGATCGGTCGTTCACTCGATTCGGGAGTAAGAGCGGGCCGCTGAAGCTCTCGGTCCGCTCTACGCGGTAAGGATCAAGCTCTTGATAAGTCACTAGAAAACATGCTGCCCTGGGAAACGCCTCCCTAAACGTTGTAGGAATGGGTCGTCCGCGTTTCCGTTGGACAGCTCGAATGACTTGAAGCACTCTGGGAGCGGCAACCGAGGGTGTAGCTTCTGAAATCCTCGGAAGTTCCTGGTTCTGTAGAGGGGGGACAGTGAAGCCATCTCCGAGGACCACTATAGGGAACGCACCACTGGCCGCCAAGCAAACGGTAGGGCTGTAGTCGGCCACAATCAGACGCGGGTTGACCTCAGTGATTAAATCGGACCAGGCTTGCGTCCGTGCGGCGAGTTCCTCTTCCTGAGCATAGCCGTGACGGGCAAGGATGTCGGCGTAAGTTGCCGCCTGAAAGGGCTTCCCTTGTGGGTGGGTCCTCCAGACCGGCGCTTGCAGCAATTGCTCGGATTTACATGGAAGAAAGCGCTTACCAGCACTCAGGCTTGGCACCGCGAACAGAGGTTCATAGCCTGCAGCTTCTAATGATTGAGCGACCGGGAGGAGGCGTCCCAAGTGCCCAAGCCCTCCACCGAGTTCTGCCGCAAACAAGATCCTGGACATTGAAATCTCCCAGAGTCGAAGTCGAGATGCCTCCTGGCTCGACTTATAAATCTCTGGGTGCACCGGGAACCTTAACGGGATTTCTCAAAAAGAAGGGCGCAGTGCATGATCCGCTGCAGAATCGGTAACTCAATCCAGGCTCACACCAAACTGAAGTCCGGCCGATTCAGGCACGCGAAGATCGCGTAAGACATTCAAACTAAAAGACTTATGCCCTCATCAAGCGAACCAAGATAATCGAGAGACAGTTAAGATGCATCTCAGCATCCACAAGCGATCTCGGCCGTTGACAACGGCCGTCCGCAAGTTTGTCATCGGGATCGTCGCGCCGCTGGAGTAACCGTCACGCTAGAACAAGTACAAGCAGGGTCTCCGCAAGCTCGCCTTCACTCGAACCGGCGTTCAACTTACACATCAAATTGGAAAAAAGGTCGAATTGGTAAAGTCTGCGCACCGAAAGAAGAACTATGACTGAGTCTAAAGTAAAACTGACGATTCGATGGAAAGCTTCGGTAACTCGGATACTCAGATCGTTACCGGCCGGTACCGCGCATCCATGTACGCACATGGAGGGTGTTTATGGGTTTAGGGATGGCGATCCAGAGCATCTGCCTTATCTTGGCTTCGCAGCTTGCATTCCAGAACCCAACAGGTCGGGTAGAGCAATTGAGCGAATTGCCCCTTCCTGATCAAGAATCGGAAACAAGGAGCGTCGAGCCCCCCGATGATCCGCTCGGAAAACTTGTCCAGGAAGCGCTGGGCCGCAACCCATCACTTCTGAGGCGTGTTGCAGAGGTCGATGCTGCGCGGGCAAGGGTTCCCCAACTCGTCAGTCTCCCAGACCCGGTTGTGGCCTCTAATGTCTACGGATTGCCGATTGAGACTGCCAGTGGTTCCTTTCGGGCGAATCTTCAAGTTTCTCAGCGTTTTCCTCCTTTCCAACGACTCGATGCACAAGGTCGCCAGGCTCTGGCTGTGGCGAAGTCCCTCGATTTTGTTCTTCGCGCCGAGCGTCTTCAGGTTGTGGCCGAAGTCCGGGAAGCTTATTACAGGGCATTTGTGATTGGCCAACAGTTGCGAATCAACCAGGCCGAACGGGAGACAATCGATTCTCTCGCTAATGTTGCATCACTCCGGGTACGGAGCGGAGTCGTGGGCCAGAGTGATGTACTCCGGGCAGCCCTTGAGCGCAGCCGATTGGAGCGAGAGAAGATCGCTCTCCGGCGCGAACTAGGGAAGATTCAAGCGGAGCT
>CAZEAN010000247.1:0-3154 GCA_964510225.1 uncultured Isosphaeraceae bacterium
GGTGGTGGCACGCCCAGGCTCCGATACCAGTGATCGGGAGGACGTTGGAGTTGGTCGAGCAGGTGGACAAGCCGATACTTCGGTGCCTCTGTGCCGGGCGGGGTGATCAACTCCTTCTTGAGCCACCTCGGGAAGAGGAGCCACGGTTCAGTCGATGCTCTCGGATTCTCGACCAACCTCCGAAAGAGTCGCGCACGGGTTGCCCAATCGGGTGCCTGACCCATCGGTGTCAGCGGTCTTGGATCAACACCGACAGCGCGTGCCCAGACTCGGCAAGCCGGCGCGATCTTTGTCCTATCAAGTAAAGTCGCAACGAGGAGGCGTGCTTCGAGCCGATCGAGACCCAGAGGTTCAATCCAGCCCCACCAGCGGAAAAGTGCTCCGATCGATTCTCGGATGAATTGATGATCATCGAGCACCAGCCGACCCAACGCCCTGATTCCCTGGCTGATCCTGTTTTCCGGGCGTTGGTGATCCTTGAAGAGAGCCTGTTCCGCATCAGCGGCGACCTGCAGCGTTAGCTTTGCCAGTGCCTGCGGTGGCTTCGGTGGAGGCCCCAGGGTCTCCCTGGGATCCTCTTTTTCAGTCCGAGCCGGAGCAGGGACAGGCCGAGGCCTCCTTTGGGGAATTGGGGACGATCGTAACGGCTGACCTCGTCGAGGGCGCATGCGTTACCGCTTTCTGCCTTTGGCTCCAGAGCGACCAGGACGATAGCCTGCGTTTGCTCCTCCCGATCGTCGTTTTCTATCACGACCCGTCTTCGAAGGGGAATTGCTTTCGATAGCGGCTTCAGAGACGATCCTCTCCTTACCGTCCCGATCGAGTTGATGGACGAAGCGTCCTTCGGCAAGCGACTTGTTGGCTCGGGTCATCCGTGCTCGGAGTGCGGCTTTGGGTGGTTCGGCAGGGATCAATGCATCACAGCCGGAACCGATCAGGTCTTTCCTGCCCGCTTTCAAGAGGGCGTCCCGGACTTCAAAGTAATTTTCTGGCTTAAAGAACTGTAAGAGCGCACGTTGCAGTTTGCGATCACGGAGATGTTTTGCTACATACACTTCTTCACCGGTAAAGGGATCGAGTCCGGTATAGTACATACAGGTTGCAATGTCGAAGGGGGCCGGAATAAAGTCTTGGACTTGATCAGGGCGGTACCCATTACGCTTGAGAAAGAGAGCGAGATGGATCATCGACTTGAGATCACTGCCCGGATGGGAGGCAATAAAGTACGGGACAGTGTACTGTGCTTTACCGGCGCGACGGCTTGCTTTTTGGAATTCTTGATCAAACGACTCGTAGTCGTTGATCTCGGGTTTCTTCATCCGGTTCAAGACTTCAGGGTCTGTATGTTCGGGAGCGACTTTGAGATGTCCCCCGACATGATGTGCAGCCAGCTCTTGAAGATATTCGGGAGACTGTTGCGCTAAGTCCATCCGGACTCCAGAGGCAACGAGTACTTTCCGGAGGCCCTCGACCTCGCGGCTCTTCCTCATCAGTTCAATCAGCGGCCCATGGTCAGTACCGAGGAGCTTGCAGACCTTCGGGTGAACGCAGGAAAGTCGTTTACACTTCTGTTCGACCTCAGGCCGAGTACACTTCATCTCGTACATATTAGCAGTCGGCCCGCCGAGATCAGAAACGACACCTTTGAAGTCGCTCTTTTGGCTGAGGATCTTCAATTCGCTCAGAATCGACTTCTGAGAGCGTGACTGAATGATTCGTCCCTGGTGTGCCGTAATGGAGCAGAAGGTACAGCCTCCGAAACAGCCTCGCATGATAGTGACGCTGTCCTTGATTGCTTCGAAGGCGGGGATCTTCGAGTTACCGTACATCGGGTGCGGTTGTCGGGTGTACGGGAGGCCGTAGATTCGGTCCATGTCTTCCTGGGTGACCGGGAGTGCAGGGGGGGTACAGATGACCGCCTGCCGATCGTGGTACTGGACCAGCCGTGCTGCGTTGAGCGGATTCGTTTCTTGATGGATTCGCTTCGTCGCGAGTGCGAACGCTAATCGATCTTGCTTCACCTCTTCAAATGATGGAAGAAGGATCGTTTTCCCGTCGTGTTCGGGAAGCTCTTCCTTGGCTCCCAGGGCAAAGGCGACACCGTTCATGTCGCGGAGATCACGGACCGTTTCACCCGCATTGAGCCGTCGTGCGACTTCGAGAATCGGTTGTTCACCCATCCCGAAGACGACGAGATCGGCTTTCGAGTCGAGGAGGATTGATCGTTTGACCGTATCACTCCAATAGTCATAGTGAGCCAACCGACGGAGGCTCGCCTCAACACCTCCCGCGATGACCGGAACTCCGGGAAACGCTTCACGGGCGCGATGGCAATAGGGCAAGGTCGCTCGATCCGGTCGCAAGCCGATCTGCCCTCCAGGACTGTAGGCATCATCATTACGAACCTTTTTGTTAGCGGTGTAATGATTGATCATGCTATCCATGTTGCCCGCGCTGATCGCAAAGAAGAGTCGGGGACGCCCGAACGTCTTCCAAGGCTCGGCAGAACGCCAGTCAGGTTGAGCAAGTACGGCGACCCGATAGCCTGCGATTTCGAGGACCCTCGGCAAAATACCATTGGCAAAAGAGGGGTGGTCCACGTAGGCATCACCGGTCACAAAAACAATATCAACGACTTCCCAGCCCCGCTCCTTCATCTCAGAACGAGTCGCTGGGAGGGGTGGCATCCCCCTAGGATCGAGAACTTGCAGCTCAGGAAGTTGGGTCGGTGCACGATTCGGTTCATTAAGAACGGGTAGCGGGAAGTCCCTCGGAGATTGTTTCATGGCACCAGCCCAATCTAAAAGACGGATCAATACGGCGACGTCTGGTTGACATTAGCGACGACGATCTTCAAAACACATTGTACGATCGGGATCAGCTTCGGTTCGACTTATTGAGGAAACCAAATCCTGCGAGCCCCGACGGATCAAGATCGTTGGTGGCGTTATTGCCGACGTAGCGATAGAGGTTGGTATCACCGGCGGCGAAGCCGATGGGGTCTTGTTGGGTCCAGCGACCCACTGTGGTGTCGTAGTAGCGGGTGCAATGGTCGCTTCTGCTGCTGCACCGGCTCCGTGTGGTGCTTTTCTTTATCGCACGGCGAATCGCTCACGCACGCAGGGGAAAGCTGTCAGCCATCGCCATAGATACC
>CAZEAN010000248.1:0-3082 GCA_964510225.1 uncultured Isosphaeraceae bacterium
ATATCCGATCGGGTCAGGAATCCGCTGGTGTCACGATGCGAAGGGTGACGCGGAGGCCGTGGCTGGCTGGTTAACGAACACCGCTGGGTGGGATCCCGATCAAGTCCTCCTCCTTGCTTCTGAGTCTGATCCCGCCTTGATGCCAACGAAGGCTAATCTTGACAGGGCGTTCAACGAGTGGCTCCCCGAGCGGGTCAAACCGAACGACATTGTCTTATTCTACTTCGCGGGACACGCACTCAGTCTGCCACCTTTCCCCGATGCCAAACCGATTGACCCTAGCCGTGACTACCTCCTTCCGCTCGACACCAAACTCCGAGGGATCGACAAGACGGGGTGGTCACTTGGAGAGGCGATTGAACCAATCGCTGTACGGGGAGAGAATCCGATCATTTGTTGGCTTGATACAAGCCCGAGTGGTCGTGAAACCACACCTCGCCTTCCCGACCTCGAATTCGAACTGACTGGTTCCGAGTCTCTCTTTGCAAGTGTTGCCCGGTGGCCCGGAGTGACCCTTTGGCTTGCGGACACAATCGGGCCGAGCACTGAGAATCAGGTGACTCGTCGAGGTCGATTCACCGAAGCCTTGCTCGACGCTCTCGGGAGACGTCGTGACCGAGCCCGTAATCTCCAGTCTACACTCGTTCGGTTGCTCCAAGGTGATGATCGAGTTAACAACGCGCGGTTTGATTCTGATGAGCATCCTTTTGGTCATCAAAGTAACATTCCAGCAGGCTTGTCCCTTTGGAAGGGACGAGTTCGACAAGCTTCTATACTCGATATCAATCCTGAACCTGTCCTCCAACGCGGCCATGGATCCCAGGTTACGGATCTCGCCTTCGTCCCAGGCAGCGAGCTTCTTGTCACAGTGGGCAAGGATTCGACACTCCGGGTCTGGCAACTACCCAACCAGAACCACGACCTCGCCATGCTTGATCTGCAGTCGATTCCGTTTGGTGGGATCCGTTGTCTTGACTACAGTCCTGAACGCTCTCTCCTCATGATTGGCTTTGCGGAGAGTCGGGTTGCCTTTTACGACTTGAAGAATCGGCGACTCATAGATCCTCTAGGTCGAAACCACAAATTCCCCTTGAGTAAGGTTCGACTTTTTGCTGAAGGGAACCAAGCGATTTCGGTCGACATCCAAGGTCGCTGCTTCCACTGGTCGATCCCCCGAAACGACAACGATCAAGATCAGGCTAACGATAGCGATCTCGACCCAAATCAACGTCCGTTAGCCAAACCATTCGAGTCTCTCGTTTATTCTAACCTTCAAGGTGTTCGGACTACAGGTCGTGAAGTCGAGGTTCTTGGATTCGATACCGTGAACTCTTCAGATCGTGAGGCCGGGTCCGAGATCGTGCTGGGAGTGATCTATGAAGATCATCAAGGCCAGACCCTTCTTGCATTGATCTCCCAGAAAGGAAAGAGAGAGTACGTCGATGGATTAGAGATACCGATCGACTCCTCGTCTGTGGTCGCGCTACAATCAGATGGCGATTGGGTGGCGATCGGTGGGAAGTCTGGTCGGCTGCGACTTAAGAATCTCGCTGAATCGAAGAGGGGCGAAGTTTATTTGCCGAGTGACCTGAAGGATCTCCAAGGAACTCCGATTGGAGACCCAGGCAATATTGCGTTTGTTCAATTCAACCCTCGGTATCTGATCGCAGCGTCGCGACGGGCAATGATGCTTGTGCCCACCCTCGATCAAGCCTTAGAGAAACTAGGAGTTGACGCTCAACCCGCAAAGCTCGTCATCCAGCCTCCCCAGGAAATCGATCCGACGCAGATTACGGTCTCGCTCGATGGTCGTTATGTTGCGGCATCGTCCCTGAGAAACGGTGAACTCTACGTTTGGCGGATCGCACGAGATCTGAACACGTTTGAACCGGTTCAGATCTCAAGTTCACTCAACGCCTCCGGTCTGACAATGGAATTCGCGCCGGACAATCGCAAGCTCTTTGTCGGTGACGCACAAGGGAGTATTCGATCGCTGAACATTCCGGATGGCAACCCTGGATTTACGATCGAGCGCGGGACGGGACCGGTTCGTCATGTTGCAACGTCGATGGATGGTCGCTATCTCCTTGAAATTGTTCAAATCAACAATACAAACGGACATGCGTTGATTTGGGATCTCACGGCCGAGAACAGAGGCCCTGAGATCATCCCCGGCGAATTTGCCTTCGCAGGTGCATTTCTTGGTGATGACCGCGTTGTGTTGCTCGATACTGCCACAGACCGTCTCGGCGAACCTGTGATCGTTAACCTGGCAACTCGACAGCGCGAGTCGATTCACTTTGAACGTCCTGAACTCAGTGACGATTCTGGACCAAAGCATCCCAACGCCCGCGGTGACATTGAATTCAGATTCCTTGACGTCAGTATGCCAACTCAAGATGCAGCGGGGCGTCGACCATTGATTGTGGCTGCGAATGCGCAACGGCCTCAGGTGGTCTGCATCTGGGATGAGAATGGCAAGCTCCTTGTGGGTCCGCTCGAAGATCCCAAGGATCCCGAAAGCCGTGAGAATAAGATCACTGCGCTTGATCTTTCCCCAGACGGCTCACATCTGTTGGTTGCCGCTGCTGAAGGTCGACGGGTGGAATGGGTCACGAAGCTTTGGACGCTTCCTGACCAATTTGGTGGGGATATCGATCCCCCGATCATTGTGGACAGCTCCGATCCAGCGTTCGCGCATACTACCGGACCAGAACAAGCTGACGTGACTGCTGCGGCAATCTCTCCGATCGACCCTGAGATGATTCTCTTGGGCCGCCGAGACGGGTTGATTGAACTCTGGAAGATCGGAACTCCAGACCCACTCCGCCGAATCACCTCAGTCGACGGGCCAATCGAGGGAGTTTCCTTCTCTCACAATGGTAAGCTCATTGCGGCGGTTGGTGGTAAACAGCGGATTGTTCTGAGAGATCTTGAGCGTCTCAACCAACAGGTCAGAATTAGTCATCAAGGCCCACTACACTTTGAAACAATCAACAGTCTTGCGTTCGGCGCAAACGACCAGGTTATTGGCACGGCGAGAAGTGACTCCACCGTTGCTTTCTGGGATACCACCAACCCC
>CAZEAN010000249.1:0-3057 GCA_964510225.1 uncultured Isosphaeraceae bacterium
ACCTCGCCCGCGACCTCGACCTCTTCCGCGCCCGCGCCCGCGACCGAGACCTCGCCTTCGCCCTCGCCCTCGCCCTCGACCTCGACCGCGACCTCGACTCTAAATATGATCCCTACGAGAAATATAACACGCTTTTCTCATCGTTTTTAGACATCTTATTTGTCATTGATCTTTTTCTTGACAGCTTAGCTTCTGTTTCAAGTGATCAAATCTCCGAAATCTATCAACAAGTTCAAAAACGCCATGCAACGCTTAGAGATGACCTAGCAGTGGCAGCGCTGCCTGCACGTATTGATAGCGATGATCACCTCCTCCAGTTCCGATACTATGTGAACGCCAATCTGGTGCATCTCTTGGAGAAGCTGAAGGCTGAGGACCCTCAACTTGAGGATGAACTCACCAAGTTTCGCAAGCTATTCCCCGAAGTTGATTTGCACTTTCACGGGGATCCCGTTCCCGACGTCGGGCTCCGCGTCGTCCGGCAAAAGCGTTCGATCGCCGATGTAACAGATGGCACCTCCACCACTCACTCCCAACGGTAGCGAGCCAGGATTGTTGTGACGTTACCTGCACGCCCCAAGATCAACAACAGATCATGAATCATCGCACCAACCTCTGGCGCTGGCTTGTCCAGGACTGGAACTGGCCAGTGGCTGTCTTGTTTACCTCGGGTTTCTTGGTGGTGTTGCTACCGGTGATGGGAGGAACAGCGGGAGTGGCACTCACTCTTGTGTTTACACAACTGCCTATCTATATGCTCCACCAGTGGGAGGAGCATGACGGCGATCGGTTCCGATCTTATGTCAATGAGACACTGCTCGGCGGACGGGAAGGGCTGGACAAGGTGGGGACGTTCTGGATCAATGCCCTCGGGGTCTGGGGGCTTGATCTGGTGGCGCTTTATCTCGCGTGGGGAGTTGATCTACGTTACGGCCTAATCGCGGCCTATCTTACTGTGTTCAACGGCATCAGCCACATGGGAATGGCACTGCGGGGCCGAGCCTACAACCCCGGCCTGGTAACGTCCTTGGTGCTCTTCCTACCGATCGGCGGTTGGTGCCTGGTCGCTATTGGCCAGAGTGCAGGACTGATTTGGCACTTGCTCGGCTTAGGAGTCGTGATCGGACTTCATGGGGCGATCGTAGTCTACGTCGTCTCGCGACTCGCCCTGCTCAAGAAGTCGGCAGGAGACAGCTAAGATGCGGTCGAACTTGTCTCCTGCTCGTCGCTAATTGCGCTGCACGGTCCAACGTCAAGCGATGAGTTCGGCGATCGGTTCACGGATATCGAGAAGGTGGCGTGGTCGGCCACTGGCATCGTTGTAACTCATCCCGGGATCGATACCCAAAAATTGGTAGACCGTCGCCAGCACATTCTCGGGACGATAAGGTGCGTCCTTCGGACGTTCACCCTTCGAGGTGGTGGAGCCGACGACCTGACCCACCTTCAAGCCGCCGCCCGCCATCAAGGCCGACATTGCCGATCCCCAGTGGTCACGGCCAGCATTGCGATTGACCCGAGGGGTCCGGCCGAACTCACCGATCGCAACGACCATGACATCCTGTTCGAGCCCTCGGGCGTAGAGGTCGTCGACCAAGGACGCCACGCCTCGATCGTAGTTCGGTCCCTTTTGCTTCATCCGGCGCTCGATTCCATTGTGATCGTCCCAGCCCCCGATCCTAATCGAAACCAACGAGACACCCGCTTCGACCAACCGACGCGCCAAGAGGCAGCTTTGGCCAGTGGCGTTCCGGCCGTAGCGATCGCGGGTTTTCGGATCTTCCTGTTCGATATCGAAAGCGTTCCGAGCGTGCGGACCGGTGATCAAATCAAATGCTTGATGTTGGAATTCATCGAGGGCGAGGTCGACTTGAGCGGTGTCGTGAATCCGCCGCGATTGATCGAAGACCGAGAGCAAGCTCCGACGATCCTGGAGACGTTCCATCTCGACACCACGGGCCAGCTCGATATTCGGAATCTGGAAGTTACCACGGTCCGGCGTCCGGACAGTCTCCAGCGGGTTGAAGTTCTGCCCGAGGTAGGCAGCACCGCCATAACGCATCCCTCGAGGAATGGCGACGTAGGGCGGCATGCCGTCGCGGTTCGGTCCCAAGGTCCGCGCCACGACGGAACCGATACAAGGCATTTCGTTGTTGCGGTTTTGGTTATCGCGGAGGTAGTGACCGGTTTGAACTAAGTGGCTCGAGGTTCCATGCGACCCCGATCGGTGATGAAGCGACCGGATAATCGCGAGCTTATCGGCAATCCTCGCTTGCTCGGTCATCAACTCACTGTAGTGCACCCCAGGGATCACGGTTGGAGCCGTCCCGAACGGTCCTCGATATTCGGAAGGGGCGTCGGGCTTGGGGTCATAGGTCTCGATGTGGGTCGGACCACCAGCAAGCTCGAGATAGATAACGGCACGACCGCTGGGATTGCCCCCGAGGCCACTCGAAATTGGGGCTCCAGCCGCACGGATTCGAAGGAGATCAGAGAAGGCAAGTCCACCGAGACCCAAGAAGCCGGCCTTCAAGAAGCCCCGGCGATTCGTCCCTTCACAGTCGGTCATCGCCGATCGTTGGGAATGATTGATCCGAATCATAAGTGCTACTCCATTCCGGTCTGAATGGTTTTCGGCCAGCCTTCGAAAAATGTCTAACGTTCATTTAACTTTACGATTCGTGCCCTCCGATGTCGAATCCTCTTTAAATCAAGTCGGAGATAAAATGAAGAATTAGTGTTTGGCCTTCTTGCCAGTGGTCTTCGATCCGATCTCAGGTGTCTTAATGAGTTGCGGGATTAGTTCATCAAGGGCGACGTCCCAATTCATCTGGCCGATTGCCACAACGGCCTTGTTTTTCCGAGGGTCGAGTCGGACAACCCGGCCGGGGCGGTCATACCCAAATCGCGGGACGACAACGCGATCGCCGGGTTGGAGACGATTCCGCGCTTCTTCGAGCCTGGCGTCAAGTACGGCTAGAGCCTGGAGGTCCTCGAGCTTCCGATTGAGGGCTTCCTTAGACAGCTCGGCCACTGAATTCTCTTCAACGGCTGCCT
>CAZEAN010000250.1:0-3025 GCA_964510225.1 uncultured Isosphaeraceae bacterium
GGTAGTCAGGGACGCTGGGTTGATTCTTGGCGAGGCTTTCGTAAAGTTCGATGGCTCGTTCGTAAGCATTGATCGCTTCATCAGAAGCACCAGTGTTAGCAAGCACAACACCCAGGTTGCCGAGGTATGTGGCTAGCCCTTCGCGGTATTCGAGGACGTCAGGCTGATTTGTGACGAGCGATTCACGGATTTCGATGGATCGGTTGTAGGCGTCGATGGCTTCATCAAGGACACCGGTAATTTGGAGCACATCGCCCAGGTTTCCGAGGTTTCTGGCGAGCCCATCGCGGTAGCTAGGGACGCTGGGTTGATCCTTGGCGAGGCTTTCGTAGAGTTCGATGGATTGTCTGTAAGCGTTGATGGCATCATCTGGGGGACCGGTGTCGGTAAGTACGAGGCCTAGGTTTCCGAGGGTTCTTGCCAGGCGTTCGCTGTAATCGAGCACACCAGGCTGATTTGCGATCAAGTCTTGGAATAACGCGATTGCTGATTCATCTTCTTCCCTCGCTTCGGCGTGACGCCCGAGGATCCAGAGAATCCGTCCCAGACTATTGCGGCCCTCGGCCAGTAACAAACGCTCACGGAGTGTGGGGTTCTCCTTTACGGCGAGTTCTGCCGTAAGTACTTCGTAGAACTGCCGAGGCTTCTCTAACAGAGGCTCCAACAACTCTTGGGGGATCTTCTTCCCAGTCAATATGTCCTCATTGAATCCCGTGAAGTAGGCAGTGTAGGATTCCATCGCTTGGTCGAGCCGAGCCTCGGCTTCGGCAGTGGCAATTCCGAGGTCAGTGTTCAAGGCAACCAGGTCGTTGTTGGCGCGATCAAGCTCATTGTTTCGGGTTGCTAGCTTCGTCTGACTCTGGGCCAATGCGTTGTAGGCGCGTGTTAGCTCGGTGTTCTTGCCTCGGAGGATGAATGAGAAGCTACTGAGGCCGACTACACCCAGAAACAACACAGCAGCAGCAACAGCAGTAGTCGTCCGGTGTCTTCGGACCCAACGCCAGAGCGTTGTGTAGAGTGGATCAGGATAGGCGGAGACCGGTTCGTCAGCTTGGAATTGTTCGATCTCCTTCGCCAAGTCGCGTGCCGATGCGTATCGTTCTGCTGGTTCCAACGACAACGCCTTCAGGCAGATTGCCTCCAGGGCAGCAGGGACTCGGCTACAGAGGGTCCGGGGTCGAGGGATGTCCCCTTGTTTGACTCGATCGAGGATCTCTTGATTGGTTTTACCGTGAGCGGGAGCTTGTCCAGTCAGAAGATAGTACAGGACGGCACCGAGGCCGTAGATGTCAGTTGATGGTCCCATTTCATCAAGATTGCCGTGTGCCTGTTCCGGACTCATGTAGCCGGGAGTACCCAGGGTTGCGCCGGCGATCGTGGGTTCCATACCGCTGCCGGATGTCGGAACGAGGGTGCCTTCTAGCGCTCCAGGGTTCGCATCAGTCGGGTTCCGGTGGCCGGTGGCCTTAGCGAGTCCCCAGTCGATGATCAGGGTTTCACCGAACTGGCCTAGCATCACATTGGAAGGCTTGAGGTCGCGGTGAAGCACACCTCGAGAGTGGGCATAGCCGATGGCGTCGCAAATATCGGTGAAGCGATTGAGTAACTCGCGGAGTCGAAGGTTGTATTGTGTTGCGTCACGCGAGTGACTGGCTTTGTGAAATGAGTCGACGGCTTCCTTGAGGCTGTCGCCTTGGATGAAGCGCATTGCGTAGAAGGGGCGTCCATCTTCATACGAACCCAGTCCATACACCGGGACGATCCCAGGATGTTCGAGGTTTCCATTGATCTCTGCCTCCAAGACAAACCGAGAACGGAGATCAGGATTCCCTAGGTGTCTGGTCTGGATCTCTTTGAGTGCAACCTCGCGGCCGAGTTCCTCATCCTTAGCGACAAAGACTTCTCCCAAACCTCCCCGCGCATGAGAGCGGAGGACGCGGAATCTCTGTGCTGCGGGCACTCTCGAAGGCGAGTCGGTTGATTCATCGGTTCTTGCTTCGGGGGGCCGATGCTTGGGGGTGGGATTCCAGCTTGGTGTCTGCGACCCGATGGCTGCCACGATCGTGTTCAGATCGGGGTCATTGATCACTTCGATTGCGTTCATGATCGGGTCCAGCGTCGACAACGCCGCGAGCGACTCTGCCAGATCTCCCCCGTACCGCTTCAAGTGGAGTGTGACGAGTGATTCCAAGGTGTTGGATCCGTGATCATCGATCACTCCTTGGCTGACGAGGATCTGCTCCACCGACTCTCGCTTATCCAGGACCCAGGTCCTGAGTGCTGCGACGAGCTGATCGACGTTGATGATCCCCATCTGGAGCGCCAGGAATCCTGAGAGGAGATTACGGTCAGATTGGGATGAGTTCATTACTCGCGATCCTTGAGTGTCAGGTTCTCATGTCGGTTGTGAGACCATCATTATCATCCAAAAGTTCTCGTGCCCTTCACTCCACGAACGGCATTGCCGGGAACGTCTCGTCATACATCTCGGCGAGGAGCTGCTGGAAGTCGTCCCGATCGCGCAGCGGATCTAGGTCCGAGTCTTGCTGTGTCTGGTCGGCATTGGACCACCCCGCCTCCACCGCTTGCTTGAGCATCGCTACTGCTTCGGTTGCAATCGCTTCAGCATCGTCTTCATCACGGGCAATGGGAACACACAACGACAGCTCACACGCTGCGTTATACAACTCGCCAGCAATCCCTGGCCAGAGTTTGACTCGCTCATTGGTGGCTTCGATTGCTTCCTGGCTGTTACCAAGCGCACGTTCGCAAGAGGCCAATCCACTGTAGTGGGCGTTCAAGTAGCGCCTGAATTGGATAAACTGCGGGTACCTGTCGAACAGCGGCCGTTGGTGTTCGATCGCTTCCAGAAACCGCAACCGCGCTTCTTCATAGCGACCTTGCCCAGCCAGGACTTTGCCCAGGTTATGCAAGGTTCCCCCTAACCCACTTCGAAACATAGGCACACCTGGCTGCTCGGCGACCAACACCTCATACATCTCGATGGCACGTTTGTAGGTCTCGA
>CAZEAN010000251.1:0-3008 GCA_964510225.1 uncultured Isosphaeraceae bacterium
CAACACGACGGTCGGAGCCACTCTCTTCCCCTCCGATTCAATCAAGAAGGTTGATCGGAACATTGAAGGAGCATCTTGGATGAATGGCACAGAGCATCGTTGGAATCTGGTGGCAGCCTCTGTAGCGGGTATGTTGTTCATCGTTGCTATCAGCGCGGTGCATGCCGATGACTGGCCAACCTGGCGGCAGAATGCCAGTCGAACGGCATCAACTACGGAGACTCTCCCGAGCGAGCTAAGTGTTCAGTGGAGGCTCGATCTGCCGAAACTGACTCCCGCGTGGGAAGAAGATGTTCGGCTCCACTTTGATGCGGGTTATGAGCCGATTGTCGTCGACGGCCTGATGTTCGTGCCGTCATCGGTGAACGATTCGATCACAGCATATGACATCGAGACCGGGAGCGAACGCTGGCAGTTCTTTGCTGGTGGCCCGATCCGGTTTGCACCAGTCGCACACGACGACAATCTCTTCTTTGGTGCTGACGATGGCTGTTTTTATGCAATTGATGCAAAGACAGGCGAGCAGCTCTGGAAGTTCCGTGTCGCTCCAGAGGAACGGAAGGCCCTAGGCAGTGCTCGATTGACGTCAGTCTGGCCTGTCCGAGGAAGCCCGGTGCTGCACCGAGGTCGGCTCTGGTTCACTGCGGGTGTCTGGCCGTTCGAAGGGACCTTTCTGTACAGCTTCGAGATCGAGGGAGCATCAAACGAAGCGATACAAGCGACTTCTGCCGAGTCGGCCGATACCAGACCGATCCGTCAATCAGGGTTACCCGGCTTGACCATCGAAACCCTTGAAGGGATTACGCCGCAAGGCTACATGGTGGCTGCGGGTGATCGACTCCTTGTCACCTGCGGCCGCTCGAATGTCTTAGTCAAGGATTTGACTACTGGCGAACTTAGCACAGCGAGTTACAGCACGGGCGGCTCGACCAGTTACCAAGTCAGCGCGATGGGGCGGTTCTTGTTCCATGGGGGTGTTGACTATGATTTCGAAACGGGGGGTTCCTTCGGTCTCGGTGGTCGTTTCCCGGTCATGACGGAGGAAACCGCCTTCTTCGGTAAGGGAGGAGCGGTTCTCGCTTACGATCTCGCCGCACCAAAGACAGTGACTACCAAAGATCGCCGGGGCAACGACACCACCAAGGCCGAATTGACTGCCCTCTGGGAGCTCCCTGTTGGTTCCATCAAAGACGTTCCTGAAGGATTCGACACCGAAACTTGGATTGAGGAAAATCCGGTCCTCATCGATCTCAAAGCCGGAGACCAGATCTACGGGCATCAAGGCAACACACTCTTCGCCCTGGAACTGAACGACGACCGGACCGAACGACCAACGATTTCCTGGACGAAGGCAATGGAGGGCACGCCCAGGACCCTGATCGCCGCAAACGGTCGGTTGTTCGTGGTCACGGTTGAAGGGAGAATCACCTGCTTCGGCGCTGGTCCTCAGGACGAGAAGCTGATCGTCAGCGAATCGGCAGAACTTGTCCCGAACAACGACTGGGCAGGGCAGGCTTCGGCAATCATGGAACGTTCGGGAGTCGAAGAAGGGTATGTCCTGGCAATCGGGATCGGCTCCGGTGGCTTGATTGAAGAACTGGTTCGGCAGTCTGATCTGCACATTGTTACGTTCGATCCTGATCCGACCAAGGTTGATGCCTTCCGAAAACGTCTCGATGAGTACGGCCTGTACGGAACTCGAGTTTCAGTCCATCTCGGTGAATCGTCCAATGTGGAACTCCCGCCGTACTTCGCGAGTCTGACGGTCTCCGAAGAGCCCGAAGCTGCTCTCAAGAATGGAAGCCGCGAAGTCGTCCAGGCGATCTTCCGAACGATGAGGCCCTATGGTGGTGCCGCGGTCTTCGACCTTTCCGACGAAACCCATGAGGAATTTGCTCGCCTCGTTGGACTCGCGGAGCTGCCGAACGCGGAGCTAACGCGGTCGGAGAATCTCACCCTACTCACTCGACCCGGAAGTCTCCCGGGTTCAGCCGACTGGACTCATGAATATGGTGATCCGTCGAACACCTTGATGTCGCAAGACGAGCTTGTGAAAGCACCGCTGGGCGTCCTCTGGTTCGGTGGGCCGTCGTCGAGTGGCGATCTCTTTTACAACCGGCACTACTGGGGCCCAAGCATCGCCGTAATTGGCGGTCGAATGTTCATGCAAGGCCCCAACAAGCTCACTGCGACAGACGTCTATACTGGTCGAATCCTCTGGCAAAACGAACTCGAAGATACCGACAACTATCGACCAGGCCGACGGGGTAACGACTTTGAACGTCGACTCGCCGGCTACCACTTTCTCGCAGTCGAGGACAGCATTTATTTTGTCGACGTAAATCGTTGCCTTCGACTCGATCCCGCAACCGGAAAAACTCTCGAAGAATTCAAGTTTGATGACCCATCGGTTCAGTGGGGGCGTTTTCGGGTCGAGGGAGACTTGCTTGTTGCTGAGTTGTTCCAAGAGACCGAAGAATTCGGGAGTCTTCCGGTGGAGCTGGTGGCGTTGGATCGGTTCAGTGGTGAAACCAAATGGCATCAGAAGGCGAAGCTAAGCTTTCCAGTGTTCGCCGTTAGTGAAGATACAGTCTATTGCTTCGACGGTGCCTTGGAGAATTTCTACAAGGACTGGGCTCGTCGTGGTGTGGTTCCGGAAGCTGCCAAGGAAAAATCGTTGGTAGCCCTCGACCTCCAGACTGGCGACGAGAAGTGGCGGACACCACTCGACATGGTTGTCACTTGGATCTCCTTCTCGCGTGACAACGATGTCCTGATGGCGAGCAACAAGCTGGGGATGGCCGCCTACAACGGGACCGATGGCTACCGGATCTGGGAGAAACAGGCCGAAGGGGTTGGCTTCCGAGGCCATCCTGAAAACCTCTGGGACAAGATCATCCTCTGGAATGATCAGGTGATCGATCAGCGTGGACCAGGCTTGGCAAACGATATTAACACAGGTGAGCCGGTACAGCGACCGAACCCAATCACTGGCGAAACGGTCGAAT
>CAZEAN010000252.1:0-2953 GCA_964510225.1 uncultured Isosphaeraceae bacterium
CCGCTGTCTTCCCACTCGCGATCCCCTCGATCGCAAGCCCCGGTGCAATGCTCGCAGCTGTCCTCTTGACCGAAAACAGACGATACAGCTTCTGGGAGCAGTCTCAGACAACCTTCGTCATGCTGAGTGTCTTGGTGGTCGCTTTCATTCTTATGCTCAGCGCGAGTTCGATTCAACGTTGGATTGGAGACAGTGGTGCCAGTATCATCAGTCGAGTGATGGGCCTAATCTTGGCAGCGGCGGCAACGGAAAAGATTCTTGCTGGAATCAAAACATACTTTGATCTCTAGAGACATTCCATTTGAGCTGAAGAGTCGAAAAAGATGAGAACACTTCAAGAGTTAGTGAGCGGGATTGAAGAGGAGGCGAGGCGCGCTGAGTTTCCGATCGATCAGGTTCCCTATCAGAAAGCAGGGAGAGACCCGCACCGACCAATCCTCTATGCCGGGTCCTTAGAAGCTCCGGTTTGTTCGTTTGGTCGAGACCTTGGGGCGCAGGAAGTCCTCGAAGGGCAACCGCAAGTTGGGCCTTCGGGACGTCTGGTCCGCCAGGGGGTTTGTAAGGTCCTCCTCAAACAAGACACGCCTCTAAAGGATGAACAACTCCAAGAGGCTCTGAGCACCATCCTCTTGACCAATACGGTTCCCTACAAACCGCCCGGCAACAAAGCCTATGCTGAGGCGGTGAAGAAGCGCTTCCGACCTTTCATCGCCGAATTCCTGGCTCACCACTGGAAGGGAGACCGGATTATTTGCCTTGGTACCGAAGCGTTCAAGTGGTTTGCTTCATTCGTAGGAAAATCCGAGATCGACGCCTTCTGGAAACGGGACGACCGGTATGAAGCGGAACTCCCCTGCGAACTAACCGCGAGCTTACCCGATGGCCAATCAATCAAGAAAATGGTCGTCCTCTGCCCCCTGCCCCACCCCTCCCCTTTGAACCAGCAATGGTACCCCAAGTTCCCGGGGCTTCTGGAACAGCGATTGGCAGCGATTGAAACCTAACTGTCCCGTTTTCCTGACCAACGCCCTACGTCAAACGGTAGGTCTGTATGCTCCCTACAACCCTTGGCGTTGTGTAGGGTAGCGACCCATATCCATATCATGTTGAGGTGTTCGAGCTAGCGATTCATCTATCCATCCATGATCAAGTCTCTGGTGATAATGAAATCGGGTTGACCGAGACGCTTTCAACCGTTATCTTTCCTCCCCGCCTGACGGGCCCAAATTGATCTGCTCCTGCTGTCGTTGCTAAATGGTTCGACGGGATCCTATTTATCCAAAGGTCGATCGTCCAGCGTTGCAATTGGTCCACCTGACCAGCCGTGCGACTGGTTGACGCCTGGAACCAACGGGGCATGGAGGAACCATGCGAGAGTCGAGGACAAAGACGGCGACGCCGCAATTCGAAGCACTCGAATCGTTGACGTACATGTCGGTCGCTGTACCAGGAGCCGAATCTTCGGTTCCTGACCGCGCTGCTTGGATCCAGCAAATCAGAGAGGCACGGTCGATCCCCCAGCTCTCGGGTACGATTCAGGGTTCTTACGAAATTGTCTCCGACGAGAGTGGTGGAGGGACGCTCAACATGAACGGACGGGGCTTCATCCGAGGTCTCGGCGTCGTTCAACTGACAGGACAGTTTGTCACTGATCCAACGAATCCCTCCGACACGATGGACCTCACCTTAAGTAACAACCGAGGATCGGTGACGGTCAGAGTTAGTGCAGCACCAACGTCGACCGATCCAACGAATGCACCACCGAGTGTCTTCAACGTGGTCTCGGCAACCGATCAATTCACCGGATTCCAGAACAGTGGAACAGTTGGGCTGACTCTGCTCCCTTCACTTCGGAGCTTGGGTACCACCGGACGGCTCTCGTTGAACTTCCGAGACGACGCCACTCTATCCTTCCCAGGTTCGATCTTCTGATCACATCGAGCTTGAACGTGAGACGGACCAGTAGTCGAAGCCTGATCCTGGCTGGCCGTAGATGTCCAGGATCAGGTTTATCTCGGTCGGCATCCTCGGCCGAGTCCAGAAGGGCTGATGTTCACAAAGGCAGCATCGTTGTTCCAAACTTCGCGTGCTTCGGCCAACTCCGGAAGGGACTCGAAGCCACCGCGGTCCCGATTCAGAACGCGATCGTAGAGCACAATCGAAACAGCCGCAGCAAGATTAAGACAGTGACAGCGCGGGATCGCCACGAACCGATGACACTTAAGACGGATCGACTTTGGGATCGAGCCATCCTCGGGACCGAACAAATAACAGGCAATCTCAGGATGTTCAAACTCTGAGAGCGGGATCGTCCCCAGGAGAAGCTCTACCGCCACTGGTACGTTCCGGCACTCAGTTGATCGAGTGGCCGAGGATCGCGGAGCATCTCCACATCCCGTTAACCCTTCATTCGGTCCTCGCGCGGCAACCGCTCCCCGGCTCTAAGAGGTTATCCGGTAATCTCTCAATTTCGTAACCTATTGGTCAATCAGGAGGTCCGCACCACACGGCGACGATGGGGCATATCCCATGCGTCTTACCCATCCGACATCACCGACGACCAACAGCCGTCACTACGAGCAGTCTGCGGAGTCAGGTGAGTCGATGATGCGGATCAGTTCGATCGCTCGAATGCTCCGGCTCTTGAGACCCGACCGAAACCATCAGTCCGTCCGTACCATTTAAGTACGAGAAGCACTGCAATGATTACCGGATAGCCTCTCGGAGCAACTGAGGAAGTGCCCATCTGAAAAGTGGCGAGACGGAAAAGGGGGTCTCCTACTTCGAAACCGCCTCGTGTCAAAGCTGGACTTGATAATCGGACTGAATAATTCTGACCAGAAATCGTTAAAAACACATCACATTTAAATTCATTGGCGACAATGAGACAGACGAACTATCTCGGCCATTCAATCACAACGCCGGATTCTCTACACTCTTGGTGCCATTGGTC
>CAZEAN010000253.1:0-2767 GCA_964510225.1 uncultured Isosphaeraceae bacterium
CACGCTGGAGCCGGATCCTTCAGGCAAGTGACGAGGCGGACTCTCAAGCAGAAGAGGCACTGGCCCTCCTCTGCGCTGCTTACTGCTATCCAGTCTACGTTCTCATCCGACGTAAGGGGCACAATCCTGAGTCGGCGCTCGATCTGACGCAGGAGTACTTCGCACGACTCTTGGAATAAGGTACGATCGCCGTTGCGGACCCCGATAAGGGCCGCTTTCGGGCCTTTCTCAGGACGGACTGCACCTTCTTCCTCGCGGATCACCGTGATCGAGACCAGGCGCAGAAGCGGGGCGGAGGACGGACTCCGGCCTCGATTGATCTCCGCGATGCCGAAGGACGATTCCTTCATGAACTCAAGGATGATGCCTCTCCCGAGCTACTCTTCGAACGAGCGTGGGCACAGTCACTCATTGATCGTGCATTCGAAAGGCTCCGACAGCATTATGCCGCTTCGGGTCGCGGCTCGATCTTCGAACGCCTCCGGCCTATTGTCGCTGGTCAGTCTGAGCGCACAACGTACGGGGCATTGGTGGACAAATTAGGGACCACCGAAGCCGCCCTCCGGGTGGCGGTTCATCGCCTCCGAGCCCGATTCACCGAGGTGATGCGGGCTGAGATTGCCGCAACGCTTGATGACCCTAGTCCGGCGGCAATCGACGAAGAACTCAACACATCGTTCGCGGTCCTGGGCAGCAATTTCCTCGGCTCACCCCAGCAAAGCGTGTTGTCGAAAATCAATGCAACACGTCGTCGCCACGATTAGGAGCCAGGAGGATTCTGATCAGTCCCGTGCAGGCTCCGTGACGGTAACGCCTCACGATGAACTGCCGGGGTTGAAGATCGTTCGTTTAGCGATGCGTTGATGGGTTCGTCTCGGTGAGGAATGGACTACCCCCAGGCCCCCAAGCGAGGGCGTATGTTGGCGGAATCCAGTGGTGTGGACTGCACGAAGGGCCACTCGACCAAAGGCGACGGTCGGGTGGCACTCTACGCCGTCACAACCCAACAAACCGTTGGCTCCACGAATTGCTCGGATCGATCACCATGGAGAACGGTCAGTTCGACGCAGCGGTCCAGGTCTACCGTGAGGCGATTCGTCAGAACGTGGGGTACACTCGATAGATCAATCTCGGCCAGGCTCTGCACGAATCTGGAGACCTGGAAGCCGCCACTGTGGCGTATCGAGACGCGCTTTCGAATCCCAACGCGATGACGAAAGATGCACGCCGAAATCCACTTCCTCCTGGACCAGTGCCTCCGCGACGTCGGGGACCTCGACGAAGCCATCGAGGAGTTCCGCTGGGTGATCAAAATCGACCGCAGGTACGAAGCGTATCGTCAGGCCCTGGACGAGCTGCTCGACTCTTTAGGTAACGAAGATTCAGAGCTGTAGGACTTCAACAAAACAGGGGAACACAGCCCAATCTTCAACGACTGGGCCGAACCAACCCTGGCGTGACATCGAGGTCGAGCGGTGCAATCTCGCCGGCGTGGAGCTTGGCAAACGCCACGCCGAGCATGGCCGCGTTGTCGGTACAGAGTGAGAGCGGGGGGATAAAAAGCTCGACACCTGCTTCAGTACAAAAGGTTTGGAGTCGTTCTCGGAGGCGACTGTTCGCCGCCACACCGCCGCCAACCCCGAGCCTCTGGAGCCCCGTTTCCTTCAAGGCTTGGCGACACTTGGCGACGAGAACGTCGACCACTGCCTCCTGAAAACTCGCGGCGAGATTGGCGACTTGCTCCTCAGAGAGTGGGCTATCGACGCTTTCGTTTTGTGCATCCTGGCCTCGGATCGCATAAAGAACGGCCGTCTTCAAACCCGAGAAGCTAAACGCAATCCGGTCATCATGGAGAAATGCACGCGGGAAGCTATAGGCTTTAGGATTCCCGCCTTGGGCTGCCCGTTCAATCACAGGACCACCGGGATAGCCGAGCCCAAGCAGGGACGCGACCTTGTCAAATGCCTCGCCCGCTGCGTCGTCAATGGTGCCGCCGAGGAGTTCGGAATCGATCGGCCCCCGACGATGAAAGAGGCTCGTATGGCCGCCCGAAACGACTAAGCCAACGCTGGGGTCGATCTGCCGGTCAGGGTACGCCAGTTGGCAGGCGAAGAGATGTGCTTCGAGATGATCAACCGCAATGATCGGAACGTCGAGCATCATTGCAAGCGTCTTCGCTGCGGTTAGTCCGACCACCAACGAACCGACCAGTCCCGGTCGAGTCGCAACGGCAATCGCATCAAGATCACTAAAGGTAATCCCAGCTTGTTCGATCGCCTGAGCAATGATCGGGAGCAACTGCCGGACATGAGCCCGTGAGGCAATCTCGGGGACGACACCACCAAATTGCTCATGGAGTTCAATCTGAGACGAAACCACACTCGATCGGATCGTTGGAACGAGGTCGCTCGGATGCGGCGGGCCTTCGAGGACCGCCGCTCCGGTCTCATCGCACGTGGTCTCGATCGCGAGCATCAACATCGAGGGCGGTTGCGGGTCGATCCCTCGGAAGGCGATCGGATCAGAAGACGCCACGAACGGCGTCCTCTTCCTCAACTTCAACCCCGATCTCTATTTCGAGAACTTCGATCGCCTTTTCTAACTGAGGATCGCGCAAGAGGGAGTCGGTCGGACGATCCTCGGCATTGAGCGCTGTTCTCGCTTCACGATCGAGTTGTCGTCTCGCTTGCTCCCATTCGTAGTAGGCTTCATCGCTCAGGCTAACCATCATCCCTTCGTTCGGGGAAACGCCCCACTCGGCCTCCTC
>CAZEAN010000254.1:0-2534 GCA_964510225.1 uncultured Isosphaeraceae bacterium
GCTTAAGGTTACCCCATCACCTTCCGTGATCTCGCTCGGCAATGAAATGATTGGCCGAGGAGGAGTCTTGACGAACACCTGTTGGGGCAAGCCATCCTGGTCATAGTTCAATCCTGTGAAGACAACCGTACCTTGGCTAGGTTGAGAGATCGTTCCACTGCTTCCGGAGTTTGTTTCAATGCTAGCTTCATTACCATCGCCTCCGTATACCAACCCATCGACTGGTGATTCTCCCGCTGCCGCTGGATCACCAACAACATTCAACATCGACTCCGCGGCAAGCCCCTCTCCTAGAGTGAGTAACAAATCTCCTCCCGACCCATCGTTAAGATTGATAACAGTCTCCGAGCGGGAACCAACGGCAGTGACTTCGATCCTGTCCGCTCCAGTCCCAGCGTCTACACTAAGCTGATTGAGTGTATGATGACTCAAAGATAAGAAATCGTTGCCTGAGCCGAGCTGTACACTGGTAGACCGCCCAAGGTCGAAGATGTTTACAAGGTCGCTTCCAGAACCCGTTAGAATCGTTGTAGTAAGGACACTCAGGGCGGGCGCCTCCGACAGAATCACACGATCGTCTCCATTCTGCGTTTCCACGTCTAGGATCTCTACATATGAAAACGTGTTCACAATTTGGATCGGCGCGGGTACTGTTTCCGTCGTGATCTCCAGGAATGCAAACCCCCCGGTGGTAGCACCGCGGCCCGTCGCGCTTGCGATGATCAATGTGTTGCCACTGACAGTAACTCCTGTGGGTTGATAGAGACCGGATGTCCCACCACGACCATCGACGAGTAGCTGTGCAAAGGACAACTCACCGCTTTCCTCCGTAACATGGAAGACAACGACGGCGTTCGTCGATTTCCCAGTGACGAAGACAAATCGGCCATCCTCGCTTACCGCGACGTCACTTGCGCCAAGGAGTCCACGGACCCCTCGCTGTCCATCTCGGTGTGTCTGAGTGAGTTGGAGTTGCGAGCTTGTATCATTCCACGTGAGTACGCGAAGGATACCGTCGGGGTCGACAAGATAGACTGCCCTCTCTGTAACAGTCAGCTCAGCAACCTCACCGATTCCTGTCAGGGTCTGAATTGGGATTGCTCCATCTTCGATCGTGTCGAAGACTGAGATCGAGCCCCGAGCTGCGCTCGCGACATAGACCCCGCCCGGTCCCGAGCGGACGAGACTTGCGTCTTCGAAGGGGACGGAACCTCGTGGTGACAAGCTCCCGTTGTCGCCTAAGCGCAGCCGGGTCAGGGTGTTCCGGCCGGCGACGATCAGGTCGCCACCCAGGCCGAACGCAACCGAGATGGCGTCCGTCACGACTACGTCGGCGGAGGCCTCGCGGTATTCGAGCGTGCCGTCATCGAGTTGCTCGAATACGCTGATCGCGTCATCGACGGGCGAGACCGCGACCACCCAGCGACCGTCCGGGCTGACAGCCAGGTCTGCGACGCCACCCAGGGTGTCGACGGCCGATCCGTCGACGAACCCTCGCATCTGTCCTGTCTGACGGTCCAGATACCCCAGAGCACCTTCGTCCCGGGAGATGCCGTAGACGTAGCGTCCGTCGGGGCTCGCAGCGATCCCTGTGAATCCCTCAAGCGTTCGGGTGTAAGGGACTCCCTGTTCTATGCTCGCCGGGTCGCCGAAAGAAGTTCCGTCGAACGGCAGGAGGGTGAAGGCGTCATCGCCCTGGGATGCCACGAACATGCCGCCGTCGAACGCGGCAAGGGCCTGGGGGTCAGCGAGCGCGACGTCGTCGCTGTCCCGGAAGATCCCTCTGAACTCCGGTAGGCCGTTGCCGTCGATCCCAAAGACGGCGACGGAGTTGTCAGCTTCGGAAGTTACCAGGAGCAGGTCACCGGACTGTACCACCGAGGTGACCATTTCCAGCCCGTCGACCGCACCCGTGTCATCCCCGAGGGTCCGATCGACCAGCACGCTCCCACTATTGATCCCAAACCGTGCGGCCGCTAGCGTGTCGGGGTACCCGAGGAATTCTAGGATGGGGCTGCTGTCTGTCGCGAACAGCAGTCGTTGGCCGTCGGGGGTAAAGGCCAACCCGCGGAGCTGGGCGAAAGAATAGATGTTGTCGGGCACGTCAATCCGGCGGCCGACATCGAACGGATTCCCGTTGGAGGGAATTCGGGTGATCAGGATCGTCTGCTCGGTCGTGCCGTACTCCCGCGACAGGCCGTAGACATTGCCGTTCCCGAAGGCGACCGTGGCAACATCCCCGCCGAACCCTGGAACCTCGGACGGTACGGAGGTTACTTCTGCGTAGGCGAGGATCACCTGGTCGTTCAAGCCCACCGAGTTGACCAACACGCGTTCGACCCGGTCGCCGGAGACGACGTAGGCCGACTTGCCGTCCGGTGTGAAGCGCAGGAGTTTGGCCTCGTCCTGGTTCCCGGCCAGTTCGCTCCTCCCGGCGATCCCGCTCAACTCGCCGATCCGCAGCTGTGATGTGCCGGATTGGGGTCGGACCGTGAACCATCGGACGTCATTCCGGCCCCCTTCCCGGACGCCCG
>CAZEAN010000255.1:0-2318 GCA_964510225.1 uncultured Isosphaeraceae bacterium
ACGCATGTGGTACGACCGGAGGAAGACGGGCTTGGTGCCGTTGTAGGCGAACCAGTGCGGGTTCCCGGCATACGCGCGGAGGATGCCCTGACCGGCCCCTTCGGCAACACACTCGAACTCACCCTCGCCGCCGGGCGTTCCGTCGGACCAGCTCCAGGTGTAGGTCCACTTACCGACTTCATCGGGCATGAAGCGGAACTTCCAAACACTGCCGGAAGTGGCGCTTCCCCCGCCCTTCCCGTCGCCATCAAAGAAGCCCCAGAATGGCGTTTGCCTCCCGGAAGGCGCGGTGAATGTCGTCTTCAAGAGGACGTCGTTGAAACGATCCTGGTAGACGTTGTCGTTGGTTACAACCCGCTCAAAGACTCGGTAGGCTGACACCTCCTGCGCGATCGCGGAGGGCAACAGTCCGAAGAGCACGGCGGCAAACGCGATGATCAATCGAATTCTAATATGCGTGCTTGTCATGGGTGTATCTCTTGGTGATTCACCACGGGGACAACCAGAAAATCGATTTCCGCCACGTTCGCGTTTCCGTGCTCGTGACTGAGACTGAGATAGCGTGTAAGCGTCAAGCAGTCTACATGTTCCGCGGTGACCGTCTAGCGAACGACGCTCACGCCGGGTGAAGGCGGCTGACAACCACCAGCTGGGCATTCTAACCCAGTATCCGAGTCGAATCCAGACTGGGCTCACCAGGACCAGACAGTCAGGACGCGACCTTGCGTCTCGAGTTCGGGTGGACCGCGTACCAGGCATCGGGCAGCAGCGCTCCGAGCCGCTCGGCGGAATGAGTCGGCAGCCGCTCCAGCACATCCTTCAGGTAGGCGAAGGGATCACCATCGAGCCGCTTGCAACTGCCGACGACGCTGTAGAGGATCGCCGCCGTCCGGCCACCCCGATCACTTCCTACAAAGAGGTAATTCTTCCGGCCGATTGCCTGGGCTCGCAACGTCCGCTCGGCGAGGTTGTTGTCGATGCTCAAGTCGCCATCACACACAGACGTCTGAAGGTCCGGCCATTGGTTGCGGGCATAGACGATCGCCTGGTCGATCGGGCTCTTGTGCAGAGCCCAGCGAGCTTGCTCCTCCAGCCACTCAACGAACTGGTGCAGCAGGGGAACGGAGTGGCGTTGCCGCACACGGTGGCGTTCCTCCGACGTCAGCTCGCGACACGTCGACTCCACCTCGTAGAGTTGCCGGATCCGAGCCAACGCCTCGTGAGCCAATCGGGGATCGGAGGTGCGAGCGTCGAAGAACATGCGACGGGCGTGGGCCCAACAGGCCACACAACGGACGTCGGGACCGAAACAGATCCCGTTGTACCCCGGAAAGGCGTCAGCTTGAAGGGAACCGCTGAACTTCCTCAGGAACGTTTCGGGACCATCGCGAGTGCGGCGGGCCGTGAAGTCGTACACACAGAACGGGTTTTGGTCGTCGCCGACATAAACCCAGAACCGGCCCGTCCGCGTCTGGGGCAAGGTCGGGTCCCACACCGGCATGGTGGTATCGTCGGTGTGAATCTCCTTGGAAGACCGGACGCGTGCTGCCATCAGGTCGTAGAGCCGTGTCAGCAGTCCCGCTGCCCGAGCCATCCAGCCGCAGAGGGTGGCCTGCGGAATGGTCACACCATGGCGGGCGAGGATGCCCTCCTGGCGCGGTACAGTGGCGTGTGGTCGCCGTACTTGCTGGTGATGACATGGCACAACAGGCCGGAGCCTGGTAGCCCTTTGTCGATCGGCCGGGGAGGCTTGGCGGCGATCGTGATGTACTCCTGACAGGAGTGATAGGCGTATTTGACACGGACGAACTGTCTGACGAACAACGAGGCGGGCACGTACTCGAGCTGTTCGCTGACCTCTTCGCCGAAGGGCATCCCCAGCTGGCCGCAGTCGGGACAGATACGCTCCTGTTCGGAGAGTTCCAGGAGGACACGCTCACGCGGAAGGTATTCGGGGCGGTGTTGTCGCCCCCAACGGTTCTACGTCCGAGCTGGCTTCTCGTCGACTGTGGGCTCAGGGGTGTCGGGTGGTTCAGGGGAGTCGTCTTCGGTCTCGTCGAAGAGACGGAGCTGATCGGGATCGACCCGTTCGGTACGAGGTCCGTAGAGCTGCCGCAACAGACGCTGCATCGCGTGTTCGAGCTCTTCGACCCGACGCTGAGAATCCTACGGCGATTCCTCCAGCTGCCGAATCATGTCGTGGCAGAGTGGGAGGTCATCATTGATCAGGGAGTGGAGTCTTGGCATCGCTCTTACATCAATTTTAGTTCTACTGTAACCGATTCTTCGTGACCGCCGCGGCTTGTTCGCATATCCTA
>CAZEAN010000256.1:0-2248 GCA_964510225.1 uncultured Isosphaeraceae bacterium
GGGTCCCGTACGGAAATCACAGTACCCGACGGTGCTACGGTCCTCGATTACAGTGATCGCTTCGTGATGCCGGGACTGGTCGAGGTCCACTGCCATGTCGGTGGCTCGGGCGACCTCAACGAGATGGTCTACCAGACCAATCCCGACCTCCGTGTGCTCGACCAGGTGATTCCCCACAACGACAGTCTTCAGGTTGGACTTGCTGGTGGAGTTACTACGGTCTGCTACATCCCCGGAAGTGGCACCAATATGGGTGGCTGGGGGACCATTCTTAAGGCAGGGCCAGGCGAACTCGACGACGTCGTTGTCCGATTTCCAGGCGTCTTGAAGATCGCCCAGTGGGGAAACCCAGAACGTCGGGACGGGACGATCGGCTCCGGTCGGATGGGAATGAACTATGTGATCCGGGACGAACTCAAGGAAGGACAAGCTTACGTTCAGGCCTGGGATGCCTATGAATCCGGCGAGACCTCAGTAAAGCCAGAACGTAATCTCCGACTCGAGTACTTCAAGCCTCTCTTCCGCAACGAGATTCCGGTCCTAGTCCACACCCAAGGCTATCAAGGGATTCAGGCAACTCTGGGGATGCTTGTCGATGAGTTCAAGTTGGACATCCTGATCGGTCACGGGACGTTCGAGGGCTACTTGATCGGTCCGGAGACCGTCAAACGAAATGTCCCGGTGATCGCCGGCCCTCGAGGGTTTCGGTACGATTCTGATGACGGTCAGATCCATGGGATTGTCGCCGAGTACGCGGATCGTGGTGTCGAACTTCTCGGCGTGAACACTGATTCACCGGTGATTCCGCAGGAAGATCTTGCCTTCCAGGCGACGATGGCCGTTCGTTACGGTTGGGACGAGGCGAAGGCACTCCGAGGACTGACGATCGAACCCGCTAAAGCCCTCCTGATCGACGATCGTGTGGGCTCAATCGAAGTTGGTAAAGATGCCGATCTCGTGATCTCGACTGGCTCAATCCTCGACCCCCGTCAGTACGTCACCCAAGTCTTGATCGACGGTAAGGTGGTTTACGATATCAGCAAAGATCGTCGGCGTTACTAAGATGAATCGATTGGTAGAGTGTCGATCCCTGTCCGTTGACGCCCCCTACGCTTTGGTCCAACGATCCGCAAACCGAGACGACGGATGCGGATCATCCTTCCTTGAGAGGAGTCTCTCCACGTGCCGATCCGATCGATAACCCCGTCGGGACTGGCGTTCGCTTTCTTGATCCTTGCCTTGTGGACGATCCCGGTCGCTGGACAAGAACAACAACGGACCGTCGCGTATCGAGGTGCCGTGATTGAAACCGTCGCCGACGCGGGCCGGATCGAATCAGGGACGATTGTACTTCGTGACGGCAAGATCGAAGCGGTTGGGCCCGTCGACGAGGTCGAGATCCCAGGTGATGCGGTCACCGTCGACGGTACTGGGAAAACGATTATCCCGGGCATTGTTGATCCCTACTTTCCGTACGCAACCGGCGGTGGATCTGAAGGGAGCGCTCCTCGACAGATCATCTTTCGAGGGCGGGTAATTACGATCGGGGGGAGCACGCCGACTCGGGCTCCGACCTTCAGCCGAGTGACCGACGTCTTTGATCCCTATCGGACTGACTTTGAGCCATTCCTCTATTCAGGGATCACTTACCTGAACCTTGTACCGACCCAGTACGGCCAGTCGGCCGTGGTTGCGATCAAGCCGGAAGAACCAGAGCAGCAGGTGATCGAACCTGAAGGCCGTCTCTTTCTCTCCGTCGCGAACGCGACTGCCGTCCTCGACGTGGTCCGAAAGGGGCTACAGGGAACAACTGGGCGATCATCGGCCCAACGCGGACGCCCGAGCAGTTCCGGGTCGTCTTCCGCCCAAGGTGGGCCGGGGCGCCCCTCGACATCGAGTCGGAGTAGTGGTCCAACCGCCGAACTCTGGAAGGCGGTCGCAGAAGGAAAGGCTCCATTAATCGTACAAGCGTCTAATGCGGCGACCATTCTTTACCTTCTTGAAATCCTTGAGTCTTATGAGAAGAGTCGCCTCGTGTTGTTGGCCTCGAACGACGATCTCTACCTCACGCTGGCTCAGCTCAAGGACCGGGTCGAAGTTGTCTTGCTCGTACCCGATCTAAGCAAGCCGGTGGGTTCCCGCGCACGTCTGAACATCCCTCGATTGGCCGATGAATCAGGGTTGACGATCGGATTTGTGCAAATTCTCAACCGATCGACCTTGCAAGCGACCCGAGATGCTCCCCTCT
>CAZEAN010000257.1:0-2186 GCA_964510225.1 uncultured Isosphaeraceae bacterium
GGTGGCGGTGGCGGCGGCTTCGGTGGTGGCGGCGGCGGCTTCGGCGGCGGCGGCGGTGGTCGTGGTCGCTATTGAGTAAATCGGAGAGCGGTTCACACGATCTAGCTCTCATTTTGTGACGTGCCGATCGAGAGCGAAGGAGCCTTGTGACTCCCTCGCTCTTGTGCGCCCTTGTAGCGCTGTGTCCAGCATTTGTCCGCTAAGGTTTCTCGTAGCTCCGGAAGCTGGGATTAAGGCGCCGGGTATGGATCTCCAACCTCGGAGCGTCTAAGCAGTCACTGTTTCCCAAGAGGCCGCAGGAGGATGACCTCCAAATCCCCCTCCAGTCACTCCGTTGACTTCGAGGTGACTGCGGCTACAATCGCGCAGCCTTGTGAGAATCTGATGAAGTTGACATGATTCTCACCATAATCCTGGATGCTACCATGCGCTTGCTCACTGCGATTCCGATCTATAACGAAGAGCAATATATCGAACCAGTCCTCACCGAGATTCTGCGCTATGCGCCTGGCGATCTTTTGGTGATCGACGATGGATCGACTGACCGAACTCCGGAATTGCTCAAGGTGTTTGATAAGATCCGAGTGATCCGCCACCCAGTCAATCGAGGCTACGGGGCAGGGCTTCAGAGTGCATTTCAAGCGACCATTGAAGGCGACTACGATGGATTGGTTACGCTCGACTGCGATGGTCAGCACGAGCCATCATTGATTGAAGAAGTCGCTCAACCTCTCGCCGACTTCGATATCGTCTCCGGGAGTCGCTATCTGAAGGTCTTTGATCCTGACCAATTTCCTCCTGAAGAGCGTCGGAAAATTAATGTTGAGGTCACCCGTTGGCTTAACGAATGCCTCGGATTCGATCTTACGGACGCCTTCTGTGGTTTTAAAGCCTATCGATCTGAGGCACTTGCTAAGTTGAAGATCACAGACAACGGATACGCGATGCCGCTACAACTTTGGGTCCAAGCTGCCGATCTGGAACTCAAGGTGACCGAAGTTGCCGTTCCCTTGATTTACCTTGATGAGAAACGGGCTTTCGGCGGGTCGCTCGATGACGCGAGCTACCGTCTTAACCATTATCGGGAAGTCTTCCACAACGCGATCGAAGATTGCACTCGGCTCAAGGTTGCCGCTGGATGTACGGGATGACACTCGCAAGGCGCAGGTTCAAAGCACCTGCTACCGATCAAACATTACTTCAGGAGCCGCCGCTCGCTGATTTCCCGGTGGCACTTGAGTCGAACCGTGGGTTGCTCGATCACTGGTCGCATGACTTCCAAGGACGTCGGACGGAGCAACTCCGAGCGATGGCCCGGAGTGAGGCTATCCGACTCGGTCGGCAGTTTCTTCAGAAGTTTGGGTTCAGTGTTGACCGCTTACCTCAGGTCGGAGCGGTCTCCGAGCGTCCTTGGATGGTCACTGGTCATCAGCCCGAACTCTTTCATCCGGGTGTCTGGATCAAGAACATCGCGACGGCCAGGCTCGCAGAAGACGTCGACGGAATTGGTTTGAACCTCATCGTGGACAACGACCTGCCCAAAGCGTTAGCGACCCGAGTCCCGTTTCTACATCAAGGTCGATTGCAAGCGGGTCATATCGAGTACGATCAGCTAACGTCAGACGCACCCTTTGAAGATCTCCGTGTCAATGATGAGCAGACGTTTGCGAGCTTTCCAACCCGCGTTGCAGACCAACTGAAAGGGCTTATTGAGCATCCCTTGGTTCTGGAGGACTGGCCAGAAGCATTAAAAGCAGCCCAAATCACAGATCGAGTAGGCCTCCGGACTGCCGCGTTACGGATTGCCCGCGAGCAGAAAGAAGGAATACAAAACCTTGAGGTCCCGCTCAGTGGCCTCTCCGAATCAGAGCCGTTTCTCTGGTTTGCAGCCCACTTGATCGCACATCTCGGTCGCTTCCAGGGAATCTACAATCAGGCACTCCACCGATATCGAAAAGAACACCGGATTCGGAGCCGGAATCATCCGGTCGCTGACCTGAATTCAGAGGGTGAGTGGACGGAATCGCCTTTTTGGGCTTGGCGATCAAACCGACCGAGACGTCGACCGTTGATGGTCCACCATGTCACGGCAGATCGAGTTGCGTTGCGGATTGCCGATGAGGATGATCCGTTCACGGAAGTCCGGCTCTGTCCTGATGTCGATGCTTGCTGTTCTGTCGAGTCAC
>CAZEAN010000258.1:0-2131 GCA_964510225.1 uncultured Isosphaeraceae bacterium
GGACATCGCTAGGATAGGGCTTGCGTTGGGGAGTGCTCATGCCATAACGTTATGATACGAGACTAGAAAAGTCCATAACAGGTTCTAGATGTAGGAGAGCCATTCAGGGATGCCATCGATCATTACGCTTGTTGCTGATCGCAGTCTAAAGCATTTAATCAACAAATCGCTTGAGTCATTAGATGTCAGGCTACGCGATATAAACGCGGAGCGTGCTCGCTGCGCTGATCTTCTTGAACCTGAAGAACCCGACCTCATCGTGGTTGAAATTCAACTTCCAGAAGATCCACTTTTGGGAACGATCCAAGCGATCCAGGAAGCCAACCCGTATCTACCGATCATCATGATCACCGGTTCAGCTTCTGGAGAACTCGCTATTGAAATGATAAAGCTTGGCATCTTTGAATACGTTCAAAAACCGATCAATGTCAGTCGCTTCCGCGATCTCGTTGAGCAAGCGTTGAAAATCCGACGTCTGGCACGTCTCCGATCCCAACCTTCCGACGGAAGCAAATCTGACCCAGACATTGAAGAAGACGCTCGGGCAACGAACCTGTCTCCGCAACCATCACCAATTGAAGTCATTGAAAGCTCAACCGGTACGACCTCAACCTCATCGGGAGACCTCCCGAACTCTGGCGGAACTGATCAGACGAATCAATCGATGATCGGCAACAGCTATCGAATGATTGATGTGTACAAAGCAATCGGGCGAGTCGCTCCACAGAACGTCGCGGTCTTAATCCGAGGCGAAAGCGGAACAGGAAAGGAACTGGTCGCCCAGTCGATCGTTCACCACAGTCGTCGTGCCGATGCCCCATTCCTGATCATCAATTGTGCAGCGATCCCCGAATCGTTGCTCGAAAGTGAGCTGTTTGGACATGAGAAAGGTGCCTTCAGTGGAGCGTCGGCAACCCGAATCGGCAAGTTCGAGCAGTGTCACGGCGGTACGATTTTCTTAGATGAGATCGGCGATATGCCGCCTAATCTACAAGCGAAGGTACTACGACTCCTCCAGCAACAACAGTTCGAACGCATCGGAAGCAACAAGACAATCACGACCGACGTCCGGATCATTGCCGCAACGCATCGCGATCTAGAATCGATGCCTGAAGATAAGTTTCGCTCTGACTTGTTCTATCGACTGAACGGGTTCACTATCCAACTTCCGCCCCTCCGAGCCCGAGGTGACGATCTCCTTCTGTTTCTCGATTTTTTCATCAAGCAATTCAACAAGCAATTCAACAAAAATGTTCATGGGGTAACAATCGAAGTACTTCGATTGCTCAAATCATATCAATGGCCTGGCAATGTCCGCGAGTTTCAGAGTGTGATCCGCCAAGCAGTGTTGCAGTCGATCGGACAAACTCTGATCCCCGAGTTTTTCCCTGAGGAGATCAGGGAAAGTAAACATCAGTCTCCACCACAACACGAGCCGTCTGAAAATGACGAACTCGTCGAGTTCATCACCAAACATCTCGATTGCGAAACCGAGAATCTGTACAGTGTCGCACTCGAATACTTTGAACGTGTGCTCTTGACACGGGTCCTCATCAAGACGGATGGGAACCAAACAAAGGCTGCTGAAATCCTTGGGATTGCACGCAACAGCCTCCGCACAAAAATCCGCATGCTTAATCTGTCGATCGACCAAATCTTGCGCGATGAAGAAGAACCGGAACTTTCTGAAACTTGAGTGTTACCGGCTCGATTGCTGCTCAACCTCACTCCTGCCGGGCAAGACTTGCGCAACCAGCAGGCCTTGTGATCTGTTCGGTATCTGTTTCCATCTTGCCAGGTGCCCTCATTTACCGCGCAATTCCATCTCCAACTGGGTGTTCAAGAGACTGACGCTTGAACTAAACACGCCGAGCATGAGTGAGATCGTCGAAAACGAGTGAATTCGTCCTAACTGGACGAGTTCCAAGGCATCGTTCTGAATCTGGCGCGCACCGCAGACCGCCGCGAGATCGGCGAGGGCTTGTGCCGATCGACTCACCATCGAGTGGTCACGCTTGTCGATCCCCTCTCGGATCCGCTCAATCAACAACGGGGAATCTTCGAGCTGGATCCGGATCACTGCACGGAACAATTCCTCGTTGTAGTTGAGGTGCTCGAGCGCCGCTGTTTT
>CAZEAN010000259.1:0-2094 GCA_964510225.1 uncultured Isosphaeraceae bacterium
AATCCAAGTCGAATCGGTTCAGCCAAGAGCGATAGAGGAATTGGATGCTGAAGGGAAGCCGGTCGCCAACGCTCAAATCGTTGTGCGGTTGCGATACCCGCATTCGCTGGACGGGCTGAGCACGGATAAGGATGGTCGACTCGAACTACACGTGCCGGAGTCCGAACGAATTCAGTCCGTAATGGCTTGGAAAGATAACGTTGGTATCGACTATGAGGTTTACGCTCTCGGCCGAAACCAACAAGCCGACCTGAAAACGGAAGTGCCCGAGTTTCCAGATGCGGGAGAAACGCTGCGGCTCGAAGGGGCTGCTCCGGTCACAGTGAAAGTCGTTGACTCATCTGGTTTACCAATCGAAGGCGTCCGTCTCTATCCATGGATCCTTCGCAAGAAGTCCGCCAATCGGGAGTTGAATTTGAGCTTTTTCGCGGACGCCGTGGCGAGAATGACTGATGCTTCGGGACAGGCAACTTTCGCATGGATGCCGACGTGGCAAGAGTCGATCGTCACCATTTGGCCCACCGCCGAAGGATTCACGCGAACTCGGGCGAACTACGAGCCAGCGGTCGATCGGGGAGAGATAACGGTCACACTGAATCAATTAGTGACGATCCAGGTGAAAGTACTCGACGACCAGGGTAAGCCCGCCGGTGGAATATCGGTCAACGCCCACGGCGAGGGATATGGTTGGGATGGTGGGCGTGATCAAACGACGTCGGCCGACGACGGGACTTTTAAGCTTCAGATTCCACCAGAACAGATCTACATGGTCACGGTTGCGGATGACCAATGGGTATCCGACGCCATCCCGAGCTTTGCCGTCAACGTGGGCAAGCCCGTTGACGGAATCGACTTAAGGCTACGAAAACCGACCGTTCTCACCGGGCAGCTCACAGCGGAACCGTCGGGCGATCCGATCAAGAACGAACTCGTGTTCGTTTACCAATATGGCGACGATCTCGACTCCATCGAAGGAGCCACGATTGCCAATCCCGAAAACTCTCGCCGATATGTCCGTCCGATACTGGTCAAGAGTACTCAAACCGATGACGAAGGACGATTCGAGTTTCTGTTGGGCGATGGTACGTATGACATCCGTCCGCCGCGTCAAGAGAAGGCAGAGAAGTTTGAGGTGTCTGGCGAAGAATCATTAGCGATCGACGTCACAACAGAGATACAGAAAAAGGTGAAGCTGATTGGCGTCGTGCGCAAGCACAAGCAGGATCAACCGCTTGCTGGCGTTCGATTGTCGGGTGTTTCGCAGCGTTTCAGAGGCGATGATTGGCAAGCTCTTTCGGACGAAGATGGTGCGTTCGCGGTGGAGAGGTTGGGGGAACCTCCCTACGTTCATGCGATGAACGCTGATAGGTCACTTGGGGCAGTTGCTTTTCTAGGCGGCGACCAGAACACGCTTGAGATGCATCTCAAGCAAACTGGATCCGCTCATGGCATCTTGCACCAAACCGAATCGCAAACGCCAGCTCCTCAAACGAAAATCCGATACGGAATCCGTGTGCCTGACGAAAACAATCGAACGTGGAGCAATCGATTTGGTGGCTCTGCCGTGACAGACTCCGAAGGACGGTTTGAACTTGATGGTTTGGTTCCTGGTTGGGAATACGAACTTAATCTGGAATCGAGGCCGGATGGGACAATCCCAAGTCTGGACAGTGTCACCGTTGACCCAGGTCAGCGAGTCGACATGGGAACCATGACTATTCCCGCACCGCCAAAGCCGTATGTACCGCCAACATTAGACGAACGCATTGCCAAGGCGATGGGCATGGATGGGACAGCGATGGAACGGTTCGAGCGAGCGATTCGCCGCTGCAAATTGAACAACCAAAAGCTGCTGGTCGTGGTCGTCAAGCCCGATGATTCTCGATTGCGTCGATTCATGAAGCTTCGATACGAGGACCGCGACTATCGCGAAGTCCGGGATGACTTCTTGATCATGGCTTTGTCAACGAGCAATCCAGACGATGTCGCGAACGTCGAGCAGCTCTTTTTTGAACTGAACGATGAGATAACGGATCCGTCCACTGATTTCTCGCTCGTCTTGGTTGATTCCGATGGAGCTCTGATCTCGGACAG
>CAZEAN010000260.1:0-1933 GCA_964510225.1 uncultured Isosphaeraceae bacterium
AGCAAGCTGTCTCGGATCGTTTCACCATCCAAACGCCGACGACTCCAACGCCAGCGTAGCACCGCTTCGGGATCAATCCGGAAGGCTTTAGGATCGTACTGAGAGGATTGGCGGTACGTCGCGCTCGTGAGAATGAGTCGATGAATCTCCTTGAGATTCCAATCGCACGTGGTCAGTTCCGAGGCCAACCAGTCAAGGAGTTTCGGGTGTGTTGGTGGTTCTCCGAGCGTGCCAAAGTCACTCGGCGAGCCAACGATCCCTCGTCCGAAGTGGTGTTGCCAGAGGCGATTGACGATCACCCGCGCTGTGAGAGGATGCTCGGGATCCGTTAACCATTCGGCGAGTGCAGTTCTCCGACCGGTTGAGCCTTCCAAGCGCTGAATCTTAGGATCGCTTTCCAGTCCTCCACGATCCAAGATCGAGAGGTAGCGGGGCTGAACTTCCGGTCCCTTGTTGGTGTACTCTCCTCGAACCAAGAGATGTGTCGGACGAGAATCCGGGGATGACTCTCCGAGAACTCGCGCCAGCGGGAGTGGAGTTGGTTGTGATGCGTCCAGTGCGTCAAGGCGTCGGAGGAGTCCTGAACGTTCATCCTCAGCATCCGTGGACTCCAATGCAGCCTTGATCCGATCACGTTCGGCTTGCCATGCTCTCCTAGCGGATTGATGTGCAGACTGTTGTTCGGGAGTAGCGATCGGTACGTCGTTGCGAAATTCGGCGGGCGCGAAGAATGCTTGGAGCCGATAGAAATCGGCCTGGGGGATGGGGTCGAACTTGTGGTCGTGGCATCGAGCACAACCGACCGTCAGGCCAAGAAAGACCAACCCTGCGGTTTCAGTAATGTCGTTGAGTGCGTTTTGGCGACGCAGCCCTTGGTCGTTCATATCGACCATGTCGGGATAGCACCGATTGAATCCAGTTCCGACCCAAACCTCGGGATTGCTCGGAGCAAGCTCATCACCAGCCAATTGATAGGAGACAAATTGATCGTATGGTAGATCTGCGTTCAAGGCGTTCACTACCCAATCGCGGTAGCGCCAAATGTGCGGTCGCGTATGATCCATTTCGAATCCGTCAGTGTCGGCGTACCGTGCCAAGTCGAGCCAATGCTGTCCCCATCGCTCTCCGAAATGTGGCGACGCCAACAATCGGTCGACGAGCGATTCGTAAGCCTCTGGAGAGTCGTCAGCCGCAAATGCAGCGATTTCCTGAGGAGTTGGTGGGAGGCCCCGCAAGTCGAAACTCAAACGTCGAAGGAGTGTCGGACGATTGGCTTCAGGTGCAGGCTGCAGCTCGAAGTCTTCCAGACCTGCCAGAATAAACGCATCGATTGGGTTCCGAGGCCACGATGAGCCACCATTTTCTGGGATTGCAGGACGATCGATCGGTAGGAAGGCCCAGTGCTCCTGGTCGCTCTCCGAAGAACCGGCGCTCTCTTTCGCAAAACCAACGGTGGAGAGAATGACCAGTGTCAGTAGTCTAGTCGTCCATAAAGTTGTTGGGGTCACCAGTGCACTCCTCGACTGAATCGCGACCGATCGTCAACTCGCTATGATTCTCTTAGGCAAGGATTGACTTAACGACATGACCAGCGACATCGGTTAAGCGCTCGTCGCGTCCATTGTGTGGGAAAGTGAGTCGAGTGTGGTCAATCCCAAGGAGGTGAAGGATTGTGGCGTGGAGGTCATGGACGTGGACGCGATCGACCGCCGCCCGGAGCCCGACTGCGTCAGTCGCTCCATGAACCGTCCCGCCCCGGACCCCGGCTCCTGCGAACCAAACAGAGAATCCATGAGGATTGTGATCGCGCCCGGTCCCCCCTTCCGACATCGGCATCCGGCCGAACTCACCTCCCCATATTACGAGAGTTTCATCAAGGAGCCCACGACGTTGGAGATCCTTCAGCAACCCAGCGATTGGCCGATCTGTCTTG
>CAZEAN010000261.1:0-1911 GCA_964510225.1 uncultured Isosphaeraceae bacterium
GGCAAAGTTGATCTGCTCATCGAGGATCCACTTTTCGCATGGCCGGCGGACTCAGCGATGGATAACGTCCTTCATGAGATGCCGTATCTCGACGAATTCGGACAGGTCCGGGCTGTGGATTGGCCGGGCAAGACAACAGACATCGCGGACCTTCGCAAGTCTCTTGGTGAGGAACTGAGTGAAGCCCGTGCGAAGGCGAAAACAAACGCGCGCCGATTGAGCAAGTACGGTGGATGGCTGGATGGTCCCAGGCAAGAAGCAACGGGTCACTTCCGAACTCAGAAGCTGAATGGAAAATGGTGGTTGGTGGATCCTGAAGGATACCTGTTCTTTTCGGTGGGGGTTTCCATGGCGGGACACAAGTCCGAAACCCTCATCAATCAACAACGGATTGAGTCAAACTTCTTTGAGTACGTGCCAGATGAAGAAGACTATCTGCGGTGGGTCGGTCGAAGGAAACAGGGAGATAAGGAGTTCCTCCATTTTCCGCCGCTGAACTATCAGCGTGCCTTAGGGAACGATTGGAACGATCGTAACCGTGACGGCATTCACAATCGCCTGCGTTGTTGGGGCGTCAACACGCTCGGAGCTTGGGGCGATGAGGCTTTGGAACGTGACGGGCGAACGCCGTACACCATCATCGCTTCGATCTGGTGGAAGCGAGGGTATGGAGCATTCCCAACGCCGTTTGAGAATGGGTTTGAAGACCAATTAAAAGAGGCCCTGCAAGAGTTCGCCTCGGCAAACGAGGATCCTTACTGTTTGGGTCTATTCATTGGCAACGAACTGGGTTGGCCAGACAACTCAAAGTTCACCGAGAAGATTCTCGAGCTGCCTGCAGAGGACCCGACCACCGACTGGATCATCGAGCAACTTCAGAAACAATACGCGTCACTCGCCGATCTCAACAAGGCATGGCAGACAGATTACGCCGAATGGAAACAGGTATTCAGCGGTAAGCCAAATCCGATTCCACAGGCGGCGAAGAAAGACATCGAATCGTTGTATCCATCATTCGCGAGCGTCTACTTTGGCAAGTGCAAGAAAGTGCTCAAGGAAGTGCTCCCGAACAAGCTCTATCTGGGTTGTCGCACAGTTCGCTCGGTTGAAGCGTTAGGGCGAGGGGCTGCAGGTCACGTCGACGTATTCACGGCAAATTGCTACGAGAACCAGATTCGTCCTTGGGAAGTCCCAGACGACGTGGACATGCCAATCCTGATCAGCGAGTTTCACTACGGCGCGGTTGATCGTGGGGTGCCAAGTCCAGGGCTGTCAGCGTCGTGGGATCAACGTCAACGCGGACTCGCGTTTGCACACTACCTTGCGTCGGCTTTGGCCGATCCGAGGTTCGTGGGAGTGCACTGGTTTCAGTGGATCGACCAATCCGCCGCCGGTCGCTGGGATCGAGAAAATCATCAGATCGGCTTTGTCGATGTGACGGGACGAGCCTATCCAGAATTTGTCGACGCCGTATCACGTGCAACGTCAAAGATGTACGACGCTCGCATATCAGGCGAATACAACACGGAGCAAATACTTGAATCTTTGACTGCTGAATGACTCCATTCCAGATTCAGACGATCGCTATCCAATGATGACGGATAGTAGCGAACGGCAGACTTAACCCGCGAACGTCGGCGACGTTATGGGACTGCGGCCGAAACAGCACAGAGCAATCTGACGTCCTATTCGATGGCGGGATCACGTCCATTCCATAAGCCTCAACCAGCCGATTTACACGCAGCGGTTGGACCAACCGAATTGGCGAACAAATCGACCAAACTGCGTTCGGTGTTTTACACCGATGCGATTTGCGCGTGGTCGCTAAGCTGCTTCAGATGTAGCGTCGCGAACCAGCGGGAAACCATCTAAAAAGTTTCCGCGATTCGCCGTCAGTTTGCCTCTGGTGCG
>CAZEAN010000262.1:0-1902 GCA_964510225.1 uncultured Isosphaeraceae bacterium
CCCAGGGCATCCAATCAGCTCTGCTTCTGCCGACGTCGGTTTGCTAGGAAAATGGCCAACCCAACCGTGACTCCAACCAATACGAACAACACCGTTCGAAACTCGTCGTCCCGATTCGGATTGGAGAGGCCTTCATGGAACAGAAAAGGACGTGCGGGCGAGATAGGCGCAGATTCAATACTCAAGCACCACTTGCGTTTCGGGATTTGAATCGCCGTTTGGGTCCTTCACGATTCCGACTGGCATGGAGACTTTGACGATCGGCGCTTGGGTCTCGACCAGCAACTGATGGTAATTGTCATTGTCGTTGATGTCGGCAATGGACTTGGGCGTCAGCGGAATGACCTTGTCATCGTCTTCGACGTAGACGGTGTAAAACTGAAACAGATCTTTTTCGGCAACCTTCTTGTCGACAGGCGTGATGCCTCCCTGCCAGGCGACTTGAACGACTTGCGAATTGTCAGCCGACTGTTCTGCGAGATCGCCTTTCACGATTTGTGCGAAGAACATTCGCGGTCCCTCGCTCAACGGAATTACATTTTTGGTGGAAGCATTTTTCAAGTTTCTTGCGTTTGAAGGAGCCGACGCATCTTCATGTTTGGCCTTGGTTTGAAGGTCTCCGACAATCGTGACTTCAACGGGCGGATTACTTCCACCAGTTCCGAATTCCCCAATGAGCAACACTGTGCGATTCTCACCTTCCTCATCGGCTGGCATGAGGATGGCCCCGATGGGAACGTGTTTTTCACGTTCCCGGTTGGTAACGAGAAAGTCTTCCGCGTCGAGCGTGCTGGCGTCGATCTCGTCTAGGAAGTTAAGAGGCATTCCATCTTTCCCGTACGCTCCTCGCACGACAGCGTTAACTCTTCGTGGTAAGCCATTATCGAGCCCAAAAAATGCACAGTCGATGACATCATCATTCTCAGAAGTGACGTTGTTTGCCGTTTCTGTTTTCCTTGTGGCAGGGGCTTCGTCCGTTTTCTGCGAATCAGCGCTGTGACAGCCCCCTAAGCCAACAAGAGAAGCAGCGAAAGTAATGAGCAGCTTGTAAACGGGATGCTTAGAAGTTTGCATTTGCGTTCAAGTTCTGATTTTTCTTGGCGGTGTGGTCCAGCTTAAAGACCATCACAGTGAACGATTTGTATCTGTCGGTGAAGTTCATTCAAGTCCAAAGACGATTCAATTCTGGCCACGTTCGGAGCGCAACTGGCGCACTTCACGAAACTCGGTGGGACTGGCACCGGTCCACCGTTTGAAGCTCCGCGCAAAATTGGAGGGCGCCTCGTATCCGAGTTCGTAGGCAATGTCCTGAACCGATCGGGCGGTGTAGATGAGCAGCTCCTTGGCACGGCGTTCCCGCACCTGGTCTGTCAGAATCCGATAGGACGTGCCCGTCCGCTCTAACTGGCGGCGCAACCCGCGTTCGGAATATCCCAGTGTCGCCGCTGCCTCCGACAGTGACGCGCCGAGGTTTCCATCGGTCTCCAAGAAAGACAGGACACGACTTGCCAGCGTGGTTTCGAACTCTGCGTCCGCGGCAAATTTTTCGCACAGCTCTAAAAGACGTTGATGATTGATTGGATCTGCCCCCGGCAAAGGCTGACTCAAAACCTCTGATGGGAAAATCAGCCGGTTTTCGCTAGCCTCAAACCGAATGGGAAAGCCAATGTCCCCGGCTATCTCATCCCAGCCATCGGGTTTGCGAATAGTCATTTCTCCACGCGACGTGACTTGCCCGGTGCGTAGCATTGCGTTGAACAAACCACTGCATCCGATCAGCGCGCTACTTATTCCGAAGTAGGTTATGTCCTCAAGTGGGAATCTCGGTCGCAGGCGGACACCCGTCTCACCCTTTTCCAAATCGCCGTCGGCGTCTGGAAAACTAAAATCGATGGCTGGGAA
>CAZEAN010000263.1:0-1772 GCA_964510225.1 uncultured Isosphaeraceae bacterium
GCTTGTGGGACACAGCATCACCGAAGGGCGGAGCGTTAGGGGAGGAGCGAGATGGACAGAGCATTCGGGCCACGCCCCCACTTCCGGCGTGAAGCAATGGGGACGACCCAATAAGCGTCTTGAAGCGGTGGAAGGGACCGGCGTGGTAGAAGGGACAGAGCATAAAATCGGGCATCAGCGGACCGTCCCGCTCAATTCCCGATGCTCGACCGGAGTCGCAGATCGGAAACCGCGAGTCGATGGCTGCCTCCGGCTTGTCCCGCGCCGTGAGTACGGCTGCCCCGTCGACAACACATTCGCAAAGAGGACGTGCCGGTGAGCTTGCGCGACCGGCCGTCCAATACGAAGAAGTTGTCGACAGAAGGTAGAGATCTGGGGACGAGAGATCGGGAGACGAGAGATCCGGACAGAGCACCAACAAGGAACCGGCGAGTTGCGTCGACACCTGAGAACTCGGCGATGGTTAGCATCTGTGTCTGTGAGGGGTCGAAGCTCACCGAGTCAACGTGTTCACAAACTTCGCTTTAAGCCTTGTCATGTACGCATGTTTTGGTATCTTTTTGATCAGTACCGTCGCTCGCCCCATGCCAGAGTCGCACCCATGGTCCGCATGCCCCGCGCCGAAGTGTTCGCACCCGAAGAGGTCAACATCGCTCACGTCTGCGCCCGCGTCGTACGTCGGTGCTTCCTGATGGGAGACGACCCGATCTCCGGTAAGAACTTCGACCACCGAAAGGACTGGATCGAAGCGCATCTGCAACGCTTCGCAGCCTCGTTCGGCATCGATCTGCTCGGCTTCGCCATCCTTTCGAACCATTTCCATTTGATTCTCCGCAGCCGGCCCGACGTCGTGGAAACGTGGGATGACACCGAGGTGGCCCGACGATGGCTGCGGCTGTGTCCGCAGCGGCGAAATAAGGATGGCACTCCGGCCGAACCCAGCCGATCGGAACTCGATCAGATCCGATGTTCTTCCGATCGGCTGGCAGAGATTCGCCGCCGGCTATCGGATATTTCTTGGTGGATGCGTCTGCTGTGTCAGCGTGTGGCGATGCGTGCCAACCGGGAGGATGAAGAATCGGGCCGGTTTTGGCAGGATCGGTTCAAGGCGGTACGGTTGCTCGACGAGGCCTCGCTGCTGGCTTGTGCGGCGTACGTCGATCTCAATCCGATCCGTGCGGCCCTCAACGAGAAGCTCGAGGACAGCGATCACACCTCGGCGCAGCGGCGGATCGAGCAACTCGAGCTGGACCGAGCAGAGGCTCGGGGCGATTCGGGAACTCCTAGTCCAGCCGACACGTGCTCGGAATCCGCTCCACCGGTCAGCCCGATCCGACTTCGGGGCGACGCTTTCTTGTCGCCCCTGACGATCGACGAGTCCAACGATCCTGTGGGTCCATGCCCGAGCGCGTCGCCTCATCGCTGCAGTGACAAAGGAATCTTCTCGATGTCACTGAGCGACTACCTGCAACTACTGGATTGGACGGCCCGTCAGATTCGGCCGGGCAAGCGTGGTGCGACTCCGGCCGACACCCCGTCGGTGATCCATCGCTTGGGGCTGGAACCGACCGCTTGGACGGAACTGGTCAGCGATTTCGGGCGGTTGTTCTCGAGCGTCGCGGGTCTTCCGAGTATCGTCGACCTGACTCGAAGCAACCGCACGCATCGAAGATTTCGGTTGAAGCGACGGGTGCGGGAGTTGTTGGCGACGGCGGCTTGAGCCCAATGCCATCTAGTTTTGGATCTATCGGGGGGCGCGGTCGAGATTGGTC
>CAZEAN010000264.1:0-1753 GCA_964510225.1 uncultured Isosphaeraceae bacterium
GATCGCTAAAAACTTAGCGATCAACCGGCACCGCTACGAATTAGGATCGGTCCAGACGAAGCTCCTGACGGATATAAGTTTAGTAGCGGCTACGGGGACGGGGCTTATCCGCTCTATTGGGGACTCAACCAGTCTGGAGAAGTTGTCGACCTTACGGTCGATTTTCTCATAGCAGCAGAGTTCTTAAAGGAGAAGATCAAACTCCGCTGGTCTAATGCCCAACTCGGAAAGGTCATTCAGCATCCAGTTCTTGAGAACTGGGGGCAAGAAGTAGTGTTGGATCACGAGGAGGGCAGCAGTTTCGTTCGAATTACCGGAAACGATCGGATCGAGCAGGTGCGGCTTCTTGGTTTGGGAGGCCGAGTTTTAGCCGATTCTGACGGCGGCGGATCATCTCACACCGGTGATGAGAGCAGCTACTATTTTGAGAACGACATTCGAAAAATAAAAAAGGCGACATTGGAAGTCGTAGTTTCAACTGGATATCGCAATTGACGACACAACGAACAAACCTATGCGAACAAGATGTCGATCCTAACGCCTGTCCCGCAGCGGGTCGAAAGCGTCATGAAGACTCAACTATTAATCCAAAATTCGAAGCGCGCTCCCGGTCAGGCGTGGGATGACTTTGACGTTCGCTCTAGAAATGGAACATGATGACGACAGCCACGGTGATCTAGAGCCAATCGACCGCTCAAACATCATCAACTTTTTCAGCATGATGGCGGAAGGACTTCAGAGTCACCGTTTTAAAATTCCAGGCGTGGATACACCCGACGGCGAAATAGACCGGCGGCAGATCGAAGGGTGTGTAAATCATCTCGCAGAGATGGAGTCGGAACCAAATTCAATTACCGTTGGGAAGGTCACTGAGCATCGTGCTCCTTATGACGGAGGTGAACCCACGATAGAATACGCGCTTCCAATTACAGAGGGAGAGATCCCAGAACCGCACCGCGGTGCGCTTACGCCGTGGTTCAAGCGATATCTTGGCCTCGAACCAACTGCCGTTCTTGCAACTCTCAAGAATGATTGGAGCAACGTAAACTCAACAGCTTTTGCGAAGTTCACGGATTATCTCGCAACGCTTGCCCCGACTTCGATTGTCTTTTGTGGAAATCGCGTGTGGCTCGCGCTCAAGAACATCAGACGTGAATCTGAGGTTTTCATGTTCCATGAACCTCGTTGCTTAACCGACGACGAATCAGCATTTGTGCAATCATTCAGGATTCCAGACCTTGAGCCGTTTTGCTGCTATTTTCATGACACCTACGAGTACGTGCACCCATATATTAACGGTCTGTGGATGACTGCCTTTCCGGCGAACAACGACTCCTTTGGGAAACTTGGCGATTGGGAAGGCGGCATGCATTTATACTATATCTGCACAGGTGATGCCATAATTCTGAGTTCTGCGGGCGATATCGGGCGATGGACTCACGAGATCGGTTGGAGCGATGCACCGGGATATGATCGACCGGTTGCGGTAGAGAAGGTTGCAGATTCGTTCGAACAATTTATTGATATGTATATCGACTATCAGACGAAAGAGTCCTTGAAGGAAATCTTCTGGTAACTCCGGAGCGAACAAAGCGTCGATCGTAAGCCTGATCACGTTCCGAGTTGATCGCATAATCCCAATCAAACCTTTACCCTTTTGTCGAGACATCGCCCTCGGATCAGGCTACGATGACTCGGACGTTAGCACAAGAAGATGCCTGCATACGAAGTCTGGAAGCGCAACGACGAGTCT
>CAZEAN010000265.1:0-1712 GCA_964510225.1 uncultured Isosphaeraceae bacterium
GGAGAAGACCGGGGTGGTTCGAGTGACGACGACGACGACGCGGCGGGGACGTTTCCCTCGACACCCGAACTTCTACAGTCAGGCACGACGGAGTGTCTGATTTCGGCGATCGGCCTCATAACGCTTGTTGCGCCCAGATCGCGTTACGCTTGCGCAGAGCAGGACAATTCATGGGCCACTGAGCCGCCGGTACGAGCTAGTCAGAGAACGCCTTCGGTCGCCTTTGCCGAATTCAGTGCAGCACCCCTTCCGTCAGGGTTCGAAGCGGGGCAGCGACGTGGCCTCCCCCAATTCAAACTCAGGCCCACCAAGCCCATAACTCCGAGCCGGAAAGAGAGTCATCAGAACGATTGCCGGACTCGATTCCAGCCGGGCAAAAAATCGGAACGAACCGCTCGGAACTGGCTCTGCAATCGCCATCAGGCCCGAGCACCACCGGCTCGATCTCCGAGTCTTCGATTCTCTGGGGTTCGTCGCGAATCCGAAGGGAGAACTGTCGACTTGGCTCGGCCCGGCTCAACTCTCCAAAATCGATCAACTTTCCGATCGATGATTGGTCTTTGTCGAGATGAGCCGGAGCGGTGTCGGATTGGTCCGAGCGTACAGATCAGGCCGCGACCCTTATCGGTATCTCCGACCAATTCTCAGGCTCCGCCGGATCGAATAGCTGTAAGCCCTCCGGCCGCGACCCGTGGGACGCTTCACGCGATTCGATCCGGACCGGGACAAAACCGTCGTTAAGGTCGGTTGCAGGCCGACTCTGTCAAGAAACGCGGAGAGCCGCTATGTAGTCGATGCGCTCATAGTACTCGATACAAATGAGTCGGCTCGAACGCTATGGTCGCATTTTGTAGAAGTAGATGAGTCTGACCCCAATCGCAAACTAATCGTTACCGCATTCCTAGGAAAACACGGTTTCACCGAGGGGGTACTCCTATGCGATCGAGAACCTCTCCGTGCCATCTTACCGATCCAAGGCAATCGACCCTCTTGGGGCAATTCAAGTGCCAGAGCCCACAGCGGAACTGAAGAGAGTACTCGAGATCACTAACGACCTCAAAGGAAAGGCGCCGCAATCCGCGCGTTGGGTCGACTTGGTGTTGACGATTACGCCTCCGAATGAATGAAAGTGGTGAAGGATTTCAACGACCCACTTGCTACAGATGCCCTCCGTGCTCTCGGTGATCTCGGACATGATGAAGTAGGTTCACTCATCCAAGTGGGAATCCAATCTCGATCTGACTCCATCGTAATCGAGGGGACACTCGCCGCAGAACAACTATTGTCCCGGTCGCTGCGCCCATTTCCTGTCATCCGTGAACAACTTGCCGACCTTGTGACAAATCGGAGAGCATCAACAACGGTCCGGTGGGCTGCTCTCGACGCATTGGTCGCACTGGATGATCCAAGACTTAACGATCCCCTGCGACTCTCAGTAAGGGATGCAGCGATCGAAAGCACACCGTTAATGACTCGGATCGAAGAGTTACTGGCTCTTCGTTCGGTTGCCCTTCAAATCGAGGATGAATAGTCAGTTGCCGACCCTTCTACGACCCCATACGAAGAGTTCCTTCTGGAAGTTTGGGAGGGGCGGGGCTATCGTTCCAGGTAGCCCTTGGTCGCCTCGGTCTGGGTCAAACTTCGATAAAAGACAGTGGACGATTTACCGACCAACCTCTCGAACAGCGCGAGCAACAGAAGCAGCCTAGCCT
>CAZEAN010000266.1:0-1569 GCA_964510225.1 uncultured Isosphaeraceae bacterium
GGCATTTATGAATTGGAGTATGCTTTCGCTGAAAAAACGTCACCACAACAGGATGCAGCAGCGCTAATAGCGAAGTTTGACTCGATTGCAGGAATTGATGTGAGCTCATGCCCAAAAGACTTCCGAGTGGCGTGGTATCAATACCGAACGGCCTGTCAGCAGATGTCGCGGTTCTGGCAAAATCTTCCTTTAGGAGAATCCAATCTACTTGAATATCGATTTCGGAAGCTTTTAGAGGGACAGTTCGACGGCGGCCGGAGCGAAATTCTCGAACGTCACGGCCGCTTGAGCGATTCTTTAACAACGACGTGGTCAGAAGTTTTGGCTGTCGCTAAGGAATACGGCTTTGAATTGTGAAGCGAATACATAACAGTCGATAACAAGCGAGTGGAGGCAACCCCGAAAGGCGCGTGTTGGCAGGGCTGCGGGAGCATGATCTGCGCCTGTCACGGGCCCTGCAAAGCAGGCTGCGCGCCAGTCACATCTCATGCGTCCCTTGCCTGAGACCGTCTCTGGCGGGTTGCCTCACTCTGGACGTTCTCCAAAAAATGAAATCTATTAGTGCGATCATTCTTCTATCGGCGGCGTTCACGATTCTGAGCCACGCCGACATGGGGAGTATGCCTTTCAAGAAAGGCGTGCAGATCGTAGAGCCCAAGCAAGACGCGATCATTGCTTGGAATGGCAACGAGCAGCTTCTATATTTGCAGACGACTCTTGGAGCCTCGGAAGAGACCAAGGTTCTTGAAGTGATGCCCTTGCCATTTAAGCCTGCTGTTGATGCCGCAGACCCTGCGGTGTTCAGGCGTTGCACGTCACTGCTCCCTCGCGTTGTGGTTCGCGACTCTGGTGGTGCGTCACCATTTGGTGGGCCAGCGGAGTTGCCTGCTGCGAAGGTTGTTGAGCGTAAGATGATCGGGGCGCACGACATTCGGACCGTGGAGTTACTCGATGCCCAACGCTTTACCGCTTGGGTGGCTGCCGAGTTTGGTGCTGCCAATGAAGGCGTTGAGGTTCCCGCCCCGTTACTTTCGGTGATCGATGAATATGCGAAGGACGGTTACAAGTGGTTCCTATTCGACGTAATCGATGTGAAGCAGGAGACAGCGAAGAAGACTCCATTGAGAATCCGCTTTGAGACTGACAAGCTCTATTACCCAATGAGAATTACTCGAACGGAAAAGGGGCATACGACGGTGTCGCTTTCCATTCTCACGAACATCCTGTTCAACAAGGAGGACTGCATCGGAATTTCTAGAGAGGAGATCAGAGTTCCAGCACGCCCGATTAGGATTACAGGAGCGAAGGTTAATTGGATTGACCCGCCGCTCTTTGAGTTGCTGGGGCGACCTGAGGTAACGCAGCTTCGCACATGGGAGATTTCTGGTGAGATCGACTCGTTTCAGAAGGATCTGCTGATTCGCAACCCCGCCACCGTAAAAAAAGAAGGAGAACAAGCCGGCGCTGGACAACCCGCTACCCGATCCGAGTCGGATTCTGAGGGTGGCGACAAACCTTAACCTGAATCGGAGAGGCGCTCCCGGTAGCGGGTGCCAGGCCTCGGACGTT
>CAZEAN010000267.1:0-1513 GCA_964510225.1 uncultured Isosphaeraceae bacterium
AACCTCGGCCCCGAACCCCTCGTCGGTGTGCTTGCCGGGCAGGACCGAGACGGGGATTCGAACTAGGTTGAGCGAGTAGCCGGGTGAGTCCGAGGTGTCATCGCCTTCATTGATCCGGCGAATCTGGTTCAGGTAATCCAGGTATCGCTTGTGCTGAGCCAGTACGATGGTGGGTTCCAAGCCTATGCCAGCCCCCTCAAGACCCCCGAAACCGATCTTCTCTACCGTCGCGGTCGTTCTTTCACCAAAGACGGTGTCTGGATCCGACAATAGTTCACAGGCATCGCGTGCAACTGTTTCGCGAGGCGATGGCGATGAGGGCTGGCCAAATAGCTGCAGATCGTTTACCCGGCCTTCGTCGGTCACACTTCGTGTAAACGTGCTCCGAAAGGTGGGCACAAGCCGGGGAGTTTGACTGGGGCGTTGGGGAGGACTCGCGGCGATCGATAATGCCGTCGCATTCGCCAGGTATGCTTGATCACTACGCGCCACCGAGGCATTGAGCTGGATGTTGAAATCCTCAAGCTGCTCGCCCATAATCTCCTCAAACTGCTCGCGATAGCGAGTCAGGCGAGCTTCTCCCCAGATGTCGGGTTGTTTCGCAACTGCACTGCCGTACCATTCAATGTGCCACTCCAGCTTATCGAGATCCTCCGCTAAAGCCATCATCGATGGATCTTCGCACACCCGTGCGTTCCCATCACAGCAATCATCCTCATGAAACCACGCATGATAACGTGTAATTGAATGGCAGGCGATCGGAGTGATCGCGCAAGTGACCAAAAGCAACAACGTCGCCAAAGGGCAAGATCTGACACTCGATTTGAACATGGGCGTCCTTCCGTCGAAGACCTGCATGAAGTCCGGAGATCACAGCTTGTGGAAGAAATCTGTATCGATGCGTCCCTATCGAATTAATGGATATTATCGAATACGCGGTTTGATTGACTTGATTAGTTTTTCTTTTGTTGTTCCTTTCCAAGCCACTGTTGGCTACTCTGAATCAAGATTCTCCGACAGTTTGAACAAGGATCCGGCACGAAATCTCGCTGGAGGTAGAGGAGTAGGTCCTTGATCAGCGACCTGGGTCCGTTGCCCGGATAGCGGCGGTTGCCATAGGGGTTGGAGTGCCCAGTGTTAGAGACTGGTTGGCCTGAGGACCGTGCTGCTGTTCCGGGGAGAATACGGAAGTTTGGTAACCGACTATCGAAGCACATCATGGCCACGAGTTCCTCGCACAGACAGTCGGTTGGCCCGAGCGGTACCGATGCTCTGCGAAATGCCCTTCGAAAGCAGCTTACAGCATATCTGCGAGAGGCGTTGGATGGGGTGAACGCCTTGAGCGAGGAGCACAGCGATGAGGCGTTGTCGGAGTGACTGCCCAATCGGTAGCTGAGGGCCAGACAGGAGTAAGCGTCTAGCAGAACCCATCTTCCGGGGCATGGGGAACCGTCATTGGAACGCCGATCGCACGGCTCTCCGCCGGCAGCCACCTTATCAGGGGACCGTTGAA